>DASZGL010000094.1:0-7516 GCA_035938875.1 Candidatus Dormiibacterota bacterium
CAGCGCACCCTGCTGTTCATCGACGAGATCCATCGCTTCAACAAGGGACAGCAGGACGCCATTCTTCCGCACGTCGAGAGCGGCGTCGTCCGGCTGCTCGGTGCCACCACGGAGAACCCGAGCTTCCAGGTCAACGCCGCGCTGCTCTCCCGGGCTCGAGTCGTGCGCCTCGAGTCGCTGCAGCCTGAGGACGTGCGGCTGCTCGTCAGGCGTGCGCTGACCGACCGCGAGCGTGGGCTCGGCGCGATGAACGTCGAGCTGGACGCCGACGCCGAGGAGCGACTTGTCTCGCTGAGCGGCGGAGACGCGCGTGTCGCGCTCGACGCGCTGGAACTTGCCACGGTGGCCGCGCCGGTGGAGGAGGGGAGGCGGCGCATCACCCAGCGTCAGGTTGAGGATGCCATGCAGAGCCCGGCGCTGCTCTACGACCGCGCCGGCGACCAGCACTACTGGCTCATCTCCGCGTTCATCAAGTCGGTGCGTGGCAGCGACCCCGACGCGGCGGTCTACTGGCTGGCGCGCATGCTCGAAGCCGGCGAGGACCCGCTGTTCGTGGCGCGCAGACTGGTCATCCTCGCCGCCGAGGACATCGGTCTCGCCGATCCGCAGGCGCTGGCGGTCGCCGTCGCCGCGCAGCAGGCGGCGCACTTCGTCGGCATGCCCGAGGGATTCCTCCCCCTGGCGGAGGCGACCCTGTACCTGGCGACGGCGGCGAAGAGCAACTCGGCGATGCGTGCTTACAGCGCGGCGCTCGACGATGTCCGTGCGACGCTCCATCAACCGGTGCCGCTGCATCTGCGCAACGCGTCGTCAGCCATCGGCCGACGTCTCGGCTTCGGCACCGGGTACCAGTACGCGCATGACTACGACGACGCCGTCGTCGAGCAGCAATATCTGCCCGACGAGCTTGCCGGTCATCGCTACTACGAACCCACCGACCGCGGCGCTGAGGCGTCGATCGCCGAGCGCCTGGAGGCGATCCGCACCGCACTGAAGCAGCGTCACCGCACCTGACCGCCAATCAGGTCACGCTGTGTCCGGCTCGCGCGGCAACGTGGTGTTCGCTCGCTCCCGGCGGAATCATCAGCAATATCACCGCCGCCCCCGCCACCGAGGCCACGGCGCCGGCGGCGAAAGCGGTGCCGAGCCCGATCGCCAACACCGGTCCGGCGAGCGCTGATCCGATGGGCACGCCGCAGAAGTTGAGTGCCATCGACACCGCGAAGGCGCGGCCCAGCCACGCCGGATCGGTGCGGCGCTGACGCAGCGAGAAGAGGCCGATGTCGAAGGGCCCGTTGGCCGCGCCGAAGATGATCATCGCCAGCGCTGCGACGGCGACGCTGGGGGCGACGGCGAGGGTGAGCAGACTGATGGTGATGCCCGCCATTCCCCCGCTGATGAAGTGACGCTCGCGTCCGTCGCTGTTGTAGCGACCCGCGATCACGCTGCTCACCGCGCCGCCCGCGCCGACCAGCGCCCACAGCGCGCCCACGGTGCCGGCGCCGCTGTGGAGGTGGTCGATGACCAGCACCGGAACGGCGACGATGGCGATGCCGTAGCCCAGGTTGGACAGTGACACGCCGATGGCAAGCCCGCGCAACGCGGGGTTGGTGACCACGTAGACGAGTCCGTCCCTGGCGTCGCGCAGCAGCGTTGTGGGACGCCGTGCCAGTCGCGGTGGATCGGCGAGGCCCACGAGCACCAGCGCCGCGAGACCGAACATCACCGCGGTGGCGACCAGCCCGGCGACGGTGCCCCAGGTGGCGACGACAACGCCGACGATGCCCGGCCCGGCGACGATGGCGAGCACGAATCCACCGCTGTCGATGGCGTTGGCCCTGTCCCACAGCTCTCGCGGCACGAGCAGGGGAAACAGGGTGCGCGTCCCCGTGTTGCTCAGCGGCCCCGTCAGCGAGCTGACCGCGGCGATGGTCAGCAACATCCACGGCGTCAGCACGTCGCTGACCGCGAGCCCGATCACCAGCACCCCGCACGCGGCGGCGAGCAGGTAGTCGAGCATGATCAGCGCGGTGCGTCCGCGGCGATCGAGGAGCGCGCCCGCAATGGGGGCGACCATCAGGCCGGGGAGGACGACGAGGAGCACGTAGAGACCGGCGATGGTCGGCGAGTGGAAGCGGTCGAGGGCGAAGAGCACGGTGGCGATCTGCCCCATCTGCTGCCCGGTGCGGCCGAGAAGCGCGGCACTGACCAGTCGCGGCATCCCGCTGACGCGGAACAGACCGCGGTAGCTGGCGGTCACGTCGGCTGCAGCAGGCACGCTCGCAGCCTACCGGTCCCAGCTCGCAGGAAGCTCCGCCGGCCAGGCGAGGAAGACCGCATCGTCCATCGGCGCCGGGCGTCCGCCGAGCGGATCGACGGGTCGCGCCGGGCGCGGTCGGGCGCCGAGCGCGGCGGCCTGCGCCTTGCGCAGAGCGTCCATGCGCTCGGGCAGGATCGTGCTCGCCGTCGGCTCGTCGGAATCGAGCATGGGGCCGCCACTGCGCGCGGCGAGCTCGAGCCAGCGCTCCACGAGCGCGTCGTCGAGCGGCGCCGTGTAGCCGACCGCGCCGAGGGTGACGGCGTCGACGTCAGGGGGAACCGTGCTGCCCCACAACCATGCGCGCGCGGCGAAGTTGCGGGTCTGCGCGCGGATGGTCGCCTCACCGTGGACGAACCACGGCGGTGGTGGCGGCTCGGCACCCGCATTGGGGACGTTGATCACCGCATCACCGCCGCTGCGGCACGCGTCGACGAGGCCGACCAACGGCGGCGCCGGACCGCCGCAGGCCCAGACGGCGGCACCGCGCGGCGCCTGCGCACGGTAGGCGTCGACCAGCGACCGCATTCCCTCGCGCAGCGCGCGCACTCCACTCCATCCACGCTGGCGGATCGCCGGCAGCGCCGCCGCGTACAGGAAGTCGAGCTTGAGCACGCCGACGCCGGCGGCGGCGAAGCGTGCACCCAGGTCGGCGAGGTGTGCTCGCGCCGCCTCGCGCGATGCGTCGAGCACCAGCTGAGGTGACGCCGGCCGGCGGTCGACGATTGCTTCGCCGGTGGCGTCGCGGAGGACGAGGCCTGCGTGCAGCGTTGCTGCCTCTGAGCGGGGATCGACGAGAAACGGCGCCAGCCAGAGTCCGAGCACGCGCCCCGAGTCGCGGACGGCGGCGGCGAGTTCGGCGATGGAGGTGTCGAAGTCGTCGCGTTCGCGCCAGTCACCCCACCAGGGCATCCAGCCGTCGTCGAGGAGGGCAACGCCACCGTCGGGCACGAGCGTCTGCACCGCGTCGAGGACGTCGGCGCCGCAGACGTCGCCGCCGAGGCAGTTCCAGCTCATCCAACCGGCACGTCGGTGGCGCGGCTGCTGATCCCCTGGCTGCAGGGCGGGAAGTCCGACACCTGCACTGCCACGCGGGTCCACGGCGGCGAGGCGGATCGCGTCACCGCGCAGCGAGGCACCGCGCCCGAGTACCTGGCGCAATGGCTCGGAGCTCGCAGTGCGATCGCGCAGCTGGCGTGGCTCGCCCGTCGACAGTGCGTCGAGGTGCCCCGTGCCCTCCCATTCCAGCGACAGCGCGCCCAATGTCGGTGTCTCGGCGAGGCTGATCGAGAGTGTTGGCGTGGCTCCGGGCGTCCCCAGCAGCGCGCCCCACCAACCGCGACCGGGCGCGGTGACGTCGCGCAGTCCCGCCCAGTCCCACGAGTGATAACCGTCGACGAGGATGCGCGTGGCTGCGTTGGTATCGAGCCTGATGCCCACCGCGTCGACGACAAGCCGCCGTGTCGCGTGGGCGTGAACGCTGAGCCGGCAACCGCTCGCCTGTGATTCTGCGACCAACTGGAGCCGCAGCCCGTCGGGCCAGATGGCGTCGACGCTGGACCCACCACCGGTCACCGTCGCCGCGGGGTCGGGGAGCGTTCGCACTCCCTCAGGGGATCGCAGCAGCGGTGCCACACGTGCGCTGACACCACGCCCGCAGTCGACGGTCAGTCCGGAGGCAACGCTCAACCGAGCATGAACTGTCCGGCGTCGACCACCAGCGTCTGTCCGGTCACCATGGCACTGTCGTCTGACGCCAGGAACACGGCGGGGCCGCAGAGGTCCTCGGGCTCGAGCGTCTTGCCCAGAGCGGTGAACATGCTGAGCATGCCGAGGATGTTCTCCGGCAGCTTGGTCTTGGTGGCCTCGGTCATGGTGGTGCCCGGGGCGATGCAGTTGACGCGGATTCCGTACTGGCCAAGACCACCGGCGAGAAACTTGGTCAGCTGGGTCACCGCGGCCTTGGAAATGGAGTAGGGCGACAGCGGCAGCTCGCTGTCGATGTCGTCGACCGCGCCGGGATTCATCATCTTGGCCATCGCTGCGGTGGTGTACATATAGGCTGCGGTTGACGCTTGGTTGATGATGACTCCGCCACCTTGCAGGCGCATCGGCTTGAGCACAGCGCGGGTCATGAGGATGGGACCGTAGAGGTTGACGTCCATCACCTTGCGCAGGTAGGGGTGAGTGGTGTCGGCCATGTCGAGGTCGAAGTAGAGCCCCGCGTTGTTGACAAGGATGTCCACACGCCCGTGGGCGTCGAGGGTCTGCTTGACGCAGTCCCTGGTCGACTGCTCATCGGCGACGTCGACCGTCACCGCCATCGCCGTGCCTCCCGCGCCGTTGATCGACGCGGCGACCTCGGCCGCCTTCTCGGCGCGCATGTCGGCGAGGACCACCGGTGCGCCCTCGGCGGCGAACCGTCGTGCGTAGGCAGCGCCGATGCCCTGGGCGGCGCCGGTGATGATGGCCACCTTGCCGTCGAGTCTGCCCATGGCCTGTGGTACCTCCAACGAAGGAATCAAGCGCCGTCGAGAGCGAAGGCGCGACGAGCATTACCGCCCAGAAAGCGCTCGCGGATGTCATCGGTGAGCTGCAATCCCTCGAGCTCCTTCAGAGCGCGGTCGAAGGGAATCAGCGGGAAGTCGCTGGCGAAGAGCACCTTGTCCTTGCCGAATTTCGTCATGAAGTTCACGAACCGCTCGGGGTAGTGCCGAGGGAGGTGCGCGCTGGTGTCGATGTAGACGTTTTGATGCTTCCAGGCAACTGCGATCATCTCCTCGGTCCAGGGCCAGCCGATGTGACCGCAGATGATGCGCAGCTCGGGAAAGTCGAGGGCGACTCGGTCGATGTACAGCGGCTGACCTGTGTACGAGGGATACAGCGGACCGGTGTGGCCCACCTGCGTCTGAAAGGCGAGACCCTCTTCGACGCACGCGGCGTAGATGGGGTAGTAGCACGAGTCCGTCGGCGGCCGGTCGTAGAGGAAGGGCTCGATGCGCACGCCGATGAAGCCGTACTCCTTGGCGTGGCGCCGGATCTCCCGCACCGCGTGCATGATCTTCGTCGGATCCGCGTGGTACTGGCCGTACAGTCGGCCGCCGTGTTGCTGCACCGCGTTGACGACATTGGCGTTGTCGCCGGCGCACACCGCCACGTCGATCCCGGCGGCATCCATGGCGGGAACGACGTCGTCCCCCTGCGTGCCCTTGGTCAGCATGTCGAGACGGCCGTACTTGCCGAACACGTTGGCTGCCTCGGGGGTCAACTTCTCCGGTGGCGTGGGCGGGAGGAACTGCACCCACGCGTCGATGATCTGACCCATGAAACCCTCCAGCCCTGCAGTCGACCGCGGCTGATGGTAGCCGACACCGCGACGGTCACGATCTCCGGGCGAGGATGCTCCGCAGCGCGCCGCGGAACGCCGCGTCGCTCCATTCCAGCTCCGCGTCACCGTGCGCCGTCGAGCAGAACGCGCTGGTGTGGAGCACGTCGATGCCCTGGTCGCGCAGTGCGGCGCCGAGCTGTGCCTGCGCACCGGCGTCGGCGAGGGCGCAATGGATGATGCTCGTCAGGCGCCAGACCCGGCCGGGCACACCTGCCTCGCGGAGTGCCGCGCTCCACGCCGCTTCCAGCTGCGCGGCAAACGCCGCCGCCCGCGCCTGGGCGGTGCCGTCGGCGACCAGCTCGAGGGTGGCGATGCCGGCAGCCGCGGTGAGCGGGTTGGCGTTCCACGTACCCGGGTGGTAGACGAACGGGCGCTGGGTTGGGGGACCGCCCGGTTCGGGCACCGCCAGCAGGTCCATCAACTGGGCGCGGCCGCCGACGGCGCCACCGGGAAGGCCGCCCGCCATGACCTTGCCGAAGATGGTGAGGTCGGGACGGATCCGCAGCAGTGTCTGCATCCCGCCGGGGTCGACGCGGAACCCGGTGACCACCTCGTCGAACACGAGCGCGGTGCCCGTGGCGTCGCAGAGGCGCCGTGCGCCGGCGATGAACTCAGCGGCCAGCGGTGAGCGACCGTAGTGCGCCCCGGACGCCTCCATGATCAGCGCGGCGGCGGCCCGGCCGTCGAGGGCGTGGCTGAGGGCTTCGAGGTCACCGCCGCGGACCACGAGGGTGTCCGCCGTAGCCGACGCCGTCACCCCGGTCGCCGGGACCGGGCGGCCGCTGTCGTCGAGGTCGACGCTGACGGCGTCGTACCAGCCGTTGAAATGGTCGTCGAGCTTGACCACGACGCCGCGACCCGACGCTGCCCGGGCGAGGCGGAGGGCGAGCATCACGGCCTCCGTCCCCGACGCCGTGAAGCGGATCCGTTCCACCGACGGCACCATGCCGACGATCAGCTCGGCCCAGCGAACCTCGAGCTCGCTGCCGGCGCCGAAGTGGGTCCCCCGCGCGACCTGGGCGCGCACCGCCTCGACCACGGCCGGGTGAGCGTGTCCCAGGAGCAGCGCTCCGTGCCCCATGGTGTAGTCGACCAGCTCGCGACCGTCGACCAGCCACTTGCGTGCCCCCTGAGCCGCGGCGACGTGAATGGGATGCGGATAGGAGCGAGCCGAATGGGTCGCGCCACCGGCGAGCACGCGAGCGGCGCGCCCGGCGAGATCGCCGTGGGGTTCGTCGGTCACATCGCTCCTCTCAGGCAGTGGGCATGCCGAGGCGGCGGAGGTGGGCTCGAGGTGGCTGGAGGCGACGGTGGGAATCGAACCCACGATGAAGGTTTTGCAGACCTCTGCCTTACCACTTGGCTACGTCGCCGAGGCGGGTAAGGGTACCCGCTCGCGCCGTATGGGGCCCCGGTAAGAGCCGGCTCAGGGCTCGCGGCGCCAGGCGCTCATCGCGGGTGCACGCGGGATCGGCAGGCCTGTCTGCGGGTCGCGCTCCGGGGGCAGCACCATGCCGACGCCGAGGGCGTCGGCGAGCTCGCGTAGCCGCGTGTAGAAGCCGGTGGTGTGCGGGGAGCGCGACAGGCCGAGACCGGCGAAGTCGAAGTGATGCACCCACTCGTGGAGCAGGGTGTTGAGGAAGACCTTGGCAGAAATGACCTGCTGACGCACCGCGGTCCGGTGATAGATGCGAATCGTCGCCTTGCTCACCATCCCGCCTTCGAAGGCGCAGCGATAGTAGCCATACGTCTTGCTCTGCAGGCGCTGTCCGTTGTGCTCGTGCACCTGGGCGCGATCGGCGACGACCAGC
>DASZGL010000095.1:0-109432 GCA_035938875.1 Candidatus Dormiibacterota bacterium
CCCACTGGTGCCGCAGTACCGAGGGCCCAGCCGAGGATGACCGGCACCAGAACCAGCACCAACACTCTCCGGGCACGTCGCCCAAAGGCGCCGTCTCGCACATCGAACCGTCGCTCAGAGTTACGCAGCATCCCCATCTCCCGCACCGTGGATGGTCAATTCGGTCGTTTCGGAGGCAGTGGCCTGGCGCACCGGGAGGCGACCATTCGAGCCACTACGACGAGAACAACGCATGAGGCGCACAAACGGGCCGGGTTGAAACCGGGACCGATTCGGGCGGACAGACTGGCGACCCCCAGCGTTGTACCCACTGCGGAGGCGCCCGCCTGTCGACACCCTGGCAGCGGCTGGCCTTCCCGTTTGCTGTGTATGAACGTTTTCGAACAAGGGGATCAGGTCAATGGGTCTTAGGCAGACGTCGACCGTAGGCAGACCCCGTCCTCATGGACGCCGGTTGTCCGTAAGGCGGGGCACGATCGCGGCGGTCGGCATCGCTGCGCTGGCACTCTTCGGGCTCCCGGGCAGCCTCGGGTCTCCGGTGCACGTGGGAGCGGCCAACACCTGCACGTGGACCGGCGGCACCGGCACCACCATGTTGTGGAGCGACCCGGCCAACTGGAGCACGTGCGGCGCTAGTTCGCCTGCGGTGGCGGCCGGAGACACGCTCAATTTCCCGTCAGTGGTGTCGCCGGCATTCCCGACCTCCAACAACGACATTGCGGCCAACACGATCTTCGCCGCGATCAACTTCACCGGAACCCACTCCGTCACCGCCGGCAACGCGCTCGGCGTCAACGGCAGCATCACCTCCTCCGGCGCCGGGAGCATCACACCGGCGGTGGCCCTTTCCGGCCCGACTCCCTTCCCCATCAGCGGCGCCGGCACTCTCAGCCTGGGCGCTGTCTCGGGCAATGGAATCGGCTTCTCCGGACCCGGTACCCTCACCCTTGGAACCGACACTGGTGGCGCCGTCACCGTGAGCGGAGGAACGCTCAGCGTCACCGGCTCTACTTCCAACGCGGTGACCGTCAGCGCGGGCACGCTGAGCGGCACCGGAACGATCACCGGCATCATCATGAACGGCGGCACCCTGTCGGCTGGCCTCCACGACAGCAGCACACTCTCTCTCGGTGCAGCTGCCATCTACAGCGCCGCGGCCGGCACCACCACTGCAGTGACCGGTGCAGCCACGCTGGCCGCCGGGACGACGCTCGCGGTTCCGAGCGCCGGCGCCTCACCAACTGGAAGCCCATTCACGATCCTGACTGCGGCGTCGGTGACCGGCACCTTCAGCAACCCAGGCGGCATCGTGGACAGTCCCACGCGCCGCTTCTCGATCTCCTACACGGCTACCAGCGTCGTGCTGACCGACATCGGCGCAACGGGAGCCATCGCCACGACGACGACTCTGCTCCCCGCGTCCAACCCGTCGGCCAACCCGCCCTTCCTCACCGCGCTCGTGACGGCCCTGCGAAGCCCCAGCTGTGTGCCATCGCCGACGTGTCCGGCTCCGTTCGGAAACGTGACCTTCTTCGTCGACGGTGTACAGGACACGACCACCCTCCCCAATCCGGTGACACTGGTGGCCACCAACAACAACCCGGATACGGCGACTGCCGTCTACACCCCCACGCTGACGCCCGGTGGTCACACCATCACGGCGACGTACAACACTGGGAACCCGAACGTATTCACCACGAGCAGCGCGGTGGCGATACGCGAACTGGTCCTCGCTGCGGCACTGCCGCCATCCCCAACGCCGGCCGGCCCTTCGTTTGCCCCGCAGGGTGCCTTCATAAGCCCCGCGACGGGACTCGGACGCGCCATCGCCTCGGCGACCGTGGACAACACCGTCCCCACGATTCTGCTCGGCAGTGACAACGCCCGGGCCGTGACCCTGACCATCCCCGCGGGGGCGCTCCCCAACGGGACCTCCGTCGCCATCTACGCAGGCGAGAGGCTGTCGATAGAGCCGTTGCTCCCGCCACCCGCCGGCCAGTCGTATTTCATGGGCGCGGGGATCACCTGGCAGGCGCCGGACGGGTCAACCCCTGCCATGGCCTCACCGGCGTCGGTCACGATGGTCGGTGCTGGGATCGCGCCGGGTGCATTTTTCTACCAGACCACGGCGACCGGTCTCGTGCCCCTGAACGTCACCTTCGGGCTCGGCTTCGTGACAGTGCCGATCACGACAGATCCTGGCTTTGTCATCACCGGCAAGCCGCCGTCGCCGCAGGGCTACTGGATGGTCGCCAGAGACGGCGGCATCTTCCCCTTCGGAACGGCACCCGGCTACGGGTCGACCGGGAACCTTCGGCTCAACGCGCCGATCGTGGCGATGTGCCGTACCCCGGACGGACTCGGGTACTGGCTGGTGGCCTCCGACGGTGGCATCTTCCCGTTCGGATCAGCTCACGGGATTGGCTCGTTGGGCGGACTGTCGCTCAACGCGCCGATCGTTGGGATGGCGTCGACACCCGCCGGCTTCGGGTACTGGCTGGTGGGTTCCGATGGCGGCGTCTTCCCATTCGGCTCGGCCAAGGGCTACGGCTCGATGGGAGACCGGCACCTCAACAAGCCGATCGTGGCCATCGTGTCGACGCACAGCGGTCACGGCTACTGGCTGGTGGCGTCGGACGGCGGCATCTTCCCCTTCGGCGACGCCGGAGGCTTCGGCTCGACCGGCGGCATCACGCTCAACCAGCCGATCGTCGGAATGGAAAGGACGAGCGACGACGGCGGCTACTGGATGGTCGCGTCGGACGGCGGCATCTTCCCCTTCGGTGATGCCCAGGGCTACGGGTCCACGGGCAACCTGATCCTCAACCAGCCGATCGTCGGCATGGCCGCCACCGTGACCGGCAAGGGCTACTGGCTGGCGGCCGCGGACGGAGGCCTCTTCCCCTTCGGCGCGGCCCTGGGAGTGGGATCGCTCGGCGGCATCCGTCTCAACCAGCCCATCGTCGGAATCGCGGTCGAGAAGTAAGGTAGTCGAAGCGGCGGGAGGGTGACGAGAGCGTCTCGCCGCCCTCCGCGCGGCCTCGGGCGTCGTAGCCTGAGGGCTAACTTTCCATGGGGCGAACGGAGGCAGAGCCGCGGTGACGCGCACACGAGTCACGGTGGCCGCCGTTGTCGCCGCCGTTCTGCTCGGCTCGGTGATCGCCTTCGCCGTCTCGCGTGCCTCGCACCCCGGACCGACTGCGCAGGGCTCGTCCTCGTCGGCCGGATCGACCAGCCGGGGTGGCGATGGGTCCGCGTCCTCGCCCAGCGAGGGCGGCGCGAGCTCGTCGCCGAGTAGCTCGACGAGCAGTAGCCCGAAGGCATCGCCGCGAGCGGGACAGCCGACGACGAGCTCCTCATCGGGTGGCCACCCCACCTCGGCCGGAATTCCGACGGCGGCACCGACACCGCACCCGATCTCAACGAGCAGCTCGCTGCCGCTCCCCATCCGTGCGGCCTTCTACTACCCGTGGTTCCCCCAGACCTGGGGCTCGCCGCCCAACAACGCCTACACCCACTACCACCCCACACTCGGCTACTACAGCTCGGCCGACCAGGCCACCGTGCAGAAGCACGTCGCCGCCATGCAGTACGGCCACCTGCAGGCGGGTATAGCGTCCTGGTGGGGGCAGGGGTCCGACACCGACGCCAACATCCCACTGCTGCTCTCGGTGGCGAGGGGGGCCGGCTTCAAATGGGCCTTGTACTACGAGGCGGAGGGGAATCAGGTCCCTGGAGTGGCGGGTTCGCCGAACCCGACCGTCCCCCAGATCACCTCGGACCTCAGCTACATCAAGACCAGGTACGCGGGGGATCCCGGCTACCTGCACGTCAACGGCAAGCCGGTGGTGTTCGTCTACGGGGATCCCAGCGACTCGTGCGCGACCGCGGACCGCTGGAAGCAGGCCAATACCCTCGGCTTCTACGTTCAGCTCAAGGTCTTTTCCGGCTACCAGGGCTGCGCCAGCCAGCCCGACGGTTGGCACCAGTACGGACCGGATTCGGCCAGCGACTCGCAGTCCGGGTACAGCTTCACCATCAGTCCCGGGTTCTGGAAGGCCGGCGAGCAGACGCCCCGCCTGGCCCGCGATCCGGCCACGTTCAGTCGCAACGCACAGACGATGGTCGCCTCGGGGGCACCGTGGCAGCTCGTGACCACCTTCAACGAATGGGGTGAGGGCACCGCGGTGGAGAGCGCCTCGGAGTGGGCGTCGGCGTCGGGGTACGGCACGTACCTGGACACCCTTCACAACTATTGACGGGGACGCCACATTTTCAGCCCCATACGCGGACGGCTGTGCAGCGCGCCGTATCTGCGCAGTCTGAAGCGCCTGGCGCGAAAACGATGGTCTTAACAACAACCCCCGGGTCTTAACAAGAACCGTTTGCCTCCCGCCCCCCTCCATAACTACTGTTCCTGTCGGCGGGCGCGCGGGAAGGACGAATTCATTGAGGGGGTGTGGTTATGGGGGCAGCGCTCGCGACCCTCGTGCCCATCTACGAGGCGCCGGATGAGGCGCTCGTGGAGAGCGGGCAGGGAACCGACGACGACACGTGGCAAACCCTGTGTGTCGCAGAGCCTCCCGCCCAGTCGTCAGCCACAGGCGACAGCGACCTCGAGCTGATCGCCGCATGTCGGCGCGGCGACGACGACGCTTTCGAATCGCTCTGCCACCGGTTTGAATCGCGCATCCGCGGGGTCTGCTGGCAGTACCTCCGCGATCCGCAGATCATCGACGACCTGGTCCAGGAGACCTTCTGCAAACTCCTCGTCTGCATTCCGCAGATGGACGCGACCTTCAACGTCGCCGGGTGGGTGTACCGCGTCGCCACCAACCTCTGCCTCGATGAGCTGCGACGTGTGACCCGTCACCGCCGCTTCCATCTCTCCGATGGACCAGCGAGCGAACGGGCAACGCTGGAGCTGGTCGACGCGAGCCGCTCGGTCCAGCCCGACGAGGCGTTCGACCTGGCCATGACGCGTGACATGGTCAGGGAGGCGGTCCGCCGGCTACCCGCCCGCCAGCGACGTCTTCTGCTCCTCCGGGACGTGGACGGGATGTCCCATGAGCGCATCGCCGACGTGCTGAGCGTCCCGCCGGGGACCATCCACGGCGCACTCACTCGCGCCCGCGAGCGCTTCAAGGAGATCTACGTGGCGCTGGACGGGCGGCAACCGCGCGGCGGCGAGTGCGCCAAGGTAGGTTTCGCGATCGAGAACCTGCAGCGCAGCGCCGTCCGGCGCGACCGCTTGCGGTCGATCGAGCGCCACGTCGACGCGTGCTCGCCGTGCCGTGATCGGTTCGGACCGTCAGCGGCGATTCGTTTCGGCGTCTGCGCCTGACGTTCGACGCGGCCGGCGCGGCCGGCGCGGCCGAAGAGTCTGAACCGGCGGACCGTTTTCGTCCACTGGACGTTGTTGGGTTCAGTGGGGTCAGGCGACGGTGTGGCGTGGATTGCCGCCGCATCCTTGGAGAACGCATGGACGACGACGACGGTCGGGGTCAGGATGACGTTCAGCTCGCGGCTCAGACGGTGGTCTTTCGAGACATCTGGCAAGGCCGCGTAACCGATCGGAGGCTAAGCGAACCTCGCCGACGTGGCGATGGCGGCCAGCGCAAGGACGACGGTGATCGCACCCGAGTGATAGCCACGTTGCTCAGAACGCGTCAGCAGGAACGGCGCGCCATGTCCTCCTCAATCAAAGCCGAGACGCTGCAGCTGCTCGCCTCCATGCACGTCCAGCTCGGACGCCTGCGCAGCCGCCTCCACGATCCGGACCAGCTCGACGTGGCCGCTCGAATCGACGAGACGTTGCGCATGGCGGAGGATCAGCTGCGCCGGCTGACCTGTGATCTCAAGCCCCCCGTGCTCGACCTCGAACGTGGACTTGGCGAGGCGATCGCGCGCTACGTCGCTGAGCTTGGCGAGGCTTCGGGGGACCGATACCGCGTCTGGTCGGACCTCACCGACGAGCCTTCTCCCGAGGCGGGCGACGCCATCTACCTCCTCGTCCAGGTGGCCCTCGCCAACCTGCGACTGCAGGGTGGCGGTGCCGTGACCGACATAACGCTGACCAGCATTCGCAGCGGGGTCCTGCTGACCGTCGCCGTCACAGGCGAACAGCAGAACGCCGTCACGCCGGACGCCCTGATCGCCGTTCGCGTCTCCCTCCTCGAGATGCAGGAGTACGCGGACGCCGTCGGGGGGTGGTGTGAGGCCACAGATGATGCCGATCAACGCGTGTTCGAGTGCTGGATCCCATCTGCGCAGACGGTCGGCCGGGTCGCTCTGTAGTGGAGGGTCAGGCTCCACTGCCGCCCCCGGCCGAGCAGGAACCGGACAGTTTGGCAGGTTCGGACGTTGCAGTTGACACAGCCGCTCCATGGTGGCGGCACACAGTCGTAGCGGTCCTGTTGCGACGCTCAACCGTCTTTGGGGGGAAAGCACCGGTGTCGAGAGCAATTGGGGAAGGGTGGAATCGGTTCCTGGGCGACGGGTCCCGGTTCCTTGTCGTCGGCGCCATGGGCATTGGCGTCAACCAGTTCGCGTTCTGGACGTTCGCAGAAATCTTTCATGTCCACTACCTGCTCGCCGCTGCGCTCGCGACCCAGGTCTCGACGACCTTCAACTTCCTGGGCATCGAGTACTGGGCGTTCACCGGCCGGGGTCGCACCGGCAAGATCCGCCGTTTCGTCAGCTACGACGCGCTCAACACAGCAGCGCTGGTCGTGCGCGTGCCGGTCCTGTGGGCGACAGTCACCGTGCTGCACGCCTCCTCGGGCGTCGGCAACCTGGTGTCCATCTTCGTGCTTCTCGCGTTTCGGTACGCGGTGTGTGACCTGCTTATCTGGCCGGTACGCCGCCTTCCAGAAGGAGCAGCGGCATGAGCATGTACAGCATGGCCCGCCCGGACGAGCCGACGCCCGAGCCTCAGTACTACTACGACATCGACGGTTTGCTCACAATTGAGTCCGCCGTGCGCCTGCCCGAGCTGGCGTTCTTCCGGGTGCTGAAGGCGAAGAATCCGGATCTGGTCATCGAGATCAAGGGCCCACGCCGTCCGCACCTGCGGACCTTCGCGATGATCCACCCGCCCGCGGCGCGGTTGCGCTACCGCGAGCAGGTGGGTGACCTTGGCGCCAACTTCGACATATACATCGGCACGCCGATCCACGTCGTCGTGACCCGGCTGCTGGCGTTCTCGCCGCACGTGCTCTACACGAACATCATCGAGGCGCTGCTGCGCTTCATCCTGCTCAGCAAGGACCACATGCTGCTGCATGCTGCCTGCCTGGGGCTCGACGGCCAAGGCGTCCTGCTGTCGGCGAAGACCGACACGGGAAAGACCAGTACGCTGCTGCGCCTGCTCCAAGACGATGCGAACGGAGTCTTCTACTCCGACGACATGACCATCATCAACGCCGACGGAATTGCGCAGCGGTACCCGAAGCCGCTGACCATCAGCAAGCACACCGTCAGCGCGCTCCAGATCGACCGGCTCACCCGTAAGCAACGGGCTGCCCTCGCGATCCAGAGCCGCCTCCACTCTCGCTCGGGACGCACCGTGGGCAAGCGCATCGCTCAGTCGCCGTTGCCCATCATGGCCATCAACTCGATCGTGCAGGCGGCCATCCCGCCGCCCAAGTACATGGTCACCGACCTCATCGACACCCGCATCGGGGACAAGACGTCGATCGATCGCCTCTTTGTCATCGCCCGCGGCGAGCCGCTCGCGGAGACGCTCGACCACGGCGAGATCGTCGAGCAGCTGCTCGAGAACACCGAGGACGCATATGGGTTCCCGCCCTACCAGCAGCTCGCGCCGTTGATCTCCGTGGGGGGCGTGTCCAATGACGTGCTGCGCCTGCGTGAGCGGGAGATCCTCACCGCCGCAATGAGCAACGTGCCCTGCGAGCGGATCACCCTGCCGGACTTCAGCTGGCCGACAGTAGTTCGTGACCGCTTGACCCGGGCGATGGAAGTCCGGGGGGTGGACACGGCGAAGGTCGCGTACGCGGTATGAGGCTGCGGCGCCCCGGTAGACCGGCAAGCGCCCGCACAACGGGGGTGAGCATGGCGGTCAGGACGAACCTGCGCGCCGTCCGCGCGACCATCAGCGGCGTACTCGGTCGCGTACGCGGCATGAGGTTGCGCCGCCCCGGTGGTCCGGCAGGCGCTCCCGCGACAGCGATGAGCATCGCGGCCAGGGCCAATCTGATCGCCAGCCCCGCGGTCGTCCGCGTGGTATTCGGTGCCGCCCTGGCCGCGGGTGCGTTGCTCCGCACCATCGGCCTGATGCACGACGGCCTCAACAGTGACGAGGCCGTGTACTCGGGTCAGGCGGCGGCTCTGGCCGGCGACGAGCTCTCGGGACGGCTGTTCGGGGCGTTCCGCGCGCATCCGCTATTTGGGCAGCTGACGCTATCGGTCGTCTACCGGGTGACGGGGCTCGGCGACACCCCCCCGAGGGTGGTCGCGGTCATCACAGGCCTGCTCCTCGCATGCGTCATCGCCGCCCTCGCCTACACGCTGCTCGGCCGTGCCGGCGGCGCGTTGGCCTTCGTCATCGTGTGCCTGTCGCCGTACTGCCTGGTCATTTCGCGGCAGTTCCTGCTCGATGGCCCCATGGCGCTGCTGGGGGCGATCAGCCTGCTGCTGATGGTGCTGTACCTGCGCCGGCGCAGCACGCGGTTCCTCTACGCCGCGGTGATAACCGCGGGACTGGCACTGGTGACCAAGGAGCCGGCATTGCTCCTGGTCCCGGCGATCATCACCACCGCGTTCGTTGCCCGCCGAACCACCCGCGTGACCTGGCGGGAGGCTCTCATCTGCGTGGCGCTCTATGTCGTGGCAGTCGCGCCCCTGCCGCTCTCGGTGATCGTCGCCGGCGGCAGCCAGACCACTCATCAGTTCCTCGTCTGGCAGCTCTTCCGTCCTGCCAATCACACCGCCGCGTTCTATCTGACCACCGTCGCGCCTGCCATCGGTCTTCCGGTGGTCTTGCTGGCGGCCCTCGGACTGGTGGTGGCCATCCGCCGTCATCGACCCGAGGACGTGGCGGTGGTGTCCTTCCTGCTCTACCCGCTCGCGTTCTTCGAGCTATGGCCCGTCAAGGGGTACGAGTACCTGCTGATCCTCATGCCCTCGATCACCGTGCTGTCGGTTCAGGGACTCCTCGTGCTCGGCGAGGTGGTGGCCACTGTGCCCAGCCGCTTGGCCAAACGTGCGGAGCGGCATGCGGAGCGGCACTGGACGTCGGCGTCGCGCGCAGCGCTGGCAACCATGGTGGTCACCGTCCTGGCGCTCGGCGCACCCAGCGTGATACGCCACCAGAGCATCGCAATAGCAGCGACGGACAGCGGGGACGACGCGCCTGTTTCCGCCCCATCCAACTATCTCGCCGGGACGGGCGGCCTTCAAGGCGCTCGCGAGGTCGGCGCCTGGATGGTCGCCAACACCCCTGACGACACCGTGGTTCTCACCATCGGACCGACGTTCGCCAACGTGGTCCAGTTCTACGGCCGGCGGCACGCGCTGGCGCTGAGCGTGAGCCCCAACCCGCTACACCGCAACCCCACGTACCAGTTCGTCGACAACCCCGACAAGCTGATCCGCACCAACCAGGTCCGCTACCTGGTCTGGGACGCGTACTCGGCGTCGAGGTCGTCCTTCTTCTCCAAGCACCTCTTGGACCTCGTCAAGAAGTTCCACGGGGCGGTTGCCTACGAGCAGGACGTGAACGTCGAACGCACGTCCGGCCACGTGACCAGCGAGAAGCTCGTGGTCGTGTACGCGGTGTATCCATGAGAAAGCACCGTCTCGTTCTGCTGGCGGCGATCGCGGGCGTGGCTGTCAGCGTGCAGACCGCGCAGGCTGCAGCGCCCAAGCCGCATCCACACCGCCCGCCGCCCGCGGCAAAACCACCGTCGGGAGGCGCCCAGCCGTCGACCGCCGGTCCGGTCGTCATTGCCAACAACGCGTCCAACATGATCAAGCACGTCTTCGTGATCGTTCAGGAAGGCCACACCTTCGATAACTACTTCGCGAACTATCCAGGCGCGGAACCGCTCCCGGCCGGTGTGACGTCGCCAGTGCTGACCTCGCCGCGGGCGCCGGCGCTGCCCGCCAACGTCGTGGCGGCGCAGACGGCCGTCGACGGCGGGAAGATGGACGGCTTCACCGCCGATCCCAGCCTGGCCGTGAGCCCCCAGGCGCACTTCGACCAGAGCCAGGTCTCCGACTACTGGACGCTGGCGTCGAAGGGCGTGCTCATGGACCACTTCTTTTCCGCCGCGCTGGGTGGAAGCGTGCCCAACCACCTCTACCTGTTCACCGGGCAGTCGGTGACGCCGAGTCAGCTCACCAGCCCAGCCGGCCTGACGATCCCGAGCATCGCCGACCGGCTCACCGCGGCCGGGGTGAGCTGGCGCGTTTACACCGAGTCGGTCAAGAACCAGCCCAGCCTGTCGACGTACACCTACCACTCCCCAACGTCGACCGAGCGTTCGGCGGCCCTCGCGCGGCTGCCGCTGCTGACTCTGCCGAGCGTCGTCGACAACCCGGCGAGCTTCGCCAACATTCAGGATCGCACCCACCTGTTCACCGACGTGGCCGCCAACAAGGCCGCGAGCGTCTCCTTCATCCTTCCTGAAGGCGACTCGGAGCGGGCCCCCGGGAGCATCAGCGACGGCCAGGACCGCGTGGTCGGGGTCGTCAACGCGATCGCCTCCAGCCCGGAGTGGTCGTCGTCGGCCATCATCATCACCTGGTCTGACTGGGGTGGGTGGTATGACCACGTGGCACCCCCGAAGGTCGACGCCGACGGCGAAGGCCTCCGGGTGCCCACCATCGTGCTGTCGCCCTACGCGCGCGCCGGCACCGTCGACCACACGGTCGCCGACACCACCTCGATCCTGAGCCTCATCGAGTCGCTGCACGGGCTGCGGCCGCTGTCGACCCGTGACCAGAAGGCCTCCAACCTGCTGAGCACCTTCAACTTCTCCGCTGCGCCCCTCAGTCCCATTCGCGTCGGCCAGAACGCCGCCACGCCGATCACCGTGTCGGCGTCGACCAGGAACCGGTTGCTGGGCGTCTACGGGACGATCGTGGGACTTCTGTTGGTCGCTGTGGTGCTGCTGGTCCTTCTCCCCAAGCAGGGGGCGATGCTGCTGGCCGCGATCCCGAGGCGCCGGAGGAGGGTGGCATCGTGACCTGGCGCCGTCGTCTTGCCACCCTTGCCGTTCTCTTCGCCGTGCTCGGCGCCGCGCTGATGCCGGTCACCGCGCTCGGCGCCGTCAAGAAAGCACCAACAAAGAGACCGCACATCAGTCTGCCCTATATCCCGTCGAGCCTGGGTATCTCGACCTCGGGCACGGTGGTCAAGGGCCAGCAGGCCCAGCTGAACATCCACCTCGCGACCGCGCGCGGGCCGGTGTCGCGTGCGACCGTCCACGTCTTCATCAACGGCGCCCACGCCTTCGGCATGAAGACGAACGCCTTCGGCAACGCGACGTACAAATTCCACCGGCAGATGGCGCCGGGCAGCTACACCATTCTCGTCGTGTACAGGGGGAGCCACCCAAAGGGGGCTCAGCCTGCCCAAGCCAGCGCCACGCTGACGATCCTGCCAGCGAACGCCACCGTTCTGACGATTTCACCGCTGTCTTCGATCACCACCGGACAGGAGGCCAAAGTCACGGTGACGCTCGCTGACGCAAGCGGAAACCCGTTGGGGCACAAGGCCGTCCACCTGTCAGTGAACGGACAGCCGAAGACCGTGCTCGACACCGCCGCCGACGGGACGGCGACGTACCGGTTCAGCCGTGCGACACCGGCGGGGGCCTACGCCCTGAGTGCCGACTTCAAGGGCATCCGCCCGCACGGCCTGCTCCCCAGCACTGCCCAGACGACGCTCAACATCATGCCGATGAGCCTCACGATCCAGACCCTTCCCGCGGTGCTCGGCGCCGGCGTCACGGTGGACGGCGTTGCCATGAAGACCGACAGCAACGGCAAGGTCGTCGTGCCGATCGGCACCATCGGCAACCACAGCTTCACCGTCGCCGCGCCGGCACCGAGCCCGGATGCGCAGGTGTCGTTCGCCCACTGGTCTGACGGGACGACGGCAACGCAAAAGACCATCCACATGTTCGGCAGCCAGACCGAGTTCGCGGTGTTCAGCGTCAAGACCTTCACGCACCTCAACTTCGTCGCAGCGGACGGCTCGGCGATCTCCCCGGCGTCGGTGCGCAATCTGGTCATCAGCGGGCCCGATGGCACCAGCCAGAACCTGGATGGCCAGACCGACGTGTGGCTCGCTCTCCCGGTTCCGCCGCGCGACCTCACCAGCGCCGGCGCGAAGCATCCGAGGTTCACGACCAAGAGCGCCTACGTCAACGGGATCAACGTGCTCAACGGCGGGAGCAATGGGTTCACCCCCATCGCCGGCGCCTCGTGGAACATCACACTCGGGCTTTACACACTCGACGTCAATATCCAGCACGTCATCCCGGGACGGTCGCTCGGAGGCACCGTCCAGGTGGTGGAGGCGAACGGGTGGACAGCGGAATACCAGCTCGGCAACGATGGTCGTGCCAAGCTGCGCGGGCTGCCGCGCGGCAACTACACGGTGACCATTCTCAAGGGCGGGTTCGCCTCGTCCACGCCCATCGCCCTGTCGCGAAGCCAGCCGGTCAACATGAAGCTGATCGACAGGCTCGACCTCGTGATCATCTGCCTCATCGCGATATTGATTCTGCTGGCTGTGCTGGCACGCCCCATCTATCGCCGCACGTCCTTGGCCGCGCGGAGGGCCGCCGCCCGACGATGACGGGCGTGGTGACGCGGACGCGGCGCGACGGCGCTAGGCGGCATCCATGAGGGTCTCCCCCACTCGGCTTGCGATCGCGGGCGCCGTGGCCGTGATCATCATCGTCGGCAGCGTGGGCGGTTTCGCGCTGGCCCGCAGTCATGGGTCGTCGGGGTCAACCGCGACCAACGCCCCGCCATCCCCGGTCGGCGCGTCTCCCACGCCGACGTCGCCGGCCTCGAGCTCCAGTCCGACGGCGTCGACGCCGCAGGGACCGCCGGTTACCGACGCCCGCGGCGTGTACATCCACTACTACCTCTTCTGGTCGGCGCAGCACTGGCGTGACCGCCTTGGGGCGAACTATCCGACGAACGCCTCGCCTCCTCCGCTGCCGGGCGCCATGGACGGCAGTGGCTGCAATCCCAGCGTCAACTACAGCGGGGCGCAGATCGTCGACGTGCCCAGCGAGGGGCTGTATGACCAGGACCAGGGCGCCGGCTTCGACACCCACATCGCCGCCGCCGTGAAGGCTGGGATCAGCGGCTTCCTGGTGAGCTGGATCGGGACCGGCACGACCGGGCAGGCCCCAGAGCAGTTCGGCTACAACCAGCGCCTCGACCTGCTCGTGCAAAGGGTGGACGCCTACAACGCCGCGCATCAGTCCCACTTCCGACTGGGGCTGGCGTTCGCGTCCTTCGGCGACTACTCGCGCCCCGCCGACCAGATCATCAACGACCTCGACTACTTCCGGTCGCGGTACGCGGCAGACCCGGCGTTCGCCGACGCCTATTCGAGCAAGCCGCTGGTCATGTGGCTGGACAGCCGCAAGTACGTCGTCGACACCGTCCGCCAGGTGAGCGCCGCGGAGCAGCCGCATCTCTACCTCGTCGGTGATGAGACGTCCGCGTCCTGGCCCCGCGACGCGGCGTACCTGGATGCGTCGAGCTACTACTGGTCGTCGGAGAACCCCGCGACCAACAGCCGCGCGCAGCGGGAGGTCGACGCCCTCGGGAGCGAGGTCCGCGGTGCCGGAAAGCGCTGGTTCGCCCCGTTCATCGCAGGCTACAACCGACAGCTGAGCGGGGGTTCCTGCGTGCCGCGCAACGGCCTGAGCACGCTGCGCAGCATCTGGTCGACCAATTTGACCAGCAGGCCCGACGGCTGGTTCGGGATCAGCTGGAACGAGTTTGTCGAGAACACCTACCTCCAGCCCAGCGTCGCCTATGGGACGACGTACCTTGACGAGGTCGCGCGCCTGGTCAAGGCGTGGCGCGCAGGAGCGTGAACCGGCTCACACGCCTAACCGCAAGAAAGAAACCACGCCGCTCGTCGAACAAGCAGTTACCCTCATCGCGATCAGCAGCCGACAGGTGAGGTGGCATGTCCTCGTGGTTCAAGGGGCTGGCAGCGCATCCCGGCCTCGTCTTGTCGTTGGCTTTCCTGTTCGCCGCCCCTAGCGCGCTGGCGTACGTCGCCACCGAGAAGCACTGGATCGGCGGCGGCGGGACCGCGGATGCACCCCCGACGGTCACGTCGACATCGTCTAGCCAAAGGCCGACGATAGCGCTCGCGACGACGCCGAGCCCCCCGCCGAAGCCCACTCCGAATCCGACTCACGCCAGCACGCCCACCGCGACGCCTGTTAAACCCGCAGCCCCGCCGGCCAAGGCGCAGCAGCCGCCGCCGCCGCCGCCCCCGCCGCCGCCCTCGAGCAACGGCGCCCACGTCATGGTGATCCTTGAAGAGAATCGCGAATACAACTCAGTGATCGGCGCGGCGGACGCGCCGTACATCAACTCGCTGGCTCAACAGTACGTGTTGTCGACCAACTGGTTCGGGGTGCACCATCCCTCCCTGCCCAACTACCTGGCGCTGATCTCCGGGTCGACCCAGGGCATCAACGATGACGGGACGGGATACGTCTTCAACGGCACCAACCTCGCCGACCAGTTGAGCAACGCGGGCATCAGCTGGAAGGCGTACATGGAGGACATGCCGTCGCCGTGTGACAACACCGGCGGCACCGCCGGCTACGCCAAGAAGCACGACCCCTTCATGTACTTCTCCGACATCACCAGCAACCCGGCGCGTTGCAACCGCGTGGTTCCCTTCACACAGTTCAACTCCGACCTCACCAGCAACACCGCGCCCAACTTCATGTGGGTCACGCCCAACCTCTGCAACGACGGCCATGACTGCGGCAACAACGTCGTCGACGGCTGGCTGCAAAGCGAGATGGCCGTGATTCAGGGCTCGCAGTGGTACGCCCAGGGCGGGAAGGTGATCATCACCTACGACGAAGGTGACACCGGCGGCGGTCTCAACGGGACCGATGGCGGTCACATCGTCACCATCACGGTCAGCAACGCCAACAAGGGTCACGGTCAAAACGCGGCCTCGGGTGACCACTACGGCACCCTGCGAGCCATCGAAGAAGCCTACGGCCTAGGCCTCCTGGCTGGCGCTGCTGACGCCAGGAACGGTGACCTGCGCACCACCTTCTGAGGCTCTGGCCCGGTCGGAGCGATGCTGTCGACCACGCCTGCAACTGCCCGTACCATGGGTGCTGCCGCCCGGATCGAGGCCCGGGCGATCCCTGAGGGGGAGCTCCGGTGTCGGGGGAGCCATTCGTGGACTCCGTCAGCTATTCGACCGGCGATCCACAGACTCGCACTGCGCGGACGGATCCCGCTGAGCTCCGCGGCCGGCTAGCCCAGGCGCCCTTCGTCGGCCGCGATCGCGAGATGAGCCAGGGGCTGGCCATCCTCGATGACGTGCAGGCCGGGCGCGGGCGGCTTCTCCTCCTTGCCGGTGAGCCGGGGATCGGCAAGACTCGAATGGCCGACGAGCTTTCGGCCCGCGCCGAGGAACGGGGCGTCCAGGTGGTCTGGGGTCGGTGCTGGGAAGCAGGGGGTGCCCCGGCTTACTGGCCGTGGGTCCAGTCACTGCGCACGCTGATTCGTGCTCTCGATGCTCAGACAATCGAGGCGCAGTTGGGGCCAGGAGCGGCTGATATTGCACAGCTGCTTCCCGAGATCCGTGCGACGCTTGCGCACTTGCCGCCTCTGCCCACCTTGGACCCGGAGGCGGCTCGATTCCGCCTCTTCGATGCGGTGACCAGCTTCCTGAAGAAGATGGCTACATCACGTCCGGTCATGGTCATCCTGGATGACCTTCAAGTTGCCGACACGCCGTCCCTCCTGCTGCTCCGCTTCGTTGCCCGCCAGCTCGGCAGCGACCGCATCCTGGTGGTCGGAACCTATCGTGACATCGACCTCGACGCCGACCATCCCCTCGCCACCACGCTGTTGGAGCTGACCCGCGAGCAGGCCGTGCACCGCGTCACCCTTCGTGGCCTGGCCGCGGCGGACGCGGCGCGCTTCATCAACGCTGCCGCGGGAGTGACCCCACAAGAGAACCTGGTACGGAGAGTGCTCGACGAGACGGAAGGAAACCCCCTCTTCCTGGGAGAGGTCGTCCGTCTACTGCAGGACGAAGGTCGGCTGCACGAAGGGGCGAGTGACGCCGGGCCACGGCTGGCGATGCCTCGAAGCATGAGGGAGGTCATCGGAAGGCGTCTCACACCTCTCTCAGGCGGGTGCTTGCAGACGCTGACCCTGGCTTCCGTCCTCGGACGCGAGTTCAATCTCGTCGCATTGAGCCGCCTGGCTGAGAGTTCGCTTGACGACATTCTCCAGTCCCTCGACGAGGCCTTCGTCGCGCGGGTGATCACGGATGTCCCGGGCAGCAAAGGTCGGCTGCGCTTCTCCCACGTTCTCATTCGCGAGAGCCTGCACGACGCCATCGCACGAGCGCGGCTGATGCAACTGCACGATCGGGCCGGACACGTCTTGGAAGCGCTCTACGAGGACGACCCGGAGCCGCACCTGGCCGAGCTCGCTCACCACTTCTTCGAAGGCGCTCCATCAGGCGACGTCGAGAAGGCGGTCATGTACGCACGCAGGGCCGGCGACAACGCGGTCTCGCTTCTCGCCTACGAAGAAGCCGTACGCCTGTATCAGATGGCCCTCCAGGTGCTCGAGCTGACTCATCCAAAGAGTCGTGAGGAGCAATGCGAGGTGATGCTGGCGCTGGGCGACGCCCAGTCGCGAGCAGGCGACGAGGCCGGATCCAAGCTCACCTTCCTCCACGCTGCCGACCTCAGTCGGAGCCTGGGACTTGGGAATCATCTAGCCCGAGCCGCACTCGGCTACGGAGGGAGAGGAGTCGTCTGGGAACGTGCCGGCGGTGATCCGCACATCATTCCTTTGCTGCAAGACGCCCTCGCGGCGATCGGTGACGGCGACAGCGTGCTCCAGGCCAGGATGCTCGCCCGACTCGCGGGCGCAATGCGGGACGATCCGTCCCCCGAACCGAGGGAGTCACTGAGCAAGCGGGCCGTGGATGTCGCCCGACGGCTCCAGGACCCCGCGACCCTTGCCTTCACCCTGGAAGGGATGTTCGGGGCGCTGTGGAAGCCGGACACCGCGCACGAACGTCTGGCGATCGCCAGCGAGCAGATCGCAGCAGGCCAGGAGGCGCGGGACAGTGAGCGGGTCCTGTCCGGTCACATGCTCCGGGCCTGTGCATTCCTCGAGCTCGGGGACACGTCGTCGATGGACCAGGAGTTCGACGCGATGGACCGCATCGCGGACGAGTTGCGCGAGCCGGCCAAGATGTGGCTGGCGGCAGCCTGGCGGTGCTTACTGGCGCTGTTCCAGGGCAGGTTCGATGACGCTGAACTGCTTGTCTCAGCGGCATTTCACGTCGGCGAACGGTCGTATCGATCCTATGCGGTTGCAGCCGACACCCTCTACCTGTTCCAGCTGCGCAAAGAACAGGGACGACTGGCAGAGATGGAAGAGCAAATCTCCGATGCTGCTCGACTGATCACCTGGTATCCGATGTTTCGGTGTGCACTGGCCAACCTCCATTGCGAACTGGATCAGAAAGACCAAGCGCGAGCTGAACTCGAGGCGATGGCGGTGGGTGATTTCGCTTTCCTGCCCCGCGACAACGAGTGGTTGTTAGGAATGTCGTTGCTCAGCGAAGTCGTATGTAGCCTCGGGGACGCTGATCGAGCGACGTGTCTGTATCAGCAGTTGCTGCCCTACGCGGAGCTCAACGCGTTCGGGGCAATCGAGGGTTGCACCGGGTCAGTCTCCCGTTACTTGGGGTTGCTCGCGGCCGTGATGTCTCGTCTCGACGACGCAGCACGTCACCTCGAGTGGGCTATCGCGCAGAACGAGCGCATGGGTGCGCGGCCTTGGGTGGCCCACACGCAGCACGACTTTGCCGTGATGCTCATGACGAGACACGCACCGGGAGACACCGAGCGGGCGATCGACCTCCTCACCGCGGCGCTGCGGACGTGCGATGAGCTAGGGATGCCGGCGCTCGGTGAGAAGGTCACGGTCGCTCTTGGCCGTCCGACGGTCACAACATCTCCCGCAGAGATGAATGCCACAACTGTTGCGGCCGTCGCACCGCCGACCTCGGTCTGCGAGCCATCACGCGCGGCGGCCGCAGAACGCGTTGCCGCCGAGGACGGAACGTTCCGTCGGGAAGGTGAGTACTGGTCGATCGGCTACGAGGGGCGCGTGCTGCGGCTGCGAGACAGCAAAGGTATGCGCGTACTCGCCCAACTCTTGGCGCATCCCGGACGCCCGCATGCGTCACTCGACCTCGAGCGTCTCGGCGCGACCGGCGACGAGGCGACGGCGCGTGCGGTGGCGTCGAGTGACGCCGGCGAGCTCCTGGACGACGACGCGCGCCGTGCCTATCGGGCACGACTCTCCGAGCTCGGCCAGACGATCGAGGATGCGGAGACGTTGGGCAACGCAGACCGGGTGGGCCCGATGCGTGAGGAGATGGACTTCATCACGCGCGAGCTGGGCAGGGCGCTCGGGTTGGGCGGCCGCTCCCGCCAGGCGGGGTCGATCGCCGAGCGGGCCCGGCTGAATGTCACCCGAGCGGTCAAGTCGGCGATGCAACGCATCGCCTCGGCCGACGGTGGACTGGCGTCCCACCTCGAGGCCACCGTTCACACCGGAATGGTCTGCGTGTACTCGCCCGACCCGCGCTCGCCCGTCGGCTGGCGCGTGTCGCTCGGAGACGTTCACAAACACTGAACCGCGGCACGTTCATAAGGGAACGTGGCGCGGCCACCGGCTTCGTTCAGAACCGTAGAAGTACGCACTTCGGCTGCGGATTAGCGCCTGTCCTGCGCCGCTTTTCGATGCTCCCGTTACTGGAATGAGCCAATCCAATCAAGCGTTTCGTGCTCGGACCGGGTGGATCGTGGTGACATGGAAAAGAGCCGGCGGTTGGAGCGGGCGCGTTCGGCACCGGCGACTCGTGCGAGCGGGGTGTCCGTGCTCCTCGCACTGCTGGGTTTGCTCGCACTCGCGGTGGGTCAGCGCTCGTGGTTGGTCGAGGCGGCCTCGACGACGGCAAAGATCACGTCCACGGGGTTCACGTGCGCGGGTCAGCCGTGCCCCGCCCTCACGCTCTCTGTCGGCGACAGTGTCGTGTATGTGAACGAGACCGGCATGACTGTGACCTTTTCCGTCGTGAACGGATCTCCGACATCAACCTCCCTCGCCCCTCAGGGAACCCTGACCTACACCGCAGGCACGCCGACGTCGGATGGGCAAGCAACGGCCCACAGCGTGGTGCCGCCCCTCTTGGTCACCCAATCGCTCGTCGTGAACCCGCTCAACACACCGGCACCGACATCCAACCCGACGCCGACTCCCACGACTTCTACTCAGACATCGTCATCGACCACGACTCCCAGCTCGACGGCTGGCGTCGGCCCACCCGGCGCGAGTGGAGGCGGATCTGGCGGTCAAGTGCCGGACACTCACAGCGGTGCGCCGTCAGGGGTCGCACCCATCGGGAAGGCCATCGCGCTGGCGCCACCCGGCGGCACTGATCTCAGCTGCGTGCCGCTCTGCCCGTCGGTAGGAGGTTCAACCGGCGGACACTCGTTCTGGTGGGCCCTGCTTCCCCTCGCCCTTGCGGTCGCTCTCGTTGCGATCGTCTACGTCAGGTACCGGCGCGCGTCCGACCACGACCAGGGCCCCGATGGGTTCCTCGGGGCGTTGAGAAGGCTGTAGCCCGATAGGCCGCGAGGCGGCCGTCGTGGCGGGCGGTCAGGTGCATTTCGCGGCCGTCGCGGCGCAGATGTCGATGCGGTGGACCTACGTGTCGCGTGTGAAGCCGGCGTCGAGGAGATACTTCCCGGCCACTGCCAGCGACGACACGCACCCCTTGAAAGGAGAAGGTACCCCGTGACCAGGATGACCCCCCTGCTGGAGCGCAACGAGCAGTTCGCCCGTAGCTACACCCTCATGCCACTCGGCCAGCCCGCTGCTCAGCTGCTTGTTGTCACCTGCCTCGACCACCGGGTCGACCCAGCGATCGTCCTCGGGCTGCGGCTCGGTGACGCCCCCGTCATCCGCAACGCGGGAGGACGCGTCACCCCGGCCGTCATCGACGACATCGCCTTCGTCGCCTTCCTCGCCGAGCAACTGTTCGCTGGCGAAGGCGGAATGGACAGCCTCTTCGAAGTGGCGGTCGTTCACCACACCCAATGTGGAACCGGCCTTCTTGCCGACCGCAGCTTCCGGCATCGGGCCGCGGACGCGACAGGACTGTCCGAGGCAGCTCTGGAAGCCTCCGCCGTCGCCGACCCGTACTCGACGGTCAAGGCGGACGTCGAGCGCCTGCTCGCCTCACCACTGGTCTCACCGAAGGTAAGCGTCTCGGGGCACGTGTACGACATCGCCACTGGACGTGTCACCACCACTCTCGACGCTCGCTACCCGAAGCAGCCGTTGCCCGTGCATTCTCCGGGGCTTCAGGACGGCGAGAACCCCGCATCGGCATGAGCGCGCGCCCATGGTGTCGGATCCGCTCTCGCCGCTGACGACGGACCTGCGGTCGATGCTCCCGCTGTCCCCGCGGCCTGCCTGGGCAAAGAACTCGGTGGTCACCAGGGTGCTCATTTGGCGCGTTCATTTCGAGTTTCCGGCAAGATCGGCGTCAGTACGGACTCGGCTGATTGGCGATAATCGTGAGGCTCGTGATCTTGTCGTCACGGATCCCGAAGTAGCTGGTCAGGACCAGCTCGTCGGGCAGGTTGGTCTTGTCGTACGTCCCGTCGATGCGGGCACGGACGATGATGTCGCCGTAGTGGTCGAGGACCTCGCGGACCTCCATCGTGACGTGGTCCCCGACGATCTCCTTGGCGATGAAGGCGCGAATAGCATTGGTGCCCCACATTTCCCGACTGACGTCGTTGACGTAGGCGTCGGGGGTGAACGTGGCGACAATCCGGTCGAGGTCGAAGGCATTGACGGCCGCGACGAACTCGGCCACCACACCTCGGAGTTCGGTTGCAACAGACATGGGTTCCTCCCTTGCTCTGATCGGCCCCCATGGCCGAGAGCTCCACGTTGGGCGATACCGCTGGGGGAGAGTCAAGCGCTCCCCGTCGCGTTGACTCTTCCCCTAGGGGAGGGTCGAAACTGGGTACGTGCCTGGCTCGTTGACGATCGGCGACTTCTCCCGGGTCACGTTCCTCAGCGTCAAGACCCTGCGCCATTACCACCGGGCCGGCCTCCTTGAACCCGCGGAAGTCGATCCGGTCACCGGCTATCGCCGATACACGAGCGCCCAGATCCCGATCGCTCAGGTAATCCGACGGTTCCGGGATCTCGACATGCCGCTCGACGACATCGGAATGGTGTTGCAGGCACCCGATCAGACGACTCGGTCCCAGCTCATCGCCGCCCACCTCACCCGCTTGGAGGAGACCCTGGCCGAGACCCAGCACGCCGTGGCCTCCCTGCGCCACCTCCTCGAACACCCCTCACTGTCCGCGGTGATCGAGCACCGTCGACTACTGGCCACCTCGGCGGCGGCCATCACGGCCACGGTGAATGTTGGCGATCTCGTGGCCTGGTATCACGGGGCAATCGGTGAGATTCATGGGACTCTCTCGGCGCAGGACATCGTCGCCAGCGGACCTCCCGGCGGGATCTACGCCAACGAGCTGTTCGCAGACGAGCGCGGCGACGCCACCCTCTTCTTCCCGGTGATCGGCGAGTTCCGGCCGGTCGGGCGGGTTGGACCGCTGTCGGTGCCAGGAGCAGAGCTTGCGGTGATCACGCACAGCGGCTCCCACGACGATCTCGACCGTTCCTACGGGGCGCTGGCGACCTACGTGAGTGAACATGCCCTCGCGGTCGATGGCCTCATTCGGGAGTACTACTTGGTCGGACCCCACGACACTGACGACGAGTCGGCGTGGAGGACCGAGGTCGGCTGGCCGATCTTCGACACCGCCAGGGGTGGTGGTTGATTCGTCGCGGGTGAGTGAGCACTTCTCCCTGGGACTCTGGCGAGTGCCGCGACTTCCGCTACTCGCCGGTGAAGCGAAACTCCGCCTGCCATGGACCGTCAGTGTGGACAACGTCCCAATAGCGCTCTGCTATGCGGTCGGGGTCAAAGGCAGTACCCGCAACGATCTGTCCTGCGATCGTGAGCGTAGCCACGCGTATGCCGTCCGGTTCCAGGTCAGCCGCGAGCATCGTTGCCGCCGACCGAAGAGCGGCTTTGCCGAGTGAGAGCGTCGCGAGGGCCGGGATCGGATAATCAGCGAATCCGCCTCCGGTGACCATCATGGTGCCGAATCCAGCGGCCCTCATCGCCGCAGACGCGACCTGCGCGACGACGATGGCACCGATCACGTCGACTGCGTAAGCAGCCTGCAGGTGAGCGACGCTCGAACTCAACAGCTGATCGGGCGCACCGTTGGCGGCGCTATAGATGATGACTCCCGGCGCATCGTTCCCGCGGTACAGCTCAGTCATTCGCGCACGCAGACCCTCGGGGTCGCTTGCGTCCGCCACGATGGTGCCGGTCTCGACGCCGGTGTCGGCCAACCGTGCCGCGATGTCACGTAGACCGTCGGCGCTTCGAGCAACCAACGTGACTCGGTAGCCTCCGACGGCGAAACGGTGGGCCACCGCCAAGCCCAGACCGGGCCCGGCCCCAATGAGTAGCAGGTGACGACGGTCGACCGAGCCGACCGCCTCGCCGCTGCCGCTTCCTGTCATGTCGGCAGCTGGTTCCATTGCGATGCGTCGATGCGGTCGACGATGCGCTCCGACAGAGCCCGCAGCCGGCCCAGCTCGGTGGCGGTGAAGGCGTCGACGACGAGTTCTCGCACAGCGGCAGCGTGCGCCGGCGCCGAGGCGGCGAGCTTGCGGTAGCCCGCGTTGGTGAGGATCGCCTGGGTGAACCGGCCGTTGCATGGATCCGGGCGGCGACGGACGAAGCCCCAGCCCTCGAGGCGGGTGACGAGGTGCGAGAGGCGGGAGAGGGAGGCATTGGTGACGGCGGCGAGGTCGCTCATCCGCAGAGTGTGGTCGGGCTCCTCCGACAGCCGCGCCAACGCGTGGTACTCGATGAAGCTCAGGCCGGCGTCCGCCTCGAGCTGGCACTCCAGCGCCCAGCGCAGCCGGTGCATCACGGTCGCGACGGCGCGCCAGGCGCGCTCCTCCTCGGGGTCCAGCCATCGGACGTCCGCCGTCGTCCCCGCTCGCCTGGTTCGGCCCACCGCGCCATGCTAACCCCTCGACGCTTGACGATTCAAGTGCGCGGATGCTAGCGTCCTTGAACGCTCAAGTGACAGCGAGGATCGGGCGGGTGACGGAGTGAGCAGGGCGGAGGCCGCGGTTCGGGCCGTGTCGGCGAGCCCGCTGGCGCCACAGCTGGCCGGCTCGGCGGTCATCGTGGGACGGGCTCTGCTCGGCGACCGATCGCTGCTCTCGGAGGGTGCGGTGATCCGTTCGCGGGCGACCAGCGTCGCCATCGGGACGGGCTCGGCCGTGATTGAGAATGCGGTCGTGGTCGGCACGCCGGCGATGCCGGTGCACATCGGCCGGCGCACCGTGTTCGGGCACCGCTGTCTGGTCATTGGCGCCAGCGTCGGCGACCTCTGCGAGGTCGGCAACGCCTCGATCCTCATGCCCGGCGCGCGGCTCGGCGATCGCGTGTTCCTCGGCGAGGGAACGCTCGTACCCGCGGGTGCGACTCTGCGCAGCAACGTCGTCGCCGTCGGCCGCCCGGCGCGCGTGATCCGCGCCGTCTCGGACGCCGACATCGACCGTCTGCGCGGACTGCGCGAGGGCGACCTCGAACTTCCTCCGACCACCTCCCTCGTGGTCGGACCAACGGAGGCAGCAACCATGGGCCAGCTGCACGCCTATCGGGGCATCGTGCCGACCGTCGCCGCGTCCGCGGTGCTCTTCCCTTCGGCGGAGGTCACCGGCGACGTCGTCATCGGCGAGCGCTCCATCATCGGAGCCGGGGTCAAGATCATCGGCGACTCGCACGGACCGGTGCGCATCGGGGACGACGTGCAGATCCTGGAGAACACCGTCTTGCACCTGCTCCCCGACAACGAGCTCGTCATCGACGACGGCGCCGTCGTCGGCCCGGGGGCGATGATCCATGGCTGCCACATCGGTGCCGGCTCCATCATCGAGCCGGGCGCCATCGTGTGCGATGGCAGCATCGTCGGCGCACGCTCCGTCGTTCGCGCGGGCGCGGTGGTCAAGCAGCGCAGCCGATTCGCCGACGGGATGGAGATCGATGGGTTCCCCGCCACCGCGGTCGGGCCGGTCGAGCCGCCGGCGATTCCGGAGTGGGCACTGCACATCGACGACCTGCCGGCCGGAGCACGCGTCCGTCGCAGCCGTTGATCACGCGACTGCGCCCGCTTCCGGGGCACGGTGAGCTGAGGATGTCGGCGTCTCCACGGCTCGCGGTGCTCGGCGCGGGTCACGTCGGGCCGGTGATCGCGCGGCTCGCCCTCGCCGCGGGGTGGTCCGTCGCGATCGCCAACTCGGGCGACCCCGCCCAGCTCGAGCTGATCACCGAGCTCGTCATTCCCGGCGCGACACCGCGGTGGGCGGCCGATGCCGTGCGGGATGCGGACATCGTCGTCCTCGCCATCCCGCTGCACCGCTTTCTGCGGCTCGACCCCCGGCTAGTGTCGGGACGCCTCGTCATCGACGCGATGAACTACTGGCCGTCCAGCGACGGCGTTCTCGAGGCGCTCGAGCGCGACGGGGTCGGCAGCAGCGAGTTCGTCGCGCAGCGCCTCCCCGATGCCACCGTGGTCAAGACGCTCAACCACGTCGGCTATCACGACCTTGAGGAGCACGCGCGACCGCCGCACTCACCCGAGCGTCGGGCTCTCGGCGTCGCCGGCGACGACGGGGCCGCTGTCGATGCGGTGGCCGCGGTCATCGACCGCCTGGGATACGACCCGGTCGTCGTCGGCGGCCTCACTCAGGGCCGCGTCCTGCAGCCGGGTGGCCCGGTCTTCGGCGTCGTGCTCAGCCGCGCCGAGTTCGAGCGAGCGATTCGCGTCAGGGCGACGGGCGTGCACCCGCCCGCGGCTGGCGAAACACCGCAGGAACGGAGCGCCTGACGGTGGCATTCCCGCTCCAGCTCGGACTGCACACCTTCGGCGACCTGAACCACGAGCCCGACGGCACACCGCAATCACATGCGCAGACGATCCGCAACGTCGTCGAGCAGGGTGTCCTCGCCGACGAGGTCGGCATCGACTTCTTCGGCATCGGTGAGCATCACACCGACTACTTCCCCATGCCGGCGGGGGATGTCGTTCTCTCGGCGATCGCCGCCCGCACCCGGCGGATCCACGTCGGCTCATCAGTGATCGTGCTCAGCTCGGACGACCCCGTCCGCGTCTTTCAGCGGTACTCCACCCTCAACGCAATCTCCAACGGTCGGGTCGAGGTGATCCTCGGTCGGGGATCGAGCATCGAGTCATTCCCTCTGTTCGGCTACGACCTCGCCGACTACGACGAGCTGTTCGACGAGAAGACCGCGCTCTTCGCTGAGCTGCTCAAGGGAGGACCGGTGACGTGGCAGGGCAGGACCCGCGCCGCGCTGCGCGACCAGAACGTCGTCCCCCACCTGGAGTCGGGCCCATTCCCGACCTGGATCGGGGTGGGCGGCAATCCGGAGTCTGTCGTCCGCGCGGCACGCCTCGGCTTCTCGCTCGCGCTCGCCATCATCGGCGGACCGCCCGAGCGCTTCGCCCCGTTCTCCCGGCTCTTCGCCGCGGCCCTCGACAAGTTCGGGAGATCGCCGCTTCCCGTTCTGGTGCATTCGCCCGGCCACGTCGCGCCGACGGACGAGGAGGCGCGCGGCGAGTTCTGGCCGCGTTGGCGGGAGACCATCGCACTCATCTCGGAGGAGCGTGGCTTTGCCATCCCCACCGAGGATTCCTTCAGCTCGGAAGTCGGCCCGCGCGGTGCTCTCTACGTCGGCTCGCCCGAGACCGTCGCGCAGAAGATCGCCGCCAACCTGCGGGCGCTGGGGGCCAACCGCTTCGACCTGAAGTTCGGCATGCCCGGACTGACGCACGAGTCACTGATGCGGAACATCGAGCTGTACGGCACGCAGGTGATCCCCCGGGTGCGCGAGCTCGCCGCGTGAACACAGATGCACCTCGCATCGCGTGGCGAGCAGCGGCTCAGATGTCATACCGGTCGCCCATATCAACCTGATTCGGTTTCCTTCAACCCAGCGACAGCGGTTGCGCACAGAGGAGAAGACCATGTCGACAGCGGTAATCGGCGCCGGCAACATCGGCAAGACGCTGGCCGGCCTGCTGAGCCAGGGCGGAGAACCGGTGGTGATCGCGGCGAGTCGTGTGCCAACCGACTTCGCCCGGGAGCTGGGTGGCGCAGTGACCGCCGCGACGGTCGCCGACGCCATCGACCAGTCAGAGGCGGTCGTGTTCGCCGTTTGGCTCGATGTGATGAAGCAGCTGATCACGGAGCACAGTGCGCGGCTGCAGGGAAAGGTCGTCATCGACCCCTCCAACCCGGACGCCTTCGATGCCGCCGGCAACGTAACCCGCACCCTGCCCGATGGCGTGTCCTCCGGGTCGGTCGTCGCCTCTTCGCTGCCGCCGTCGGCGCACTACGTCAAGGCATTCGGCACCCTCGCAGCGACGTCGCTCGCCTCCGGTGCGGGCCGGACTCCGAAGCGAGCTGTTCTGTTCTACGCGACCGACGACGACATCGCACAGGCAGCAGTGGAGCGCCTGATCACCGCCGCCGGTTTCGACCCTGTCCGTGCTGGCGGAGGCGACGCGGCGCTGCGCATCGAGATGTTGGGCGATCTGCACCAATACGGCGGCCTGAACGGGCAGCTGCTCGATGTCGAGCAGGCGAAGTCCGCCCTCACGGCGGCGTCGTCCTGATCGACCCGTGACAGCACCAGCGGCTGCCGCGGGCACCGTCCGCCTCGGTGACCTCGTCGTTCCCCGGATGGGGTTCGGCACCATGCGCCTGACCGGGCCTGGGATCTCCGGCCCGCCCGCCAACCGCAACGAAGCCATTCGGGTGGCGCGGCGTGCCGTGGAACTCGGCGTCGGGGTGTTCGACTGCTCGTGGTACTACGGCCCGCACGCCGCGCACGAGATCATCGCCGACGCGCTCCACCCGTACGCGCCGGAGGTCGTCCTGGTGACCAAGCTTGGCGCGGCGCGGGGTCCGGATGGGTCATGGCACGCTGCTCTGACCGCGGAGGAACTCCGAGCGGGGAATGAGACGGACCTGCGGCTGCTGCGCCTCGACAGCATCCCCGTGACCCACCTACGCTGGGCTGACAACGGCCGTGCCACGTTCGAGGACGCGCTCGGGGCGATGGTCGATCTGCAACGGGAGGGACGGATCCAGCGAATCGGACTGTCCGCCGTGTCCGCCGGGCAGCTCGACGTCGCGCTGCGTCACACGGACGTGGTCAGCGTCTCGAATGCGTACTCGGTCATCGATCGCAGCGATGAGGCGGTGCTCGACCGCTGCGAGAGTGCGGGAATTGCCTACCTGCCGTGGTTCCCGCTCGGCGGCGGCAGCGTTGCTCGCGGCGGCGCTGCGGTCCGCGCGTATGACGCCGTCCGGGAGATCGCGGATCGTCGCCTCTTGACACCGACTCAGGTCGCGCTCGCTTGGCTGCTGCATCGGTCGCCGATCATGGTGCCGATTCCCGGGACCAGTCGGGTCACCCATCTGGAGGAGAACGTCGCGGCCGCCTCCGTGCAGCTGACCGCTGAGGAGCTGCATCGGATCGACTAGCGGACCACCATGGCGACGCGACGCTGCAACCCGTGGACGGCAGCAGCAGACGTCCAAACTACGGCTGGCGCGGTGCACCGTCTACGGCGATGTCTCGCGCACCGGGTGTGACGACATCGCCTCGAGGCGCGCGCGTCGGCGCGCGTCCGGCTGGCGTATCAGCTCCACAGCGATCGGCAGCCACGCTCCCGCGGTGACCATACCCAGCGCCGCGAGCGCCGGCACGGACAGCGCGGCCGGGAGGACCGCGAGCATCGCCACAGCGGTCAGCGGACGGAGCAGGTGGATGGATCCCAGGCTCCGCCACTTCACCGCCGTCAGGGCGAGCAGATACAGCGCGACACCTCCGAGCAGCGCCACGGCGGGCACCACATCGAGTCGCGCGTCGACGTCGAGAAGCGTTCGCCGCAACCCCATGGCGAACACGATGATTCCGCCGACGAGCGGAAGGTGGAGCAGCGTGTACGCATCGCGGGCCAACTCGACCTGCTCGCGCAGAGGCGCACCCCGCAACCGCTGCGCGGCCATGATCGCGAGGAGATCGAAGTGGGCCCACCACAAAGCAGCCGCTGTGCCGAGCCCGAGCAGCGCCGCACCGACCACGCTGATGTCGAGGGGCACCACGCCAGCGCCTACGCCGACCGAGACGACCGATTCGCCGAGAGCGATGATCACGAACGCGTTGTAGCGCTCGGCGAGATGGACTGGCTCGATGTGCCATCCGGTGACGCCTGACGGCGCCCGCATCGTCAGCAGCGCGCCGAGACCGTAGTCGACCAGCAGCGCGGCAATCCAGAAGGCAGCGCGCGGTGGGCCCTCGAATGCTGCCGCGGCGATCAGCAGCGCCGCCGCGGGAAGCTCCGTCCCACCGAGGCGGAGGATTGCCTGCCGGAGGGCCGGGTCGTGCTGGGTTCGCGCCAGCCCCACGTACGCGCCGATGTGTAGAGCGCGGAGCGCGAAGAACGCGATGCCGAAGATCCATCCGTCTCGGTCGAAGGCATGGGGGACCGCTAGCGACACGATCAGTGTCGCTCCCATCGCCGACAGGAGGGTCAGCCGCGCAAAGCCGTCATCGGACTTGGCAGCGTTCCCCAGCCACGCGTACCCGGTCCACGAGATCCACAGCACGGCAAAAATGGCCAGCCCCTCGGACAGCCTCGTCCAGGACGGCGCCGCGTCGACGAATCCGGTGACCTGGGTGATGGCGAAGACGAACACGAGGTCGAAGAACAGCTCGAGGGGAGTGACCCGCTGCTCCTCGGGCTCGTCTGTCGGCGACGACGGATTCGGGCCCGCATGAGAGGGCGCCGAGCGCTCGCCGCCGGCCGCTTGGCCGATCTCGGGCGCTCGGGCCGCGTCGGCCGCCTCACGTCGCAGCCTGTTCATTGCCTCAGACGAAGTGGACGCGGTCGCCGGCCGTTCCGCTGCCATCACCCGACAGTACGGGCCGCTCCTGGTTCTGCCGGCGCCACAGCCCGGGTGGTTGGCCGTGGTGGCGGCGGAACGCCGCGGCGAAAGCGTAGGGCGATGAGTAGCCGGTGCGTTCCGCGACCTCGGCGAGCGTCGGCTGACCCGTGCGCAGGTCGTCGCGCGCGAGCGTCATGCGCACGTCGGTCAGGTACTGCAGTGGGGCCTGCCCGAGCGCTCGCTGGAAGCTCCGCGCGAAGCCGCGTTCAGCCGTGTGCAACCCGACGACGGTTCGATGCGCGGCCCTCCTGATGGGCTCGGCCCCCGGCGCCGGCACCCGCGAGGGCGCCGGCGCCGGGCCGGGTTCGGGTCAGGCGGCCGCCTTGAGGACGGCCTCGACCTCGAGGCTGATGTTGATGCGGTCACTCACGACCGCGCCACCGCCGTCCATCGGCATGTTGAGGGTGACGCCGAAGTCGCGGCGGTTGATCTCGGTCGAGGCCGAGAACCCGGCACGGGTGTTGCCGTACGGGTCGGGCGTGACGCCGTTCAGCTCGAGCAGGAGCGGCACGGGGCGGGTCACGCCGTGGACGCTCAGCTGGCCGTCGACGACCCAGTAGTTGCCGTCCTGGCGTACACCGGTGGACTGGAAGGTGATCTCCGGGTATTTCTCGGCGTCGAGGAAGTCCGCTGACCGAAGGTGGTTGTCGCGCTGCTCGTTGCTGGTGTCGACCGAGGCGACGTCGATGACGGCCTCGACGCTGGACTGGGCAGGGTCCTCGGCAGTGGTGATGGTTCCGCTGAAGGTGCCGAAGCGGCCGCGCACCTTGCTGACCATCATGTGGCGGGCGGTGAAGCCGACCTCGCTGTGGGTCGGGTCGATCTCCCAGACGCCCGGGGTGATCTGGGTGGCGGCGGGGGTGCTGACGGCGGTCATCGTGGGGTCCCTTTGTTGGGAGTGGTTGACGTGTCAACAGCATAATATCCCTAACGTTGACGTGTCAACCAAATGGCGTACACTGAGGCCATGACCGAGGCGAAGACCGGGCCCCGCTGGCTCGACGAGACCGAGATGCGCGCCTGGGTGGGGCTTCTCAGGATGAGCTGGCTGATCGAGATCGGTATCGGCCGCGATCTCACCGAGGCCGGCCTGTCCTTCGCCGACTACCACGTCCTGGCCAGCCTGTCGGAGGCCCGTGGCCACCAGATGCGGATCACCGACCTGGCGGCCCGGATCAGCTGGTCGAAGAGCCGGCTCTCCCATCAGCTGTCGCGGATGGAGGCGCGGGGGCTGGTCTCCCGGAGCACCTGCCCGACCGACGCGCGCGGCGCGCTGGCGCTGCTGACCCCTGCGGGGCTGGAGGCGATCCAGAACGCCGCCCCGGGGCACGTGGAGAGCATCCGGCGGCACCTGCTGCAGCCGCTCAGCCCGGAGCAGGTCGGGGCCCTTGCCGACATCGCCGAGGCGGTGCTGTCGGGCTGCGCCGGGAAGGAGGCGGCGTGCGCCGAGGCAGGAGACGAGGACGGCGGGTGCCCCGGGGAGGTGGCGGGGTTCGACCACTCGGGCGATGCTGGGCGTCCGATGACGGTTCGCCCGACCGGGGCGCCGACATAGCCAGCTTGGCGATGACACAGCGGGGCGAGCGTCCAGCGCAGCCGATTGCGACAGGCGTTTCGCGCGCCGCGGGTCTACTCCGCCGTTATGACCTCCTAGCTACGCTGGATCGCGCCGCCACGAGGAAGGTGACAGTCATCTCGGCGCCGCCGGGGAGCGGGAAAGACGACGTTGCCTCTCATGTTGGCGACGAAGACGCGGCCGAGGCTCAGGATGCTCACCGCGTCGACCATCCCGGTCACCGCGGTCAGCCCGAGAAGGACGAGCGGTAACGGCCCATGCCGCGGGTCCGCGACGAGCGTGCTCCACCCTCGTCGACCATGCGGCTGGCCGGGCTCCGCGGACGTGGAGGAAGGCGTCGTGCGGGCTATCCCTCATCCTCGGCGGGCGCGAAGCGCCGCACGGCGTCGAGCGACGGCACGAAGTAGTACCCGCCGCTGAGTGGACGGGTGTACCGGGTCAGCGCATCGCGAACGCCGTCCGGGATACCCACCATGCTCTCCAGCATTGCGATCAGCGCGCGCTGCCCGGCGCTGAAGCCGACGAACATCGTCCCGTGGTCGGTCACCGTGCCATAGGGCATGTTGCGGCGGAAGATGTGGCCGAAGGTGTCCTGATCGGTTCGCCCGATGTGGGACTCGGGCGGTTTGGGATCCATCTCGATGCTGTCCGCCTTGCTTCGTCCGATCACCATCTCCTGCTCGGGCACCGGCAGCGCCTCCCATGCCGGCGCATCGTGCGTCCACTTCTGCAGCAGGAGGACGCTGCCGCCCGCTCCCGGCTTTCCTTCGGGGATCAGCGCGACGTCAGCGGCCTTCAGCAGACTGGGATTCTCCGAGCCGTCGATGAACCCGGTCAGGTCGCGGTCGTGGCGGTACGGCCAGCTCGACGTTTCGGTGGCGATCGCCGCCGTTCCCGCGAGGGCGCCGATCGCTTGGCGCGCCGTGTCGAAGATTACGTCGTAGGCGGTCCCCGACAGCCAGATGACAGCGTCGTGCTGCGTGGCTGGCATCACGTACCCGTCAGGTCCAACGATGTCCTGGTCGAAGCCGGTCAGCTCCGCGGGAAGGCCGTCCGGATCGATCGCCCGCCACAGCTCGGGGCGGAATCCGGCGACGAGGTTGACCCCGCCCAGGGTGGTTCGCGGCTCCCGCAAGTTGGCCAGCCCCGTCACCAAGCTGAGCCCGTCCCCCCCGGGCCGGAGGTCGAACTCCAGGTACGTGTGGGACGACGTCCCCAGGGCGAAGATCCCGCTCTGCGCTGTGCTCATGGCCGTCCGTTTCCTCGTCGCTCGCTCTGCCGGCACCCGCAGAGGCCCGCCCGGCGCCGAAACGTCAGAACTCGATGTCCATCACCCGCAGCTCGGCGAGATCCGACATGAGCGCCTCGGCGACCGGCACATGCGCCGGGTGCTCGAGGTACGCGGTGAGCGCGGAGCGGTCGGCCAGGCTGACGATGATGCCGTGGGTGAACCCGCCGGCCCGGTCGGAGACGTTGGTTCCGCACTCGAGGTTCATCACCGCCGGCACGCGGCCCACCAGCGAGCGGCAGGCCTGGAGGTGCCGCTCGATGCGCGCCTGGTCGACGCCGTCGTTGAACCTCAGCCAGGCCACGTGCCGGAGCGCCATGGCGCAGCCGCCCGCCTCAGGTCGGCGGGGCCTCGGGCAGGGGCACGGTGTGCATCAGGGCGACCCGCCAGTCGCCGCCCTCGCGGCGGAGCACGAGCGTGGTCGGCGCGGTGATCCGCTCCATCTTTCCCTCATACCGGTAGCTCTGGTCGATGACGCAGGTGATCACGCCGGTGTCGGCCCACTCCCGGGTGGCGACGTCGCGCACGTCGGTGTGGACGTCCGAGATCGCGCTCAGCACCTGGTCGAAGTAGTCGGCGATGGCGGCCCTGCCGCGCCTCCAGGTGCGGCTGATCTCGTCGACCTCCTCGCAGTCGTCGGTGACCAGTTCCTTGAGCGCCTCGGCGTCGAGCGCGTCGACGAGCCCGAAGAGGTGCTGCGCCATCCGGTCGAGCGGCACCGCGGTCTGCTGCGCCATGTCCGTCCCCCACTTAGTCCGCTGGTGACCGGCAGCGTACGCCGGTCTCGGGGGATGCACAAGGGCGGCCGCGCCGGGTGCGCGGCCAGGACACCCTCCAGACGGTGATGGTGGTCCCGTGGCGTTGCTCCCGGTGCCATTTCGCGGCGCGCGGCCGGCAGCAGGAACGCGGGAAATCCCTTATCCCACAAGGGAAACGCGTGGCGCGCCCAGGAGGATTTGAACCCCCGCACGCGGATCCGTAGTCCGCTGCTCTATCCGGGCTGAGCTATGGGCGCGCGAGCCGCCCGCGGCGAGCGGTAGGCCAGTCTACGCCGTGACCGCCGAGCGGTGACGGGCGATCGCCTCGAGAACCTCCTCGGCGTGGCGGCGCGGGCTCACCGCGGGCCAGACCTCGACCACCTCGCCCTGGGGATCGACGAGGAACGACACCCTCCTGGCCACGGGGAGGATGCCCAGCATCCGGCCGACGCCGTAGCTCTTGGCGATGCCGCCGTCGCCGTCGGCGGCCAGAGCGAACTGCAGGTCGTGCTTCGCCTGGAACTGGCGGTGTTTCTCCCAGCCGTCGAAGCTGACGCCGATGACCTCGGCACCCGAGTCCTGGAACAGCTGGAAGCCGTCATTGATGGTGCAGGCCTCGACGGTGCAGCCCGGGGTCATGTCCTTGGGATAGAAGTAGACGAGGACGTACCGACCGCGAAGGTCGCGCAGTCGCAGCGAGGTGCCGTCGACGTGACGGGCTTCGAAGTCAGGGGCTTGGCTACCGACAGGGAGCAGGGGCACGGGGGAACCTCCAGGGCCTCGGGCGGGTGCCGAGCGTCGAGGAGAAAGATCGGCAGACCGTCGCGGACATTGCGCCGCATCCCCAGCGTACCCACCGCGACGGCCGAGAATCGCCGGCGATGGAAGAACGCTGGCTTCGCGGCATCTTCGCGTGTGGCCTCTCCGCCGAGGCAACCTCGGTTCGACACGCCCTGGGCCAGCGGGGGCTGCGCTGCCGCAGCGTGCCCTCGGGCCGCGCGCTCAGCGCCTGGACCTGCGCCACCGACCGGGGCGTGGTGGCCATCGTCGTCTCCGGCCGGGGGATCAGCGCTGCCGGACGCGCCGCGGACTTCTGGATGCCCAGGGCGCCGGCTGTCCTGTGCGTCGGCGCGGCGACCCCGACGGCGGCGACGGCGGATGGCGCAATCGTCATCGACGGCGACGAGCAGCTTGGCGCCGCGGTCGCATCCGCTGCTCGCCGTCTCGGCGTGACCGTGGCCCCGGGGAGGGTCGCCACCGTCTCGGAGACACCGGTCACCGAGACCGCGCTGCTGTCCCTCGCCGCTGCCGGCTACGCGGCCATCGACGGAGAAGGCGCCGCCTGGCACGACGCGGCGCGAAAGAGCGGAGCAGTCATGGTCAGCTGTCAGGGCGTGGTCGACGAGCCTCAGGGCGCGGCCGCCGTCGCGCCGGCTTGGGGTCGGGCGACACGCTCGCCGTGGGTGGAGGCGCTTCGCCTGCTCTCGCCACCACGCAGGGCAGCGATGCGACGAGGGGACGCCACCATCGCCGCCGCCGCAGCCGTTGCCGCGCGCTGCGCCGTCACCGCGCTGATCGGAAGCTGAGCCGGCGGCGTACCACGACTGGACTGCACACCACCATCCGGCCGCGCCATCATGGCGGCCCACCGCCGGCCATCACCGAGGGTAGTTGAGTGACCGAGCCGACCCCCCTGGATCAGCGCTGCATCGACACCATCAGGGCGCTGGCGATGGACACCGTGCAGAAGGCCAACTCGGGCCATCCCGGCCTTCCGATGGGGTGCTCGGTCATCGCGCACGCGCTGTGGTCGAACCACATGCGTTTCAACCCGCGCGACCCGCACTGGCCCAACCGCGATCGCTTCGTGCTCAGTGCAGGCCACGGCTCGGCGCTGCTCTACATCATGCTCCACCTCTGCGGCTACGACCTGCCGCTGTCGGAGCTGCAGCGATTCCGTCAGCTGCATTCCAAGACGCCGGGGCACCCCGAGTATCGCGACACGCCCGGAGTCGAGGTCACCACCGGCCCTCTCGGTCAGGGATTCGCCAACGGCGTCGGCATGGCGATGGCCAAGCGGCTGGTCGCCAAGCGCTTCAACAGCGATGCCCAGCGCATCATCGATCACCGCATCTACGCCATCTGCAGCGACGGCGACGTCATGGAGGGAGTCGCCTCGGAGGCGGCGTCGCTCGCCGGACACCTGCGTCTCGGTGAGCTGGTGTACGTGTACGACGACAATCACATCACCCTCGACGGACCCGCCGAGGACACGTTCACCGAGGACGTCGTCGGGCGTTTTGATGCCTATGGCTGGCACACACAACGCATCGACGGACTCGATCTCGGCGCGGTCAACGCAGCGCTCGATGCCGCCAAGAACGATCCGCGACCCTCGCTCATCGCCGCGCGTACGCACATCGGATGGGGAAGCCCCCACAAACAGGACACCGCCAAGGCGCACGGCAACCCGCTCGGTGAGGATGAGGTCCGAGCGACCAAGGAGGCGATCGGCTGGCCGCTCGAGCCCACATTCCTCATCCCTGACGATGTCCTCGCCCACTACCGCGCTTCGATCGACCGCGGCGCGGGCCTGCAGGGTCAGTGGGAGGATGTGTTCACCGCGTGGCGCCAGGCCAACGCCGAGCTGGCACGTGCATGGGACAGTGAGCAGCGCGGCGAACTACCCGACGGGTGGCGCAGCCGGCTGCCGCGTTTCTCCATCGAGGAGCCGGTCTCCACGCGCGTCGCCTCGGGCAAGACCATCAACGCGATCGCCCCGCTGGTGCTCAACCTCGTCGGTGGTAGCGCCGACTTGCGTTCATCGAACGAGACGTTCATCGAGGGCCACCAGTACTTCACCGCCGACGAGCCGGATCGCAACATCGCCTTCGGGGTGCGTGAGCACGGCATGTGCTCGGCGCTCAACGGGATGTCGGTGTACGGCGGTCTCCACGTCTATGGAGGGACATTCCTCTGCTTCAGCGACTACGCGCGTCCGGCGATCCGGCTGGCGTCGCTCATGGAGATCCCGGTGACCTACGTCTTCACCCACGATTCCATCGGTCTCGGTGAGGACGGACCGACGCATCAGCCGGTGGAACATCACATGGCGCTGCGGGCGATCCCCCACCTCCACGTCATCCGGCCCGGCGACGCCAACGAGACGGCGATGGCGTGGCGCAGCGCCCTGGAGCGCCGCGATGGGCCGACCCTGCTGGAGCTGACCCGCCAGAAGGTGCCGGTCTATGCTGAAACCGCCACCGAGGCGGTGTTGCGCGGCGGCTACGTCATGCGCGACTGCGCAGGCACGCCCGAGGTCATCCTCATCGGCACGGGGAGTGAGCTGCAGCTCGCCGTGGGCGCCGCCGACAGCCTCAACGGCGAGGGCATCCGCGCACGGGTGGTGAGCATGCCCTGCTTCGAGCTCTTCGACGCCCAGGACGACGGCTACCGCGAGCAGGTCCTGCCCCGCGAGGTGCGAGCTCGGGTGTCAGTCGAGGCGGGGATCACCTTCGGCTGGGAGAAGTACGTCGGTGAGGACGGTGTCAGCGTCGGCATCAATCGCTTCGGCGCGTCGGCGCCGGACAGGGATGTCTTTGCCAACTTCGGCTTCACCGTCGACAACGTCGTCGCCGCGGCGCGAACCGCGCTGTCGCGCACCCGCACCGCGGTGCACTGAGGAGAACGCGAGTGGCTGGCAACCCGCTGCAACAGCTCGCAGAGCGCGGGCAGAGCGTCTGGCTCGACTTCATCAACCGTGAGCTGGTCACCGGCGACAGGCTGCAGACGCTCATCGACAACGACAACGTCACCGGGATGACGAGCAACCCCACCATCTTCGAGAAGGCCATCGGCGAGGGCAGCGACTACGACGAGCAGATCCGCCAGCTGGTCGGCGCCGGGGTCACCGGCCCCGACGACCTCTTCATCGAGCTGTCGGTCAGTGACATCCAGCACGCCGCCGACATCCTTCGGCCCATCTTCGACCGCACCGCTGGTGGTGATGGCTTCGTCAGCGTCGAGGTCTCGCCGCACCTGGCCCACGACACCGAGGCGACCGTCGCCGCGGCGAACTACCTCTGGGAGCGCGTCGAGCGTCCCAACGTGATGGTGAAGATCCCGGCCACGCCCGAGGGCATCCCCGCGATCCAGCGCTGCATCAGCGCGGGGCTCAACATCAACGTCACCCTGATCTTCGCGCTGGCAGCGTACGAAGCGGTCGCCGAGGCGTACATCAGCGGCTTGGAGAATCGTGCCGCCGACGGCAAGCCGCTGAGCAACCGCTCGGTGGCGTCGTTCTTCGTCAGCCGCGTCGACACCGCCGTGGACAAGCTTCTCGAGGAGAAGCTCGCCGCCAAGCCCGGCGATCCCGAGCTGACCTCGCTTCTCGGCAAAGCGGGAATCGCCAACTCGGTGCTCGCCTACGAGAAGTTCGAGGAGCTCTTCAGTGGCGAGCGCTTCGCCAGGCTTCGCGAGAACGGAGCCGCGGTGCAGCGCATGCTCTGGGCGAGCACCAGCTCCAAGAATCCCAAGTATCGCGACGTCTACATCGCCGAGGCGCTGGTCGGTCCCAACACCATCGACACCATGCCGCCGGCGGTCATCGAGGCATTCGCCGACCACGGCCGCGTCGACGGTGACACGGTGAGGTCCGACTACGCCGGCGCCCACCGCGTCCTCGAACGGCTTGCCGCGGTGGGCATCGACATCGACAAGGTGACCCAGCAGCTGCTCGACGCCGGCGTGGCCTCGTTCGGCGATTCCTACGACCAGCTGGTGCGCACCATCGCCATCAAGGCCGACGCGATGCACGGAGGTTTCGCCTCGCGGCAACGCCTCGACCTCGGCGACCTGACCGACGCGGTGTACCGTGCCGCGGCCGCCGCCTCTGCGGACGGCGTGGTGCGACGGATCTGGGAGCGCGACCCCGACCTCTGGAAGCCAGGCGACGCAGCGCATGCGGCGGAGATACGCATCCGCCTGGGCTGGCTCGACGTCGTCGACACCATGCGTCAGCAGGTGGGCGCGCTCACGTCTTTCGCCGCGGAGATTCGTGACGCGGGCATCCGCGATGTGGTGCTGCTCGGCATGGGCGGCAGCAGTCTCTGCCCCGAGGTACTGCGCACCTCGTTCGCCAGCGCCCCGGGCTATCCCACGCTCCACGTGCTCGACACCACCGATCCCGCAGCCATCGCTGCCACGACCAGCGCCATCGACGCGCGGCGCTCCCTGTTCATCGTCGCCAGCAAGTCAGGCGGGACGGTGGAGACGCTGTCGCACTTCGCCCACTTCTGGGACGTGGTGAGCAGCGCCGGCGTGGACAAGCCGGGCGATGCCTTCGTCGCCATCACCGATCCCGGAACGTCGTTGGTCACCCTGGCGCAGCAGCACAGCTTCAGGCGCATCTTCGAGAACCCGCCCGACATCGGCGGTCGCTACTCGGCGCTGTCCTACTTCGGCCTGGTGCCCGGCGCGCTCCTGGGCATCGACGTCGCCGCCCTGCTCGAGCGGGCTCGCGCCATGGCCCGACAGTGCGCCGCAGCCGTGCATCCCAGCGTCAACTGCGGGCTGGTGCTGGGCACCGCGATGGGGCTCTGCTGGCAACGGGGCCGCGACAAGGTGACCATTCTCGCCACGTCGCGAATTGCTGCGTTCAGCCTCTGGGCCGAGCAGCTCATCGCCGAGAGCACCGGCAAGGAGGGCAAGGGCATCGTGCCCATCGGCGCCGAACCCATCGGCGAACCCGGCGTCTACGGCGACGATCGCCTCTTCGTCGTGCTCCGTCTCGGCGACGACCCCGACTTCGACCGCCGCGTCGACGCGCTGCGAGCTGCCGGACAACCGATGATCACGCTGGAGCTCGACGACCTCCTCGACCTCGGCGCGGAGTTCTTCCGCTGGGAGTTCGCCACCGCCGTCGCCGGAGCAACGCTGCAGATCGATCCGTTCGACCAGCCCAACGTCCAGGAGTCGAAGGACAACACCAGGCGTCTGCTCGACGCCTTCGAGCGTGACGGCAAACTGCCGCCGGTGGCGTCGCCGACAGCCCCGAACGCCGATCGCCTCGCTGAGCTGCTCAGCGAGGTCAACCCGTCGGACTACGTCGCGCTCATGGCGTACGTGACACCGACGGCTGACAACGAGACAGCGCTGCAGCAGCTTCGCGTCGCCATCCGTGATCGCTACCGCGTCTCCACCACGCTGGGATTCGGGCCGCGCTTCCTGCACAGCACCGGGCAGCTGCACAAGGGTGGTCCCAACACCGGCGTATACGTCCAGGTCACTGTCGACGATTCCGTCGATGTCGCCATCCCCGGTCAGCGGTACACGTTCGCGACGCTGAAGCGAGCGCAGGCGCAAGGCGACCTGGAGTCGCTACACGCGCACAACCGCCGCGCCGTGGGCTTGCACATCGTCGGTGATCTCGCCGCGGAGCTGCGCGCGCTTGCGTCGGGCGTCAGTGCCACAACGGGGGTTGCACACTGATGGAGATCGGATTCGTCGGTCTGGGCCGCATGGGCGGCAACATGGTGCACCGCCTGCGCCGCGACGGCGACCACCGCGTGGTCGCCTACGACCCCAACGCTGCGGCGCGTGACGCCGTCACTGCGTTCGGTGCAACCGCCGTCGCCAGCCTCGAGGAGCTGGCGGGCACGCTGTCCGCGCCGCGCGCGGTGTGGATCATGGTGCCCTCGGGCGAGATCACCGAACGCACCATCGCGTCGCTGCTCGACCTGCTCGGCAGCGACGACACCATCATCGACGGTGGCAACAGCAAGTTCACCGACAGCATCGCTCACGGTGAGCGCTGCAAGGCCAAGGGTGTCAACTTCATCGACGCCGGCACCAGCGGGGGTATCTGGGGTCTGCAGGTCGGCTACTGCCTCATGGCCGGCGGCGAAAAGGCCGCAATCGATCGCCTGCGGCCGATCTTCGAAACGCTGGCCCCGCCTGACGGGTTCCTGCACGTCGGCCCGGTCGGGTCGGGACATTACGTCAAGATGGTCCACAACGGCATCGAGTACTCGATGCTCCAGGCCTACGCGGAAGGCTTCGACATCCTCGACTCCTGCCAGTTCGACCTCGACCTGCACGCCATCGCCCACCTGTGGAACCAGGGCAGCGTGGTGCGCTCGTGGTTGCTCGAGCTCGCTGAGCGGGCGTTCGACCGCGATCCCAAGCTCAGCCGCATCCGCGGCTACGTCGAGGACTCCGGCGAGGGTCGCTGGACACTGGAGCAGGCGATCGACCTGCGCGTCCCCGCACCGGCGCTGGCGATGTCGCTCTTTGCCCGCTTCGACTCGCGGCGTGACGACAGCTTCGGCAACAAGGTGATCGCCGCGCTGCGCAACGAGTTCGGCGGACACGCGGTCAAGGCCGAGGAGGCAGCAGCCGGCGACGGCGTCAAGGCGGCGCCGTGAGCGAGGCGGCGACAACCAACCCATCGGCCGGCACGGTCGAGGTCAATCCGCTCCGCGAGGGGCTGCGGCTCGATCGCACGCCGCTACCCTGCGCGGTGGTCATCTTCGGAGCCAGCGGCGACCTGACCAAACGCAAGCTGGTGCCCGCGCTGTACGCGCTCAGTCACGACGGTCTGCTGCCCCAGGGCTTCACCGTGATCGGGGCGGGCCGGACCGCCATGTCCGATGACGAGTGGCGGCAGGCGATGCGCGACGGCGTCGAGAAACACGGCCGCATCCCTCTGAAAGAAGCGGTGTGGAGCAGCTTCTCCGAGGGGCTGCGCTACGCAGCTGTCGATTTCGACGCTGCCGACGGATTCGACCACCTCAAGCACCGTCTCCAGGAGGCTGACGGCGAGCGGGGCACAATGGGGAACCGCGTCTACTACCTCAGCGTTCCCCCCAGCGCCATCGGCCCCTACGCGAGCCGGCTCGGTGCCGAGGGACTGAGCACAGCACCCGACGTCCCCGGGGGCTTCGCGCGGCTCATCGTGGAGAAGCCCTTCGGACGCAACCTGGAGACGGGCCGAGCGCTCAACACCGAGCTGCACCACGCCTTCGCCGAGGAGCAGATCTATCGCATCGACCACTACCTGGGGAAGGAGACGGTGCAGAACCTGCTCGTCTTCCGCTTCGCCAACGGCATCTTCGAGCCGATCTGGAACCGGCAGTACATCGACCACGTGCAGATCACCGTGGCCGAGGCGATCGGCGTCGAGGGACGCGGCGCCTACTACGAGGAGTCGGGGGCGCTGCGCGACATCGTGCAGAACCACATCATGCAGCTGGCGGCGGTGGTGGGCATGGAGGCACCGGCCAATTTCGCAGCGGAGACGGTACGCGACGAGAAGGTGAAGTTGCTCCGCGCCATCAGACCGATCGACCCAGACCGGGTGCTGGAGAACACCATCCGCGGGCAGTACACCGAGGGATGGGTCGACGGCGAGAAGGTCATTGCCTACCGCGAGGAACGCGGCGTGCACCCTGATTCTCTGCGCGAGACGTTCGTCGCCGTGAAGCTCGACATCGACAATTGGCGGTGGGCGGGGACACCCTTCTACCTGCGCACCGGGAAACGCATGCCGCGTCGGGCCACGGAGATTGCCATCCAGTTCCGCCGTGTCCCCCACTCGCCATTCGCCGGGACGCAGGCGAGTGGTGGCATCGATCCCAACATGCTGGTGCTGCGCATCCAGCCCGACGAGGGCATCACCTTGCGCTTCGGCGCCAAGGTGCCGGGTCAGTCGCTGCGCCTGCGCAGCGTCAACATGGACTTCCTCTACGGCAGCGCGTTTCTCACCGAGTCCCCTGAGGCGTACGAGCGGCTGCTGCTCGACTGCATGCTCGGCGACGCCACCCTCTTCATCCGTGAAGACGAGGTCGACGAGGCCTGGCGCGTCTGCACCGCCATTCTCGACGGCTGGCGGGCTCATCCCCCCGCCGCGGCTCAGTGTGCCAACTACGAGGCCGGGACATGGGGACCGCAGGAGGCTCACGATTTCATGGCCCGAGATGGACGCACCTGGCGCCGCCTGTAAGCGTCGGTGATGGCCACAACCACCGACTCCGGCCTGGTCCGCACCGCGCACGCCAGCGGCCTCCACGCCGTCACTCGCGAGCTCAACGAGCTGCACCGCGCAATGCTCCGCGTCGGCGGCGACGACCAGGCGGTGCGGCTCTCGGTGCTGACCCTGGTGGTGGCCTGTGTCGACGGGGCCTGGGCCGACGTCGCCGCTGATGTCGTCGCCCTGATCGCCGCTCGTGCGCCGGCGCGAGCCATTGTCGTCGTCGCCGACCGCAACGCCGCGCCGCACATCGAGGCCGACCTCAGCCTGCAGTGCTCGGCGGTCAGTGGCCGTCAGCAGGTGTGCGCTGAGCTGGTCCGCATCCACGTCGGTGGCGAAACCGCGCTCCACCTCGGCAGCGTGGTGACACCGCTGCTGCTCGCCGACGTGCCCATGTATCTCTGGCTCGCCGGGGCTCCGCCGCTGGAACAGGCGCTGCACTCGTCCTCGCTCGAGCAGTGCGAGCGGCTCATCCTCGACAGCAGCCTCTATCCCGACACCGAGGGCACGCTGTCGGCCATCGCCACCGCTGTGCGCGGACGCGAGCACGCCGTGCCCGTCGCCGACCTCGCCTGGGCGCGCACGGTGCAGTGGCGAGAGCAGATCGCGCGCTCCTTCGACCGCCCCGAGATCCGTCCCTTCGTCGGCGATGTCGAGGACGTCGCGGTGCGCAGCGAGGCAGCGCCGCCGCCGGGGGCCAGCGAGGGCAGGCTGATCGCCGGCTGGCTGCGGTCGAGGTTGGGACGCCGCCTCGGCCGGCTCACGCTGTCCGGCGGCGACGGCCCCGTGGCGTCGGTCGAGCTACGGTGCCGCCACCACGGCGCGCGCGCCACGGTGAGCGAGCGCCGCGCACAGGACATGCTGGTCACCGACGTCAGCATCGACGGGACCGAGTTGCCGCAGTCCCGAGTCCCGGCAGAGATCCCCGAGCTCGCCGGCATGGTCGGCTCGCTCATCGAGCAGCCCAGCGAGCCCATCTATGCCGCGGCCCTGCGCGACGCCGTGCATCCGGAGAGAACGTGAGCGGCGGCCTGGGCGGAGCGCTGCGCGTCGCCGCCGACGCCGAGAAGGTCGCCGCCGAGGCTGCCCGGTGGCTGGCCGCTGAGTCGCGCGACGTGCGCACCAGACCGGACCGATTCAGCATCGCTCTTGCCGGCGGCAGCACGCCACGCACGCTCTACCAGCTGCTGGCGACCCCGCCGTACCGCGACACCATGGACTGGCGCGCCTGGGACGTCTTCTTCATCGACGAGCGCGCCGCACCACCAGACGATCCGCGGAGCAATTACCGCATTGCCAGCGACGCGGTACTCCAACACGTCGACATCGATCCCGGCCACGTCCATCGCATGGAAGCTGAGCGCGCCGATATCGATGCTGCAGCCTTGGAGTATTCGCAACTCCTGGCTAATACTCTGCCACCGGGGCCGCGAGGTGCCCCTCGACTCGACGTCGTGCTCCTGGGGTTGGGCGAGAACGGCCACGTGGCCTCACTGTTCCCTGGAACGCCCGCGCTGCAGGTGACCGACGCCTGGGCGACGCACGGGGTCGCCGACTACGCGCCGTTCGAACGCATCACCCTGACCTTCCCCACCATCAACGCCGCGGCCGCGGTCGCCTTTCTCGTCGTCGGAGCCGCCAAGGGTGATGCGCTTCGCCAGACGCTCGCCGGCACCGTGCCCGCGGCCCGGGTACGCCCTCTCGATGGTGACCTCGTCTGGTTCCTCGACGACGACGCCGCCGGCGAGCTGCCATGACGGCAGCCACCGACCGCCGCCGCAACCGTTCTCGCCGCCAGCCGCTGATGCCTGAGGCAGCGGCCAACCCGGCGACGGTGACGCCGCGCCGCTCGCTGACCCAGCCGCAGAGGGCGGAGCTCTACGACGGGCACCTCAGCGCCGAGTGCTCGATCCGCTTCAACGGCGCGCCGGCGTGCCCGGCGTGTCTCGGCCGAGACCTTCGCCAGCGCCTCGGCTGACGTCGCTGCCGCCGCCGGGCGCCGGCGGCGATGGCATCATCCGCGGGTGCCTCGATCGACGTGGCCACGGTGTCGCGACGCCGTCGTCCTCGCTCCCAGCATCCTCGCCGCTGACTTCGGCCGTCTCGCCGAGGCGGTCCATGCCCTGCAGGGCAGCGGCGCCGAGCGCATCCACGTCGACGTCATGGACGGCATCTTCGTCCCCAACTTCACCTTCGGCACCGACACGGTCAGGGCACTGCGCCGAGAGACCGACCTGCCTCTTGAGCTCCACCTGATGATCATCGAGCCCGATCGCCATCTCGAGTCCTTCGCCAGCGCTGGGGCCGACGGCATCACCGTCCACTACGAGGCGTGCCCGCACCTCCACCGCACGCTGACCAGCATCCGCGCCCTCGACTGCCGGTCCGGCGCCGCGATCAACCCGAGCACGCCGGCCTCGGACCTCGACGACGTCCTCGAGGCCTGCGACCTGGCGCTGGTGATGACCATCGATCCCGGGTTCGGCGGTCAGCAGCTGATCGGGCGCACCTTGCGCAAGGTCGACCGGGTGCGCGGCGAAATCGACCGCCAAGGGCTGGACACCGAGGTCGAGGTCGACGGCGGCGTGGATACGGACAACGCCCGGGCCTGCGTCGACGCCGGAGCCTCGGTGCTGGTAGCCGGCACGGCGGTGTTCGGCCATCCGGGCGGCCCCGCGGCCGGGGGCCGATCTGTGCTCGAAGCGGCGGGGATGCCCCCGCCCGGCTGACCCCTGCAACATTCCCGGGGCAGCGCTGTCCTAGATCTATGGATGCGCGGCTGCCACCCCCCTGTGGCGGTAGCCTCGATGGGCCGGCTGGGCTGCATTCTGCCGGGCCTCGGCACTCATCGCCCCGGCGATGGACCGCCATGTGCGCCGCGCATCCTTTTCGAATCCCAGAAGGGTGTGCAGAGTCAGTTCGCTGACGGAACCTCCTCGGGCGGCGCCTCCACCTCGGCGGCGGCTGCCGCTCCATCGCGGCGGGGCACGTAGCCGGCTGTGGGCCCTCCGCCGCGCCGCCGCGCCGTCTCGGTGCGCAGCTCCTCGCGCCACGCGGGACGGCGGTCTGTGGGGCGCACCGGGGGGATCACCAGACCGGGCAGGTGGCGGCGGGGGCCCGACCACGGGGCTGGAGGCGCCTCAATCGCGTCGGCGATCGCGTAGCCGACGTGCTCGTAGTTCACCCGCCAGCCGCGGAAGTGCCGCCAGGCCTCGTCGACGGTCGTCTCCAGGTGCCAGCCCGCCTCCTTGACGTGGCGGACGGCGTCGACGAACTCCGCCTCGGTGAGCTGGATGGCGTCCTCGGGAGACGGATCGCTGTCGAACGGAATGCGCATGCCCGTGGCGATGTCGCGCAGCGCCGTGGCGCTCATGCGCAGCACCAGACGCGTCTCCGAAGGGGCCGTATAGGGGTTGATGGCTCGTTGCAGCGCGGCGGCGTCGGCCACCGCGAGCACGGCTAGGATCCAGGAGCGCAACGGGTGCGGTGAGCGGAAGTAGAGCAGCACCGGGTAGTTGGTATGCGTCTCGGCGACATCCGCCGCCCAGCGCTCCCATTCCGCGTACAGGTCCTTGAGGTTGTCGACAATGTCGACCAATTCGTGCCGGGCGAGCACCTCCGGCCCCCAGATCGGTGCTCCGCCGCGGCTCTGCAGCATGGTCACCAGCGTCTCGCGCCGGTTGAAGGCGCCGTAGAGGACCGGCAGGTAGGCGATCTGCACGGCGACGATGATCAGCCCGGTGGCGGCGGCGAGGAAGATCAGCGCGGTCGGCGCGGCGTCCGTCGCGCTGGCGATGCCCAGGGTCAACATTGAGGAGCCGGAGATGCGCACGGCGTCGCCGAACGAGCCGTTGATCAGCGGCCAGAGCATCAGCGCGTAGCCGGCGAGGAACAGTCCCAACCACACCCCGAGCAGACTGAGCAGCAGCCCGGGACCCAATGAGGCAAGGATGCGATCGCGTCGCTCCCAGTTGCCGAAGCGGTCGGCGATCAGATGGAAGGCGGTCACCGTCATCCGCGTGACCGCCGCTGTGATCCGCGAGGACATGCCCCGCGGGACAACGAGCGTTTTGACCACGCTCGCCGACGTGCCCAGGACGATGAGCACGCCGGCGGCAAATCCGATCCATTCACCCACGCCGCTCACCCGCGCATGATCGCGGAATCACCGCCGCGGGCGACGCGAGGCGTCGATTGGGAGGTCGAACAGGCGGCTCGGGAGCACCGTAGACTGACCGCGTGGTGGCTCAGGACCCGGTCGACGCAGCCGGCCCCGGCGACCTGGCCGAACCGGCGCTGCTGCCCCGTGAGCGGCTTGGCGAGAGGGTGCTGCGGGACCTCGAAGATCGCATCGTCACCGGCGCGCTCGTCGCCGGCGACCTGCTCCCCGCCGAGGCGCAGCTCGCCGCCCACTACGCCGTCTCCTCGCGAGTCGTGCGCGAGGCTCTGGGGGCGCTCGCCGCACGCGGACTTGTCGAGGTGCGTCCCGGCAAGGGCACGCTGGTCCGCGGCGTCGACTCGGCTGCGCTGCGTGACTTCTTCGTCGTTGCCATGCGCGCCGACAGCCGGGGGTTGTGGGACCTCTTCGAGCTGCGCAAGCTGGTCGAGGTGCAGATCGCCGAGCTGGCGGCTCGTCGTGCGACGGGAGCCGACATCGAACGCTGCAGCGACGCGTTGGCCAGACTCGAGGCTGCGCAGCACACCCCCGAGGCGTACGTCATCGCCGACATCGACTTCCATCAGGCGATCGCGGCCGCCGCGGGAAACCGCATGCTCGGCCTGCTCCTCGAGGGGCTTCGCGAGCCGCTGCGCATGGCCCGCGTGCGCTCCTGGCAGGGACGGATGCGAGTCGGCCACGAGGTGGCCGACCAGATCGAGATGCACCGCCGCATCCTCTTCGCGGTGCGACGTCATCAGCCCCGCGCCGCAGCCGAGGCCATGGCGCGCCATCTCGACCTCGCCGAGGTGCACCTCCGCGCCGCGGAGATCAGCGATGTTCCGGCGTCGCGCTTGGCGAAACGCTAGCGAAATCGATGCGGTCACGACCGCACCGCGAATGGAGCAATGCCGCGCACCACGTACCTCGTGCCACCGCGTTCGGGCACGGATTCGAAAAGGGTCACGCGATCGCAGGTGAACGCCGAAAACGCCGGCGCAACCGCGGACTTCCATGCCCGTCGCGCAACGTCGGGCCACGGGACGCGCGGCCTGCCGATGGTGCAGTGCGCGCGAAACGGCCGTGGCTCGGCGGTGAAACCGGCCCGGACGAGCGCGTCCTCGGCGGCCGCGGCGAGCCGGCTCAGCTCGCCCGCACCGCCATCGACGCCGAGCCAGAGCACCCGTGGCGTGCCCCTGTCGGCGAAGCTCCCGTAGCTTCCCAGGCGCACGTCGAAGGGTGCTGCCCCCTCGACCGCAGCGCCCACCGCGCCAAGCACCCTCGGGACATCGTCCTCAGACAGATCGGCGAAGAAATGCAGGGTGACATGAACCGTCTCCGGCCGCACCCAGCGCACTGCCGGGACTTCCTCGCGGAGTCGGGCAAGAGCGTCGGCGACAGAGTCGAGCGCGGGCGGCGCGACGGCGATGGCGACGAATGCGCGCACTCCGGCGATGCTAGGGACGGGGACTGAAGGCTGCAGTCGGCGAAGGTGTGGCCGCCGGCGACGCTGCCGGCGTCGGGGAGCTGTGTATCGGCGCGTTGCAGGGTTGCAGGCTGGGGTCGAGGAACACCTTGATCTGCCCCGCGTCGCAGTACTGGGCGACGGCGTCGAGCACCGACTGGGTGAACCAGTCGGGTCGCTCTTTCACCGTGTACGGGCGTGGCGCGGCGACCAGGATGCGGTGCAGGCTTCGCGAGGTGGGCCCCGACGCGTCGAGTCGGAGGATCTCGTAGCCGGCGTCGTCGCGCACCGCGGGGTTGGTCATCGCACCGACCTTCAGCGAGTTGACCGCCGCGGCGAACGCCGGCGCCTCAGCGCGCAACTGGTCGACGCTGATGGCGCCCAGGTCGCCGCCCTTGGCCTTCGAGGTGTCGTCGTCGGAGAGCTGCATGGCCAGGGTCGCAAAGTCGTTGCCCGAGGTGATGTCGGCGACGATGGTCGCCGCCCGCTGTTGAGCGAACAGGTCCTCGAGTCGCTGCTCGTTGATCCGGGCGCGAATCTGGTCGCGCAGCTGGGCAACGGAGCCGCCGGCTTCGCTCTGCTGCGTCTGTAGCTGGTCCATGCCGCCGACAGCCTGCGCTGCCGCGTCGAGCTCCGCCTGAACGTCGCTGTCACTGGCGGAAATGTGCTGGTACTGCGCTTCGATGGAGATCCGCGCATCGACGATGAGGCTCTGCAGCACCTGGGCACGGAGCTTCTGCAGGAAGGCCCCGTATTGCGGCGAGCCGGACTGGGGGCCGCCACCCTGCTGGATGGCGGTCAGCGCCGAACGCAGCCGTGCGTCGAAGAGGTCGCTGGAGATGACCACCGATCCCACCTGTGCCACCGGCTGCGGCGCCGCTGCACTGCCGGAATCGTGCGCGCGCAGGCGTAAGCCCGCGAGCACCGCGCCGATGACGAGCGCCGCTGCGATCGGCACCGCGTACAGCATGAGCCGGCGTCGTCCCCGGGCAGGCATGGACGTCAGGCCCTGCCGTACACCGGGACCAGGCCGCCGCTGACGACACCCGACTCGCCACCGAGCAGCCAGCTGACCACCGCGGCGACGTCGGCCACGGCGACCCAACGACCATGGTCGGCATCGGGCATCGCCGCACGGTTTGCCGGGGTGTCCATGGTGCTCGGCAGCACCGCGTTGACGGTGATTGCACGATCGCGCAGCTCACGTGCCATGACCTCGACGAGACGTGCAACGGCGACCTTGGACAGTTGGTAGCCGGCCTGATTGGGCTGCACGTCCACCGCCGCACGTCCCGCGGTGAGCACGATCCGCCCGCCACCACCGTGTTCGAGCATCGCCTGCGCCGCGGCCCTGGCAAGACGCCAGGGACCGAGGAGGTTGAGCTCGAGCTGTTCGAGCATCGCTGGGTCGCCGATCTCGTGAGCGCGGCCCGGCGCATAGCCGCCGGAACAGCTCACCGCGGCGGTCCACCGGCCGGTGGCAGCGACGCGAGCCGCCAGCGAGTCCACCTGCGCCGCATTCGACAGGTCGCACTGGACGTGGATCGCACCCCGCGGCAGATCACCCTGATCGGGACGCCGGCTGAGAGCGATGCACGTCCAGCCATCGGCGACGAGGCGAGCGACGACGGCGCGGCCCAGGCCGCCGGTGGCGCCGCCGACCACGGCGACATCGCTCATCGCGTCGCGGGATGCAGAGAGCCGATGTTGCGCAACGGCGCTCGCGTCCCAGCCACGACCGCGACAACGCCGACGACGAGTGCGCCGACGCCGATGGCGTCGAAGAGGGGGACGACGTGTCCCACCAGCCCGTAGAACAGCGTTCCCAGGGGCTGCAGCCCGGCGAGGATCATGGTGTAGATCCCCAGAAGACGGCCGCGCATCGCCGGATCGGTCTCGGTCTGCAGGAGGGTGGTCATCGAGGTGTTCATCGCCAGGAATCCGAAGCTGACGCCGACCAGCGCCGGGAGGGCGACGCCGAGGAGCTGAGCGTGGCTGAGGGTGAACAAGCTGAATGCGTAGATCACCCCACCGCCGACCAGCATGCGGACGCGGGTGCTGCCCCTTCCCAACGACGCGATGATCAGGCCGGCAGCCAGTCCCCCGACTCCGCCGGTGCTGTACATCAGGCCGAGCACCCGAGCATCGCCGTGGAGGGCAGTTTTAGCCAGTACCGGCAGATACGGCATGTAGGCGACGCCCAAAAACGACAGCGTCGCCGCGCTGATGACCAGCAGGCGCACCATCGGATCGTGCAGCGCCAGGCGCAGTCCCGCGGCGATATCGCCCATCGGCGAGCTCCCCGCGCGGCGGGGCAGTGGCTTGATGTCGGGGATGACGGTGAGCAAGACGCTGATGGGCACGATGTAGGCAAGACCGAGGGCGAGGAAGCAGGCGCCGGGTCCGACGGTTGCCAGCAGAAGACCGGCGATCGAGGGGCCGATGATCCGGCAGGTGCTCATGGTCACCGAACCCAACGCCACCGCGCTGACCACCAGCTCGCGATCGACGAGGTCGCCGATCAAGGCCTGGCGGGTGGGCAGGTCGACGGAGTCGGCCGAGCCGAAGACGAAGGCGACGAGCGCGATCGCGGCGAGCGAGGCATGCCCGCTGAAGGCGACGACGGCGAGGCTGCACGAGCTGACGCCGAGGATGCTCTGAGTGACGAGAAGAATGCGGCGGCGGGGAACGCGGTCGGCGACGACGCCCCCGGCGAGCGGGAACACGATCGCGGGAAGACCCTGACAGGCGGCGACCACACCGACCGCTGTCTGGCTGCCGGTCACCTGGAAGACGAAGTAGCCGAGAGCGACCACCTGCATCCACATGCCCAGCAGCACTGGCCACTGCGCCGCCCAGTACCAGCGGAAGGGCCTGACCCGCAGCGCCGGTGGCGGGAACCGCGGAACTCTGGGCGCCTCGGCGCCGGCCAAGACGTTCGACGCCGCGGGCTGCGCAGCCGTCTCCGCGATCACCTCCGTGGTCGTCTCCACGGCGAGGATCATCGCAGAGCCGCGCCGCAGGCCTGCCCGCGCAGCGGTCAGATAACCGCGACCTCGGCGTCGATGTCGCCGCGCACGAAGCGCTGGGGGTCGTACGGGGACAGGTCGATCGCAGGTTGGCGGCCCAGGACCACGTCGGCGAGCAATTGGCCGATGGCCGGAGCCTGCATGAAGCCGTGGCCGCTGAAGCCGCAGCAGAGCCAGAAGCCGCTCACTCCGGGGGCCTCGCCCACGATCGCCTGGTTGTCGGGCGAGACCTCGTAGAGGCCGGCCCAGCCGGTTCGGATCCGGGCACGCTCGAGGACCGGCAGGCGCCAGGTGGCGTGCTCGATGAGGTGCTCGAGGAAGTCCCAGGCGACGCTGGTGTCGAAGGACGACGGTTCCGCGGGGTCGCTCATGCCGAGCAGCAGTCCCTCACCCTCGGGATGGAAGTAGAACGAGGTGTGGAAGTCGACGGTCATCGGCGCCGGCCGTGTCAGGGAGAAGCTCTCGGTGACGAAGATGTGCCGCCGGTACGGCCGCACGGGGACGTCGACACCCGCCAGCCGTCCCACCAGCGCGGCGTACGGCCCTGCGCAGTTGATGACGAGGCCGGCAGCAACCCGCCGGCCACCGGCGTGCACCGCCATCACGCGATCTTTCTCGACGTCGATGCCCTCGACGGCGCACCCCTCGACGATTGTCGCGCCATGCCGGCGTGCCGCAGATGCGTAGCCCATGGTCACCTCGTGGGGACCGGCAAGGCCGTCGCTGGGACACCAGGTCGCCGCGGTGAGGTCGTCGCGGCGCAGGTCGGGCACAAGCTCGACGGCGGCGTCGACCGAGAGCAGCTCGACGTCGTCGAGACCGGCTTCGCGCTGCACCTCGACGTTTCGCGCGAACTGTGCGGCCTCGGCGTCGGTCGTTGCCAGCAGCAGGTACCCGATCTGACGCAGCGCCGCTGTGGCGCCGGTCTCCTCCTCGAAGCGCTCCAGCATGGCGCGGCTCATCCGGCTGACGCGAACATTGACCGCGGTGGAGAACTGCTGGCGCACCCCACCCGCACCGCGCGCGGTCGAGCCGGCGCCCAGCTCACCGCGTTCCAGCAATACCGGGCACATCCCCCCGCGGGCGAGGTGATACGCGAGGCTGCAGCCGACGACTCCGCCGCCGACGATGACGCACTCGGCGGACGCCGGCAGCTCGACCACGGGGCTACGCCGCAGCCGGGAGGGGCCGGCCGTCGAGAAAGGCGCCCAGGACGGCGAGCTGGCGGCGGACGAATTCCTCGCTCCAGCCGTGACCGGCCTCGTCGACCACGGCGAGCTCGACGCTCTCGCAGTGCGACGTCAGCTCAGCCAGTCCGGGCACGTCGACGATCCGGTCGCCGGCAGCCGCGAGGATCAGTGTGGGCCGCTCGCGCAGCTCGACGAGGTCGATGTCGTGCCGGCGAAGCCCATCGCGCAACCACTCCCGGGTCGCTCGGGGAAGGGCTCGACGCTGATTGCGGAAGTTCATCTCCGCGGCGCGCCGGTCGACATCGGCCCCCTCGACGAGGAGTCGCTTGTAGACATCGCTGACGACGCGTCGGCGGCTGAGCCAGACGACGGTGGGGAAGACACCCGCCGCGGTCATCGCCCGCGCCTGAACGTGGAAGCGCCGCCGCACCAGGCCGGGCGCCAGCAGCGGTGTGTGCAGGATGAGGCGGCCGACCGCGTCGGGGCGGCGGCGGGCGATGGCGCAGGCGACCGCTGCGCCCAGACACAGTCCACCGAGGTCGAACTCGGCGATGCCCAGGTCGTCGAGAAGCGCCTCGATTGGATCGGCGAGCCCCTCCGCGGTGTGCGCGCCGGGCAGCGGCGACGAGGACCCGCACCCGGGCAGGTCAGGCACCACCAGGCTGCGCCGCGTGCCCAAGGCGTCGAACCACGTCTCGAAGTTCTCCGCCGAGCCCATGAACCCGTGGCAGAGGAGCAGCGGCGGCCCTTCGCCGCCGGTCAGGTAGCGCAGCTTCCCCGAGGCGACGTGGAGAACGCCTTCGCGCATCGCCACAGCGTAGTCGACCCCTGACAGCCGCAGCAGCGGCCGCCGAGACTAGCCGCGGCCCGACCAGTCGTCGATCGCCGCCAGGATGAAGCCGCCCTTGTGCTCGGCGTAATCCGGCGATTCGACGATGCCTGCGGCGATGAGCTCGCGCTTGCGCTCCACATACGCGGCCGCCAGCCCGGGATCGGCGCGAAGGCGATCGCGAAAAGCGCGCAGGCAGTCCACCTCCCACGATGTCGCAACGAGGACGTGGGCGTGGACGCGATACACCTTGCCCTCGAGGAGAACGGTGCCCACGCGCATCGGCCGCTCCTCGGGGAAGGGGACGCCGAACGTCTGCCGCTGGAAGCCGAGGGCGTCGAGCGCCTCCCGCGCCTGCGCGAGCATCCCTTCGGGGTAGAGGACCATGAGGTCGACGATCCCCTTGCCGGCGAGCTGAGGCACGGCGGTGCTGCCCACGTGCTCGACCTCGAGCTCGGGCATCGTCTGCTTGACCCAGGAGGCGACGAGCTCGGCCACGTCCGCGGATCGCGGATCCGACGCCTCGAGGCTGGCGACGACGTGGTCGTAGGGACCGATCTGCGCGCTGTTCAAGGAACTCCTCACCCGTGCGGCCGGCGCGGCCGCCGCATGCAGCGGAGCGTACCAGGGACGTTCGCCCCAGATCACACGTCGATCTGGGCGCGTTGCAGGTGGCCGCTGTAGTCGATGTACACGGACTTCCACTCGCTGAACTGGTCGAGGGCGACGCTGCCCGCCTCGCGATGACCGTTCCCGGTGTTCTTCACCCCGCCGAAGGGCAACTGGATTTCCGCTCCGATGGTGGGAGCATTGACGTAGACGATCCCGGCCTGGAGCCGGTCGATGGCGGAGAACGCGGTGCGCAGGTCGCGCGTATAGATGGAGAGGCTGAGGCCGTAGCCGGTGCTGTTGGCCACCTGCAGCGCCTCCTCGAAGTCGGCGACGGGGAGGATGGCCGTGGTCGGGCCGAAGATCTCCTCCTGGGCGACGCGCATCGTCGAGCGCACGCCGGTGAGGATGGTGGGCTGGTAGAACCAACCGTCGGCGAGCGCACCGCCGGCGATCTCGCCGCCGATGGCAACGTCTGCCCCCTCCTGGCGGGCCACGTCGGTGTAGCCGTGGATCCGCCGCAGCTGCTTCTCGTTGATGACAGGGCCGACATCAACGTCCTGGTCGAGACCGTCGCCGAGACGCAGCGCGGCTGCCCGGGTGAGCAGCTGCGCGGTGAAGTCGGGCAGCGCCGATTGCTGGACCACCAGCCGCGACGACGCCGTGCAGCGTTGACCACTGGTGCCGAAGGCCCCCCACAGGGCTCCATCCACCGCCAGGGCGACGTCGGCGTCGTCCATCACCACGATGGCGTTCTTGCCGCCCAACTCGAGTGAGCAGCGCTTCAGCTGGGTGGCGCAGACTTCGGCGACGTGGCGGCCGGTGGGCACGCTGCCGGTGAAGGAGATGCCGGCGATGCCCGGGTGGCGGAGGACGGCCTCACCGGCCTCGGTTCCGTAGCCGAAGACGATGTTGACAACTCCGGCAGGAAGGCCCGCCTCCTCGAGGATCTCCACCAGCCGGAGCGCGCACGAGGGAGTGTCCTCGGCGGGCTTGAACACCACCGCATTGCCCGCCATGAGCGCGGGAAACAGCTTCCACGTGGGAATGGCGATGGGAAAGTTCCAGGGAGTGATGACCCCGACCACGCCGAGCGGTTGGCGCATGGTCATGCAGAACTTGTCGCGAAGCTCGCTGGGCACCGTCTCGCCGTAGGCGCGGCGGCCCTCGCCGGCGATGTACTTGGCCATGTCGATGCCCTCCTGGACATCGCCGCGCGCCTCGACCAACACCTTGCCCATCTCCCGGGTCATCAGCCGGGCAAGCTCCTCCTTGCGCTCTTCGAGCAGTTGCCCGGCGCGCAGGATGATCTCGCCGCGCGCCGGCCACGGCGTGCGCCGCCAACCCTCGAAAGCGCCGGCGGCGGCGACCACCGCGCGCTCGACGTCCTCGGCGCCGCCGCGGGCGAAGACGCCGACAACCTCCTGGTGATGTGCCGGGTTGCGCGACTCGAAGGTTTCCCCGCCGACGCCCTCGACGCTTCGCCCACCGATGTGATGGCCTGCCTGCACAACGGTTCCCGTGGTCGTGCTCATCGCGACACCTCTTCCAGGGCGGCCTCGAGGATGTCGAGACCGGCACCGAGCTCGGATTCCTCGATGGTGAGAGGTGGCAGCAACCGGATGACGTTGTCATCGGTGCCACAGCTCAGAACCAGGAGGTCACGTCGCAGCGCGGCAGCTCGCAGAGCGGTGACGACCTCGGACGCCGGGCTGCCGTCACCGTGCATGAACTCGAGCCCCACCATGAGGCCGAGACCGCGTACGTCCACCAGCGGCGACGACCATGCCGCCCACTGGCGGGCGCGGTCGAGGACCACCTCCCCGAGCCGAGCCGAGCGCTCGGCAAGCCGCTCCCGTTGCAGCGTTTCGATGACCGCCACCGCTGCGGCGCATGACACCGGGTTGCCGCCGAAAGTGGTGCCGTGGTCGCCGGGCTGCCACGCCGCCATGAGCTCGCGCGAGGCGACGATCCCGGCGATGGGCAGACCGTTGGCCATGGCCTTGGCGACGCAGAGGATGTCCGGGACGGTCGCGGTGTGCTCGGTGGCGAAATTGCGTCCCGTGCGCCCGAACCCGGTCTGCACCTCGTCAGCGACCAGCAGGATTCCGTGCGCGTCGCAGATTCGCCGCAGAGATGGCAGAAACTCCATGGGAGGCACCACGTAACCACCCTCGCCGAGCACCGGCTCGACGACGATCGCCGCCACCTGCCGGGGATCGACCCGGGTGGCGAAGAGCCGCTCGAGATCCTCACCGGCGCTGCGGCAGCAGCCCGCGGCGCCGGCGCGTGGACACCTGGCGCAGTAGGGATACTCGACGTGGTGCACTCCCGGAAGCAGTGGGCCGACGCCAGACCGGTAGGCCTGCTTGCTCGCAGTGAGCGTCAGCGCGCCGTAGGTGCGCCCGTGGAATGCGCCGACGAAGCCGATGATCTCGCTGCGGCCGGTGGCCTTGCGGGCCAGCTTGATCGACGCCTCCACCGCCTCGGCGCCGCTGTTGCAGAGGAACACCTGGTCCAGGCCTCTGGGCGCGATGCTGATGAGCGCCTCGGCGGCGCTGACCGCGACTGGGTGCATCGCTGTGACCGACGTGTGCCAGAGCCGGTCGACCTGCGCGTGCACCGCGGCCATCAACGCAGGATGGTTGTGGCCGAGGTTGGTCACTCCGATGCCGCAGGTGAAATCGAGGACAGCGCGGCCGTCGACGGTGTGCAGCCGGGCACCCTCGGCGCGCTCGACAACGAGGTCGGAGTAGCGCGCATAGCAGGGAGCGAGCAGCTCGGCGGTGCGGCGGCGCCAGGAGGCGGCGCCGTCGACGGACACTGTCATCTCCTCACCTCGGCCGGAGGGTCGGCCCTTACCAGGGTACGCGTTCCTCGTTGGGCGTGCCCGACGCGGCCGAGTGCCAAAAAGCCGGCGAACATCACCGCTATCCCCACCGCCTCGTACGCGCCCAGGGTCGACAGCGTGGAGCCGACCGTCTTCGCCGCGCTGAAGCCGGCGGCGATGATCACCGCTCCGGTGGTGAGCAGGACGTTGCAGATCACCCGGTCGAGACCGGAGCGGTCGCGCGCGTAGCGCCAAGCAGACCAGGCTGACCCGCCGACCAGCACCGCCGAGCCGACGACGTTGAGGACGACCACGGCGATGTGAAGCAGGCTGTAACGGTCGATGGCGCCGCCGAGGATGCCTTCCGGCGTGGAGAGGCTCGCGGTGTCGACGGGGACGATCGCGGCATCCACGGCGAGCCCGAAGGTGACCGCGAGGAGGACGCCGAGGCTGATGGTCGCGACCCGTCGCGGCGCCAGGAGGAACAGCGTTCCCTGGGCGAGGTAGACGACGCCGAGGGCGCCGCCGAGGAGGTAGAAGGCACGGAACAGCGCCGGACCGAAGCCGCTCCGCTCCCCTGCTGCCTGGGTGGCGGCGGCGGCGCTGAAGATGAGCAGGCCGGCCGCCCATGCGGCGAAGGCCGGGCGCCGGCTGCGCCACCAGCGCAGGGCCACCACAAGCCCGAAGACGAAGCTGAGCAAGGAGGCAAGAGCGGAGAGGGTGAACGTGGCAGAGCCCCCAAACACGTCTGGTCGACAGAGCGACCGCCGGGCATTCGATGCTACTTGGCGGGCTGACCGTCTGTTCGATCGGCGCTGCTGGCAGTCCGGAAAGTGGGCAATTTGCAGAAATCACCCACTGGGTCGATTGACAATGGCCGTCGCTGCGAGTAGACAAGGGACCGCAGCGGGCGGATCGGATGTTCGCCCACGGGCCCCGAGCGCGTACCCGGCTGCGCCCGGGGGGGAGGACACCGGTCACCAGGAGATCAGATGGAACATACGCGGGCACAACGGTTGATCCCACTCTTCAGTGCGCTGTCGCTGGCGGCTCTGGCCGCTTGCGGCACGTCCAACAACAGCAGCAGCGGGGGGAGTAGCAGCGGTGGCGGTACTGACCTCTCCGGCTGCAGCGGGGCGGTGACGGTCGCCAGCGACCTGCCGACCAGCGGCGGCGATGCCGCGATCGGCGGCGGCACCGAGAAGGGTGTCAAGCTGGCGGTCGACCAGGCCAACAGCAGCAAGCTCCTCGGCGGCTGCACCATCACCTACGTCGCCAAGGACGATGCCTCGGTCGCCAAGGGCAAGCACGACCCCGACCAGGGCGCCCGCAACATGACCGAGCTGGCCAACAACGCTGCTGTGGTCGGCGTCGTCGGGCCCTTCAACTCGGGCGTCGCGGTTCGCGAGATGCCCATCTCGAGCGCGGCGGGACTGGTCCAGATCAGCCCGTCCAACACCGACCCGGGGCTGACGATCGTCGCCAGCGACCCTGATATCGACACCGCGTCGTTGCACAAGGACCCCACCGGCAGGATCGACTACTTCCGGATCATCTCCAACGACGTCGTGCAGGCACAGATCATGGCCAACTACTCGGTCAAGACCCTGGGCCTGAAGAAGATCTACGACATCAGCGACAACGAGACCTACGGCAAGGACCTCTCCAACTACTACGACAAGGACATCGCCGCCCTCGGCGCCACGATCATCAAGCGCGACGATACCTCCACCTTCGACCGCGAGAAGTTCAAGTCACTGCTCACCGGTGTCCAGAGCCAGAGCCCTGACGGCGTCTTCTACGGCGGCGTGGCATCGAACGGCTCGGGCGTGCTCAAGCTGGCGATGCAGGACGTCGGTCTCAACGCGTACTTCCTCAGCGGTGACGGCACCGTCGACCCGCAGTACTTCAAGGATGCGGGTGCCGCGGGAAGCACCAAGGCTTTCGCATCGAGCGCCCCTGACGCAACCAACCTGCCCAGCGCGGGCAAGTTCAACACCGATTACAAGGCAGCCTACAACTCGGACCCGGTTGCCTACTCCGCATACGGCTACGACTGCATGAACATCCTGCTCGCAGCCGTCAAGAATGTGCTGCTCGCCAACGGCGGCAAGATCCCCGCGGATCCGGCCTCCTTCCGCAGCAAGGTGGCTGCGGCCGTGGCAGCGACCGATTACAACGGAGCCATCGGCCACACCAAGTTCGACACCTTGGGTGACACCCTGAACCACTCCTTCTCGATCTACGCGCCCGGCACGGGATCGGATGGCAAGCCCGCATGGGTGGGCAAGGAGACAGTCAGCGGCTGATCCTGACCCAGCAGGGGGGAGCCACACGGCTCCCCCCTTTCTCGATTAGAGGCGAGGATTCGCTCGTGGACCCCCGGCGCTGAGAGGAGATCTGCGTGCCGAGCGTTGACACAGCCGCGGTCGCCACTCGGGTGCGGCGAGCGCCAACCACGTACTCGCGGATCCGCTATGCCAACAACCTGGCGAGCCAGGCCTTCCCCGCGGTTCTGATCGGGGTGCTGATCCTGATGGTCGTCATCGTCGCCATCCAGGACGGCACCACCACGGCGGTCTCCGAGCTGCGCAACGGGCTGACCATCGGCGCCATCTACGCGCTCATCGCCGTGGGCTACACCATGGTCTACGGCATCATCGAGCTGATCAACTTCGCTCACGGCGACGTGTTCACCCTGAGCGCCTTCTACGCGATCCTATTCACCCGGCTGCTCGACCGTATGGGCTTCAGCCTGGACGACCTGGCGACGTTGCACGGTGTCCCCGGCTTCGTCGCCACCATGGTGATTCTTCTGCCCGCGACCATGCTCGCCGCGGGCATCACGGGGATGCTCATCGAGCGCATCGCCTATCGACGCCTGCGCAACTCGCCGCGGTTGGCCCCGCTGATCACCGCCATCGGAGTGTCCTTTCTCATCGAGGGCGTCATGTTCGCCGACTTCGGCAGCGCCAACGTGCGCACCGGCAAGGAGAACTGGATCCGCGGCAATGCCTTCACCATCGGTGGGGTAACCGTGAGCTGGAAGGACGTCTTCGTTGTCGCCGCGGCACTTGGTCTCATGTTCGCCCTGCAGGCATTTGTCCGCTACACACGACTGGGCAAGGCGATGCGTGCCACAGCCCAGGACCGCGACGCGGCGCTGCTCAGCGGCATCAACATCAACCGCACCATCGCCGCCACCTTCTTCATCGGCTCAGCGCTGGCCGCCGCCGGAGCGATCATCTTCAGCATCAAGGACGACATCGTCGTCTGGAACCTGGGCTTCCGCTTCGGCATCATCGCCTTCACCTGCGCGGTTCTGGGCGGCATCGGCAACATCGTCGGTGCTGGGATGGGCGGATTCCTGGTTGGTGTCATCGCTGTCTTCGGCGCACAGCTGGTGGGTTCGGCCTGGGACAACTCGATAATCTTCGCCATGCTGATCATCGTGCTCACCTTCCGTCCGGTCGGCCTGCTCGGCATGCGGGTGGCTGATCGTGCCTGAGCCGATCGCCGCCACCGCAGCCCAGCTCGCTTCTGACGTCGCCCTGCCGGCGACCAAGAGGGCCACCGAGCGCGAGGAGTCACGGGGGACGTTCTGGGCCCTTGTCACCGGCGGACTACTGTTCGTCGTCGCCGGCTGGTTCCTCCCCTGGTTCGTCGAGGTGACCGCCAATGGCGTCGGTTTCAGCCCGCAGGACGTGGTCAGCTCTTCTCCGACCGGCATCGGGACCGTGTTCGTCTACCTCATAGGCGTCGCCATGGTGGCGCTGCTCGTCGGCGCGGTCTATGACCTGGTCTGCCTGCGCCTTCATCGGGGGGAACCGTTCCGCTACAGCCGGGCGCGAGCCGCGCTGGCGGCGGCAGGCGCGGTGTCCACCGTCGTCGTCTGGTACCTCATCGGCGTACAGCGCGAGGAGCCGCTCTTCGGCAACATCTCCAGCTTCGCGCTCACCGACAACGCGGTGTGGATGGAGCTCACCGGGATGACCATCCTGGCCATCGTGTACGGCGTGCGCGAATGGATCGTCGCCCATGCAGCCCTTGCCTTCGGCGGGGTGATCTTCATCATCGGCGCCCTGTTCCCCTTCATCTTCAACGCGTCGATCGGTTTCATCAGCTGGGGAGCGAGTGCCGCCGCGATCTACGTGCTGCTCGGCCTGGGACTCAATGTGGTGGTCGGCTTCGCCGGCCTCCTCGACCTCGGATACGCAGCCTTCTTCGCCATCGGTGCCTACACCGCGGGGTCGATGGCATCACCGCGACATGGACTCTATCTGCCGTTCTGGGTCATCCTCTTCCTCGGCGCGGCCGTGGCAGCGCTGTTCGGTGCAATTCTCGGAGCACCGACACTCCGGCTTCGCGGCGACTACCTGGCAATTGTCACCCTGGGATTCGGCGAGATCATCCCCGACATGGCCACCAACAACCTATTCGGCCAGACCGGCGGCCCCGAGGGGATCACCGGTGTGTCGCACCCCGCCGTGCCCGGCATCACCGATCTTCACGGCAACCACGTGTCGCTTCTCGGACACGACCTGTTCGGCTACGACTTCGAAATCAACCCCAAAGCGTACTTCTGGTTATTACTCATCGTTATCGTGGCCGTTGTTTTCCTGCTGCGCAACCTCGAGCGATCGCGTGTCGGCCGCGCGTGGGCGGCCATCCGCGAGGACGAGGTTGCCGCGGCGGCCACCGGGATCAATACCGTGCGAAGCAAACTTCTCGCCTTCGCCATCGGCGCGTCGGTGAGCGGCTTCGCCGGCGCCATCTACGGCGCGCAGTTCGGTGGTGTGACCCCGGATGAGTTCGAGTTCGCCGTGTCCATCACCGTGCTCACCGTGGTTGTCCTCGGCGGCATCGGCAACAGCACGGGTGTTGCGGTCGGCGCCATCCTGCTCAGCTTCATCATCTTCTGGGCGCTGCCGCACATGCAGGAATGGACGACGACATTCGGCCACACCACGGGCATCACCACGCTCTCGACGATCGACTACAACAAGTTTCAATACGTCGTCTACGGGGTGATCCTGATCAGCATCATGTTGGCTCGACCAGCAGGTCTGTTACCCAGCCGGGCACGCAAGGTCGAGCTGCAGTCCGGCACCGAGTCGGAGGCCTTGGCCTCGGTCCGGGGAACGGTGTGAGCGCACTACTCGAGATCGATCACATGGTCAAGCGCTTCGGCGGGCTGCTCGCCGTCAACGACGTCACCTTCAATGTCGAGGAGGGCGCGATCATCTCCATGATCGGGCCCAACGGCGCCGGCAAGACCACTGCGTTCAACTGCATCACCGGTCTCTACCCGGTGTCTGATGGGGACATCCGCTTTCGCGGCCAGAGCATCGTCGACCTGCCGCCACATCGCGTTGCCCGTTTGGGAATCACCCGCACCTTTCAGAACATCCGCTTGTTCTCGTTCATGACCGCGATCGACAACGTGATGGTCGGTGAGCATTGCCGCATGCACACCGGGTTCTGGGGTTCGCTGGTCAAGACCCGCGGAGCGCGCCGTGAAGAGCGCGACGTCGAGGCGCGAGCGCTGGCCAGCATGCGACGCCTGGGGCTCGACGCCTACGCCGACACGTACGCACGCAACCTCCCGTATGGCCTGCAGCGCCGCCTCGAAATCGCCCGCGCCCTGGCCAGCGGCCCGAGCCTTCTGCTCCTCGACGAACCGGCGGCGGGCCTCAACCCCAACGAGAAGAGCGAGCTGATGGGTGTCATCTCACGGCTGCGCGATGAGGGACTGACCATCTTCCTCATCGAGCACGACATGCGCGTGGTCATGCAGATCAGCGACCGCATCGTCGTCCTCGACCATGGCGAGAAGATCGCCGAGGGGCTGCCCACCGAGGTGCGCAACGACCCCCAGGTGATCGAGGCCTACCTGGGCAGCGGCGCCGCCGCGGCGATGCGTACGGCATGAGCGACGCGGCTGCTCCGGCACCCACGCCGCCGCCATCGCCCCGTCTGATGGTGGGGGTGCGGCCGCGCCTGGAGCTGCGCAATGTCGACGTCCTCTACGGCCGTGTCCAAGCGCTGCGCGACATCTCGCTGCACGTCGACGAGGGCGAGATCGTCGCCCTGATTGGCAGCAACGGCGCCGGCAAGACGACCACGCTGCGCACCATAAGCGGCCTGGTGCGACCGGCGCGGGGTGAAGTCTTCCTCGACGGTGAGCCGATCCACGAGCTGGGCGCCGAGCTGATCGCCCGTCGCGGCGTCGGCCACGCTCCCGAGGGGCGCCGGCTCTTCGCCCGCATGACCGTGCGCGAGAACCTGGAGATGGGGGCGTTCTCACGCAGCGACACCGCGGCGATGCGCGAAGACTTCGACCGCGTGTACACGCTGTTTCCCCGGCTGCTGGAGCGCACCTCGCAGCTCGCCGGCAGCCTCAGCGGTGGTGAGCAGCAGATGGTCGCCATCGGCCGCGCCTTGATGGCCAGGCCACGGGTGCTGCTCCTCGACGAGCCTTCCCTGGGCCTGGCGCCAGTGCTCGTCGACGCCATCTTCGAGGTCATCCGCGACGTCAACCGGACGGGGACAACCATCCTGCTCATCGAGCAGAACGCGCTGCTCGCACTGCGTACCGCCGCACGAGGGTACGTGCTCGAAACCGGGAGCATCGCCCTCTCGGGGCCGGCCACCGAGCTGCTCGAGTCGCCCGACGTGCAGCGAGCCTACCTGGGGATGTAGGCGAGGCTGATCGAGGCGCAGCGATGGCCCCGCTGATCTGTGCGCCGCTGGCGCGACAATCGGCACCGCGGTGGCTGCGACGGCTCGCCCAGCCGGACCGCGAGTGGCAGATCCTGCGACGCGCCGACGACGGCGAGCGACCTGCACCGCTCGGCGCGGAGCTGGAGCGGCTCACCGGCCAAGTCGAGTCAGCGGGAACAGTGTGGATCGCCCGCGTGCTGGGACGCGACGAGGACCTCGCCCACCTGCGCGAGGCTGTCGCTGGGGTGACACCCGCAACGACCTGGACGGCCGAGCCGTCACGCGGCTTGCGGCGCAGTCAGGCCGTCGTGCGCCTGGCGTCCGGCGACGCAGCGCGTTCGGTGCTGCTTCGCGGCGAGGGCGTCAGCGACTACACCGTGCTCATGCTTCTCGTCGCCGAGCTGGACGTCGCCGAAGTGATGACACTGCTGCGCGATGGCGAGGATGACGCGGCGTTCGCGATGGCACAGCTGACCCTCGCCTACCGCGCCGGCAGCCCGTGGGCGGCGGTGACCTCGCCACGCGGCGCGGTGATGCTTCCCGCATCGCTGGTGACCGTCGACTCCGTCGCAGCCAGGCCGCCGCGCATGGCGGTGTCGCCACCACCGAGGCAATTGGCGCTCATCGGCATCATCGCCGTGGCCGTCGTCACCGCCCTCGTCGTGGTCGCCTCCCGAGGATCGGCGCCGGGCGTGCGCCAGGGTGGCAGCGTTGCCCGCGCGACGACGGCGCCGACGACGGCGGCTCCCGCACGACCCGCACCACAGGCGCGCCAGCTCGCCGCCAGTGCCTACGACCCCGACGGCGATATCACCGTGGTCTTCGGCGGCATCGCCACCGGTGGCAGCGGCCGGGAGTTGGACGACACATGGATATGGAACGGCCGCACCTGGAGCCAGCAGAGCCCAAACGACGTCATCGGTTTTCGCACCGACGCACCGACAGCGAGGCATGGCGCGGTCATGGCATATGCACCCGGCGCGCACGGTCTCGTGCTCTTCGGCGGCACCGCTCGTGACCCGACCACCGCTCCGCTCAACGACACCTGGGTGTGGAATCGCACGAAGTGGACGCGCCTCGACGTGGCCGGCCCCCCGTCCACAGCGGTCACCGTGGCGATGTCCTACGACCTCAGCGCCGGACAGCTCGTCCTGGTGACGGCGGACACGCAATCCGACCCCGAGCGGCTGCAGACCTGGACGTGGAACGCGGAGATCAGTCCAACACTGGTGCCCGGCGGTACGCGATGGACGCTGCATCCTGATGCGACGACGCCACAGATCCACCTGATGGCGCCCGACCCACGCGGCGGTCACGTCATCGCAGTGGTCTCGACGCACAGCGGACCGGGCGAGGAGGCGACATGGCGGTGGGACGGAAAGCAATGGCTGGAGCAGCATCCGGCGTCGGCTGTCGTCGTTGAGTCGATAACGGCGACTTTCACCGACGACCTCGCCGACGGCACTGCGGTCCTCGTCGAGGAGCAGTTCGTCGACCAGACCGGCGAGGATCGCGGCGGCACGTGGACGTGGGACGGCACAACATGGGCGCACCACGCCGGTGAGGTGCCCAATATCGTGCACGCGTTCGACGTCGCCCAACCGTTGTGGTATCCGCACGGCAATGGTCTCGACATCGTCGGTGGCCCCCGCCAGGGCGACACGTACAACGCGACGTGGCACTGGGACGGCCTCGTCTGGAGCAGCGTCGGGACCCTGGCGGCAGCAGCGTATCCTGCGCCGCGATGAGCCGGCGGACCAGCGACACCACCACCACGGGCCGATCCCGCACCACGACGCGCCGCACCACGTCGCAGGAACCGCGCGCCCCGCGCACCGCGTCTACGCATCAGCCTCGGCGGAGCGCTGCGCAGCCCGCCACTGAACCGCAGCGCGGGGGAATCGGCGGGCTGTTCCGGGGTGCAGGGAATGTGCTCGGCCAGGTGTCCGGCATGGACGCGCCGGCACGAGCCCTGGAACGCCTGGCTGCGTCGGCGGAGCACGCCGCAGACTTTCTCGATCGCCTCGACTCCGAGGTGGGGCTGGACCGTGCGGCGCGACTCGTCGACCGCCTCGATCACCTCGCCGACCTCGTCGAAGACATGCACAACTCACTGCTGGAGATCGAGGCGCGCGTCGTCGAGCTCGACCGCCGTGGCCGGCGATAGCCGTGATGCCCCGGTATAGTCGTCGGCGATGAACCGGCTGTACCTGCTCGGCGGCTACGCGCTGATCATGGCCACCTGCATCGTGCTCGCCGTCTACGTCATCGCCCAGCCCGAGGCGGGAGTGCCGTCGGACAGGTCGACCAACTTCCTCGCCGGCGCCGGCATCGGCTTCGCCGGCTGCATCTTCCTCAAGGACGGGTCGGGAGTCCTGCTGTCACGCCTCGGGCGCCAGAGAGGCGCCGCGCACACCCCTCCTCCAGCCGGCTGACGCGCGGCGAGCAGGTGCTAGGCCGCGATGGCCTTGGCGTATTCCTCGCGAAAGCGCCCGCGCGCACGGAACAGCAGGGTCTCGACCGCCGACGACGACACACCGAGGCGCTCGGCGATGCTGCGGTAGTCGAGGCCCTCAATCTCGCGCAGCACAAGCACCTGGCGGTGTCGCGGGTTCAAACGGTTGAGCACACCGGCGACAAAACGCGCCGTCTCGCGCCGCTCGACATGGACCTCGGTATCGAGTTCCGGGACACCCCCCGCCATCGGCTTGACCACGAGCAGAGCGTCCATCGACAGCGTCGGAGCCCGTTTCAGCGCCCGCAGATGGTCGATGCCGAGGTTGGTGCCGATGCGCAGGACCCAGGCGCGAAAACGCAGGTCACCCTGCGTCCCGATGCGCTGTGCCGCGCGAAGAAACGCCTCCTGGGCCAGCTCCTCGGCCACGGCCTCGTTGCCGCAGATGCGGGTCAAGCGCCGCATGACGACGGGCTGGTGGCGCCGGTAGAGTTCCTCGAAGGCGCTGACGTCACCCTCGCGGAAGGCGTCGACGAGCTGCTGCTCATCGGCGACGGAGTGGTCGGGGAGGCGACGGGTTTCGGTTGGCAAGAAGGTCTCCTGCGGGTTGCGCAAGAAACCTTGCCCCTCCCCCGGTGAAGACTTGGGACATGCCCGGGTAAATTGTTGTTATCCGCGCGTGCACTCGCGCTGCGCGATCAGCGTGAAAAGTGCAGCGCCACTGCCCCGGCGGCGACGAACGCGGCGTATTCCAGGGCCGCCCAGCGCTGCACCTGGTTGACCCCCAGGTGCCCCACGATCCCCTGGGCGCCGTGCCATATGGCGAGCAGGCCGGCCGCGGCGCCGGGCTGGCTGCTCGACGTCCCGGCGAAGACGGCGGCCACGGCCACGGCGCCGCCGGTGAGCAGGGCGCCGGCGAGCAGCCGCAGCCTGGCGGCGTGCCGCGGCTCGTCGCCGGCGGAGAAGGCGTCGTAGGCGACCGCGCCGGCGCCGGCGGCGACGAGGGCAAGCCGCTGCCAGGTGACCAGGGTCGAGGCCCCGACCAGGCAGACGGGGAGCAGCACGACGACCCGGATCAGCTCGCCGAGCAGGCGCTGCAGCCAGCCCTCCTGGCCGGCAGCGCGCAGGGCACGCAGATGCGGGGTGACCGCCATGACCATCGCCGCCAGAGGAACCGCGGCGACGACGGCGCCGGCATCGTCGGTGCTGGCCAGGACGACAGCCTCGCTGAGCAGGGCCGCCGCCGGCAGGAGTCCGGCCTCAAGCCCGGGACGCGCCTCCGGCGGACAGACCAGGCGGTCGTAGTACACGATCGCGAGGGCGGTCACCGCAGCCAGGAGGAGGTCGAGGATGACCCCGCGTCGGGCGCCGACGATCTGCGGCCTGGCGAGCACCGCCATCGCAGCCACGCCCACGCCGACCATGCCGTGGAAGACCGGGGCGGGCACGCGGGGAAGGATGCGCAGCTCGCGGGTCACGCCAAGGGCGCGACGCGCCTGGTCCGCGTAATAGGCGTGGCCGGTGCTCCGCGTGTCCGGCTGGGGCTCGGGCTCGGCGGTCGGGGGTTGCGCTAGCGGCGGCGACGAGCGAAAACCTGTTCGCTTATCCACGCGAGCCTGTGGACACTGTGGACGGCGGGCTCACGCTTCGCTCGTCCCGGCGCGCCCATAGGCGTCCTCGAGCCGGACGACGTCGTCGATCTCGGGTGAGGACACCTCGATGATGTCGACGTCGTCGACGGCGACAAAGCGATGCCGCCGCCCGGGACGGACGCGCGCGCTCATTCCCGGCTCCAGCCGGTGCGTCTGCAGCTCACCGGCGTCGTCCTCGAGCACCAGGTCCAGGGCGCCTCGGAGGACGTAGATCGACTCGTCCTTCTGCACGTGGTATTGCAGGCTCAGCGAATGACCAGCGTCGACGTGGATGATCTTGCCCAGGTAACGCTCGGTGATCGCCCAGCGCAACTCGTACCCCCAGGGCTTGTCGACCCGGCCTCCTCCCGCCGGGTGCGCGGCGGCCGCTCCGGTTTCGCTCATCGATGAGGCGCGGCTGTCGCCATCCGCGACTCCACGCCGAGGTGCTGCTCCAGCGCAGCCAGGAGTTCCTCGACGCGCTCCGGGCTGGGGGCCTCGCTGTAGACGCGGATCAGCGGCTCGGTTCCGCTGAATCGCACCAGTGCCCAGGAGTCGTCCTCGAGGTAGAACTTGAAGCCGTCGTCGGTCCGGGTGCGCACGATGGCGCCTCCCGCCAGCCGGGTCGGCGGGTTCTCGCCGAGCGCGCGGTACATCGCCTCCTTGCGCTCGGCATACCCCTCACGCGGCATCGAGATGTCGTGCCTGGCGTAGGCGTGCTTGCCGACGATGTCCTCGAGGTGGGCGAGGATTCCCGACAGCGGCATGCCGTAGTCGACGATCATCGCCGCGACCTGCAGCCCGGCGAGGACGCCGTCGCGCTCCGGGATGTGACCGCGGAAGGCGAACCCACCCGACTCCTCACCGCCGATCAGCGCATCGGTTTCCGCCATCTTTGGCCCGATGTATTTGAAGCCGACCTGCAGCTCGTACACCGGGACGCCGTACATCTCGCCAAGACGGTCAATCATGTTGGTGGTGGTCAGCGAGCGCACCACGGCGCCGCGAAGGCCCCGCTTCTCCAGCAGGTAGAGGCAGAGCAGAGCCATGACCTGGTGCTGGTTGATGAAGACACCGCGCTCGTCGATGATGCCGACACGGTCGGCGTCACCGTCGTTGGCGATGCCCAAGTCGTAGCCGCCGGCCACCATCTTGGCCATGGCGTCGGGCATGTACTGCGCGATCGGCTCGGGATGCATGCCGCCGAATCCCGGGTTGCGCTCGCCGTGCAGCTCGTCGACTCGTGTGGTTCCGCCGGCAAGAAGCCGGCGCACGTAGCCGGCCGCGCCGCCGTACATCGCCTCGTGAAGGATGCGCAGCCCGGCATTGCGCAGCCGAGGCAGATCGACCATGCGGCCGATCTGAGCGGTGTAGCTGGGCAGAGGATCGACGAGCTCCACCATCCCCGCCGCAACCGCGTCGTCGAAGGGCATCGCCGACACGCCGTCGCGAAGCGCCTGGGCGCTGAGCACCTCGAGACGCTCGACGACCTCGGGGGGCGCGGAGCCACCGAAGTCCGGCTTGAATTTGAGCCCGTTGAACTCTGGCGGGTTGTGACTGGCGGTCACGACCACAGCGCCGGCAGTGGCTCGATCGACGACAGTCCACGATGAGACCTGAGTCGGCGACGGCCCGTCGAGCAGGAGCACGCGCTTGTCGTTGGCGGCGAGCACGCGGGCCACCTCGCGGGCGAAGAGCTCGGCGCAATAGCGCGTGTCGTGGCCGACGACCACCGGCCGGCTGTCGGCGTCCAGGTACCAGGCCACGGCCTGGGCCACGGCACGAACATTGACGTAGGTGAAGTCGTCGGCGACCACGCCACGCCAACCGTCGGTGCCGAATCTGATCGGACTGCCGGTCACGTCGGCAGGGTAACAGGGGCGGATTGATTCCGGGAACGTCGCCAATACGACCGTGTCAAGCCAAGGCGATGCCGTGCATACTCCGGACCTCCAGGGGGTAAGGCCGATCCGGGCTTGGCCCGGTCGGCGATGAATAGGGGGACTTCCCCCTCGACACCAGCGGCAACGGGGGACACGGCGGGGAGGAGATGAGCACAGTGCACCGGCCGGCCATCGCAGGCGCGACAGTCGCGGCGGCATGCGCCACGCTGCTCGGCGCCTGCGGTGACACACCTCACATCAGCGAGGCGGCGACCGCTCCGCCGCTGACCGCGACCAAGGTCGACATCACCCTCACCGGGGATCGCGTGGTCACCATCGTCCATCCCTCGGACGACGTCAGCTTCAAGCTCGACGACGCCCGCCTGCTCGTGGTCCACATCAAGGTTCACTCCACGGCCAGCAGCGCGCAGACAGTGTCGATGCGCGCGTCGCTCTTCGATTCGGCGAACAAGCTGATCGGCGATGCCACCGGTGGGACGCTGGCAGTGCCCCCTGGCGCCGATGTCGCCTTCGACCTCAGCGGTCCCGACCCCAACGGAACCATCAGCAAGGCGACATTCGAGGTCCACGCCACGGCCAGCCCCAAATGACCCGCGCCGCGCCGGCGACGCCACCCCGGGCTGTCGGTGATGGCGCCGCCCCAGCGACGTCGGCGCGACCGCGACGCCAGGCGACGGATCGATCAACCGCGGTCCTCGCCGGAGTCGACGTCGGCGGAACCAAGATCCAGGTGGTGATCACCGACGGGGCGTTCAAGAAGCTGGGCGAGAGTCGCGGGCCGACACCGGCGACGGGCGGACCACCGGCGGTGATCGCCGCCATCCACACCCTCATCGAGGCGGCCGTGCAGGAGGCCGGGGCGACGACGCTCGCCGCCATCGGGGTCGGCGCCCCGGGGACGATCGACTTCGCGCGCGGCATCGTCGCGCGCAGCCCGAACCTGGCCGGGTGGATGGATCCCTACCCGCTGGGCGCCGAGCTGACGCGGCTCACCGGGGCCAGGGTCGTGGTCGACAACGACGTCCGCGCCGGCATGCTCGGCGAGCACCGCCTCGGCGCGGCCCGCCCCTTCCAGGACGTCATCGGCGTGTGGTTCGGCACCGGCGTGGGTGGGGCGGTGATCCTCCAGGGCAAGCTGCGCCTCGGCCGCTCGGGCGCCTGCGGCGAGATCGGCCATGTCTGCGTCCAGCCGGGCGGCCGGCGCTGCGGCTGCGGCCGGCGCGGCTGCCTCGAGGCGTACGCGGGTCGCGCTTCCATGGAGCGGCGCGCGCGCAAGCTGGCTGCCAAGCGCCCCACCGAGCTGTTCCACATCATGGAGAGGCAGGGACGCACCCACGTCACCAGCGGCGTCGTCGCCCGTGCCCTTGACGCCGGCGACGCGCTGACCCACGGCCTGATCGACGATGCCGTCGCCGCGGCAGGAGCGGGCATCGCCTCGGTGGTCAACGTCCTCGACGTCGAGGCGGTGGTCATCGGCGGGGGCCTGGGCACCCGGCTTGGTGCACCGTTCGCCAACCGAATCGCCGCCGCCATGCAACCCCACCTGTTCGTCGACGGCAAGGACAGCGTTCGCGTGGTTCCTGCCGAACTTGGCGATTACGCCGGGGCTCTCGGCGCCGCGACCGAAGCCGCCCAGGTGGTCAGCTAGCCGCAGCCTGCTACAGGAGCTCGTCTCGGCCGGCGGCGCGCAGCCGTTCGACGACGTCGCGCACGGCCTGAGCGCGAGACGCGGGCATGACCAGCAGTGCGTCGCCAGCGTCGACGACGACAAGGTCGTCGGCACCGACCACGGCGATGTGCCGGCCGCCGTGAGCTTCGACGAGGCAGCCGCGGGAGTCGAGGACGGTGACGTCGCCGGCGGTGACGTTGCCGGCGCCGTCGGCGGCGCCCGCGGCGCTGCGCGCGCTGCGCAGGTCGCTCCACGAGCCCAGGTCCGACCAGGGGAAGTCGGCGCGCACCACGGCGAGGCGCGAGCTGTGCTCGAGGAGCAGCGGCTCGACCGCCCGTGTATCGAGTCGCCGGTAGGCGGTTGCGGCGGCATCCTCGTCACCAGCACCACGTGAGGCGACGACCTCGGCGAGGGTGGAGTCGACGCCGGCGGCGAAGGCCCGCATCTCCTGCTCGAATACCGCGGCCGGCCAGGCGAACAGGCCGGTGTTCCAGAGGTGGCTACCTCCCTCGACGAACCGCGTGGCGACGTCGCTCGCCGGCTTCTCGCTGAACCCGGCCGCGAAGTACGTGTTGAGCGTCCGTGCCGCGGCGTCGATGTCGGGCCTGCCGCCACCCGGCGACACCCACTCAGCACCGTCCCTCTGCGCGCCCAGGGCGACATAGCCGAAACCGGTGCTGGGATACGTCGGGGTCAGCCCCACGGTGACCAACCCGTCGCCGGCCACCGCCCAGCCGGCCGCTGCCCAGAGCGCTGCCCGGTAGGCGTCGTCGTCGCCGACGTGATGGTCGGCGTGCACCGAGCAGATGACCGCATCCGGGTCGTCGCGGGCGATCCAGCGCACCGCCAGTCCCAGCGCCGGCCCGGTACCCCGGGCCGCGGGCTCGGCGATCACCGCGTCGCGGTCGAGCCCGAGGCCATCGAGTGCCCGGCGGCAGGCGTCGGCCTGGGTGGCGACGGTGAGGATGCGCACCGGGGCACCGAGAGGAAGGACCCGTGCCACCGTCTCCCGCAGCAGGGTGTCGCCGCGATCGCCCAGGGGCAGCAGGTGTTTGGGAACAGCGGCGCGGCTCAGCGGCCACAGCCGTGTGCCGCTGCCTCCGGCGAGCACGACGACGTGCAGCGACATCTAGCAGCCCCTTGGAGCGATCAACGACGTCAGCCGGTGGTGAGCGACGCCATCAGACCGCGGCGGCGGCACTGAGGCCGGCGACCAGGGGAGTGGTTCCGGCTTCGGCGGCGAGCTCCGCCGCCCGGTCGGTCCGCTCCCAGGGGAGGTCGAGGTCGCTGCGACCGAAGTGGCCGAATGCCGCCGTCTGCTTGTAGATGGGGCGGCGCAGCTGCAGCTGGCTGATGATGCCGATCGGTGACAGGTCGAAGTACTCGTCGACAAGTGCAGCGATCTGCTCGGTGGCGACGCGCTCGGTGCCGAAGGTCTCGATGCGCAACGACACCGGTTTGACCACACCGATGGCATAGGCGAGCTGGATCTCGCACTTCGCCGCCAACCCGGCGGCCACGAGGTTCTTGGCCACCCAACGCGCCCCGTACGCGGCGCTGCGGTCGACCTTGGTCGGATCCTTGCCGCTGAACGCTCCGCCGCCGTGGCGAGCAGAACCGCCGTAGGAGTCGACGATGATCTTGCGACCGGTGAGCCCGGCGTCGCCCTGCGGTCCACCGACGACGAACCGGCCGGTGGGATTGACGTAGCGGTGCGTGTCCTTGTCGAGCCATCCCTCGGGGATCACCGCCTCGACGATGTGCTCCTGCACCTCGGCGAAGATCTGCTCGTTGCCGGCGTCCTCGGAGTGCTGCACGCTGACCAGCACCGTGTCGACACGCAGCGGGCGACCGTCGTCGCCGTACTGCACGGTGACCTGCGTCTTGCCATCGGGACGAGCCCAGCGCAGCGTGCCGTCGCGCCGTTTCTCGCTGATCTTGCGGGCGAGCTGATGAGCCAGCTGGATCGGCGCCGGCATGAGCTCGGGGGTCTCGTCGCAGGCAAAGCCGAACATCATTCCCTGGTCGCCGGCACCACCGACATCGACGCCCTGCTTGATGTCCGGCGACTGCTCGTCGATGCAGACGAGGACACCGCAGGTCTCGTAGTCAAAGCCGTACTTCGCCCGCGTGTAACCGACGTCGCGGATGGTCTGGCGCACGACCTTGGCGATATCGACATAGCAGTCGGTGGTGATCTCGCCGAAGACCAGCACCGTCCCAGTGGTCATCGCCGTCTCGCAGGCGACGCGGCCGAGAGGATCCTTGGCCAGGACGGCGTCGAGGACGGCGTCGCTGATCTGGTCGGCGATCTTGTCGGGGTGACCCTCGGTCACCGACTCCGACGTGAAGAGGTTGCGCTGCACCGTGCGCATGTTTGGCGTCCTCCACCCCACCGGCGGCCACCGTGGCGCCCTGTGCGTCACCGGCCCGCTCCTGTCCGGGGTCGGCGGGATGGTACCAGCAGGCCGCTCGATTGCGACCAGGGTGACAGCAATGTGCTGGCGGCCCGCGCCCTGACCGTGTACTGTTACGCCGACGTATTCATACCCAGGCGCCGATCAACGCGCCGGATGGAGGACCTTGGCGCGTGTCGGTAGATCAGACGTTGCGTTGCCGCGAGTGCGGTGTCGATTTCATTTGGACAGCCGGAGAACAGGCCTTTTACCAGTCTCGTGGGCTGACCAATCCCCCCTCGCGGTGCCCCTCGTGCCGCGCCGCTCGCAAGGCGGCGGCTGGAAACGGCGGCTATGGTGGTGGGGGCGGCGGCTTCGGCGGCGGTCGCGGTGATCGCGGTCCGCGTGAGATGCACGAGGTGACATGCGCCTCCTGCGGCGGCATCGCCAGGGTGCCCTTCGTTCCTCGCGGAGATCGCCCCGTCTACTGCAGCGACTGCTTCCGCGCCGGCGTGCGATGACCTCGGGGGACATCCCCGCACACTCCCACCCCGTTGGCACCCGCGTCACCTTCCCCTATGGCGGCAGCCGCCGCACCGGGACAGTCGCCGACGTCTCGTTGATGCCCGACGGCAACGGCGGCTCCACCGTGGCCTACCTGGTCGACGTCGGCCAGCGCAAGGTCTTCGTCCAGGGAGACAGCGTCACCCTCGCCGGTGAGGGCGCGCCACAGGGATTCGACCCTGTCGCCGAGGGTGTCGCCTACGGCCGCAAACGGCCGCGCAACCCTCGCCGGCGCTAGCCCCAGCGGGATCCACCTAGCTGCCGCCGCGGTCCGCGGGGTCCGTGTCGGGCGGATGTTCATCCGCGACCGCGTCGACCTTCGAGCTCTGGGCAAGGATGCGCTCGCCGAGGGCGCGTTCGCGCCGGGCCCTGGTCGCGTGCCACCAGGCCACGAACCCCACGACCAGCAGCGCCGCCGCGCCGAGACCGATGTAGCCGGCCTGGGAGACGACGGACACGGCCCGGTCGAGGTTGTTGCCGATGAGCAGGCCGATGGTGGTGATCGCGGCCACCCACACCGCGCCGCCGGCTGCGTTCGCCACGACGAAATGAGTCCATGGCATGCGGTGAATGCCTGCCAGCGGCCCGGCGAGAATCCGGAGCAGAGCGACGAAGCGCCCGAAGAAGACGGCGAGGACGCCCCAACGGGCGAAGAAGCGGTCGGCGACGGCGATGCGACGCTGGTCGTACACGAGGCGCAGCACGGGTAGCCGCACCAGTCGGTCGCCGAACCGCCGGCCGACGAAGTAGCCGATGTTGTCACCGGTGACCGCCCCTGCCCAGGCAGCGAGTGCCACCCCCCAGGGGGCGAGGCGGCCCTGCGCCGCCAGCACCGCGCCGATGACCAGCGCGGTCTCGCCGGGAACCGGCACCCCCATCGACTCGACACCGACGCCGGCGAAGACGATGCCGTAGCCGAAGCGCGAGACCAGGTCGAGGAGGAACTGGGTCACCCGCGCAGTTTGGGCGACTCCCGCCGCCCATGGGCGACGCCGACGGCCGGCCGACTACGCGCCGCCACCCCCCGGGATCAGCTGCTGATGGCCATCCTCTCGAGGCGGGCGATGCGCTCCTCGATCGGCGGGTGGGTGGAGAAGAGATGGGAGAAGGTGACTCGCTTGCCGCCGAAGGGGTTGACGATGTACAGCGGGGCGATCGCCGGAGCCACCTGCATGGGCACCTGGCGGGTCACCGTCTCCAGCTTGCGCAGCGCGTTGGCCAGCGAGAGCGGATCGTGGGTCAGCATGGCGCCGTCGTGGTCCGCCTCGTACTCGCGGGCACGGCTGATGGCCAGCTGGATGATGGCTGCCGCCGGGGCGGCGAGAAGCCCGATGGCGAGCAGCAGGAGGGGATTGCCCTCCTCGCCGTCACGGCCGCCGAAGCCGCCGAAGATCGCCGCCCACATCGCCATCTGGGCGAGGAAGGAGATGCCCATGGCGATGGTGGCCGCCAGCGAAGCGGTGAGGATGTCGCGGTTGCGCACGTGGCTGAGCTCGTGCCCGAGCACACCGCGCAGCTCCCGCGCGGTGACCAGATTGAGGATCCCCGTGGTGCAGCACACGGCCGCGTGCTTGGGGTTGCGTCCGGTGGCGAAGGCGTTGGGCGAGGGGTCCTGGCAGATGTAGACGCGCGGCTTGGGCATCCCCGCGTCGGCGCAGAGCTCCTCGACGATGCGGTGCAGCTCGGGCGCCTCTTCGGGCGTCACCGCCTGGCCGCGCGCAGCGGCGATCGCCAGCTTGTCACTGTTCCAGTAGGCGAAGGCGTTGACGGCGACGGCGAACAGCGCCGCAAAGATCAGGCCCGCCTTACCGCCGACGAGTCCGCCGACGATCAGGAAGATGCCGTCCAGCAGGCCCAGCAGGAAGGCCGTCTTGATGTTCTGCCACATGGTCGCGGTGTGCTCCTCAGCGGGGGCCGGGCAACAGACCCGCTGCCTCCCTCGGACACAGTACCCGGTTGGCGCACAGCCTACGCGCCCGCGCGTGACCGGGGGATAAAGCGCGCCTCAGCCGCCGCGCTGCCGGGCGAGAGCGGCGGCCGCCGCCGCGAGTGTCGTCTCGACCTCCGCCGCATCGACCTTGCCCATGTGGCCGATGCGGATTCCCCGTCCGGCGAAGGCTCCCAGGCAGCCGGCGACGATCACCCCCGCCTCGGCCATGTCGGCGCGCAACTGCGCTTCGTCGACACCTGGGGGAACAGCGAGGACGCTGAGCGTCGGCGCCAGCAGTGCTTCCTGTGTGAGCAGGCTGAACCCCAAGCCGGCCATGCCCTCGCGGAGGGAATCAGCGACCCGCTCGTGGCGGGCGAAGCGGCGCTGCAGGCCCTCGGCGGCGATGGCGTCAAGCGACACCTCGAGGGCACGCAACATGCTGGTCGCGTGGGTCGAGAAGTACCGCGTGGGGTCGTCGACCACGGGATCCCACCGTGCCAGATCGGCGTAGTAGGCGGGAATGCTGCCCAGCTCACCGCGCCGCCGCCGAGCCGCCTCCGACACGGCAACGATGGCCAGCCCCGGGGGAACCCCGAGGGCCTTCTGCGCGCCGGTCAGGACGACGTCGTAGCCCCAGGCGTCCATCGCCTCGACGATGCCGCCGGTGGCGCAGACCCCGTCGAGGACGAGCAGCGCGCCGCTGTCCGCGCAGCACGAGGCGATCGCCTGCGCGTCGGCGAGGACGCCACTGCTGGTGTCGACATGGGTGACGGCGACCAGCGCCGGAGGACGACCGTTCGCACACGCGCGGCGCACACTTTCCATGGCGACATGACCGCCCCATTCGCTGCGCACCACGTCGGCGTCGATGCCGAACGCGGCAGCGATGTCGGCGAAGCGGTCACCGAAGAATCCATGGCTGCAGACGACGATCCGATCGCCGGGTCGGGCGAAATTGACGATCGCGGCTTCCATCGCCAGCGTTCCCGAGCCGGCGAAGACGTGGACCCGCGCATCCGTGCTGCCGACGCAGGCGCGCACTCCCGCCTGGATGCCGCGCACCGTCGTCGCATTGTCGGCGGAGGTGTGACTGCGCACCGGCAGCGCAAGCGCGGCAAGCACGTCCTCGCTCACCGGCACCGGCCCGGGGATCATGAGCAGCGGCATGGCGGGCGATTGTCGCGCAGCATCCTGCCGGCAGGGTGTTCAAGAGCGACGGCCTGCTAGGCTGTCGGGCGCTCGACAACTCCACGGAGCCCACAGCTTTGCCGTTTGCCGACAACAAGGGAACACGGATCCACTACGAGACGCATGGAAACGGCGAGCCGCTGCTCCTGATCATGGGTTACGGGCTGAGCAGCGACGCCTGGACGCCGCTGCTGCCGCTGCTCGCCGGCTACCAGGCGATCATCTTCGACAACCGCGGCACCGGCCAGTCAGGCCCACCCGGCGACGACTTCACCCTGCACACGCTCGGCGGCGACGCTGCTGCCGTGTTGGACGACATCGGCGTGACCAGGGCGCACGTGATGGGACTGTCGATGGGCGGGATGATCGCCCAGGCGATGGCCATCGATCATCCCGACCGCGTCGCGACCCTCGTGCTCGGTTGCACCAGCCCCGCACCGATCCGCTTCATGGGCGATCCCGAGGCCGGCATCCAGCTGTTCCAGGGCACGATGCTCATGGGCAGCGACCCCGACGCCGCCCTCGACATCCTCATCCCGCTGGTGTTCAGCAACGAGTTTCTCCGCGAGAACCCCTCGATTCGCGACCTGGCGCGGCTGATCGTCGGCCAGGCGAAGCTGTCCGACGACGCAGCCCTGGCGATGATGCGCGCCTTCGGTGACATCTCCAAGGGCACCATGTTCGACGTCAGCGATCGACTTGGCGAGATCGCTGTCCCGACTCTGGTCCAGCACGGCACCGCCGACCGCCTCGTCCCCGTCGAGGCGGGCCGCTACATCGCGGAGCACATCCCCGGCGCCGAGTACCAGGAGTTCGAGGGAGCGGGTCACGTGTACAGCATGGAGCGACCCGCCGAGGCGTTCCCCCGCGTCCTCGGCTTTCTGGCAGCGCATCCCATCAGCCCGGGCGCACTGGCTGAGCGCAGCAGATCGGCGTGATGTGAGCGTCCTGCTGCGCGAGCGGCGCGGCGCGGTCGAACTGCTCACCCTCAACCGGCCGGAGAAGCGCAACGCGCTGTCCTCGGAGCTGCTGCAAGCTCTCGGCTCGGCTCTGCGCGACGTCGCCGCCGACAGCGGTGTGCGCGCCGTGGTGATCACCGGCGCCGATCCCGCGTTCTGCGCGGGCGTCGACCTCGGCGAGCTCTCCGGCGGGGCACGTCCTCTCGATGGCGACGGCGCCGTGGTGGCGATGCGCGAGGTGCCCCAGCCGACGATCGCCGCCGTCAACGGCGCGTGCGTCACCGGCGGGCTCGAGCTGGCCCTCAACTGCGACATTCGCATCGCGTCGGAGCGCGCTCGCTTCGCCGACACGCACGCACGAGTCGGCGTTCATCCGGGATGGGGAATGACCGCCATCCTGCCCCGCGTCGTGGGCGCCGGCAGGGCAAAGCACATGAGCCTGTCCGGTGATTACGTCGACGCTGACGCGGCGCTGCGCATGGGTCTCATCTCCCGCCTCGTGGAGCACGCCTCGCTGATCGACACCGCGGTGGCTCTCGCCGAGTCGATCGCGTCCGCAGACTCGTCGACGCTGCAGGCGATCAAGCGCATCTACGACGAAGACAGCGCCCTGCTCGCCGCGCTTGCCCGCGAACGCGCCGGTTTCGAGACAGCACGCTTGATGCTCGATCCCGCGGCGATCGCGGGGCGCGTCGAGGGCGTCAAGGCGCGGGGTCGGGAGCAGGCCGGGGCGTCGTAGCCCAAATCACCACGCGGCGTCGACGATGCTCCGCCATTCCTCGGGGATGAGGCCGATGAGCCGATCGCGCGCCTCGACGCCGACGCCGGCATCGCGAAGCGACGTCGGCAACCCGAGTGAGTGAACCAGGTCTCGGCAGGCACCGGCGACATCGGCGATGGAGTCGACTCCGTACGCGGCGGTGAGCGGAGCGACACGAGCCGGCGCGGTCCTGGTGACGTGGTCGATGGATGCCGGCAGCAGCACGCACGAGGTGATGCCGTGGCCGATCCCGGCGATCGGACCGAGCAGCCGGCCGAGCGGATGGCTGGGAGCCACGGTGACGCCGGCAAGACCGACCACGCTCCACCACGCGGCGACCTGCAGCTGCTCGCGGGCATCGATGTCCGCGCCATCGGCGTGCGTGCGCGGCAGCCATTGACGCAGGCGCTGGATGGCCTCGACGGCGAGGAGCGAGGCGAGGCGATCGTCCTCCGGCGCATACACCGTCTCGGTGGCGTGGTCGAGAGCGCGGACACCGGTGGACAGCCAGAGTCGCTCCGGCGTGTGCACCGTGACCTCGGGGTCGAGGATCACCGCCCGCGGCGTCAGCCTCGGCGCGGCGACGCCACCCTTGATGCGCGTTGCGTCGTCGGTGACTCCCGCCATGGGCGTGAACTCCGAGGCGGACAGAGTGGTGGGCATCGCCACCTGCGGCGTGGCTCCGCCGTCGTAGCCGTGCAGCGCGGCCTTGGCGGCGTCGATGGGGCTGCCACCGCCGACGCTGAGCACGCCGTCGGCATCGCAGCGACGCAGCAGGTCGACGAGTGAGGCCACGGCGGTCGCCGGAACATGCTCGCGAACATCGGCGAATGTCGCCGCGTGCCGTGGTCCGAGCAGCGATTCCACCTCGCCGATCACCGGAGTCCTCTCCCGCAGTGTGCGACCGGTGACCACCACCACACGGCTCATGCCCAGGGCATCGCCGAGCTCGCCGATGCGCTGCCGCGAGCCGGCGCCGACGACGACGCGCTCGGTGGCCGCGGCAACGTGCTGCCAAACCATCACGCAGGTCGGGTGAGCACCATCTGCGTCTGGATCACCAGGGCGACACGGCGACCGTCGTCGTCGCGCAGGTCGGTCTCGACGACGATGCTCGTCCGGCCGACGTGCAGCGGCCGGGATGTGGCGTGCACCCGCCCCTTGCGCACCGCGCGGAAGAGGTTGGTCTTCGACTCGATGGTCGCGGTCGTGGCTCCCTCGGGCAGATTGAGAAACGCGCAGATGGCACCGAGGCTGTCGGCGAGCGACATCAGCGCACCGCCATGGATGATTCCGCTGATCGTGCAGCGCTCGGGGGCCCACTCGAATCCACCGATGACCTCCTCGGCGCTGGCGCTGTCGAGCTCGATGCCGCAGGCGAGGGCGAAGGGCATCGTGGCAAGCAGTTGCCCGGGGTCGACGGTCTCGGTCAAGGACGCAGTCCTCCTGTTCGAGGTGAAGCGCCGAGTATCGCCATCCGAGGATCCCCGGCGCACGTAATCTGCGCGCCGTGTCTGCCGGCTCGCGGCGTCCTGGATGAGTGCGCAACCGAGGCGCCCCGAGGCGGTCCGCGGCCTTCTCCTGGTTGCCCTGTCGGCGGTCGGCTTCGGCACGCTCGGCATCTTCGGCAAGCTCGGCTCGCGCGCCGGGCTTACCCTTCCCACCCTGCTTGCACTCCGCTTCGGCTTGGCGGCTGTGGTCCTCGGCAGCATCCTCGCCTTGCGCGGCGAGCTCCGCAGGCCATCGCTGCGGCGTGCCGCGCCGGTGGCGCTGATGGGGGTGCTCTACGTCGGCCAGGCCTCGTGCTTCTTCGGCAGCCTGCGCACCGTCCCCGCTGCGGTGACCAGCATCCTCCTCTACACCTACCCGGTGATCGTCACCCTGCTGGCACGGCTTCTCTTCGCCGAAGGCCTGACCAGGGTGCGGCTGGCAGCGCTGTTCGCCGCCAGCGTCGGGGTCGTCGTCGTCGTCGACCCGTTCGGCGCCCGCAACCTCGACCCCCTGGGAGTGGCCCTCGGCCTGGGTTCGGCGGTCGTGTACTCCGCGTACATCCTCTGCGGCAGCCTCCTGCTGCGCGACGTCGCCGCCCTGCCGGCCACCACGGGAATCGCCGCCACCGCCGCGCTCAGCTTCACCGGCGCGGGCGCGGTGACCGGTCAGCTGCGTGGATTCGACGCCACCGGCTGGTTGGTCGTGGTTGGCATCGCAGCGGTGCCCACGGTGATCGCCGCCACCGCGTTCCTGGCCGGGCTGCGCCGCGTCGGCCCATCGGTCGCCTCGACGGTCAGCACGCTTGAGCCGGCGTCAACCGCGGTCCTCGCCGCGCTCGTGCTCGGCGAGACGCTGTCGCCAGCGCAATTGGGGGGCGGCCTCATCGTGCTCGTCGCCGCCGCCATCCTCGCCCGCGCAACGGCCACCGCGGCGCGGGTCGAAGCGACGGCCGAGCACTGACAACAACCCCGCCACCGCGCGCCCGCGCCGAACGCGCCCGCACCGAAAGCGCCCGCACCGAAAGCGCCCGCACCGAAAGCGCTCGCGCCGAAAGCGCGCCCGCGCCGAAGGGCGCGGCGGCCGTCAAGGACGGCCGGAGGGGGGTAAGGCCGATCCGGGCTTTGCCCGGTCGGCAATGAATAGGGGGGAGCATCCCCCCTCCGTTAAGGCGAGCATCTCCCCTGTCAGACCGGGAACACCCCGTGGCGGCGTGGGGCATCGCTGCGCACGCGTGACGCGTACACGGCAAAACGGTTGACCAGCTCCTCACGGAGACGTTCACCAGGGACGATGGCATCGACAATCAGCTCTGAGGCGAGCTTGAAGATGTCGATGTCGTCGCGGTACTCGTCCTGCAGGCGCTGCACGTACGCCTCGCGCTGCTCCTCGGGGAGCTCCTGGATCTTGTTGTAGTACACGGCGTTGACCGCAGCCTCAGGTCCCATCACCGCGATCTGCGCCGATGGCAGCGCGATGGTGCAGTCAGGGTCGAAGGCCGGGCCGCACATCGCGTAGAGCCCGGCACCGTACGCCTTGCGCAGCACCACGCACACCTTGGGAACGGTCGCCGACGACAGGGCGGCGATCATCTTGGCCCCGTGACGGATGATTCCCTGACGTTCGACGGCGGTGCCGATCATGAATCCGGGCACGTCGGCGAGCCAGAGAAGGGGGATGTTGAACGCGTCACAGAGGCTGACAAATCGCGTGCACTTGTCCGCGGAGTCGACGAAGAGCACACCGCCCTTGAAGCGCGGCTGCGAGGCGACGACACCGATGACGCGGCCGTCGAGCCGGGCAAAGCCTGTGATCACCTCGCGGGCGAAGAGCTTCTTGACCTCGAAGAAGGACTCGTCGTCGACGAGAGCGCGGACCACCTCCATGGCGTCGTAGCCCCGCGCTGCCTCCAACGGGATGATCGCCTCGATGTCCTTGGCATCGGCGGCGACGTCGCGAGGAGCGGATGCGCGCGGAACATCGCCCCAGCTCTGCGGCATGTAGCTCATGTAGTCGCGCGCAGCGCGCAGCGCGGTGTCCTCGTCCTTGACCAGGATGTCGCCGCAGCCGCTGACGCTGCAGTGCATTCGGGCGCCACCCATCTCCTCGAGGGTGACCTTCTCCCCTATCACCACCTCGGCCATGCGCGGCGAGCCGAGGTACATCGAGGCGTTGCCCTCGACCATGATCACGGCGTCGCAGAACGCCGGGATGTAGGCGCCACCGGCAGCGCTCGGGCCGAAGAGCACGCACAGTTGGGGCACCCGGCCGCTGAGTCGCACCTCCATGTGGAAGATCCGGCCCGCGTGACGCCGCCCTGGGAACATCGCCACCTGGTCGGTGATGCGCGCCCCGGCGCTGTCGACGAGGTAGACCAGCGGGATCTGCAGACGCTCAGCGGTCTCCTGGATGCGCACGATCTTCTCGACGGTGCGTGCGCCCCACGAGCCGGCCTTGACGCTGGAGTCGTTGGCCATCACCGCGCAGGGACGGCCGTGGAGGACACCGATGCCGGTGACCACTCCGTCGGCGGGAAGGTCATCGGCCTCGCAGTTGGCGAGCAACCCGTCCTCGACGAACGCCGTGGCCTCGTCGAAGAGTCGGGCTATGCGCTCGCGGACGAAGAGCTTGCCCGCCAGCGCGTTCTTCTCCCGGGCCCGCGCCGGGCCACCGCTCAGCGCCTTGCCGAGGCGCGCCGCCACCTCCTCACGGCTGTGCACGCCGTGTACCGCCTGCGGCTGCTCGGGCTGCGGCACCGCGTCGCTCACGAGACCGTCCCCGCGCCCGCTGCAGCCACCTGCTCGGGTCGCCACACACCGGCGCGATGCAGCTTCCCCGGCAGCGCCATGCCCAGGTCCTCGCCGAGGCGTTCGGCAACCGCGCAATAGGCATCGATGTCGACGCCGACGTCGACGCCGGTCCGTTGCAACGCGTACAGGGCATCCTCGCTGCAGACGTTCCCAGTCGAGCGCGGTGCGAACGGGCAGCCGCCGAGACCACCCACCGAACCTTCGAACCGGCGCACACCGACGTCGTACGCCGCCAGCACGCTGGCCACCGCCATGCCCCTGGTGTCGTGCACGTGCAGGCTCACGGAATCGGCGTCGACGACCGCCTGGACGCGCATCACCAGGTCGCGGACCTGGGCTGGGTCGGCGACGCCGATGGTGTCGGCGAGGCCCACCTCACGGACGCCGAGACGCACCAGCTCGCGGCAGATGTCGACGACGCGGCGGGGATTGACCCAGCCCTCGTACGGACAGCCGAAGCAGACGGAGATGGCGACGTCGACAGTGCAACCCGCGGCACCGCCGCGTTCGACGATCTCCTCGATGCCCCTGAGTGACTCGGCGACGCTGCGGTTGACGTTGCGCCGGTTGAACGTCTCGGTGGCCGCCACGGTGACCAGCACGTTGTGGACACCGTTGTCCAGAGCCAGCTCGAGACCGCGCGGGTTGGGGATGAGCACGCGAAGACGCGGCAGAGCGTCCGCCCCGCACCCGGCGATGACCGCCGCGGCGTCGGCAAGCTGTGGCACCCACTTGGCGGACACGAAGGAGGTCGCCTCGACGCGCGGTGCGCCGGCGTCGAGCAGACCGCGGGCCAACCGTACCTTGACCTCGGTGGGCACCTCGGCGGCGATGTTCTGCAAGCCGTCGCGCGGACCGACGTCCGTCCAGAGAAGCTCGCTCACCGCGTCGCCGGAGGAGTGGGAGGCGAGAACAGAGCGACCATCACCGGGCCGACCAGGGGCACGAACAGGGCAACCAGTACCCAGAGCATCGAACCTCTGCGGATGGCCAGCAGGCAGCCGCCGATCCAGGCGACCGTCCCGGTCACCGCGGTGAGCCCCTCGGCAGTGGCGGCGAAGACGCCCAGGGCGCCACTGCCGTGGTCGCTCGCCGCGTAAAGCGGGGCGAAGGCGAGAAACGAGGCGATGGCCACGGCCGAGAAGGCGAGGATGGTGTTGCGGGTGAAGAAGGGCGCGGCCGGCGCGCTGCCAGGGCGGCGATCGATGGCGGATCCACCAAACGGGTCGGTACTGATCTCCACCGTAGCAGAGGGGGGATCCTCACTCGTGTTGGACCGTGATGCGCCGTCCACAGCCATCTGCGGTTACGCTCTTGCGGCGTGGCGGTGGTCAGGCCGACTCTGCGCGCCGAGCGGGCCCTGTGGCGCTCGGGCCTTTTCCGGATCGTTGGCGTCGACGAATGCGGTGTCGGCAGCCTCTGCGGACCAGTGGTCGCCGCCGCATGTGTCATCAGGCACAACTGCCAGCGGATCGACGGCGTGCGCGACTCCAAGATGCTCTCGGCGCGCCAGCGCGAGCGCCTCGCCGTCGAGATCCGCCGGCGGGTCGTGGTTGTCGCGCTGGGCGCGGCGTCGGTGGCAGAGATCGACCGGCTCAACATCTATCACGCGACGCACCTGGCGATGCGCCGAGCACTGCGCAAGGTGGCGCCGTACGACCACGTGCTCGTGGACGGGCGGCGCATCGCCGGCTTCGACGACGTTGGACCGCACACCACCATCGTCGACGGCGACGCCAGCTCCTATGCCATCGCGTGCGCGTCGGTCGTCGCCAAGGTGACACGTGACCGCCTGCTGCGGCGTCTCGACAGGTTCCACCCGGGATACGGCTGGCATCACAACGCCGGTTACAGCACCGCCGAGCATCTCGCGGCGATCCGTGAACGCGGCGTGACTCCCTACCACCGGCGCAGCTTCGCACCGACGCGTCTCGCCATGGCCGGCGAACAGGAGCTGCTGCCCATGGCCGAGCTGATTCCCGCCTGACGCTTCGGGGTCACGTCGGGGTGACCGCCTAGACTGGCGCCGCGCTCATCCGCCTGAGCTCGTCTCACCCTGAGGGCTGACGATCACACCCCCGGTGCACCCAGACAAGCTGCGCGACGCAGCCCGGAAATTCGCCTCCGGGGTGACCGTCGCCACCGCTGCCCACTCCGGGCTGATCTACGCCATGACCGCAACGGCGTTCTCCACGCTGTCGATGGATCCGCCACTCGTCCTTCTCGGGGTGAAGAATTCGGGCAAGCTCCTCGAGTTGGCGCGCCGCGCCCAGCACTTCGGCGTCAGCGTGCTCAACGACGGCCAGCACGCCATCGGTCAGTGGGCAGCGATCTCCGGGCGCGTGCCCGAGCGCGACCTGACCATCTCCGAGACCATCAGGGCCCGCACCGGTGCGCCTTTGCTCGCCGGCTCGGCGGCATGGTTCGACTGTGAGCTGCGCAGCCTCGCCGAGCACGGTGACCACACCGTCCTGGTCGGCCTGGTGGTCGACGCCTGGGCGGACGCTCCCGCCCAACCGCTGGTCTACTTCGAAGGCGGTTACCACGCCCTCGGCAAGCGCCTCGCCGAGGGTGGTGTCACGGACATCAAGAATCTCTGATCACTCGCTTGCGGGGTGTTCGCGGGAGCGCTCAGCAAAGGCATGGCTCAGTGCATCCACGCCTTCGCGCCAGTCGCACACCAGGCCGTAGTCACAGGCGCTGAAGATGCCGGCGTTGGCGTCATGGTTGACAGCAACAACAGTGCCCGCGCGCCGCAGCCCGGCGAGATGGTTGGCCGCGCCGCGGACGGCGACGCCGATGTACAGCCGGCAGACCAGCGCGTGTCCGCTGATGCCGATCTGCCGGCTTCGCGGCAGCCAGCCGCTGTCGACGACACGGCGGCTGCCACCGAAGGCGGCGCCGATGGCGGCGGCAAAGCGTCGCACATGGGCGACGCCGTCGGGACCCTCGGTGCCGAATCCGGCGCACACCACCACGCCGCGTGCTCCGGCGAGCTCCGCGGCGTCGATGTCGACGCGACGCTCCAGCACCGTCACGGCATCGCTGTCGGCGACGGTGACCGACATCACTCGGACGGGAGCGTCGCGGGAGTCGTCGGCGCGCAGCGGCAGGCAGGTTCCGGGACGGATGGTGGTCAGCAGCGGTGTGGTGCGCGACGCGATCGGCGCCACCACCGCGCCGCCAAACGCGGGCTTGAGGGACAGCAGCTCGCCGCCGCTGAGCTCGAGGCCGATGCCGTCGCCGACCATCCCCGCCTGCAAGGCGGCCGCCACCCGGGGCATCCAGTCGCGTCCGCGGGGCGACGCCGGGGCGACCACCGCCAGCGGCTCGAGCAGCTCGATGGCCGCGAGCGCGGCGGCCGGCCACGAGGCGCCTGGTCGGCCGCACGCCGGCTGAGGAACGAGCACGAGATCGGCGCCGGCAGCGGCGAGGGAATCACCGTCGGCCTCGCCACCGAGGGCCAGGGCGGCCACCCATCCACCCAGGGCATCGGCGAACCGGGACGCCTCCCCGATCAGCTCGGCGACCCCACGGTGGATCACGCCGTCCTCGGACTCGGCGGCGACGAGAAGACAGGGCCCGCGCTGAGAACGGACCGGGCCCGCCACAGCCAGCGACTCGCCCTCGGCGTCGCCGATGTCGCCGAAGGCGTCGAGCCGAGCCACCAGCTCGCCCGCGGCGTCGGCGCCGCCGAGGATCTCGCAGCGGCGCACGGGTGCGTCCTCGCGAACGGCGCGGACCACCGTCGGCGAACCCGCCAGGCCGATCGATCCCCCGTCAAGATGCAGCGAAGCCGCGTCCCAGACCTCGACGCGTCCTGGCGACGTCTCGCGATACGCCGTGGGGTGGATGCGGCGTGGTTTGAGCATCGCCTCGACAACCGACACCAGGGCGGGAAGCCGTCCACGCACGGTCTCGGTGCCGCCGTCGATCTCCAGCACCGCATCGAATCCCTCACCTGCGACATCGAGGGCGACGGCGGCGGTCACCTGGGTCAGGCCGAGCAGCGCCGCGACCTCGGGCCCGACCTGACCTGTCTCCGAGTCGGTGGAGTGCTGTCCGCAGAGGACCAGGTCGAATGCGCCCATCTGCCGCAGTGCCGCGGCGATCACCTTCGCGGTCACCCAGGTGTCCGACCCGGCGAGCGCGGAGTCGCTGATCAGCACGGCGCGGTCGACGCCGCCGGCGAGACACTCGCGGAGCACGTCGACCGCGGCGGGTGGACCCATGCTCAAGGCGACCACTTCAGCGCCTGACGCGTCGCGCAGCTGTAATGCACGGCTGAGCGCGGTGCGGTCGTACATGTTCATCACCGCTGGCACGCCTTCGCGCACCAGCGTGCGAGTCACTGGGTCGAGGTGCAGCTCGGCGACGTCGGGCACCTGCTTGACGAGCACGGCGACGCGCATTGCTCCTCTGAGGCTAGCAGGCGGGCACAGACGGCCGGCGCTGTGCGGGCCCCGCGATGTCCTGAGCTCAGAAGGGCGTGCGTCAGGAGATGAAGATGGCGGAGACGTACCAATCCCCGTTGCCGGCCTGCGCCCAGCCGACTCCGACGGTGGTGTACTGCGGCGTGAGGATGATGCCGCGGTGCTCTGGGCTGGCGAGCCACAGGCCGTTGACGAAGGCCGCGTCGGTGGTGCCCCGCTCGGTGCCGAGGATCTCGCCGAGGCTGCGCCAGCCCACGTCTTGGGCGTTGACGTGGGCGACAAGCCCGTCGTGGAAGAGCCTGCCCTGGGCGGCGTTCTGGGCGGCGTGAACGACGGCGGCACGACTCAGTGCGGCGGAGATCTGCAGCGGTGCCAATCCCTGGGCTGCGCGATCCGCGTTGAGCAGGGCGAGGGTGCTACTGGCGAGGCTGGCGGCGTCGACTGCGGGACGCGACGCGGGTGTTGCCGGCGGCGGCGTTGGCGGTGGGGGCGCCGGTCGGGGAGTTAGCACCGGGGGCGGAGCTGGGCTGACTGCTGGGTGAGGCTCCATGACCATGGCGACTGCGACGGTCAGGGCCGCCGGCGTCGAGCCCGTCACGATCATCGGGGCCTTGGGGCCGGAACCGGCCACGGCGACAGTGCCGACCAGACCGACGAGCACGGTGATCGCCCCCCTGGCCGCACCGAGCACGGCGCCGGAGCGCCGGTGATCGCGCAGCATCGGGCCGAGGATACGCCGCGCGATGGGGAGGCTGGGACCAGGCTGCCCGCGTGCGGCCCTGTTTACACCGACCGGCGCCAGCCCGTGCGCAGCACGAACCTAGCTGACGATCGTGAAGGGCTGCGCCCTCGCGTACGTCTGACTGTCGCCGACGGGTGGCAGCGGGAACTCGAGGGTGCCGAGATCGTCACCCAGAGGATGCGCGAACTCGAAGCGCCACTCCGGGTACTGCGTGCCTTTGAGATCCCACCACGCCCGCCGGCGGCGCACCACGTAGAAGCTCCACACACCCTGCGGGTTTCGCTTCGTAGGCCACCCTAGCCAATCTCTCAACATGAAATAAAAACGACGGCGCAAAACGCTTCCTTGCGGTCCCGCCCTGCCCAGGTGGGACGGCGCCGGCCCGGCACCGCCTATCCTGCTGCCCTCGTCCCGCGCCACCAGGAATACCGCATGAAGACCATCGAGATCAACGGCGTCACCGAGCAGATCATCGAACGCAGCGACTACCCGGTCGAGAAGCAGCACGCCGTCCTCGACGCCGAGGTGACGGCGATCCTCGGCTACGGCCCTCAGGGCAGGGGCCAGAGCCTCAACCTCCGCGACCAGGGCTTCAACGTCCTCATCGGAGTGCGCGACGGCCGCAGTAAGGAGAAGGCCCTGAGCGACGGTTGGGAGGAGGGCGAGAACCTGCTGAGCATCGAGGATGCAGCCGCGCAGGGAAGCGTGGTCCAGTACCTGCTCAGCGACGCCGCGCAGATCGCGCTCTGGCCCAGTATCCGCGAGCGCCTGCGTCCTGGCGACTGCCTCTACTTCTCCCACGGCTTCGGCATCGTCTTCCGCGACGACACCGGCATCGTTCCCCGCGACGACGTCGATGTCGTGCTCGTGGCACCCAAGGGCAGCGGCCTCACCGTGCGCACCCACTTTCTGGCCGGACGTGGCATCAACTCGTCGTTCGCCGTGTGGCAGGACGCCACCGGGCGGGCCAGGGAGCGTGCCCTGGCGACGGCATTCGGAATCGGCAGCGGGCATGTCTTCGAAACCACGTTCGAGAACGAGGTCTACAGCGACCTATGCGGCGAGCGGTCGGTGCTGATGGGGTTGATCCAGGGTGCGTTCAAGGCGCAGTACGACGTGCTCCGCGCACACGGCCACACACCGAGCGAGGCCTACAACGAGACCGTCGAGGAGGCCCTGCAGAGCCTCTACCCGCTGATCGGCGAGAACGGCATGGACTGGATGTACGCCAACTGCTCGACCACGGCGCAGCGCGGCGCGCTCGACTGGGCCCCGCGATTCGAGGCCGTGCTCAAACCGCTGATCGAAGACTGCTACCAGAGCGTGCTTCGCGGCGACGAGGCGCGCACCGTCATCCGCGCCAACAGTGACCCCAAGTACCGCGAGCGCCTCGATGGCGAGCTGGCGGCGATGGACGGCCAGGAACTATGGCAGGCGGCCCGCGTGCTCCGCGAATTCCGGCCTGAGCGGGTCGAGAAGACGGTGTGATCTGGCAGCGTCGAGGCCGTTTGACTTACGAACATGCGTTCGGTATCATGCGGCTATGCCGCTGCCGCCGATCGAGTTGGACCTGCCCCTCGGCGATACCGAGGAGACCGAGCTGGGGACGCGGCGGCACCGTCATCTGACGGAGCTGCCGGGGGTCGATGACGCCGTCGCCGTCCGTCTCGAGCGGGCCTTTCCCACTCTGGCCGCCCTGTACTCGGCGACAGAGGATCGCCTGGCCGAGGTGGTGGGTCCGGTGACCGCCGCCCGCATCCGCTGGTTCCTCGATGCCCCCCTGCGCCCGCCGGTCCCCGTCCGCCGGGGCAGCTCGGGCTGGCGTCACGCCGCCTGACGGGGCTCGCGCGCGGACTTCGAAGGGGTGGCCGTGCTTTCGCCTTGCGGGACCGCTCCCTAGAATCGACCGCGGGGGCTCACGCGAATCACCAATGCGCTGACGCCGAGCGGTGGCGCAACACGGGAGGGTTATCGCCATGTTGGGTCGCAGGGCCAGCACAGCCGCCGTGGCCGACAGCACCACCAGCGTCGCCGAGGACATCGGGGCACGGGCTGCGGAGATCGCCTCGGAGTTCGCCAGCCGGGCGGTGGAATCCGCCCGTGAGGCCCAGCGGGTAGCCACACCCGTGCTCCGCAGTGCGGCGTCGTCGGCGGCAGGGACGCTCAGCGAGGCTGCCGAAAAGGCCGCCGATATGCTCGCCGAGAGCGCCGAGCGGCTCGCCCAGAACGGCGCCAACGAGTCGAGCGCGGTCATCGAAGCAGCTCGCGAGCGCGTCGCCGACGCCGCTGAGGCGTTCGCCGAATCGGTTCGCCCCAGGCGCCGCGGCAGGCGCATGCGCCGCTTGGTGATCGTCGGCACAGTGATCGGCTCCGGCGTCGTCGTCGGTCGCATCGTGCGCCAGAAGCTGGGCGCACGCAACCAGTACGACGACACGCCCAGTCACGACGAGTCGATTCCCATCCCCTCGTTGTCGACCACTGGCGCCGCGGTCGAACACAAGCCCGACGCCGTGTCCGACGGCCAGGCTGCTCCGGGGCCGGCCGCTGGTGGCAACGGCGTCCTTGCCGCTACCCAGGGGGCGAGCGAAGAAAGCGAGGGCTGAGCCCTGCCTGACTCAAGCCGCGCCGACAGCGGACTTCGAGCTCGTCTAGCCCGCAGCCTGCCGGCGCTAGTCGCCAAGCGCTATGGGGACGACGGGGGCGATACGTGGGCGGCCGCCATCGCCCTGGGAACGCTTCTCGCCCTCTTCCCCATCGTCCTGGCCATCCTCTTCGTGACCAGCCTGGCGATGCGCGACCCTGGCGCCCGCGATGCGGTTCTCGAGCGGCTCGCCCGAGTCCTGCCGCCCAGTCAGCCCGGGGACCCCAACTCGACCTTCGAGCAGGTGCGCAGCGCCCTCGACGGAGTGCGATCCAGCACCGGGCTCCTCGGCGTGGTCAGCGTGCTCAGCCTCTTCTGGGGAGGTTCGGCGCTCTTCGGTCGTGTCGAGAACGCGCTCGCCGTCATCCATCGCTTCGAGAAGCGCGACTTCATCCAGCAGAAGCTGATGGCGGTGGGGATGATCGTTGCCTATGCGCTACTGACCGTCGTCGGCATCGCCGCCTCGTCGGCGCTTGCGGTGATCACGCCCGTCGCCGAGCGCGGCGGCGCCAGCGACATCCTGGGTGGCCCCGTTCGTTACGTGGTGCAGGTGATCGTCGGCTTGTCGGTCGGCTTTACCCTCTTCGGCCTCATGTACGTCGTCATCCCCCGGCCGCGTCACAGCCTTCGCCGGGCGCTGCCGGGGACGCTCTTTGGCGCCGCGGGCTTCGAGCTGCTCACCCTGCTCTGGCCGCTGTACTTCAGCATCGCCGGCAACGGCATGACGCGCTACGGTCAGGAGTTCGGACTGCTCCTTGTTTTGGTCACGTACGTCTTCTTCCTCTCGCAGATATTGATCATCGGCGCGGTGCTCAATGCCGTGGTCGCCGAGAGGCGCAGCGCGCGTGCCCGGTTGACGGCAACGGAGCCCCGCTACGAGGCGGCGACGGGGATCACCCAGCCGGTCACCCCCATCGACAGCATTCGCCGGTGACAGGCGCCATTCGGCGTGCAGCGGCCCAACTCGGCGACACGGAAGAGCCGAACCGGGCTCGAGGCGGCGTGGAGCGCCGCGGCTGGTACGAGGTCTTCTACGTCACCGCCGCGCTCGGCGGGGGTCGCGCCGCCTGGCTGCGCTGGACGCTCTCGGTCCCCCGGCAGGGCCCCGCGTCGACGGCGCTCTGGGCGTGCGCCTTTGACCGTCAGCGTCCGCGCTGGTTCGCAGCGCGCAATCAGCTCGATGGCACGGCATGGCGCCCTCTCGTCGATGGCGGTGTGGCTCTGGGCGACGCCAGGGTGAGCGGCGGAGGCTGCAGCGGGTCCGCGGTCGATGAGGGCGGTAGGACCATGCGGTGGGAGCTGGAGTGGCAGCCACTGGCGACGCCGTTCGCCTTCTTTCCGGCGGCGATGGAGCGGCTCGCCGGCGGCGCCACCTACCCCATCGTCAGCGTGCCCATCGCACACGCCGAGGGCCATGTCGACGTGGATGGCGAGCGCATGGAGTGTCAGGCGACGCCGGTGCAGCAGTCGCACCTCTTCGGCGGCCGCCACGCCCACCGCTGGGGATGGGTTCATGCGCTCGGCTTTGACACCGACCCCGACGGCTATCTGGTCCTGGTCTGGGCGCGCGCGGCGCGACTGGGGGGGCGCACCCCTCCGGTGTCGTCAATCGCTCTGCGGGTCGGCGGTCGGGAGCTTCGCGCCGCCGGCTTTCGTGGGCTGCGCAGCGTGCTCTGGGGCGATGGCGGGGCCGGGTTGGTGCACTTCTCGGCGCTCATCGACGGCGTCGACATCGAGGGTGAGCTCGAGGTTCCCACTGACCTGCTCACCGGCGTCACCTACCACGACCCGGATGGCGCCGAGGTGTTCTGCGCCAACACCGAGGTCGCCGATCTGCGGCTGCGCTTGCGCGAGCGTGATGGTGCGGTGCAGACGGTCAGCTGCCGTGCCGCCTGCGGCTTCGAGCGGGGGTCGCGGACGCGACTGCAGGGAGTCTGGCAGCCGCTCTGAATTCAGCCGAACCGCTACACTCGCGGTCCCGTGCCCGATGACCGTCACTCCCGATTTCCCTCGCGCGACCGCGATCGCGACCGTGACCGCGGTGCGCCGCGTCCGCCGTTCGTCCAGCGCCGGCCGCCGTTCGCTCCCCGGCCCCCTGGTCCGCCGGCTGCCTCTCCGATGGACCCGCATGCCTCGCTCCGCCTGCGCGACGGTGACCGTGAGATCGAGGTGAGCGGGTCGCCGGGGTTCGTGCGCCAGGCCCTGGACGACCTTCCCAGCCTGCTCGCCCGTCTCCGTGGCGAGACTGGGTCGGCGCGGCCCACATCGATCTCCCTGCCCGCTCCGCCCGAGGCTGTGCCAGATGTTGTGGCTGATGTTGTCAGCAACGGCGGATCCTCGCTGGACGACAAGGTGCTCGCGGTGATCGCCGCATCGCGCCGGCCCATCAGCATCGCCGACATCCGCGAGCGCCTCGAGGGACAGGTCAGTGGCCAGCAGGTGCGGCGCATCCTCGAGCGCGCCGGCGAACGGGTGGTATCCAACGGCGGCAAGCCGGCCACCTATCGACTGCGCTGAGCCCGCGTCTGCGCTGACGCTGGCGGAGCTGCCCTGGGTGGCAGCGCAGAGGGATCCATCGGCGACTGCACTGCGTCTGCGCAGCACGGCGATGGATTACGCGACGCTCGATGCAGCCTGCGCCGGCGTGGCAACGACGCTCGATCGCCGCGGAGTGGGCGGCGACGACGTGGTCGCGCTGTGCTGCGGCAACAGCCTGGCGACCGCGGCTGCGTACTACGGCGCGCTTCGCTGCGGTGCCCGGGTCGCCCCGATTTCGGTGGCGTCGCCACCGGGCGAGATCGCCGTGGCGCTGCAGCGGCTGCGCGCCGGCGTGGTTATCAGCGACGAAGAACATGCCGACATCGCCCGCGCGGCGATCGACATGGCCGCCACCGGTGTCCGCCTGCTGACCATCAGCGAGACCACCAGCCGTCGCCGCGACTGGGTGAGTTTGCCCGCGCTCGCGGCACATCGTCGCGCAGCTCCACAGCACCTTCGGGCACGGGCGCCCGCTGTCATCCTGGCGACGTCGGGGACGACAGGGACCCCGCGTTGGGCGGTCCACTCGCACGCCGGCTTGCTGCGCAACGCCGCAGCCGTGGCCCAGGAGATGCTCCAGCTCGGGGCGGGCGACGTTCAGCTGGGAGCGCTGCCGCTGGCCCACTCGTTCGGCATGAGCGCGGTGCTCAGCGCCTCGGTGATGGCCGGCGCCAGCGTCGTCCTGATGCCCCGCTTCGACGCCGATGCGGCTATTCGGCTCATCGACGAGCAGCGCATCTCCGTCGTTCAGGGCGTGCCGACAATGCTCAGCCGCCTGGCGTCGGCGTCGACTTCACCGCCGCCAACTCTGCGCCGCTGCGTGGTCAGCGGAGCGCCGCTTCCCAACGGATTTGCTGCACGCCTCCACGATCGGCTCTGCACCGACGTGGTCGAACGCTACGGCATGACCGAGGTGTCGCCGCTGACCATGCGGACGGTTCCTCGGGACGGTGGCGATGTGGGCGACGTCGGCAGAGCGCTGCGCGGTGTCGTGGTGCGCACCGTGGACGGCGCCGCGTCAGGCGAGCTCGAGGCATCGGCGGCGACGATGCTCATCGGCTACCACCGCGAGCGAGCCGCCACCCGTGCGGCGCTACGCGAAGGCTTCTTTCGCACCGGCGACCTCGGCCGAGTCGAGGAGGACGGACGGGTGATCCTGCTCGGCCGTCTCAAGGACGTCATTGTCAGAGGTGGCAACAACGTCGCCGCGCGCGAGGTCGAACAGGTCCTCGAGGGTCACCCCGACGTCATCGAGGTGGCCGTGCTGGGCGTGCCCGATCCTGACCTCGGTGAGGAGGTCATCGCCGCGGTGGTGAGCAGGCGCCGTGGCGCCCGGCTGATCGCCGAACTGGAGACGCGCTGCGCCGAACAGCTGGCCGCGTACAAACGCCCACGACGCTGGCACCGTCTCGACGCCCTGCCCCGGACGGCATCAGGCAAGGTGCGCAAGAGCGAGCTGCGCGACCTGCTCGGCTGATCTCGAGGCCACCTGGCACCGTACCGCCATGCTCCCGGCCGTCCCGCCTTCGCCTATAGTCGGCGCGTGGCCTCCCCGCCGGCGCGCCCTGGGGCGTCGCCGACCCAGCTCACTCAGCACGCATTCAGAGAGTCGCCGCCGCCGACTCGTCGTGGTCGCGGCTTCGGGCTCGCCGCGGTGGTGGTGCTGGCAGGGGTGGGTGCGGTGAGTTGCGGGTCGCCGCAGGTGGTCGTGCGCGATGCCGCCGTCAACAACGCGCCGACGGTCGACGTCCCGACCAATCCCCCGACCAACCCGCCGACTTCCCCGGTGGCAGCGACAGGCACTCGCAACGTCTACGCCGCGACCATGTCGGGCAAGCTGAGCCCGGCGGTGCAGGGCATGCCCTTTCGTGTCTACGTCCCCAACAGCGATGGAACGACTGTCTCCGTCATCGACCCGGCGACCTTCACCGTCATCGATCACCTCGGCGTCGGCCGTTTCCCGGAGCACATCGCACCGGCCCACGACCTGAGCAAGCTCTACGTCGACAACGAGGGAACGTGGAGTCTCAGCGTCATCGATCCTACGACCGCAAAGCTGTCCGGTGATCTCATCCCCTTACCCGATCCGTACAACCTCTACTTCACCCCCGACGGGACCAAGGCGATCGTCGTCCAGGAGCGTCTGCGGAGACTGGAGTTCCGCGATCCCACGACCTGGAAGGTGATCAAGGACCTGCCGATCTCCATCAACGGCATCGATCACCTCGATTTCAGCGCTGACGGCAAGTACTTCCTGATCACCACCGAGTATTCCGGGATGGTCGCCAAAGTCGACGTCGACACCATGACCGTTGTCGGCTGGGTCAAGGTTGGCGGCCTTCCCATCGACGTACGCCTGTCACCCGATGGCACAGTGTTCTACATCGCCAACCAGGGGCGCAGCGGCGTTTCCGTTGTCGACGGCGAGACGCTCAAGGAGGTGCAATTCATCAACACCGGCCGTGGAGCGCACGGCCTGTACGTCTCGCGCGACACCAGGTCGATGTACGTCTCCAACCGGCTCGAGGGCACGATCTCGGTCATCGACATGGCGACGCGCACCGCGGTCACCAAGTGGAAGGTCGGTGGCAGCCCGGACATGCTGCAGCTCAACCCCGACGGGACTCAGCTGTGGATGTCGAGTCGCTACGACGCCACCGTCATCGTCGTCGACACGGCGACGGGAACCGTGATCAAACGTATCTACTCAGGTTCCGGCGACCACGGCCTCTGCTACTTCCCCGCGCCGGGCAACATCTCGCTCGGTCACAACGGCGTGTACCGCTAATTCCGGCTAGGTGATCGAGGTACAGGTGGCGACGGGATGGAGTCCGGGGTGGTCGCCGCCGCCGCAGGCCCAGGCACGGCCGCCGAGGACGGCCAGTTGGAAACCGTGTCGTGGCACGAGCATGCTGTCGAGCGACCACGATCCGTCCGCGAACCGGGCCACCTGATCGACGATGACGCTTTCAACGGCATCCTCGCCGCCGGCGACGATGACCGTGCCGGCGAGCGTCACACCTCCAGCACCGCTCGTCGGACGGGGAAGCGGTGGCAGCGAACGCCACTGTGCTGCGGCGCTGTCGAAGCAGTCGACCCGGGTCGTGTTCGGTGAGCGGCCGCCGGCGACGCACGGCATCCCCTGGTCGACGAAACCTGAGACGTGGTCGCGGGGCAGTGGCAGTGGCGGCAGGTCACGCCAGCGCGCCGACTCCGGGTCGTAGACCTCGGCAGGCCCGACTTCGACGAGGCCATCACGACCTCCGATGGCATACAGACGTCCACTCGTTGCCACCAGCGCAGGCGCGATACGCGCGTGCCCCAAGGGTGTGATGCGTTGCCACGCGTCGCCGCTCGACGAGAGCACAAATGCGGCGGTGCTCGCCCCCATAGGCGTCGAGCCGCCGATGACGTAGAGGCGATCGCCGAGCACCGCCGCTGAGGCGTGGTCGACGGCCACGGGAAGGCGTGGGCCGCGCGTCCACACCGCGCCACCGAAGACGAAGACCGAGTCGGTGTCGCTGCCCCCTGCGTCGAAGCCGCCGATGACATAGAGGCGTTCGTGCAACGCAGCGGCGGCGGTCTCCTCGCGGGGTTCCGGCAGCGGCACCTCCGCCTGCTGTGTCCTCGGCTGCGGAAACGGCGTCGCGCTGCTCGACGGAGTGGTGGTGCCGCTGCTCGACGGGGAAGATGACGCGCTGCTCGACACCGACACGGTGGAGTCGCCCGACGAACAGCTCGCCGACAGCAGCACAGTTGCGGCGACGAGCGCCGCACGGCGCACGGCGACCCACCAGCGCCGGCATCCCACGATCAGAATCCGAAGGCCACGCCGTCACGACGGCGGTCAGCGCCGCCCTCGAGCCAGCCATCGTGATGACAGCGCACCACCTGTCCTGCGCCCATGGCCTCGGCGGCCACGACCTCGAAGCCACCGTTGCGCAGCTCTGCGGCGACTGCCGGCGAGAAGCCGTCCTCAACGCCGACACGATCACCTCCCAACCAGGCGACCCGCGGAGCATCAAGCGCCGTCTGCGGATCGGCGCCGTGGTCGACGAGATGCGAGATCACCTGCACCTGTCCCTGCGGCTGCATGGATCCACCGACGACCCCGAGGACGGACCACACGCCACCGTCGCGCTGCAGCATCGCGGGGATGATGGTGTGGAATGGTCGCTTGCCGGGCGCGGCGACGTTGGCGTGACCTGCCTCGAGAGAGAATCCGCAACCGCGGTTCTGCAGCACGGCGCCACCCGCGTGAATGCCCGAACCGAAGGGGTAGAACACCGACGAGATGAGACTCACCGCCATGCCCCCAGCGACGACGGCGGTGTACACCGTGTCGCGGCCCGTCCAGAATGCCGGGATCTCAGCGTGTCGAGGATCTGCGATAAGGCGATGCGCCAGGCGCATGCCGTCACGGATGGCGCGCACCGTCGCCACCACCGTCGCCGGATCCCCGGCAGCGCCCGGCGACTCGTGGTCGCGCTGCGCCAGCGCGGCGAGCACCGCTGCGCCCTGCCCGTTGGGCGGCAGCTGGATCACCTCGACGTCGCGGTAGCGTCCGCGCAACGGCGCCACCCACTCGCCCCGATGCGCCGCCAGGTCGCCGGCATCGAGCACGCCACCGGCCTCCTGCACGGCGGCAACAGCAATCTGCGCCCACTCACCGCTGTAGTGCGCCTCACATCCGCCTGCGGCGATGGCGTCGAGCGTCGTCGCCAGGGCGGGATTCGCAAAGCGCTGTCCCGCCGCAACGGACACGGGAAAGGGAGAGTGAGCACGAAGCCGGTGCGCGTTGCGCGACCAAGCGCCGGCTGCCCTCGCACCGAGCGGGAAGCCATCGCGGGCGAGCCTCCGCGACGGTTCCAGCAGTCTCGGCAGCCCCAGGCGGCCGAAGCGCTCATTCAGCTGAGCCCAACCGTCGACGGCGCCGGGCACGGTGACGCTCAGCGCCGAGGTGTCGCTCAGCGCCGTCGTCAGCTCACCACCATCGCCTTGCGCCCGCTCGGCCCAGCACATCTCCATCGTCAGCCGCGCAGGAGCTGCGCCCGAACCGTTGAAGCCGTGCACCTCGCGACCGTCGTCGACGACGCAGAAGAGGTCGCCGCCGACCGACGTCGAAAACGGCTGCACGACGCCGAGGACGGCGTCGGACGCAAGCGCTGCGTCCATCGCCGTGCCGCCCTCACGCAGCGCCCACAGGGCCGCCTCGACGGCCAGCGGGCTCGACGTCGACACCATCGCGTGCCGCGCCCAGCTCGAGGACACTAGTAACCGTCGTGCACGACGTTGAGCAGCGGCTCACCGTCGAGAAAACGCGTCACCTGGTCGGCGATGAAACGCCAGGCACGGCCACGAAAGCGCGGTGTCGAGCCGGCGACGTGCGGGGTGATCAACAGGCCGGGCGCACCCCAGATAGGGTGATCGGCTGGCAGCGGTTCGGGATCGACGACATCGAGCGCCGCGCGGATGCGACCCTCGAGCAGCGCAGTGGTGAGCGCGCCGGTGTCCACGATCGCCCCACGCGCCGCGTTGACCAGGAGAGCGTCGTGACGCATGCGGCTGATCAGCGACGCATCGATCATGCCGCGGGTCTCGTCGGTGAGCGGCAGCAGGATGACGACGACGTCGGCGTCGACGATCAGCGACGGCAGCTCGCTTGTGCCATGGACTCCGTCTCTCGCGCGTCGGGCGACGCGGACGATGTCGACGTCGAATGGCGCCAGGCGACGTTCGGTGGCGCGGGCGATGGATCCATAGCCGACGATGAGCACGCGCATGCCCTGCAGCTCGTGGGAGGCGTCGTGGCTGCCCGGTCGGGTCCACAGGGCACGGCGCTGGTCGTCGAGATAGTGGGGGAATCGCTTCTGCATCGCCAGGATCGCGGCCACGACCCACTCCGACACCGAGATGTCGTGCACGCCCGCGGCGTCACACAGAACCACGCCGGGTGGAACCACGGGAAGGATCCAGTCGACGCCGGCGCTGAGCGTCTGGATGACGCGAAGGCCGTTGAGGTGAGGGATGAGACCGAGGACCTCGGGACGCACGAATGAGGGGACGAGGAGATCCACCGTCGGGGGGATGGCCGCGCCATCGCCGGAAGTCGGCGCACGGTGGACCTCGACCCCGGCGGGGAGGAGGCTCAGGTACTCGTCAGCGGTGGCTGGAGGGACGAGGAGGACCGGGCGCGACATGCGGCGAGTGTAGACATCTGCCAGCGCGCGACGGCAGCGAAGCGCGGTGCGACCGGCACCGCGCCTCCGCCGTTCACAGATTCCCTCAGACGGTCACGTCTCGCGTGCGAAAGAGCACAGCTCCAGCGATTGCCGCCACGGCGACGTACACCGCAGCGAAGACCGCGGCATGGCCATAGGCGATGGTGTTGCTGCCGTTCGAGGCGATGGTGTTGAACAGCCGCCCGGGTAGCCACTGAGCCGTCTGCGACCACCCCGCGACGATGAGCGCCTCGACGATGACGAGCCAGGCGAAGCCGACGGTGATCGCCCCTGCCGCAGAGCGCAGCACCAGCGCCAGCATGCCACCGACGACTGCATAGGCCAGCGCGGACACCACGACGTCGACAACAGTGACAACGATCGAATGGACGCCCGCCGACGTTCCCCACGTGGACGTGTCGACACCTTTGCCCGGCGCCACCACCAGTGCGGTGACCAGCGACACGGCGCAGGCGGCGACAACCAGCAGCGCAAGGAAGCTCAGCACCGAGAGCGACTTGCCCGCGAGCAGGCGGACGCGGCGCGGCTCGCGGACGAGCAGGTTGCGCAGCGTCCCGTTGGTGTATTCGGAGGCGACGGCAACCGCAGCGATTCCCAGCACAACGACACCCATGAGGTCGGATGCCCGCGACATGATCTGGCTCCAGCCGTCGCTCAGCGAGAGAGTGGCGATGCTGAACCCGCCTTCCGACACCCCCGACTTCGCCCGACTGAGCGCCAAGAAGGTTGCCAGGCCGCTGACGCCCACGCCGAGGACGGCACTGAGCAGCATCGAGCGACGGATGAGTTTGTGCCATTCACTGCGAAATGCGCGGATCATCGTGTCTCCCCTGCGGTCATGGCGAGGAACGTGTCCTCGAGGGTCGCCCGGTTGGTGCCGATCTCCACCAGGGTGATCCCCGCAGACATCGCGGAGCGGTTGAGCTCGGCGGCGAACGACGCTTCAGCGTCGACGTGCAGCCGTCCATCAATCACGTGAGCACTGTGACCGGCGCTGCGCAGCAGAGCAGCGAGCCTCCCCAGGTCGGCGGGATCCTCGGCGGCCACGACCAGTTGCGTTTCCCGCTGGCTCAGGACGGCGTCGATCGGGCCCTGGAAGAGCAGTCGACCCTTGTTGAGCATGACGATCCAATCGGCGATCTGCTCCACCTCGGCGAGGAGGTGGCTGCTGATGAACACCGTCACCCCGTGGCGGCTCAACTCCAGGATGAGGCGGCGCATCTCCAGGATGCCGGCGGGGTCGAGGCCGTTCGCCGGCTCGTCGAGGACGAGCAGCTCGGGTTTCGGCAGCAGAGCCGCAGCGATGCCGAGGCGTTGCTTCATCCCCATCGAATACGAGGCGACGTGGTCGCCGGCTCGGTCGGCGAGGCCGACGATCTCGAGCACCTCCTCCACCCGTACAGGGCTGTAGCCGCCGAGCGAGCTGAGCACGCGAAGGTTGCGTCGTCCGCTGAGCGTGGGGTAGAAGGCCGGGCCTTCGATGAGCGCGCCGACGCGCGGCAAGTAGCCGATCGGGTGACGGGTGTCGACGCCAAGCACCTCGGCGCTGCCCTCGGTGGGCCGGATCATCGAGAGGATCATGCGGATGGTCGTCGTCTTGCCCGACCCGTTGGGGCCGACGAAGCCGGCGACCACGCCGCGCGGGATCTCGATGCTCAGACCGCTGACAGCGGTCAGTCCCCCGTAACGCTTGGTGAGCCCGGAGGTGCGGATCGCCGGCGTCGGTCCTCCCGGCAGCGCATCGGCACCGGCGCGGGGCGATGCCTCAGTTTCAGCTAGCTCTGGCGGCAACAGCGTGGCGGTCATAGACGGTGCTCCGTGGGGTTCTCGTGACACTGATCACGCTACCGGCGCGGCGCCACCGTGTCGTCCGTCAGGGTGACGAACTGGGTCCTCCCTGAGGATGAATCTTGAGAACGAGGATGTGGCGGGTAGCGTCACACGTTGCCCGGAGTGACGAAGCCCGACTCGTAGGCGAGGACCACCGCTTGGACGCGATCACGCAGCCCCAGCTTCATCAGCAGGCGAGCGACGTGACTCTTCACCGTGGTCTCGCCGACCACGAGCTCAGCGGCGATCTGGGCGTTGGAGAGCCCCCGGGCGATCAGCCGGAGCACCTGGGTCTCCCGGCCGGTGAGCTCCTTGAGCACCGCGGGGTCGCTGGCTTGGGGCGACGGCATTCCGGCGAAGCGCTCGATGAGGCGCCGGGTCACCGATGGCGCCAGCAGGGCTTCGCCGGAGGCCACCACCCGGATCGCCGCGGCCAGCTCGGCTGGTGGGGTGTCCTTGAGGAGGAAGCCGCTGGCTCCGGCACGCAGCGCGTCGTACACGTACTGGTCGAGGTCGAAGGTGGTGAGGATCAGCACGCGGGTGCGTTCGGCGACGCCCGGACCACTGAGCCGCCGCGTCGCTTCGAGGCCATCCATCACCGGCATGCGGATGTCCATGAGGACGACGTCGGGATGCAGCTCGGCGGCAAGGCGCACCGCCTCGGCGCCGTCACCGGCTTCGCCGACGACCTCGAGGTCGTCGCGGGAGTCGATGACCATGCGAAAGCCGGCGCGGACCAGCGTCTGGTCGTCGGCGATGAGCACGCGAATGCTCACGAGACGAGCCCCGCGGTGGGCAACCACGCATGGACGCGAAACCCGCCGCCATCGACGGGTCCGGCGGTGAGCCGTCCGTGGAACAGCGCCACCCGCTCGCGCATGCCGACCAGCCCGCGACCGCCGGCGCTCCCCGCGCTGTCGCTGCCGGCGCCGGCGCCGTTGTCGGTCACGACGAGCTCGAGCTCGTCGTCGCCGAACCGCACGGTCACCGTGGCACGCGCGGTGCCGGCGTGCTTGAGGGTGTTGGTGAGCGCCTCCTGGACGATGCGATAGGCGGTGACGTCGAGGCTCTCGGGCAGGCGCCGGCGCGCGCCCTCGACGGCGAGGTCGACATCCACCCCCGCTGCCCGAACCTGGGCGACGAGCCGGTCGACCTGGTCGAGTCCGGGCTGCGGCGCCAGGACTGCGGCATCGTCGTCGACCGCCAGGACGCCGAGCAGCGTGCGCATCTCGCTCAGCGCCTCACGACTCAATCCCTGGATGGCTTCGAGTGCCTGGCGCGCCCGCTCGGGGTCGTCGACAGCCGCCTCCTCGGCGGCTCCGGCTTGCACGGCGATGGCGCTGACGTGATGAGCGACGACGTCGTGCAGCTCACGGGCGATGCGGGCTCGCTCGTCGAGCACGGCGCGGTGGTCACGCTCCTCGCGTTCGCGCTCCAGCCGCGAGGCACGCTCCTCCAGCGATCCAAGGTAGGCGCGCCGCGTCCGGATGTTGTCGCCGAACGCCCAGCCACCGGCGACGAGGACGACCGCAGAGACCAGGCTGGGCACGACATCCCTCCTGGTTCCGACGAGGCCCACGATGCCCACCAGGGCGAAGTTGATGCCACCGATGACCAGAGCCAGGCGAAGCGAGGTCCGGCGATCGCAGTAGAGCGCCACCGTGTAGACAGCGACGACCAACGGAGGGGCTGGTGATCCGTTGACCAGGATGACGTGGAGTGCCGTCGCCAGCTCGACGATGACCGCGACCTGGATGGGGTAACGGCGCCTGGCGATGATGGGAACACCGGCGAGCACGGCCAGGACGACGATCGACAGATCGGGATGCCGAGCCTCGTCCCTCGAGCCGAACGACGCACCGACGGATAGGACGGTGACGAACACGGTGAGGATGGCGTCGGCGAGGAGCGGTGGCATGGTGCTGACACCACGGACTCGCGGCCGGTTGAGGCTCATCCGGCGACGGTAGCGTGATCTACCGCCTCTGACATCCTCCGGCGGGTCTCATCCCTGGGGATGACAGGCGCGCGCGGGAGATGCTGGCGAGGTAGCCGGGGCGGTGCCCCCGCAAGTTTCGAGTGACACCGCCGGTATCATCTGTGCTGCCAACTCGGTGGTCAACCGTTGCGGCCAGTTCTGGCACGTTCCCACCTCTTCGTCGTCGATGGCTCGCTCTTCAGCACCGCCGGTGGCTACAACCCGAGCCAAAGCCGCCGCGACCCGCCGCCACGGCCGGCAAACAAACGTGGGCGGGGGAGGATTCGAACCTCCGACCACAGGGTTATGAGCCCCGCGCTCTAACCGGCTGAGCTACCCGCCCGAAGAGGCGCGGCCACTGTAGTGGACAGTGCCTGGATCGGGGCCAATCGCCCCAATCTCCCGAGATCACTGAACTAGCGGTAACCTACGTCGGTCACCGCCGGGCGGGCGGCTGACTACAAACCCGTGATGCCCACGCCCGATCCCGTTGCCAACCCACACGCCGGTGCCTGGCGTTGATTGTTGTAATTGGGCCGCCGGACCTCTCCGACGCCGTCACCGCCGCCTGCCCTGGCGAGCTCGTGGTGGGCTGCCGCGACGACCCAGAGTTGGGTGGACCGCTGACGTCGGCAGCCCGCAGCGCCTCCGAGCTGCCGCTCAACGCTCGAGCCACCGTCGTCAGCGCCGACCGCACCCCTGCCCAGGCGGTGGTCGCGGTGCGCAACGCCGGTGGCGCCCTCGAGGGCACCGTCGCCTACGTCCTGGGTGAGCCGCCTCCCGGCACCTTCCCCACCGCGTGGCACCAGTTCGTCGAGCGCTACGGCGGCATCCCAGCCCACGACGCCGCGGAGTTCGCCGCGCTGCTGGCGGCGGCTGAGGACCCCTCGCGAAACGGCAACGCCAACGGCAATCGGCCGGTCTCGCGCCCCGGTGCACCTGAGTCGGCGGCATGGCGCGAGTGGCTGCTGGCGTCACCCACGCGCCAGCTGCCCCGGCGCTTTCGCCTGCAGCGGCGGAGCAGGCTGCCCAAGGTCGACGAGTTCAAGCTCGACGCGCACATTCGCCGGCCCCTCGGCGACGGCTGCCGCAGCATCGCGGTGATCAGCCCCAAGGGCGGTGTCGGCAAGACGCTCTTGAGCTTTCTCCTCGGCTCGGTGCTCGCCGACGTGCGCGGCGACCGCGTGCTCGTCGTCGACACCAACCCCGACTTCGGCACGCTCGCCGACCTCGTCGCCTCGCGCGTCCCCGCGACCATCAGCGACCTGATCAACGACCTGCCCACGGTGACCACCAAGGACCAGCTCACCCGCTACATGACGGCTACCGAGACGGGCATGCACATCCTCGCGGCGCCGCAGGACCCGGTGGAGATGGGCCGCCTGGGCAGCGGCGGGTACCTCGCCGTCAACCACGTCATCCGCCGCCACTACGACATCGTCGTCTACGACTGCGGCACGGGCTTCCTCGACGAGATCACCCAGTTCGCCCTGCGCCACGCCGACCAGGTGGCGCTGATCAGCGCACCGCTCCTGGTCACCGCGAAGATCATCCTCGGCGCCGTCGACCACCTCGAGGAAACCAACTTCGACCTGCTCCGCACCACGCTGGTGCTCAACATGGTGCGGCGCGACGACAACATCGACCGCGCCCGGCTGAGCAACACGCTGAACAGCAGGTTGGGCGGCATCGTCGAGGTGCCCTTCGATCCCCGGGTGCAGCGCGACATGGACCTGGGCCGCTTCCGCTATTCGCAGCTGGCGACGTCGACAAGGCTTGCGGTCAAGCGCCTCGCCTCGCAGCTGGTCAGCCGCCTCCCCGCGCTGGAACTCGCCGCCACGCCGCAGTGAGCGACGGGGAACCGACGACATCTCTCACCGGCACAGTGGTGCAACCGCCGGGGCCGCCTCAGGGGATCACCGCCCGGCCTGACAAGCGGCTGTACTTCATGGTCATCGCCCTGGCGGCGCGCACGCGTGCCGACTGCCTGGGGCGCCGCGTCGGCGCGGTGATCGCCCGCGAGGATCGTGTGCTGAGCACGGGGTACAACGGGACCCCGTTCGGCATGCCCAACTGCTCTGAGGGCGGTTGTCATCGCTGCGCCCGACGCGACACGGAAACGTTCCGGCGCGGCGGCGCGTACGACGTCTGCCTCTGTGTCCATGCCGAGCAGAACGCCATCCTCACCGCGGCGCGCTTCGGACAGCAGACACTGGGATCGTCGCTGACCAGCACCATGCAACCCTGCTTCGGCTGCCTCAAGGAGATGCTCCAGGCGGGCATCAGCGAGGTGCGCTACCTGCATCCCTGGGATCCGCTCGAGGCGTACGGCGATGAAGCCCTGGTGCAGCAGTACGCCGCGCTGCGCAGCCGCTTCAACGTCTTCGAGCAGGTCGGCGATCCCGCCACCGACACCGACGAGCTCTTCGCGCCGGTCCTGGGACGCCGCCGCCCTTAGCAGCGTGCTAGCCGGCCGGCTCGGCGGTGGGGTTGCCGGCGCGGTCGACGAGCTGCTCGCGCTCCTCGATCAGTGACTCGGCGATCTGCCGGACGCGCGACAGCGTGTCGATCTCGCTCGCCGGCTTGTCGTGCCGCCAGTTGACGATGCGCGGGAAGCGAAGCGCGTAGCCGGAGCGATGGCGCGTCGACGGCTGCACCGAGTCGAAGGCGACCTCGAGGACGATGTCGGGGACGACACTGCGATAGTGACCGCGGTCCTGGAGGGTGCGGTCGAGCAGCATCTTGGTCATGGTGTCGATCTCCGCATCGGTCAGCCCGCTGTATGCCTTGCCGATTGGCACCAGCTCGTCGCTGTCGTCGACACGCACCGCGAAGGTCACGTCGCTGAGCACGTCACGTCGCTTGCCGTGTCCCCACTCGGCGCCGACCACGACGACGTCGAGCGTGTCGAGAGGCTTCTTCAGCTTCAGCCATGCCAATCCTCGACGTCCCGGCGTGTACGCCGAGTCGGGATCCTTGGCGAGCAGTCCCTCGTTGTGGCGTTCCCGGGCGTCGATGAACAGCTGCTCCAGCTGCTCGACGCCGCTGGCACGCTCCTGGTGCGCGGTGGCGAAGCGCCCGCCGAGGTGAAGATCGTCGAGGCGGTGGCGTCGCTCTCGCAGGGGATGGTCGAGGAGCGACTCACCATCCTGGTAAAGGATGTCCCAGGCGGTGAAGATCACCGGTACTGCGTCGATCACCGACTGCGGCGGTGACTTGCGACCCAGCCGGGTCTGCAACTCGAAGAAGGAGCGCACCCTCCCGTCGCGAAAGGCGAGCAGCTCACCGTCGAGGAGCAGCGACCCGGGCAGCTCACGTGCCGCGCCGGCGACCTCGGGAAACTGCTGGGTGACGTCGTTGAGGTCGCGGCTGAAGAGCGCTACTCGGTGCTCATCGCGGTGCAGCTGGCAGCGGATACCGTCGTACTTGTCCTCAACCCAGACCTCGGCGCCGAGACGGGCGATCACCTCGGCGGCGTCGGCGACGGGAGAGGCGAGCATGAAACGAAGCGGCGAGAAGAGCCGCGGCTGGGCACTCTCGAGCTCGTCGTGCAGCGCCAGGAGGGCCACCTCGCCGAGGTCGCCGGTGACCATGTTGGCCCTCTCCACCGCGGCGCGAGGACGAGAGAACGCGGCGCCGATGGCCTCCTCGACCAGGCCCTCGCGAAGCCCGATGCGCATGTCACCGGCCATGAGCTTGGTGACGTACTTGGCCTCGAGCGGATCACAGCGGGCGAGCAGGTCGCTCACGGCGCGCGTCCGCGCCCGCGCGCCGCTGATCGATGCGATCTCGTCGAAGGCGGCGACGACATCGAGGATGTCGGTGTCGCTGCTCGTCGTCCGCCCGGCGCGGCGGAATACCTCCTGCGTCGTCTCACCGCTGTCTGCGTACTTGCGCCAGATGCTCGACAGGTCCTCGTTGTCGACGCCGCCGAGCTCGCGGAGCACGGCGGAGAGCGCAGCGCCGCCGACCTGGAGCACGCGAGGGTCCGACGGCGGAAACACCCGACCGGCGAAAAAGCGCGTCGCCACCGGCAGGCGCTGCTCGTCGAGGGCGGCGAGGTAGTCGCCGAGCAGGCGGACCTTCTCCAGCTTCGACGACGTCGCTCCGATGGCCTCGGCGACCTCGGCGAAGCGACGCATCAGGCCAGCGCCAGCGTCAGCTGCTGTTCGGTGGTCAGGGCGTGGGCGTCGAGCCCGCGACGCCGCAGCTGGTGGGCGAAGTCCTCGGCAAAGCCGAACAGCGTGTACACCTGGCTTGCCCCGCTGCGCTCCACGTACGTGCAGAGGTCGTCGAAGTCGCAGTGGTCGCTGAGCGCGAAGGCGACATCGCAGCCGGAGTGCAGCACCGAGTCGCGATCCACCGCCCATCCGCTGATGTACGCCGTGCGCGGATTGTGCAGGCGTCCAAGAGCCGGCACATCCCGCAGATGCGGTGGCCAGATGAGCACGCTGCCGGCGGGCACGTGGCCGTCGTAGCGAGCCGCTGCAGGGAGATCGACGCCGAGCTCCCGGTACAGCTCGGTGATGGCATAGAGCGCAGGATGCAGATGAAGGGGCAGCCCCGCGTCGGCGAGGCAGGCGAGTAGCTCCTGTCCCTTGCCCAGCGAATAGCCGAAGAGCACCGGCGTCCGGTCGTTGCGGACGCTGTCCTGGCAGAAGTCGCAGATCGATTCGAGCACGCTGTCGACGGGGGGAAAGCGATAGTGGGGACGGCCGAAGGTGCTCTCCACGATGAGCACGTCGGCCTCCACGTGCTCGAGTGCTGCCACCGTGCGCCCGGCGCGCAGCTTGATGTCGCCGCTGTAGAGGACTCGGACATCGCGATGCCGCACCAGGACCTGTGCCGATCCGAGCACGTGACCAGCGGAGTGAAGCGACAGGGTGGCGTCGCGATGCGCCAGCTCCTCGCCATAGGCAAGCAGCCTGGGAATCACCGCGGTGGCGCGCGACTTGGACGGCTTGGTCGCGGTGCTCCGGTTGGCGGACAGTTGCCCGCGACGCGTGCGATGGGCGAGGATGCGATAGGTGGGCTCGGTGCAGACCACCGTGCCGTGCCGGGCGATGTGATCGCCGTGCGCGTGGCTCACCACCCCCAGCTCGCGGCGCACTCGCGGATCGAGCCACAGCCCAAGCTCGGGGAGGAGCACCCCGCGGCGGTACTGCACAGGGTAGGGCGCGGTCATCGCGCCGATCCTAGCGCCACACCGAACGGCGAACCGCCCAGAACGCGGTGGCGGTACTCAGAAGGGCAGCTCCCCCTCCTCCATGCCGAAGTGATGGCCGACCTCGTGGAGGATGGTGCGGCGGATCTCCTCCTGGAGCGCACCGAGGCTGGCGCAGACGTTCTCGTGATTTCGCTGGAAGAGGACGATGCGCTCGGGAACATCGGCCGAGTGGAGCGCTGTGGCGCCCTCGTACACCCCCAGCGTGTCGGGATCGAAGCCGTTCTCCACGTCGTCGATGTCGGGCAGCGGCTGGGCCACCACCATCGCGTTGTCGAGCAGCGCGCGAAAACCCGAGGGGACGGTGCGCCATGCCTCGGCGGCGATGCGGTCGAACTCGGCGGCGGCGATGCGCACGGGGATGACGAACTGCTCGCTGTCCAGCTCGGCAGCCCGCCGGAAAGCGGCACGAGCAGCATCGCGGTCGTCGAGCCACACCGAGCAGCGGCCGAGAGCGTGCCACGGCTCGGCGGATTCCGGCTCCATCCCGGTTGCGTCGGTGAAGGCCGCAGCGGCTTCGGCGAAGCGCCCCAGCCGGTACAGGGCGACACCGTGCTGATGCGCCGCTGCCGCCGACTCCGGATCGACGAGACGCGCGTTGCCGGCGTCGCGCTCCGAATCGGCAAAGCGCTCCAGGTCGGCAAGCGCAGCCGCCCGCGTTGTCAGGGTCAGCGCCAGCAACTCACCGTGGTCGACCTGCCGGGCAGCGCGAAGCGCCTCGTCGCACAGCCGCAGTGCACGCTTGGCGTCGTCGTCGTCGAGGGCGTCCTCGGCAGCGTCGAGCTTGGCCTCGATGGCCTCGACATCGCCGGCCCCATCAGATCCTCGCCTGCGGAACACCACGACTCCTACTGACCCGCCGGCGCGGTGACGACTGGCGCCGCGATGTCCTCGGCGAAGTGGCCGAGAGGGCCGTGCCCGGAGCCGATCCCGGGCGCGCGCAGCAGCGCCTCCTGGAGGTAGGCGCGGGCGCTGGCCACGGCGTCGAGCGGCGACGCCCCGCGCGCGAGAAACGCCGCGATGGCTGCGCTCAGGGTGCATCCCGTGCCGTGCGTCGAGCGCCCCGCAACCCGAGGATAGGCGAGCTCGACGGCGGC
>DASZGL010000096.1:0-21460 GCA_035938875.1 Candidatus Dormiibacterota bacterium
GCCGTTGAACGGCGTGATTCCGACGCAGACGCCAACCGGCTCGCGCACGATGCGGCGGACGTTGGCGTCGACGGAGTTCGAGGGCGGCATCTCGATCTCCCACTCGAAGGTCTGCGCCAGCTCGGCGACGTCGTGGAAGTAGCGAGCCGCCATGGGCACGTCGCCGAACAGGGTGCGCCGGATGGTGGCGCCACTGGTACGGCACTCGAGATGGCCCAACTCCTCGGCGTGCTCCTCGAGCGCAGAGCCGATGCGATGGAGGATCTCGGCGCGTTGCTGCGGTGACATCCGTGGCCACGGCCCCTCGTCGAACGCTCGGCGGGCAGCAGCGACAGCGGCGTCAGCATGAGCGGGCTCGCCGGCCGGCACCTCAGCGACGACCTGCTCGGTGGCGGGGTCGTACACCGGCATCCAGCGCGCTGTTTCGACCGGCTCGCCGTCGATCCACATCGGGTGGCGGGTGACTGTCATGAGGAGCAATCGTATTGAGTCGGGCACCGAGCCACTCACCTCAGCGAGGCGGCGTGCGTGCCGAGAGCGCCGCGAGGTGGCGACCCACCTCGTCGAGCGCCTCGAGGTTGTTGGCGGCGAGGAAGTCGTCGACGTGCGGCAGCGCCGCCGCCATGCCGCGAGCCTCCGGCTGGTAGGACGCTGAGCCGAGCAGCGGGTTGAGCCAGATCAACCGGCGACTGGAACGACGAAGTCGCGCGGTCTCCGCTGCCAGCACATCCACGTCACCACGGTCCCAACCGTCGCTGAGAACGACGACGATGGCCCCGTGACCCAGGACACGGCGCGCGTAGTCACGGTTGAACCGGCGGAGGGACTCGCCGATACGCGTTCCGCCACCGATGTCGTGCACCTGGCGTGCCGTGTGGTCGAGGGCGGCGTCGACATCACGCCGGCGCAGCAGGTGAGAGATTCTAGTCAGCCGTGTCGAGAACACGAAGGTCTCGACACGCTCGCGACGTCCCACGGCGTGGGCGAAGAGAAGAAGCAGCCTGCTGACCTTGTCCATCGAGCCACTGACGTCGAGGATCAGCACCAACGGCCGCCGCCGGTAGCGGCGCCGCGAATGCGCCAGTAGAAACGGCTCACCGCCCTGGCGAGGCGCGCGTCGCAGCGTGCGCCGCAGGTCGACACTTCCCCGAGGGGCAGGTTGGTGGCGACGGCTGCGCCGCTGGGTCAGCCTCCATGGGGCCTGCAGGAGCAGCCGCCGTGCCTCCCTCTGTTCGTCTGCGGTCATCTCGCGAAAATCACGCTGGCGCAACAGCTCGGCGGCGCTGTAGCCGCTGCTGCCCGACGGCGTGGTGTCCTCGTCCTCACGGCGGAGCTGGGATGCCGGCAGGCCGAGGAGCTCTCGCCAGGCTGCCGCTGCGGCCGGATCGAGAGGCAGCGCACGCGATCGCTGAGGGATCGCTCCGGCCGTGTGACGCGGCTCGTGATGCGAGAAGAAGATGTCGAATGCGGCATCGAAGACGAGGGTTTCTTCCCGGCGGGTGACGAAGACCGCGGCGAGCCCGGCACGCACGTCATCGCGTCGACCGACGTCGATGCAGCCCAGTGCGCGCGCCGCGTCGATGACGCTCTGTGGCGTGGTCCTCAGTCCACAGTCGCGCAAGAGTCGCGCGAACATCGCCAGGCGCGGCAGTGGATCACCCAACGAGAGGGTCGTGCCGGGCACCTGTCGCCTAGCCGGCTTCGCTCGAGGCAGGCAACGTCGGCAGCACCTCGCGGACGCGTTCGAGGTCCTCCTGGTACTTCAAAGCCGAGCCGAGCGTGGCGTCGAGCAGCGCCGCATCGACGCTGTCAGCTCCGCCACCGTCGGCGAGCACCGCCAGCGCCCGTGTCCAGTCCACCGTCTCGGCGATCCCCGGAAGCTTGTACAGATCCATCTTGCGTAGCTCGCGCACGACGGTGGCAACGCGTCGGGCGAGCGACTCGGCGACTCCCGGCGCCCGGACGCGCACGATGGCGACCTCGCGCTCCACATCGGGGTAGTCGATCCAGTGATAGAGGCAGCGGCGCTTCAGCGCGTCGTGAACTTCGCGCGTGCGGTTGCCGGTGAGGATGACGAACGGCGGCCGTGCAGCGCGCACCGTGCCCAGCTCGGGGATGCTGATGGTGAAGCCGTGAAGCATCTCCAGGAGAAATGCCTCGAACTCCTCGTCGCTGCGGTCGATCTCGTCGATGAGCAGCACCGGGGGCACCGGATCCTGGTTGTCGATGGCGTCGAGAAGAGGGCGGCGGAGCAGGAAGTCCTCGGCGAACAGGTCGTGCTCGGCACGAAGGCGGTTGACGTCATCGACCTCGCCGAGGAGGCGGATGTGCAGCAGCTGACGAGCGTAATTCCACTCGTACGCGGCGTGAGCCAGGTCGATGCCCTCGTAGCACTGCAGCCGGATCAGCCGTGCCCCGAGCACCTGTGCCATGGCCAGTGCCGCTTCGGTCTTGCCAACGCCGGCCTCACCCTCGAGAAAGAGTGGCTTGTCAAGGCGCAAGGCGACGAAGATGACGGTCGCCAAGCGGCGGTCGCAGAGATAGTCGGCCGCGGCCAGGCGCTCGACGAGTTCGTCGATGGTCGCCGGCGGCGCCGGTGGCGCTGCGGTCACGTCCGCGATCTGACCACCGACGCCGCCAAGCTCACGTCGCGGTCTCCAGGGCGCGACGGGTCAGCACGGTGGCAAGGTGCCGCTTGTACTCGGCGGTAGCCCTCACGTCATCCCTCGGCTCGAGTCCCTCGACGGCATGGGTTGCAGCCTCGGTTGGCGTTGCACCGTCGGCGAGTGCTTGTTCAACACCACCGCCTCGAAGCGGCGTGCTGCCCAGGTTGACGTAACCGACGCGCCACTCAGAGCCGGTGTCCTGCACCATGACCCCGGCGATCGCCCAGTCATAGAGGCGCCGGCGGAATTTGATGTAGGCGTGAGGTCCCCGAGCCACCGGGAAGCGCACCCCGGTGACCACCTCATCGGGGTCCAGCGCGGTGGTGAACACATCGCGGAAGAAGGCCGACGCCGGGTGGGTGCGTTTGCTGGTGATGATCTCGGCATCGAGCATCAGTGCGAGCGTGCAGTAGTCGCCGGCCGCGTCGCCGTGGGCGATCACCCCTCCCATGGTGCCCAGGTTGCGCACCTGTGCGTCGCCGACCTCGTGGGCGACCTCGGCAAGCAACGGCAGGCCATCACGCACCGTTGAGTCCCGCTCGATGTCAGCATGACGAACACCGGCGCCGACGGTGATGTGGCCGTCGTCACGCTTGATGGAACCGACCCCTTGCATACGCGAGATGTCGACGAGGGCACTCGGTTGAGCAAGTCGCAGGCGCATCAACGGAACCAGACTCTGTCCACCGGCGAGAAGCTTGGCATCCTCCCCGTAGTGGTGCAGATGGCCGACAGCTTCGTCCACGGTCGTCGCGGTGGCGTACTCGAAGGCCGCGGGAATCATGCCTTCGCCTCCTGCATCATCTTCCATATCCGGTCGGGTCGGGCCGGCATGTCCACGTGACGAATGCCCAACGGCGACAGCGCATCGACGATGGCGTTGATCACCGCGGCACTCGACGCGATCGTTCCCGCCTCGCCGATTCCCTTGACACCGAGCTCGTTGGTTGGGCTTGGCGTCACCGTGCGCTCGGTCTCGAAGTGCGGCATCTCGGCAATCGTGGGGACCAGGTAGTCGAGGAAGGTGCCGGTGAGCATCAGTCCCGACTCGTCGTATCGCACTTCCTCGTAGAGAGCCTGGGCGATACCCTGGGCAATGCCTCCGTGAATCTGACCGTCGACGATCATCGGGTTGATGACGTTGCCGCAGTCGTCGACGGCAACGTAGCGCTCGATGGCGACGTTGCCCGTCTCAGCGTCGATCTCGACGACGCAGATGTGGGCGCCGAATGGCCAGACGAAGTTCGGCGGATCGAAGTAGGTCACCGCCTCGAGTCCCTGCTCCATCCCCTCGGGCAGGCCCGCTCCGTACGCGGCAAAGGCGAGCTCACCGATCGTTTTGGCAGTTTCCGGGCTGCCCTTGACGTGGTAGCGACCAGCGTCGTGGACGACGTCCTCTTCGGCGGCCTCCAGCACATGCGCGGCGAGGTGGCGGGCCTTGTCGACAACCTTCTGGCACGACTTGAGGATGCTGATACCGCCGACTGCGAGGCTGCGGCTGCCGTAGGTGCCGTAGCCGAAGGGACTCTCGTTGGTGTCGCCATGACGGATCTCGACGGTGTCGTAAGGCACGCCGAGGGTATCGGCCACGATCTGCGCAAACGTCGTGTCATGGCCCTGGCCGTGTGCATGGGTGCCGACCGTCACCGTCACCGAACCGGTCGGGTGGACACGAACCATGGAGGATTCGACCAGGGCGACGCCGGCTGCGGGAGCGGTGGCCGCGCTCGGTCCTATGCCGCAGATCTCGACGTAGGTTGACAGGCCGACGCCCAGGTACCGCCCCTGGGCACGCAGCTCCTCCTGCCGACGCCGTAGCGCCGGGTAGTCGACGATCTCCAGCGCGCGGTTCAGTGTCTTGTCGTAATCACCCGAGTCGTACACCAGACCGAAGTTGTTGGGATGCGGAAATTCCTTGACGAAGTTCTTGCGTCGCACCTCGACTGGGTCCATGTTCAGCTCACGGGCGACAAGGTCGACGGCGCGCTCGCAGAGGTGCGTCGCCTCGGGCCGGCCCGCGCCTCGGTAGGGATCGGTCGACGTGCGATTGGTGAAGACGCCGATGCTGCGACCGTGCACCGCCTTCCACGTGTACGGGCCGCCGGCGACGAGGCAGGCGACCACCTGGAACGCGGAGAACACGCCGTGATAGGCGCCGATGTCGAGGATCTGGGTCAGCTTGAGTCCGAGCAGGGTGCCGTCGCGCTTGGCCGCCACCTCGATGTCGTAGACCTGACCGCGACCGTGGGTGGTGGCGACGAGGTTCTCGCTGCGGTCCTCGATCCATTTGACGGGACGGCCGAGAAGCTTGCTCGCCGCAGAGGCCAGGTATTCCTCAGGGTACGGGCGTATCTTGCTGCCGAAGGCCCCGCCCACATGCGGCGCGATGACGCGTACCTGGCTCTCCGCCATCCCCAGCGCCGTGCTGAGGAAGAGGCGGACGAAATGGGGCACCTGCGTTGAGGTCCAGAGCGTCAACCTGTTGTCGTAGTTGTCGAACTCGGCGATGCAGCCACGCCCCTCCATGGGAACGGGCAGCACCCGCTGCTGGTGGATTCGCTCCTTGACCACCACGTCGGCCTCGGTGAAGGCGGCGTCGATGTCTCCGCCAGGGAAGACGGCGTCCCAGCCAATGTTGTCCGGGCGGCCCGATGCGACCAGGGGACTGCCCGGTTGAATCGCCTTGTCCACGTCCATCACCGCAGGGAGCGGATCGAAGTCGATGCGCACCAGTTCTGCGGCGTCGGCGGCCGCGTAGCTGCTCGAGGCGATCACCACCGCGATCGCCTCACCCTGGTAGATGGCTTCGCTCTCGGCGACGTGGAACTGATCAGGAACCTGTGCCTTGTCGGGGACGAAGGCATTGGCGACCGGGATTCCACCGCCGATGACTGCGCGGAAATCGGCAGCGGTCAGGACGGCAACCACACCAGGCGCGCTGCGCGCCGCGGCGACGTCGAGTCCCCGGATCGCCGCGTGCGCGAAGGGGCTTCGCACCACGGTCATGTGCACCATCTGCGGCCGGGTCAGGTCGTCGATGTACGCACCATGGCCGGTAACCAAGCGGGGATCCTCGCGGCGCTGGATGCTGGCGCCGATCATCGTTGTGACGGCCATCGCTCAGCCTCCGACCTGGACCGGCTCTGCCGCGGCGGCGGGCGTCCTGGCCGCCTTCACCGCGCTGCGCACCGAACGCATGATGTTCTCGTAGCCGGTGCAGCGACAGAGGTTGCCCTCGAGCGCCTTGACGATGTCCTCGTCGGTGGGCTCGGGATTGTCGGCGAGCAGCTGAGCCGCGGCCATGATGAACCCCGGCGTGCAGAAACCGCACTGCAAGCCATGCTCGCTCCAGAAGGCCTTCTGCAGCGGGTGCATCTCGGTGGCTCCGAGACCCTCGATCGTCGTCAGCGACCGGCCGTCGACCTGCACGGCGAAGAGGCTGCAGGACTTGACCGCACGGCCGTCGAGGTGAACCGTGCAAGCACCGCATTGACTCGTGTCGCATCCCACGTGGGTGCCGGTGAGCCCACAGTTCTCCCTCAGGTAGTGCACCAGGAGGAGTCGAGGCTCGACCTCATCCCGGCGTTCCGTACCGTTGATGGTCACCGTGATGCTTCGTGTCATCGGCCTCCTCCAAGCAGCAATCGTCACAGCGGTAAACGTCTGTCCTGTGTCCACAGAAGTGGATCCGGATGCGCGTCTTCGGCCCGGCACACCCGACGGGGCGGCGCCACCAGCGGTCTCACCACTGCATCCGATGGGTGTCCTCGGAAATGCCCGAAAGGGGCACTCATGCTAGCAACGCCTCAGGACGAACGCGAGCATCTGGGATCGGCCGCGCAGCTCAGCGGCGGCGGCGCAGGATGAACACGACCGCGAGGATCAGCGCCACCGCCGCGGCGATCTTGGCCCGGCGGTCGACACGACGAAGGCGATCACCGGCTACCCCCCTGGCCAGGGCCAGGGCGTCGATGGCAACGGGCTCTGCGGGGGCTGGTGCGGACGCCGTGGCAGGCATCTCGGTCGAAGCCTCGGGGGCTGGCGCACCGGTGACCTCGACGGCAGGGTCGTCGTCACCCGCGCCCGCGTTCTCCTCCAGTCGCTCCCTGATGCATGTCGCCATCTGCTCGATCAGCCGTTTGGAGACGTCTTCCATGATTCCCCGGCCGAACTGGGCGACCCGCCCGACGACGGTGAAGTCGGTGGCGAGGTTCACCGCCGAACCATCCTGGTGGGGCCTGACCGACATGGTCGTCACTGCCTTCGCAGAACCCGGCCCCGTGGTCTCGCGCCCCTCAGCGGCGAGGGTCGCGACGCGCGCGTCGTCATCGCGGGACACGATGCGGGCTACTCCGTCGTAGCTCACCGTGACCGGACCCACCTTGATCTTCACCTTGCCGCGGAAGGTGGTGGGGTCGACGACCTCGCTCAGCTGGGCGCCGGGGACACAGGCAACCACGCGGTTGATGTCGAGGAGGTACGCGTATACCCGATCAGGATCGGACGCGACGGCAAATGTGTTCTCGATCTCCACCTTTACGCACCCCCATCGGCGCCGCGTGACGTCTCGGTCGGCACGCTAGCATGGCATCCGTGCGTGAGCTCGTGCCGACCCTCGACGAATGGCGTGGCAGCGATCCGCGTGTTGCCGTGGCAACCGTGGTGCGCACCACGGGATCGACACCCCGTCCAGCCGGCGCGCGGCTCATCGTCCATCCTGACGGGCGCATTGCGGGCTCGGTGAGCGGAGGCTGTCTCGAGGCGGCCGTCGTCGAAGAGGCACGCCTGACCCTCGACGGAACCCGCCCGCCTCGCGTGCTCCACTACGGCATCAGCGACGAGATGGGATGGAGCGTCGGCCTCAGCTGCGGCGGCACCGTCGACCTGTTCATCGAGGCGATCCGCTGGGACGACGACGCCGTGCTCGCCGCCTGGCGACGCGCCGTCGACGAACGACGCGCCGTGGCGCTGTGCACCGTCGTCGACGGTGAGCTCGCCGGCCGCCGCGCCGCGCTGGTCGAGGACGAGCCGCTCGCCGGCACCCTGGGCAACGCGGAGGCGGATGAGGCCCTCCTGGAACCGGTGGCCGCCCGTTTCGCGTCGGGACTCGCCGGCGTCGATGTGGTGGGCGGCCTGCAGGTCTTCGTCGACCCAGAGGTGCCGGCGCCCCACCTCGCCATCGTCGGGGCCGTCGATATCGCTGCCGCGCTGGCGGCAATGGCGGGCGTCCTCGGCTATCGCGTCACCGTTGTCGACCCGCGCAGCGCCTTCCTCACCCGCGAGCGGTTCCCTGATGGGGATCTCGTCGGTCGCTGGCCCGACGAGGGGCTGCCGCCGTTGCGACTGGGGCCGCGCGACGCCATCGTCTGCCTGAGCCACGACGCCAAATTCGACGAGCCGACGCTGGCGACCGCGTTGCAGACCAACGTCGGCTACATCGGCGCCATCGGCAGCCGCCGCACGCACGCCAAGCGGGTCGCTCGGCTGCAGGAGGCGGGACACACCGACGACGACATCGCCCGGGTCCACAGTCCGGTGGGACTGAACATCGGCGCACGCACGCCTGCCGAGATCGCCCTGGCGATCGCGGCGGAGATGGTCGGCGTGCGTCGCGGCGGCAGCGGCGGCAGCATGTCGAGCGCACCCCGAGAGGTGGCCGCCCAAGCGGCAGGCTAGCCCCCCTGTGCGCCTCGAAGTCCTCGACGGTGGCGCGGCACTGGAGACGCCGTCGCGCTGGGTTGGAGCCCGGCTCTGTCAAGACGTCCCTGGTCCCGAGCGCCGTCCGGCTCTGCTCAAGGGCCACCGCCTGGTGCGAGCTGACGCGCTGACGCTCGAGGCCGCCGCGCTTCCCGAACTGCACATCCTCTGGCTCGAGGACGGTGACGTCGACGAGGACACAGCGGCGCTGCGGCTCGCCCATGCGGTCGCCGGCCCGGGAGTCGAGCAAGGACCGCCTGTCGAGTCGCAGGTCCGCCTCAGCTCCGCGTGGCGCGGACTGCTCTGCGTCGACGCCACCGCGCTGGCCGCGGTCAACGGCGTCGACGGATGCACGGTTTTCACGCTGCCCGATCGCATGCCAATTGACGCCGGACGGACGATCGGGGCAGCGAAGATCACGCCGCTGGCAATGCCCGAAAGCGTGCTCCGTTCCGCCGAGGAGGCGAGCCGGCAGACCCGGGCCGAGGCTGTCGTCCAGGTGCTTCCGTTTCAACCGCTGCGCGTGGCAGCGCTGCTCCGCGAAAAGCTGACCGTCGTGGAGCGCGAGAGGTTCGAGACGATGTTGCGACGCAAGACGGAGTGGCTCGGCGGCGCCGTCGGCGACGTCCGGAGCGAGGAGGCAGGCGCTGTCGATCCGGCGCTGATCGCTCAGATGGCAGCTGCGGCCGACGTGCTCCTGGTCATCGGCGTCACTTCGGTCGATCCGCTCGAGTCGACCTGGCGATCGCTGCTCGCCGCCGGCGGCCGTGAGCTGCGCCGCGGCCTTCCCGTCCACCCAGGTAGCTCGTACTGGATCGCCCAGCTCGGCGAGACCACCGTCGTCGGCGTGGCGTCATGCGGGACGTTCTCGCGGCGCACCGCGCTCGACCTGTTGCTCGTCCGGCTCTTCTCCGGCCAGGAACTGGATGCCACCTTTCTCGCCGAGCTGGGACACGGCGGTCTGCTCGCGGCGGAGATGGCCTGGCGCTTCCCCCGCTACGAGGTCTGACTTCGACCCGTCGATTGCGAGAAGATGCCGCTGCTCGTGCAGCCGCAGCCATGCACGAGGAGCAAGGGACCCCGCTCGGGCCTGAGGTGGAGGTGAGGGATGTTTCCCGCTCGGTTCGACTACGTCGCTCCACGGACGCTCGATGAGGCGCTGACGCTGCTCCATCAGCATGGTGACGAGGCCAAGGTGCTCGCTGGCGGGCAGAGCCTCATCCCACTGCTGAAGCTGCGGCTTGCCTCGCCGTCGCTGCTCATCGACATCGGCCGCGTGCCGGCGATGGCGGGGATCAGCGGCGACAACCGGACTCTCCTCATCGGAGCGCGCACCCGACACGCGGACATCGAGGCGGATACGTCGTTGGCGTCGCGCTGCCCACTGGTCGCCGACGCGGTGCGGCTCATCTCCGACCCGCTGGTGCGCAACATGGGCACGGCCGGCGGTTCCGTCTGCCATGCCGACCCTGCGGGCGACTGGGGGTCCGTCATGCTGGCGCTGGGCGCCGAGTTCGTGGCGCGCTCGCAAAGTGGTGAGCGCACCATGCCCGCAGCGGACTTCTTCCTGGGACCGTTCACCACCGCGCTGCGCCCGGACGAGATCATGACCGAGATTCGCATTCCCATCTCCCAGGGGCGTGCGAGCGGGACATACCTCAAGCTGGAGCGCAAGGTCGGTGACTTCGCCACCGTAGGCGTTGCCGTCCAGGTGGAGATGGACAACGGGCACGTCGCCCGGGCGGGAATCGCACTCACCGCGGTGGCGTCGACCAACGTTCGCGCCACCGCCGCAGAACAGTCGCTGGCGGGACAGGTGTTGAGCGACGCGGCGATCACCTCTGCCGCCCGGCTCGCCGCGGAGGCGGCCGAGCCCAAGGACGACATTCGCGGCAGTGCCGCGTACAAGAAGGATGTGGTTCGAGTCTTCGTCCAGCGCGGACTGCGGACTGCGCGCGAGCGCGCGGAGGTTCAGCGATGAAGGTCACCGTCACCGTCAACGGAACCGAGCGCAGCGCCGACGTCGAGCCGCGCGTGCTGCTTGTCGACTTCCTGCGAACCAACCTCGGGCTCACGGGGACGCATGTCGGATGTGACACCACCAGTTGCGGCGCCTGTGCGGTGCTGCTCGACGGGCGTCCGGTGAAGTCGTGCACCGTGCTCGCGGCCCAGGCGGACGGCTGCGCGCTGCGGACCGTCGAAGGCCTCGCTGACGGGGCCAACCTTCACCCGGTGCAGGACGGCTTCCACCAGGAACACGGCCTGCAGTGCGGCTACTGCACTCCGGGGATGATGCTCGTCGCCGCAGCGCTGCTCGAGCACAATCCAAACCCCAGCGAATCGGAGATCCGTTGGGCGATCAGCGGTCAGATCTGCCGCTGTACGGGCTACGTCAACATCGTCAAGGCGATACGGCACGCTGCCGCGCGCATGGCTGAACAGCAGCAGGTCCCTGCCGTCACGGAGCCTGCCGCTGCTGCCGCTGGAGGACGGTGATGAGTGTCGAGACAGCGTCGATCGGAGCCGTCGGGGAGTCGATCAAGCGCAAGGAGGACGGCCGGTTCATCCGCGGTCGGGGCAACTACGTCGATGACATCACCCTACCCGGGATGCTGCACATGGCCATCCTGCGCAGCCCGGTCGCCCACGCCCGAATCCGCTCCGTCGACACCAGCCGAGCAGCCGCCGTCCCCGGCGTCGTCGCCGTGGTGACCGGTGAGCTGATGGCGCAGCACAAGCTGGCTTGGATGCCCACGCTCTCCGGTGACACCGAGGCAGTGCTGGCCACCGACAAGGTGCGGTTCCAGGGGCAGGAGGTGGCCGCTGTCGTCGCCGAGAGCAAGTACATCGCCGAGGACGCGGTCGGTCTCATCGACGTCGACTACGACGTGCTGCCCGCGGTGGTGACGCCGCAGCAGGCACTCGACGCCGGCGCTCCGGTGATCCGCGACGACAAGCACGAGCAGACAGACAATCACATCTATCACTGGGAGGCCGGCGACAAGGCGGCGACCGATGCCGCCTTCGCGCGGGCATCTCGCGTGGTCACGCTGTCGACCCACTATCCGCGGTGTCATCCCGCTCCGCTGGAGACATGCGGAATCGTTGCCGACGTCAACCCTGCGACCGGAAAGGCAACGATCTACCTGACAAGTCAGGCTCCGCACGCGCATCGAACGCTGTTCGCCATCGTCGCGGGTCTGCCCGAGCAGATGATCCGCATCGTCTCGCCTGATCTCGGCGGCGGCTTCGGCAACAAGGTGCCCATCTACCCGGGGTACGTGGTCGCCACCGCTGCGTCGCTGCTGCTCGGTCGCCCCGTCAAATGGATCGAAGACCGCACCGAGAACCTCATCTCCACCGGGTTCGCACGCGACTATCACATGACCGGCGAGCTGGCGCTCGACGACACGGGCAAGATGCTGGCGCTGAGGGTGAAGCTGCTCAGCGACAACGGCGCCTTCTTCGCCGACGCGCAGCCGACCAAGTTCAAGGCGGGTCTGTTCCACATCGTCACCGGGTCGTACGACATCGGCGCGGCTCACATCGTCGCCGATGGTGCGTACACCAACAAGGCACCCGGCGGCGTCGCCTATCGCTGCTCGTTTCGCGTCACCGAGGCGTCGTATCTCATCGAGCGGCTGGTCGAGAATGCTGCGGTCGAGTTGGACAAGGATCCGGCCGAGATCCGCCTGCACAACTTCATCCCGCCAGAAGCGTTTCCATACCACTCCGCCACCGGGTGGGAGTACGACAGCGGTGACTACCCCACAGCTCTCAAGCTGGCGCTGGACAAGATCGGCTACGAGGAGTTGCGCCGTGAGCAGGCGGCGAAACGCGCCCGGGGTGAGCTCATGGGCATCGGCATCGCGAGCTTCACCGAGGTGGTCGGCGCCGGCAAGGGTTCCGAGTACGACATCGCCGGTCTGCGCATGTTCGACTCCGCCGAGCTTCGCGTTCACCCCACGGGCAAGGCGGTGCTCAAGCTGGGCGTCAAGTCTCAAGGCCAGGGCCATGAGACGACCTTCGCCCAGATCGTCGCCGAGGAACTCGGCATCCCCGCGTCCGATGTCGAGGTCCAGGAGGGTGACACCGATCACACCCCGTACGGGCTGGGAACCTATGCGTCGCGCTCGACACCGGTAGCCGGCGCGGCTACTGCGGTTGTCTGCCGAAAGCTTCGCGCCAAAGCGCGGTCTCTTGCCGCCCACCTCTTCGAGGCTTCGGAGGAGGACATCGAGTGGGAACGCGGCAGGTTCTACGTCAAGGGATCGCCCGACCAGGTGAAGACGATCCAGGACGTCGCCTTCGCCGCGTACACCAACCTGCCCGAGGGAATGGAGGCAGGTCTCGAGGGTGTCACCTACTACGACCCGCCGAACATGACCTTCCCCTACGGCACTTATGTCGTCGTCGTCGACATCGACAAGGGAACCGGTGAGGTGAAGGTGCGCCGTGTCGTCGCCGTCGACGACTGCGGCGTGCGCATCAACCCGATGATCGTGGAAGGACAGATCTGCGGTGGACTCACCGAGGGATACGGGATCGCCTTCATGGAGCTCATCACCTTCGATGAGGACGGTAACTGCATCGGCTCCAACTTCATGGACTACCTGATTCCCACGGCGTGGGAGACACCCAACTTCGAGATGCACGCGACGGTCACTCCATCGCCACACCACCCGCTCGGCGCCAAGGGCGTCGGCGAGTCAGCCACGGTGGGGTCGCCGGCGGCGTACGTCAACGCCGTCATCGACGCGCTCAGCCCGCACGGCATCACCAACATCGACATGCCGGTGACGTCCGACAAGGTCTGGGCGGCGCTTCGATCCGCGGGGGTGGACGAATAGCCGGCGACCCGCTTGCCCTTCTCAGGGATCGCGCCGCGTCAGGTGTCCCCTGCGTTCTGGCCACCGTGGTGCGCTGCGATCCACCGACGTCTGCGCACCCCGGGGACAAGGCGGTCATCGACGCGGACGGGCGCCTCCACGGTTGGATCGGCGGCAGCTGCTCGGAGCCCCTGGTCCGTCGCGAAGCCCTCCGAGCGCTGGATGACGGGCTGCCCAGGCTGGTGCGGATCGTCCCCTCCGAAGCGGTGCAACAGACCCGCAAGCGAGGCGAGCTGACGATGGCGACCACCTGCCCCAGCGGAGGCGCCCTGGACATCTTCCTCGAGCCTCAGCTGCCCAAGCCGTTGTTGGTGGTTTTCGGCGACCCGCCGGCGGCCCGCACCATGGTGCACCTGGCGCGCCTCGTCGGGTTTCGAACGTGCGCGGTGCGGCTCGAGACACGAAATGACGACTCCACAGACGCAGACACGGTGCTGTCCAGTCTGGACCTGTCGCAGGTGCAGGTCGGACCTGACACGTGGATGGTTGTGGCCACCATGGGCCACTACGACGAGGACGCGCTGCAGGCTGCCCTCGCGTATGCGGACGCCGACGTGGCGTTGGTGGCGAGCTCCAGACGGAGCGCGGCGGTGCTCGATGAGCTGCGCCGCCGGGGACTTCCCGAAACCACGCTGAAGCGGATCCGGACTCCTGCCGGGCGGCAGCGCGCCGGCACCCAGGAGGAGATCGCACTGGCTGCTCTGGGTGAGCTCGTCGGCATCCGTCAGCGCCGGCGACAAGCAGGTAGGAGCAGGGGAGCCGGCCCCGCACCTGCCGGAGCTGACGCGTTTGCCACCGACCCGGTGTGCGGCATGACCGTGGAGATGGCGGCGCCGGCAAACACGGCGGTTCATGGACTCGCCACCTATTACTTCTGCTCGGCTGCGTGTCAGCAGCAGTTTGTCGGCGAGCCGGGACGATTCCTTCAGCCGAAGTCAGCGTGACGGCTCGTGCCGTGGCAACCCGGTCGGCAGCGCTGGTTCTTGCCGCGGGCTCGTCGAAACGCATGGGATCGGCGAAGCAGCTTCTGCCGGTTGAGGGCCGCCCCCTCCTCGAGGTTATCCTCTCCGCGGTATGCGCCGCCAGGTTCGACGACGTCGTCGCTGTTCTAGGCGCGGATGCCGACGAGATTCGCGACCGCGTTGACATCGGCTGCGCCCGCGTCGTCGTCAACCACGACCACGCGGCGGGGTTGAGCTCGTCGCTGAAGGCAGGACTGCAGGCGCTGTCGCCCGATGTGACACGGGTGATGATCGTCCTCGGCGATCAGCCGGCGATCACCCCCGCCGTGCTCGACGAGCTTCTCGACCTGCACGAAACTTCGGGGCAGCCGGCGGCTGCACTGCGGTTCGGCGACCTGCTGCACCCTCCCGTGGTGCTCGACCGCGAGCTGTGGCCAGAGCTCATGAAGCTCGAGGGCGACGTCGGCTGTCGAGCCATCATCCGAGCGCGACCCGACCTCGTTGCCACGATTCCTGCGCAGACGGACGCGGGGCATCCGATCGACATCGACACGCCGGACGACTACCAGCATTTCGTCGGCCGGTAGCTTTGCGCCGTCAGACGGCGCGTTGCGCCGCTGTCAAAATGGCTTGTGGACGCGTTCTGGTTGAACGAAGACGCAACAACGGCGCTCCTCGGCCATGACCCGGTCGTACGTCGGCCAATCGTCGTGTGTCGCGCCGGTGGACAGGAACACGTCACGGAGCAGCTGGGGAAGCAGCGCGTGGTCGAAACCATCAGGCATGTCATCAGGGCCGACGAGAGTCACCGGCCCCTCGACGCTCGCCCAGCGAAATCCCACGCGAAAAACGACCGTCGCTCGTGGCGTGCGACGCAGTAGGCGCAGCTTGAGGGTGCCTCCGATGGCGACAAAACCCACCACGTCCTCGCCGGTCAAGGGATGTGGCAGCACTCCCGCGTTGACCACCGACGCTTGAATCGTGCTGTCGGATCGCAGCGTGGCCACGACGGCGAGTCCCCGCTCACCGGACACCAGTTCACGAACTGCAACAAGGTCATCGGCCATGGTGGCTCCTCGTCAACTGGCTGATGCGGCGTGTGATGAACATACGCTCCGCGGCGGGTGGCTCGCATTGGAGAGCGGTGCGATAGGCGTCGACAGCCTCGCTGATCCGACCCACACGAGCCAGGAGGTCGGCGCGGGCCACGTGCAATTGGGACCACTGCGCCAGCTGCGGACTGGTGACCAGGACATCGAGGATGACGAGGCCAAGGGCAGGACCTTCCGACATGGCGACAGCAATTGCCCGATTGGCCTCGACCACCGCCGTCGCCTGATAGCGGATCAGCTCGCCGTAGAGCAACGCGATCTGCCCCCAATCGGTGTCGCCTGCGCTGGCCGCGGTGGAGTGGCACGCGGCGATCGCCGCTTGGAGCTGGTAGGACCCAGGACGGCCTGCTCGCAATGCGTCTTCGACCAGGGCGCTGCCCTCGGTGATCTTTGCGTGGTCCCAGAGACGACGGTCCTGGTCGGCGAGCAGAACGAGGTGGTCCTGGTCGTCGACACGTGCCGGCCGGCGCGCATCGGTGAGGAGCAGCAGGGCGAGGAGGCCCATCACCTCTGGCTCCTCGGGGAGCAGCTCGCGCAGCACGCGCGCCAGCCTGATCGCCTCCTCGCACAGATCTGCGCGCACCAGCGCGTCGCCGCTCGATGCGCGGTGCCCCTCGGTGAAGACCAGGTAGAGGACACGGAGCACATCGTCGAGTCGCTTGGGCAGCTCCTCCGCAGGCGGCACCCGGAAGGGAATTCCCGCCTGGCGGATCTTGCGCTTGGCTCGCACCAGGCGCTGCGCCATGGTCGCCTCGGGGACGAGGAAAACAGCGGCGATCGCCGTTGTGGTCAAGCCACACAGGGAGCGCAGCGTCAACGGCACGCGCACGCCGATGTCGAGGGCTGGATGGCAGCACATGAAGATGAGGCTCAGCTCGTCGTCGCGGGTCGGTCCCTCGTCCCGCGCGGAAGCAGGCTCGCCGAGCTCGCGCATCGTTGCTGCCTCCTTGTCCGACCGTTGAGATTCGCGGCGCAGGCGGTCGAGGGCCTTGTGCCGCGCGGTGCCGATGAGCCACGCCGACGGGTTGGCCGGTACCCCCTTCTCCGGCCACTGCAGAAGAGCCGCGGCGCAGGCGTCCTGGACCGCATCTTCGGCGAGCTCGAGGTCACCGAGCATGCGCGACACCGTGGCCACCGCGCGCCGCCAGTTGGCGCGAAAGACTGGCTCGAAATCGATGCTCAGATGACGTAGTCCATCAACGGCCTGATCTCCACCGCGCCGCCGCGCACCCCGGGGAGCGTCGCGACCCATCGCACCGCGTCGTCGAGATCGGCGCATTCGAGCAGCACGAAGCCGCCCAGCTGCTCTTTGATCTCGGCAAACGGACCATCGGTGAGCACAGTCTCGCTCTCACGGACGCGCACGGTCGTCGCCGACCCCACGGGCTGCAGCACTCCGCTGCCGAGAAAGACGCCAGCCTCCTTCATGGCCGCGCGGGCGGAGAGGAACTCGGTGGCGACCTTGGGAGTGATGCTGAAGTCCTGGCTGGGATAGACCAGGCACATGTACTTCACGATTGACCTCCTTGCGCCGGCAGTGATGGCCGGTCACAGGTAGTCGAAAGACACTGGCCGAATTCGACATCATCCTCGCCCTCGACCAGCCACGAGGGTATCGATGCCAGACAGGGCGCCGCGCCTGGGTCGCGACTTCCAGCTCTTCTTCGGCGGCCAGCTGCTCTCCAACCTGGGTAGCTCGGTCACCCTCTTCCTGCTGCCTCTGGTCGTCTTCGTGCTCACCGGATCGGCGCTCAACCTGGCGGTGACGACGGCAGCCGAGTTCGTGCCCTATCTGCTCTTCGGCCTGGTCATCGGCGCCATCGTGGACCGTCTGCCGCGGCGCCGGCTGATGATCCTCGCCGACATCGCGCGGGCGGGCGTCATCGCCAGCATCCCGGTGCTCAGCGAGCTGGGCCACCTGCACGTGGAGTGGATCTATGGTGTCGGCTTCGTCAGCTCGGTGCTGACCATCTTCTTCAACAACGCCGAGTTCGCCGCCATCCCCTGCCTGGTCGGGCGCGATGATCTGGTTCGGGCGAACGGTCGCGTGTCGGCGGCCTACGCAGTGACGGGCGTTATCGGACCGCTGCTCGCCGGCCTGCTTCTCGCCGCACTGTCACCGTCAACCGTGCTCTATGTCGACGCAGGGTCGTTCGCGGTCTCGGCGATGACGCTGGCGCTCATTCGCACCGTCTTCGATGCTGCGTCTCGGGGTCGCACGCGCATCCGTGAAGACGTCGCCGAGGGGCTTCGCTTCGTGTTGGGCAACCCCGTGCTGCGATCCATCTCGGCGATGATGGCGTTGATCAACTTCTTCTCGACCAGCATCGTCTTCGGGCAGCTGGTCTTCTTTGCCAAGCGCCACCTCGACGCCTCCGACAGCGAGGTCGGCTGGATGTATGCGGCAGGGAGTCTCGGTGTCGTCCTCGTCGGTCTCGGCGCCGGGCGGCTGCGGCAGCGCTGGAGCTTCGGACGTGCTGCGCTCGGGGGTCTGTTCGTCAGCGGCGCCTTCATGGTCGCCATGGCGAACACATCGCGATTCTGGATTGGCGCAGCCTTGTGGATGGGCGCAGCGGGCGCCGGTCAGATGCTGGACATCAACACGTTGAGCCTGCGCCAGGCGATCACCCCGCCGGAGCTACTGGGGCGGGTGCTCAGCGTGGCGTCGGTGCTCGCCTGGTCGGCCATCCCCCTGGGCGGCCTCGTCGGCGGCTACGCGATCAGCCGGTCGGGGAACGTCGCCGCGGTGTACATCGGATGCGGGGTCATGCAGATGTTGCTGGCGGCGATGTTTGCCCTCGGACCGCTCGGCCACGCCGAGCGGTACATCGCGTTTGCCGGGCCGCGCGGCGCCCCCTCGCAGGAGGCGCTGCCACCGCAGGTCACCGCGGAGAGCGGCGGTCCCATGACCAAGGGCGTCTGACCGGGAGAGGTATGTCCAGGCCGTAACGGCCGGCGCACTATCCTTGGTGTTCGGTGTTCGGCTCACAGGATGCCAGCACGCACCGGACAGCAAGGGAGACGGCGGATGATCGCGACTCGTGGACGCGTACGCACCGAGGTCGGCCACAAGCGGGTCCGCGCCTATCTCGACGGCGAGCTCGTCGTCGACACAGCGCAGCCGACGTTGGTGTGGGAGGCGCCTTACTATCCGACCTACTACCTGCCCGTCGCCGACGTCCGCGCCGAGCTGATCGCCACTGGAACAGTCGATCACTCGCCGAGTCGCGGCGACGGCGAGGTGTTCGACGTCAGAGTCGCCGGCGCCACCGCTCGCGCGGCGGCACGTCGCTATGTCAACTCACCGCTGCAGAGTCTCCACGACGTCGTGCGCTTCGATTGGGATGCGATGACCGAGTGGTTCGAAGAGGACGAGCCGATCTACACCCATCCCCGTGATCCCTACACGCGAGTCGACATCCTGACCAGCTCGCGGCACATTCGTGTCGAGGTCGACGGCGTCACCATCGCCGAGTCGCGGCGGCCGACGATTCTGTTCGAGACCGGACTGCCGCCTCGCTACTACCTACCCATCACCGACCTGCGCATGGACCTGCTGAGGCCCTCGACGACGACGTCGCACTGCCCGTACAAGGGGACGGCAGGCTACTGGTCGGTCGAAGCCGGCGGCCGGGTTCACCACGACCTGGTGTGGATCTACCGCGCACCATTTCCCGAGAGCCAGAAGATCGCAGGGCTGGCCAGCTTCTACAACGAGAAGGTGGACATCCACGTCGACGGCGTGCTCCAGGAGCGACCGCACACCAAGTTCAGCTGAGCCGGGTTCAACCTACTAGGGTGCGTATAGAGGCAGCCTCAGGGTAAAGGTGCTGCCCACCCCAGGCGCGCTGGCCACCGTGACCTCGCCATCGTGACGATGCGCTAGCTCCCTGCAAAGGTAGAGGCCCAAGCCCGTACCTGCAATGTGCGCGTTCTCGCGCGTCACGATGCGGCCGAAACGTGTAAACAGGATATGAAAATCGGCAGGATCGATGCCCATGCCGTGATCCTCGATCTCGACAACCGCGCATGGGCTGTCGCAGAAAACGCGGCAGGCGATCTCTCCGCCACCGGGCGAGTACTTGACGGCGTTGCTCAGCAGATTGGAAATGATGGTCTCGATGCGTTCCGCATCACCGTGGACCAGCACGTCTTTAGCGACCTGAAGGACGAGCTCGTGGCGGCTGTCGAGCGAGTCTCGATAGCTGATTGCGACGAGCGACGCCCGCGAGCCGAGGTCGATGATGGACCTGCGCAGGGCAAGCCGGTCCTCGTCGAGGCGCACCGCTTCGAGCATCTCGTTGACGAGACGCTGCATGTCACGCGTCTTCCCTAGCAAGATCGGAAGGACCCTCGGCGCCAACTCAGCCTGCTTGTCGCGATCCGACTCGGTGAGCATCGACAGATATCCGTGCAGGATCGTCAGCGGACCCCGCAGCTCGTGTGACGCCAGGTTGAGGATGTTGCTCTTGGTATGCTCAACTGCTTCGAGTTTCTGTGCGTGGAGTCTCAGCTCCGCTGCTATTCGCCGCTCAGCGTCGACCCGTTCATCCTCCATGCGCTTACGCAAAGTCAGATCGCGCGTCACCTTGCCAAAGCCGCGCAACGCGCCGTCGTCGTCGAACAGAGCCGTGATGGTGACGTTGGCCCAGAATCGCGACCCATCCTTGCGCACACGCCACCCCTCATCCACGACGCGCCCGGTCTGCGTTGCCTCGGCAAGCTCGCGGGTGGGCTTGGCCACTGCAATGTCTTCGGGCGTGTAGAAGGTCGAGAAGTGACGGCCGATGATCTCGTCAGCCGTGTACCCCTTGATCAGCTGTGCACCCTCGTTCCAGGTCACCACACAGCCCTCGGTGTCCAGCATGAAGATGGCGTACTCCTTCACAGCCCTCACCAGGAGAGCGAACAACTCCTCCCGACCGGGCTGTCGGGTGGCGTCACCTGTTTGCTGGAACAGCTCCACCTAAACATTATAGCGTCCATATCATCAAAGGCGCCAGGCGAGGAGGTGGTCGTCTTCGTCAGGTCGCGATCGCGGCGCAGTCCCTGTGGGCGTTTCTTCGGGGTTCGCGCCCAGCAGAGCGAGCCCGATCGGCGGGAATAGCACCGCCGACAGAAGCCCCGCGCCAACCAGCGCCGCAGCGGTTGCCGAGGTGATCAGGTGCAGTTCGAGCCCGATCTGGGTTGCTGCCACGATGAACGACAGCGAGGTCGCCTGGAAGAGGCCGACGGCAAGGACCTGAGTGCGGGCGAGGGAGCCGCGGTACACCAGCGCCGGCAGGCCCCGGACCAGCGTCAGCGCCACAAGGAAGATCGGCACACGCGCGAGCGTCGACGAGTCGGCGAAGAGGGCGTGGAGATCGAAGCGCAGGCCACTGGTCACCCAGAAGACGGGGATGAGGAAGCCGAATCCGATCGCTTCGAGCTTGGTCGCCGTCAGCGGATGCACCATCTCGGCGTCGCGGTCCACCACCTTGAGCATCGCACCGGCGACGAAGGCGCCGAGGATGGTCTCCAGACCGAGGTTGGTCGCCAGTGTCGCGAAAGCGATGAACAGCACCACTGCGAAGCGCACGCGGATCTGCGCGGTGGTGTCCTGCAGGCGCGTGAAGACCGCGGAGATGCGCGCCGACTTTCCGTAGCGGAGCAGACCGGCACCAACGGTAACAACCGCCACGGCGAAGGCGACGAGGAGAACGACCTTGGCGCCCGTCGCCGACGACTCGCGTGAGAAGAAGAGCGAGAGCAGCGTGATGCAGGTGAACTCAGCGACGGTCGCGCCCGCCACGACGGACACACCGACGTGACTGCCCAGCTCGCCCGCGTCCTTGAGAACCGGGATGATCAGCCCGAGCGCGGTCGCCGCCAGGGTGATTGCGATCAGCAGAGGAGCGTGGACGATCCCGACGGCGTCGAGTCCGTAGCCGGCGGCGAGCGCCAGGCCCAGCGACACAGCCATGCCGATCGCCGCCTGACGCAGGACACGGCCGCGCAGCAGGCCCACATCGATTTCCAGGCCGGCCAGGAAGAGCAACATCGACAGGCCCAGCATCGACACGACGGTTATGGGTGTGTCGATCTGCACCCACGCGAGGCCCGCAGGACCGATGGCGACGCCGGCGACGATCTCG
>DASZGL010000097.1:0-8101 GCA_035938875.1 Candidatus Dormiibacterota bacterium
GTCCTCGACGCTGAGCTCGACCTCCTTGCCACGAGTCTGCGCGCTGATCCGCACTTCTCCGCCATCGGGGCTGTACTTGATCGCATTGTTGATCAGGTTGACCAAAATCTGGTTGATTTTCTCGGCATCACCCTTGACCAAGGGGATCTCGTCGGTGACGTCGTTGATCAGGCGGTGCCGGTTGGACACGGTGGCCCGCAGGGAGCGCACCACCTGCGCCACCAGCTGACGGAGACGCACCTCGCGAATGTCCAGGCGCAGGCGGCCATGATGCACGGCGTCCTCCTGGAGGATGCGCTCTGCGTAGCTGCTGAGGCGCACCGCGTTCTCGTGGATCTCCGAGGCGAAGTCGCGGGCGTCAGCGCCGTCGACGTCACCGTCGCGGATCATCTGAGCGAAGCCGCGGATGCCCATGAGCGGTGTTTTCAGCTCGTGCGACACCGTGGCCACGACCGAGGTGTACAGGCGGTCGTACTCGCCGAGCTTCTCCAGGATCTCCGCCTCCTTGCCGTAGAGCTGGTTGAGGTCCTCGAGGCGAAGCGCCAGGGCGCGCTCCTGCTCGTAGAGGCGGGCGTTCTCCAGGGCGACCGCGGCGCTGTTTCCGACAGTGGCGACCAGAATCAGCTCGAGGTCGGTGAACTGCTCGGCCGGGGCGCGGCGCACCAGGGTGAGGGCGCCGAGCACGCGGTCGCCGACCATGATGGGCACCGCGAGCATGCTCCGCGAGCTCCGTCCGCCCTCGAGGGGCTCGAATCGCCGGTCGAGATCGGAGTCGCCGACGATCGACGGCACACGGTTGGCGACCACCCAACCGACGACACCCTCACCGACCTCGAACGACCGCAGCTTGTTCATGGCGACGTCGTACCCCCAGGCAGCGCGCACCTGGAGACGGCCCAGCTTGTCGAGGAGGAAGAGCGTGCCGGTGTCGAAGGGCAGTACGCCGGCGACCGCGGCGAGCACCGCCTTCATCGTCGGCTCCATGTCCGGTGAGGCGCTCAGTGTCTCGCTGACCCGGTGGAGCAGGGCCAGCTGCTCGTTGCCGGCGAGCTGGGCGTTGACCCTGACCATGAGATCGACCAGGTCGGGGTCGGGCCGGCGGGCTTGCAGCGCCTTGCGGTCGACCTCGCTGAGCAGCAGCAGCGGGCAGCGGTGCAGCGCCGCCTCGGCTCGAAGCACGGCGAGCGGGCTTTCCCCGAGGCCGGGCAGTCGCGGGTCGACGACCGCCAGGGCCAGGCTGTGCGCGCGGGCATGCTCCTCCAGCTCGGCCAGGGACTTCGCCTCGAGAACCTGGTAGGAGGATCGGCTGAGTACGTCTGCCGCCTTCCGACGGAGGGTGCCGTTGGCGGTGGCGATACACAGCGCCACGGGATCGGATGTTCGCTCTGCCACCGCGGCCATCGTAGAGCCAGCCGGCGCACCGTTCGGCGTCCCGTTACCGGACAGTGAAGCGTCCGTGCCCTGGCGGTCGGAATCGGCGCCGTCTCGACCGGCAGGGCTCAGCCCGGCGAGGTGAGCCGGCGGAGGTCGTCGAAGAATCGCGGGTACGACACCGCCACCGTTTCGGCGCCCTCGATGACCGAATCAGCCCCGCCGTTGGCGACGAGGCTGGCAGCAACCGCCCAGGCCATGGCGAGCCGGTGATCGCCGTTGGCCTCAAGGCGTGCGGGACGCAGCCGCACCGGTCCGTGGACCACCAGGCCGCCGTCCAGCTCGTCGACGGTGGCGCCGAGCGTCCGCAGCCCCGACACCACCTCGGCGATGCGGTCCGACTCCTTGAGCCGGAGCTCGGCGGCGTCGCGGAACTCGGTGGAGCCCTCGGCCTGGGTGGCGATCACGGCGAGGACTGGGATCTCGTCGATGCAGCGGCCCACGAGATCGCCGGAGACCACGGTCGCGCTGAGCGCCGCCCCGCGGACCTCGACGTCGCCGACCGGCTCGACGCCCCCGGCCGGATCGCCCGGGTCGACGCTGACCCGCGCCCCCATGGCGGTGAGCACGTCGAGCACCCCGGTGCGTCCCGGGTTGAGGGTCACGCCGGGACAGCGCACCACAGCTCCCGGCTTCGCCGCGGCCAGCGCGAGGAGGAACGCTGCGGAGCTGAGGTCGCCGGGAACGCGCAGCCCGAAGGGAGCCAGCGGACCCGGGGTCAGTGTGATCCTGCCGGATTCGACCTCAACGCCCTGCCCACAGAGGCGAAGCATCCTCTCGGTGTGATCGCGGCTCGGACCCGGTTCGATGACGGTCGTCGGCGCGGCCGCGCCCACACCGGCCAGCAGCACGGCGGACTTGAGCTGGGCGCTGGCGACGGGCATGCGGTATTCGATGGCGGCGAGGGGAAAGCGTCCCCGGACGCGCATCGGCGCCGTGCCACCGTCGGGTGCGGTCTCCACACGCGCACCCATGCGGCGCAGCGGATCGGCGACGCGCTCCATGGGGCGGCGCCGCAGCGAGGCGTCGCCGTCGAGCGTCGCGTCGACGTCGTGGGCTGCGATGACGCCCGCCAGCAGCCGCATGGTCGTGCCCGAGTTGCCGCAGTCGAGGACGCCGTCGGGGGTGCGCAGGCTGCGACCCGCACCGGCACCGTCGAGCGAGACCCGGCCGTCGCCGAAGGGTCGCACCGATGCGCCGCAGGTGCGCAGGCATTCGGCGGTGCTGGTCACGTCGGCCGCCGGCGAGATGTTGCCGACATAGCTTCGCCCCAGCGCCAGGGCGCCCAGGATCAGGGCCCGGTGGCTGATCGACTTGTCGCCGGGGACGCGCACCTCACCGCCGACCCGACTCGCTGCCGAGACGCTGACTGTGCTCACCGCACCGGACGACCGGCGGCGGCGCGCTCCTCCAGCCACCGTTGACGGATGGCACGCGCCTCGTCGAAATACGCGGCGGCGGCATCGTGGTCACCGAGCACTCCGCGGAGCTCACGCAGCTGCGACTCGAGCGCATCGAGCGCGGCGGCGATCGCGATGCCGTTGGTCGAGGTGATGGCGGCGTACATCGCCGCCTCCCCGCCACTCAGTCGCGCCATGTCGCGGAATCCGGCGGCGGCAAGCCGCTGCGCCTCGGGCCAGCCTTTGCCGGCGCCGGCGGCGCGCACCAGCGCGGCGCTGAGCGAGAAGGGAAGGTGCGAGATCGACGCCGCGGCGACGTCGTGCGCTGCGGCGTCGAGCACCTCGATGTGTGCGCCGACGCGCTCGATGCACGCTGACCACGGCGCGAAGGCATCGAGGTCGGCGTCGCTGCGTGGCGTCAGCACCCAGGTGCACCCGGCGAAGAGCGCAGGGTCGGCTGCCTCGTAGCCGCTGCGCTCGCGGCCTGCCATGGGATGGCCGCCGAGAAACCGCTGCGGCGGAAGGATCGTTGCCGCCCGGTCCACGATCCACGCTTTGGTGCTGCCGCAGTCGGTGGCCAGCGCGCCACCAGCATGCTCGCGGCACGCCACCAGCCACTCGGGCATGGCGTCGACGGGCGTGCAGAGGACGACGAGCTCGGCCTCGGCGAGCAGTGTGGCATCGGTGCCCGCGACGTCGCAGATGCCGTCGGCTAGCGCGCGGGCAGCGACCTCCTGACGCCGGGCGACGCCGATGATGCGCATCCCGCGCACTGCCACGCGAAGCGCTCCGCAGAGTGAGGCACCGATCAGACCGAGTCCGACAACGGCGACCGACCGCGGCGGTTCTGCCTCGCGCGTGCCGGTCACCGCTTGGCGGAAGTGATTACGGCGCCGCTGCGCCGGCCGGTCGAGCTGCGGCCACGGAGCGTCCCACCGCTTCGGCGACGGCGCGGAGCATCGGCACCAGCGCGGCGAAGTTCTGCGGGGTCAGCGACTGGGGTCCGTCGGAGAGCGCCTCGTCAGGACGGGGATGGACCTCGACCATCACGCCGTCGGCGCCGGCGGCGACAGCGGCGCGCGCGGTCGCCGAGACCAGCGACCAGCGCCCCGTGGCATGCGAGGGGTCGACGATCACCGGCAGATGGGTCAACTCCTTGAGCAGCGGGACCGCGGCGATGTCCAGCGTGTTGCGCGTCGCCGTCTCGAACGTGCGGATGCCCCGCTCGCAGAGCATGACGTGGTAGTTGCCCTGGGAGAGCACGTACTCGGCGCTGAGCAGCAACTCCTCGACCGTGCTCGACAGCCCGCGCTTGAGCAGCACCGGCTTGGGCTGGCGCCCCACCTCGCGGAGGAGGTCGAAGTTCTGCATGTTGCGGGCGCCGATCTGCACGATGTCGGCGGCTTCGCTGACCGCTTCCACCTCGCTCGGTGTCATCACCTCGGTGACCACGGGCAGCCCGGTCTGCGCCCGTGCCCTGGCGAGCATCTCCAGGCCTGCCTTGCCCAATCCCTGGAACGCGTAGGGTGACGTGCGCGGTTTGAAGGCCCCGCCCCGGAGGACGTGCGCGCCGGCGTCGGCAACCACGCGCGCGGTTTCGAGCAGCATCGCCTCGTTCTCGACGCTGCATGGGCCCGCCATGATGACCACTGCATCGCCGCCGACCACCACGCCGTTGGGCAGCGGGACGAGGGTGTCGTGCTTGCGCCACTCGCGACCGCTGAGCTTGTAGGGCTTGGTGATGCGGACCACGTCCTGGACGGCGTCGTCGTGGGTGAAGGCTTCGGCCAGGGAGAAGGGATCATGGCCGATGACTCCGATGACGGTGCGATCCTCGCCCTCGCTGAGGTGGGTCTTCAGCCCGTGCCTCTCGACCCTGGCGACGACGCGCTCGATGTCGACACGGGTTGCGCCGTGCTTCATGACGATGATCACTGTGCTGCCACCTGGGCTCGGGTGCGCTCGAGCTCCTCGAGGATGCGACGGGCGCCGCGTAGGTAGACGTGGCGCATCTCCGACTGATGGCGATCTGTGTTGATCAGGATCAGCGTGCGGATGCAGCGCTGCACGCTCAGCGGGTTGGCGGCGGGGACGTCCATCTCCCTGGCGCTGAGCAGCGGCACGTCGACCCAGCCTGCCTGGCGCGCCGCGGCTGCGGGAAACTGGCTGCTCAGGTCGGGCGTGGCGGTGAACCAGGCGGCGGCGACGTCCTCGGCGACGATCCCGTTGACTTCGGACAGCGTGTCGATGAGCTCGCGTGTGGCCTCGACGATCTTGGCCGGCTCATCCTGCTCGACGGTTGTCGCACCGCGGATGCCACGCAGTGCCATCACCCTGTCCCGCCGCGCAGCATGGCCGCGAGGAAGCGCTCGGCGACGCCGACCGGATCATCACCACCCACGGCGATTGCGTCGATCAACGCTGAGGCGACGACCGCCGCCTCGGCATGACCGCGCAGCGCCTCCAGGTGTTCGTGCCGGGACAGGCCGAAACCCAGGGCGCGCGGGAGATCAGTGAACCGGCCGACACGCGCCAGCAGCTCGAAGGCCTCCTCGGAGATGTGCGACCGTGCCCCGGTGATACCGGTGACGCTGACGCAGTAGACGAATCCCGATCCCCTTGCGCAGGCCTCGCGCAGGCGCGCCTCCGTGGTCGTCGGGGCGAGCATGAAGATTAGGGCAAGTCCGCTTCGCTCTGCCTCCACCTGGAGCTCTCCGGCCTCACCGGCAGGCAGGTCGGGAACGATCAGCGCATCGGCGCCGGCCGCGGCGGCGTCGGCGCAGAAGCGCGCCGATCCGTAGCTGAGCACGGGGTTGACATAGGTCATCAGCGCCAGCGGCAGCGACACACCGGCGCCGCGCGCGCTGGCAACGTGATCCAGGGCGCGATTGACGGTGATGCCGTTGCTCAGCGCCTGGTGGCTGCTGCGCTGGATGGTCGGCCCGTCGGCCAGCGGATCGGAGAAGGGGATGCCCACCTCGGCGGCGATGCAGCCTGCGCGTTCCGCGGCCTTGAGCAGATCAGGTGTGTCCGACAGCCGCGGATAGCCTGCGGTGACGTAGGCAACGAGGCCTGGCAGGTCGTCAGCCCGGCGTCGCGCGAACGCCGCGGCGAGCCGCGCGCCGGGCGCGCTCACCGTCACATCGCGCCCTCCGTTGTGCCCGCGGCCTGCACGGTGTCGATGTCCTTGTCGCCGCGCCCGCTGAGGCAGACGAGCACGATGCCGTCACCGCTCATGCCCGCAGCGATCTCACCGGCGCTGTGCAGCGCGTGACTCGACTCGAGCGCGGGGATGATGCCCTCGAGTCTGCAGAGGCGATGCAAAGCGGCCAGCGCCTGCTCGTCGGTGGCGGCGATGTAGGTCGCTCGGCCACTGTCGCGCAGCTGGCTGTGCTCGGGGCCGACACCCGGATAGTCGAGGCCGGCGCTGATCGAGTGCGTCGCACAGACCTGCCCGTCCTCGTCCTGCATGAGATAGCTGAAGGCGCCGTGGAGCACGCCAGGGCGACCGACGTTGAGCGGTGCGGCGTGCTCGCCGCCCTGTAAGCCACGACCGGCCGCCTCGACGCCGACGAGTCGGACCGAGGCGTCGTCGATAAACGGCGAGAAGATGCCGATGGCATTGCTGCCGCCGCCGACGCAGGCGACGATGACATCAGGCAGCCGGCCCCATCTCTCGAGGCCCTGGGCGCGCGCCTCGTCGCCGATGACACGCTGCAGATCGCGCACCAGCGTCGGATACGGATGCGGGCCGACGGCGCTGCCGATGACGTAGTGGGTGTCGCGCACATTGGTCACCCAGTCGCGTATCGCCTCGTTGGTTGCGTCCTTGAGGGTGCGCGATCCGCTGCCCACGCCGCGCACCTCGGCGCCGAGAAGGCGCATCTTGTACACGTTGAGCGCCTGGCGGCGCATGTCCTCCTCGCCCATGTAGACGACGCACTCCATGCCGAAGCGGGCGCACGCCGTGGCCGTCGCCAGACCATGCTGGCCGGCTCCGGTCTCGGCGATGATGCGGCGCTTGCCCATGCGTGTGGCGAGGAGGACCTGACCGATGGCGTTGTTCAATTTGTGCGCACCGGTGTGGAGCAGGTCCTCGCGCTTGAGCCAGATTTGACCTCCCCCGTGGTGCTCGCTGAGCCGTGTGGCGTGGGTCAGTGGCGTCGGCCGGCCCGCGTAGTCATTGAGCCAGGTGCGCAGCTCGCGGCGAAACGCGTCGTCAGCGAAGGCGCCCTCGATGGCGGCGCAGAGCTCGTCGAGCGCCGGCACCAGCGTCTCGGGCACGTAGGCGCCGCCGTATGGTCCGAAGCGACCGCGCACAGCGGTCGAGGCGTCGCTCACGAGGGGCTGCCCGCGGTCGCCTGGACGCCGGCGACGAGGTCGAAGGCGGCTCGGGCCGAGCGCACGTAGGCGCGAACCAAGCTGACGTCCTTCATCCCCGGGGCGGTCTCCAACCCGCTGCTGGCGTCCACACCACGAGGCAGCACCGCGGCGATGGCGTCGCCCACGTTGCCCGGACCCAGTCCACCGGCGAGGATGACCGGCCGGTGACGCGCCACGATCGCCGCCCACTGCAGCGGTACGGCGAGTCCCGTGCCGCCAGGCAGCGCCGCCGAGTCCTCGGGTGCGGCGTCGAGCAGCACCACGGCATCGGGCCACCAGTCGATGGTGTAGGCGTCCGCCTCGGTGGCGACGTTGATGCCTCGAATGACCGGAACCTGGCAGTCCTCGACCAGTTGTCGGGACACAGCGCCGTGCACCTGTACCGCGGCGAGCCCGTGACGCTCGGCAAGCTCGTTGCAGCGCATTGCGCTGGGGCTCACCAGCACGCCGATGAGCTCGGCCCCACCGGCGACGGCGCTGACGACCTCATCTGCGGCGCCGGCGTCCACGTTGCGCGAGCTACCCGGGACGAAGACGAGGCCGATCCAGTCCGCGCCCGCATCGACTGCTGCCGTGGCCACCTCGGGGGTCGAGACCCCGCACACCTTGACGATCACCGGCGCACCGCCCGCCGGCCGGCAACGACCATGTCAGCACACAGGGCCGCCGGGTCCACAGCCCGCATCAACGCCTCCCCCATCAGGACTGCGTCGGCTCCGTCGGAGATCGCCCGGGCGACGTCGCCGGCATCGCGCATCCCCGACTCGGCGATGCAGACGACGCCCGAGGGGATCAGCGAGCGCAGTCGTGAGAAGGTGTCCGTGTCGCTGTGCAGCGTTGCCAGGTCGCGGTTGTTGATGCCGATGCAGCGCGCCCGTGCGGAGACG
>DASZGL010000098.1:0-43221 GCA_035938875.1 Candidatus Dormiibacterota bacterium
ACCTCGCCGAGCGGATGATCGAGCTCGAGGTCATCCCCGCATGCGCCGATTACGGCCTCGGGCTCATCCCCTACAGCCCGCTGGCCGGCGGACTCCTGGGCGGCATCCTCCGTAAGCAGCGCGAGGGACGAAGCGCCAGTCAGATGGCTGACAACCGCCTCGCCCGGCACCGGCCCCAGGTCGAGGCGTTCGAGAAGTACTGCGATGAGCTCGGCGAAAAACCGGCCGACGTCGGCCTCGCCTGGCTGCTTCACCAGCCCACGGTGACCGCGCCGATCATCGGCCCGCGTACCTTCGACCAGCTCGACGGCTCGCTGCGTTCGCTCGAGATCGATCTCGGTGACGAGGAGCTGGCACGGCTCGACGTGATCTTCCCCGGTCCCGGCGGGACTGCCCCGGAGGCCTACGCCTGGTAAGCAGGGTGTGGAAGGGCGCTCAGCTCCGTGACGACTCGTACGCCCAGACGCGCGAGGAGATGTCGGCGATGATCTGCAGTCCCCCCGACCACGAGCCGCTGTCGGTCATCACCACCAGGACGTAGGCGCCTGCGGGACCGCCGAGCACGACGGCCGCGTCGTTCTGGACACCGGTGTCCAGCGACCCGGTCTTGTGCACGACGGTGACATTCGACGGCACCCCCGCGGGGATCCCCGCCTCGAGCACGGTGTGGGTCAGCAACGGGTACAGCCATCCCTGTGTCTGCGTGCCACCGAGTTCGCCGCTCTGCTCGGCGACCCAGAGGTGGGCCAGGTCATCCGGCGTGGTGGTGTTGGGTTCGAAGAACGACGACCCGCCGGCGCCGGCGGCCTTCGCCCAGGCGTTCAGCGCCGCGGTGCCGCCCATGTCACGCAGCAGCATGTGCGCTGCGGTGTTGTCTGAATAGTGCGCCGCTCGCGTGGCCAGCTCCTGGCGGCTGAAGCAGGCGCCGGAGGTGTAGTCGTCGAACCAGCCGTCGATGTAGTCACCGTCCTGGAAGCAGATCTGGTCGTCGGGGCTCGCCTGGCCGGCGGCGATCATCTCCGCGTTGTACTCGAGCACCGGCAGCTTGTACTCGCTGGCTGCGTAGAAGCTGTCACCGCCGTTGATCGACAGCGCCTCCGCGTCGGTGCCGGCAAGCTCCACCAGGCTGATGCCGACATGGGCACCGGTTGCGGCGACGATGCTGTTGAGGTCGTTGCTGAGCGCCACGAACGCCGCCGGGGGAGGCGTGGGCTGCGCTGGCGGCGGTTGAGCTTCGCGGGCGGGTGGTCCCAGCGGGGCCGAATAATCGTCGCTCGCAGCGGACGCGGCCGGCGTCCCGGCGGTGGCCGCCGGCAGTCCGGCGCCGGTGATGTCGTCGACGCCGCGGTGCTCGAGCATCCCTGCCTTTGCGGTGGACAGGGTCACGACGCCGATCACCGCGATCAGCGCGACGGCGACCCCCGCCACACGCGCGGTGGAACGCGTCGTTCGGTGCATACCACCCACGGTGGGGCGGGTTTCTGTGAACCCCCTGTGAGCGCTGCAACGGCCGCTTGACGGTCATCTGTCGGCTTCATGAAGCGTTGCAACGGACCTACGGGCCTCAGCGCAGCTGCAGTCCTCCGTCGACCACGACAACCTCACCGGTCATGTACTCCGCCGCCGCCAGCGACAGGCAGACACCCGCGACGTCGTCGGGAACGCCCGAGCGACGCAGCGGTGCCATGGCCTCGACGAAACCACGGACCTCCTGCCAGTCCGCCGTCCACGGTGTGTCGATCAACCCGGGAGCCACGGCGTTGACGCGGATCTCCGGTCCGAGGACGTTGGCGAGCAGCAGCGTCATGTGGTTGAGCCCCGCCTTGGAGACTGCGTACGGGATCGAGCTCCCTGTAGGGCGCACACCAGCGAGAGAGGTGACGTTGATGATGCATCCACCGCCACCCTGGCGCATCAGCGGCACTGCTGCGCGGACCACGTTCCAGGTGCCGACGACGTTCACCCCGAGGATGCGCCGCCACACCTCGCCGGTCACCGCGTCGAGGTCGGCGTGGTCGATGCGAACGGTTGTCCCGGCGTTGTTGACGAGGACGTCGAGCCGCCCGCAGCGCTGCTCCACCTCGCCGATCAGCGCGCCGACCTCGGACTCGTCGGCGATGTCAGCGCGCACGTAGAAGGCGCCGGGCAGCTCCGCGGCGAGGGCCGTTCCCGCATCGACCGACGACGAGGAGTTGACGACTACGGTCGCGCCGTCCGCGGCGAAGCGCCGCGCCACCGCGGCGCCGATGCCGCTCGATGATCCGGTGACGAGAACGACGCGCGCAGCCGGGGCGGACACGGCCGCCGAGTATGCACCGAGCCGCGGCAGGCGCGGGCGAACACCCGGGGCCGTTGGCGGCCAGGACCGGGCTCAGTAGTTGTCCAGGACCCGTTCCAGCCTGGTCACCGTGTCGCCGTCGCCGCACGGCGGCTCGTCGACCTCGACGCTCAGCGCCACGATCGCCGTCTCGGGCCTGGGCTCGTGCGCCCTCCACTCGTCGACGGCGGCGCGCATCCCGGCGATCAGCTGCTCGCGAAAGGCTCGCACCTCGGCGAGGTCGTGGCGCTCCGGATCCTCCGAGAGCTCCTGCAACTCGCCGTCCGGTGGCGGCACCGAGACGACCACCGACGAATTCACCTTGCCGAGCACGGAGTTGGGGTGCTGCTCCTCGACGGCGATGTGCGCCCGAAGGCTGACGCCGACGTGGGAGCACATCTTCCAGGCCCGCTCCCAGGTGCGCGTGCGCTCGACGCCGACGAGGACGAAGCGCACCGGGTCGCTGACCAGCACCTGGCCGTACTCCTCGCACAGCGAGCCGACCATCTGTGCCACCTCCGGTTCCATCTCCCGGGCGACCCAGTTGACCAGCATGGGCACGAAGTTCTCGATGTCGGGGCGATACGCGCCGCCGAACTGCGCTTCGGTCGCGCCCATGGTGCCGGCGTGCACCGGGCAGTAGACGGCGCGGTGCCAGACAACACGGTGCGCCGGGCACCACGCGGTCGGGCAGCGGCGCTGGCGACGGTCGACGTACGCACAGGCGATGCCGGTGTGGGCGGCGCAGCCTCTGGCCGAGCATGCGAGGATGCCCGCGGCGCATTGCAGGATCTCTGCCTCGCGCTCAGCCACTCCCTCGAGCGCGGGCTCGACCACATCCGGCGCTTCCTGGGAAGGGGGGACCTCCCGTCGCGCCCACTGCCGCATGGGACAGCCTCCAGCACCGCATCACCGAGGGCAGCGCTGCATTCGCTGCATCGCTGGTGTAGCAGAGATCGACCGCTCCCGCGCCGTTCGTTCCAAGGCGGGTGCGTAACAGGTGGGTGAAGCCGCCGCCATGACGCGGCGCGTATGGGCGATCTGCCGGCTTGCCGCTATGACACGCCGGCGGCGATGACGCTCTCCACCTGCTGACGGCGCGCGTCGATCTGCTCGGCGATCTGCTCGTCCTGCGAGGACAGCTGGTCGAGGTCGGTCTCCGCGTAGCCGATGACTCCCATGTCGCCGAAGGCCTTGCGGATGCGCTCGCCGAACAGGCCGATGTCACGCAAGGTGGGCACGATGCGGGTGAAGAGCAGGCTGCGAAACTGCAGCTGGAGCTCGCTGTCACGGACGAAGCTGACACATTCCTCAGCACCGAGTCCGAGGTTGTCCCACAGCTCCTCAGCAAGAAAGCGGTCGCGCATCAGGTAGCAGGCCTCCACGCAGAACTGCTCCCGATCGTCGCGTTCCTTGTCGGTAAGCTCACGGTAGTAGTCGCGCAGCGCCAGGCGGCCGAATGCGACGTGGCGCGACTCGTCCTGCATGACGTAAGCGTTGACTGCGCTCGCCAGAGGATTCTCGGCGACGTCGCGGATGAGGCCGAAGGCGGCGAGGGCGAGCCCCTCGATGAGCACCTGCATGCCCAGGTAGGTCATGTCCCAGCGCTGGTCTCGGATGACATCATCGAGCAGTGATCGCAGGTAGGGATTGATGGGATACGCCAGCCCGATCTTCTCCTGGAGAAACCGCGAGTAGGTCTCGACGTGGCGGGCCTCGTCGACGACCTGGGTGGCTGCGTAGAACTTGCTGTCGATGTCAGGAACCGTCTGGACGATCTTGGCCGCGCAGATCAACGCGCCCTGCTCACCGTGGAGGAACTGTGACCACTGCCAGGAGGCGAGGTGGCGCTTGACGGTGCCGATCATGGGACGATCGAGACGCTCCCATATCGGCGAGGCGAAGATGGGTACGTAGGCGTCCGGCGTTCCCAGAGGATCATCGGGGTCGACGGGGATCGCCCAGTCGAGGCGTTCGCGAGAGTTCCATTGCCGCGCCTTGCCCTTCTCGTACAGTCCGAGGAGCTTTTCGCGCCCCTCGTCGTACTCCCAGTTGAAGACGGTCGTGCTGCCGCTGGACACGTCCCAGCGGGTCTGCTCCACAGGCAGCGCGTAGACTCGCGTGCTCATATCACCTCCCGGCACCCAACGGCGACGCGCCCCACCCTACGCCATCCTCGCCCGGCGCCGCATCTGGATCCGGGCGCTCCGTATCGAGGCCCCGCGCTGACTGGTGGCGGTTACGCGCAGGTTATGCGCTTCCAAGTAGGCTGTCGGCGTGCCGTTCCCAAACCGCCGTCCGATCCAGGGACCGCCGCAGTTCTTCGTTGACCATCACCGCAGCGAAGGCCAGGAGATCCTCTCCACCGTTCTCCAGTTCGTCGCCATCGTCCTGGTGATCCTGGCGATCCTCTGGGTGATCCGCGCGGTGCTCAACTCCCGGCGGACCTCGCCGCGCATCCCGGCAGCGCGATCGACCGCACTCAGCGAGCTCGACCTGCGCTACGCGCGCGGTGAGTTGGACCACGCCGACTACCTGCAGCGACGCTCCAACCTGCTGGTCAGCCTCGGCGCCCCTGCCCCGGCGCCGGATGCGTCGCCGCCTGCAACACCACCCCCGGCGGAAACCCCGCCCGCGCCCAAGGCACCGCGCGGCGCCTAGCGCCGCCGCGCGGCGGCACCGACAATCGCCGATTGCGGTGATGGATGGTGCCCTCGGTGGCTGATCCCGGCGATGTCACAGGCGACTACGCGCGCTTCGAATCGGCGCTGGCCGCCGTGGAGCCGCCCTTCGCGGTCGTCGACCTCGACGCCATGTGGAGCAATGCGGCAGGGATGCTGCGCCGAGCGGGAACGCTGCCCATTCGTGTTGCCACCAAGTCGGTGCGCAGCCGCAACGTCCTGCGTCGCATCGTCGAGCACAACCCACGCTTCCGCGGGCTGATGACCTTCACCCTTCCCGAGACGCTGTGGCTTTGCCGGCAGGGTTTCGGCGACCTGCTCCTCGCCTACCCGACAACCGACCGCGGCGGCCTCGAGGAGCTGGCGCGCCTTCAGATGGAGCGGCCGCCGGCGGTCATGGTGGACTCCGTCGAGCACCTCGACCTCATCTGTACCGCCGCGCGCGGTGGCGGGCGCGTCCGGGTGTGCATCGACGTCGACGTCGGCTACCACCGCGGCGGCGGCCGGATCAGCTTCGGACCCAAGCGCTCACCGGTGCGGACCGCCGCCGGCGCGGCGGCGCTCGCCGACGAGATCGTCCGCCGGCCCGAGCTGGAGCTCGCCGGGATCATGGGCTATGAAGGCCACGTCGCCGGTGTCGGCGATCGTCCGCGCGGGCGACCGTTGCGGGCGCTGACGCTGCGCAGCCTGCGGCGCCTGTGGATCGCCGAGACTCGAGAGCAGCGTGCCGCGGTCGTCGCGGCGGTGAGCAAGGTGGCCCACCTGGAGATCGTCAACGGCGGCGGCACAGGCAGCTTGCAGACCACCTCGAGCGAGCCTGTGATCACCGAGGTGACCGCTGGATCCGGCTTCTACGCTCCGGCGCTCTTCGACGAGTACTCCGCGTTCCGCCTGAGCCCGGCGGCGATGTTCGCGCTTGCCGTGGTACGCAAGCCGTCCAGTGGAGTCGCTACCGCGCTCGGGGGGGGCTACATCGCCTCGGGCGCTCCCGGCCCGGACAGGCTGCCCGTCCCCCATCTACCCGGCGGCCTGCGGCTCGACGCGCTCGAGGGAGCAGGCGAGGTGCAGACGCCACTCTGCGGGCCCGCAGCCGAACGCCTGCGAGTCGGCGACCGCGTCTACCTCCGCCACGCCAAGGCCGGCGAGCTCTGCGAGCACTTCGACGAGCTTCACCTGCTCAGCGGCGACACCATCGTCGATGTGGTGCCGACCTACCGAGGCGAGGGTCGCTGCTTTCTCTGAGACGCCCGCGGCTGCTGCACGGGGCCGAGAACTCGGTCCGTGTACTCGTTGCGAAAGATGTTGCTGGGGTCGAGCCTGGCTCGCACCGCCTGGAAATCCTGCCAGCGCGGATAGAGCTGGGCGAGCGTTGCCGCGCTCTGGTAGTGGCGTTTGCCCCAGTGCGGCCGTCCCCCGTACTCGTTCATGATCGCCTCGACGGCACGGAAGTACGTCTCGAATTCCATGCCTCGGTAGACGTGGACGGCGACGTAGCAGGTTTCGCGCTGGTAGGCAGGGCTGAGGAATGCATCGTCGCCGGCCACGCATCGCACCTCGATGGGGAAGCTGATGGGCAGGCGACGCTGCTGCACCAGCGCCATGACTCGGCGCACGGCTTCCGGGCCATTCTCCCGGGGAATCCCGTACTCCATCTCGTTGAAGCGCACCTCGCGGCGGGTGGCGAACACGCGATACGAATGATCGCGGACCTCGCTTCGTCCGGCGATGCTGCCGGCTCTGCGCACCATGAAGGGGATCGCCGCCGGCGCGCGCTTGCCGATGCGGCAGGTCAGCCCGAAGAGGCGGTTCTGCACCACCACGTCGTCGAGATAACGCCGCCAGCGCGGCGGCGGATCCGGGTCGGCGTCGACCCGGTTGGTGGTGCGTGTCAGCGCTGAGGTCGTGTAGGGGAAGACGAAGAACTCGAAATGGTCATTGCCGTCCACAACCTCATCGAAGTTCCGCAGGACGTCCTCGAGCGGCCGGGGCTCATCGACGCGGTGGAGGGTGAAGAGGGGAACACAGCGCAGCGTCACCGCGACAACGATGCCGAGGCTGCCGAATGACACCCGCGCGGCGCAGTAGGCGTCGGCGTCACTGCCGGAGTCGAGGTCGATGACTTCGCCTGTGCCGGTGACGAGGCGAAGACCGGCGACCTGGGCCGACAGGTTCTGGAAGCGCGCGCCGGTGCCGTGGGTGGCGGTGGCAATGGCACCGGCCAGCGTCTGGGTGTCGATGTCGCCGAGGTTCTCCATGGCCAGCCCGCGCTCGGCGAGGCGGACACCGAGCTCTCGGAGTGTGATGCCGGCACCGACCTGCACCAACCCCCTGCTGGTGTCGACGTCGCCGACGCCGGCGAAGCGGTCGAGGCGGAGCATGTGACCGTCAGTGCAGGCCGCGTCGGTGAAGCTGTGGCCAGAGCCGACAGCGCGCAGCGGCTGGTTGACGGCCAAAGCTCGCTCCACGATCGCCTGCACCGCCGCCTCGTCAGCGGGTTCCGAGACGTCCAGGGGCGCGCAGCGCTGGTCGCCGGCCCAGTTCCGCCACAGTGTCGCCGAGGTCACGGCAGCGGGTTATAGCCGACCGCAGCGCACAACGACTTCTCCGCCGCTACCATTCGCTGGCGCGCCGACAGGGGGGCGCGCGGTGGAGGCTGTGACGGACTGGGTGCGGCCGAGGAACAGCCCAGCGGCATGAGCGAGTCGAGTATTTCCACGAACGTCGATGAGCTGGCGGCCTGGCTCGGTCTTCCCGCCTCGTCCATCGCAGCTCTGGATGGTGATCTCCGCGATTCGCTCGCCGAGAGGTTCGCCGAATCGCAGCGGCTGACGGAGGCGCTCTCCCTGCAGAACGAGCTGACCCGGCGCGTCCGTTCGCTGGTGACGTACCTGCACGACCAGGCGCGGATCGACCCCCTGACCGGGCTGGGCAACCGCCGAGCGATCGAGGATCGCCTCCGGGAGGAGGGTGAGCGTACTGATCGCTACGCGGACCCGGTGGCCATCTTCGTCCTCGACATCGACGGGCTCGGCGTGGTCAACCGCCAGCTCGGCCGCCACGCCGGGGACGCCATGCTGCGCGAGCTCGCCGCGAGGCTGCGCTGGGCGGTGCGCTCCACCGACTATGTGGGCCGCCTCGGCGGCGACGAGTTCGTGGTGATCTGCCCGAACACCGAGGAGACCCAGGCGTCACGACTGGCGCCCGCGCTGGCGCGGCGCCTCGGTGGTGGCGCCGTGCCCGAATACCAGCAGGTGGGCATATCCGTGTCCGTGGGTTGGGCGATTCGCTTGGCCGGCGCCACCGAGGACTCGATCGACGTGCTGCGCGCCGCCGATCGGCGGCTCGCCGCGCAGCGCGCCGAGCGCACCGCCGACGTTCGCGGCCGCGAGGTGGAGGGGCGCTGAGGCCTGGCTACCGAACCAGGGCGGCGCCCGTCGACGGGGTGGCGATGGCGCCGAGCAGGCGCTGCGACGCCTCGCTGATCTCGGCGACCGCCGCGTCGAATGCGGCGCTGTTGGCGCGTGACGGCTGCCGGTAGCCGCTCACCTTGCGGACGAACTGCAGCGCCGCAGCCCGGATCTCCTCCTCGGTGGCGGGCTCCTCAGCACGGCGAAGTGTTTTGATGCTCCGACACATTTCGAGGGGGATTGTCCCCCTTTGACATGGTCAGAAGTTGCTGCTGGTCGCGGGCCAGACGGCGAGGATGTAGTCAACGATCGTGGGCGACTCCGAGCCGTCGCTCAGGTCGTAGATCAGCGGCTGGCTTCCAGACGGCCCGCACTGGGCTTCGCCCTCCGACTTGTACCAGAGCAGTGTCGAGGTGAGGAAGACGGGGAGGTTGCGGGCGCCCTGGCCGATATGGCGCGGATCGCCGGGGTGAGCCAAGTCGACGAGGTAGACGTCGTGCAGCCCGGATGTGTGGGAGACCGAATAGGCAAGCGCGCCGCTGTCTCCAGAGATCGTCGGGTAGTACCACTTGACGCCGCTGAGATAGCGCTGGGGGTCGCCGCCGGGTTGCCACCGCCAGACATCACCGCGCTGCCGGTAGTACAAGGTGTCGCCGGTCGGCGACCACAGCGCCATGTTGGGCTCATCACCCGCAGCCCAGCCACCGGTGGGCGGAGTCAGCAGCAGCTCCTGCTTGGTCCCTGACAGAAGGAGAAGGCTTGTCATGCGTGGGCCGCCGTGTTGATCGAGGACGAACATGTGCTGGCCGGAAGGCGAGAAGGCCGCCTGTTTCGCATCTTCAGGGCTGCCGCAGCGCCCGCTACCGCCGGCCAGTGCAGCGACGATGGAGTCCCCCGCACGCGTGGTGACATGAACTCGGTCGGCGTTGCTCACATCGCTACCAAGCCACACCACTTCGTCAAGCGCCGGCGAGATGCTGAGAAAGGTCGCGTATTGTTCGGGTAGCTGGAACCACGTGAAGTGGACACCGGGGAGATCCACGAGGGCATAGAACGTCGTTCCGTTGCCCGAGTACCTCACCACCACGTGGCGCGAGTCGATGAGCTGTTGCACGTCGACATACGCCGGGCCGAATTGGCACACGGTGCTGGAGGCGGCGGGATCTGCGTAGTCGCGCAGCACCGAGGTCGGCGCAGCGCCGTGCAGCTGGACGATGGCAACGGGGTCGGTCGGCCCGATGCTGCCACTGCACGCGATCTGAGGTCCGGTGCCGGGCGCTGGGCCTGGACTGGGAAGGAGGTCGAAGCTGTTGCTGGTGGCCGTGCGCGGCGATGGTGTCGGCGACGCGGGTGGGACAGGTGATGGCGAGCCCGACCGGCTGGGCGAAAGCGTCGACGCACTTGTGGACACAGTCGGCTTGGAGCCACCGCACGCGCTCGTCAACAGGACAAGGGTCACCACGACAGACGCAGCGCGGATTGTCATCATCTGAGCCTCACCTGAGTGGAACCCCAACGCCGCTCCGATGGTTATGCGTCGGACTGAGGCAGAGCTCGCCATCTACACTGACCGCGTGCTCTTCCTTCGCGAGCTGCACAGCGTCAAGGGTGCGCAGCAGCTGGACTTCGAGGCGCTCTATCGCGACGGCTGGCAGTCGCGGCTGCGGGAGAACGGGTTGGGACGGCTGCTCTGGTTCCTCGACCAGGCACACGGCAGCGGGCTCGCGTACCGCGCGGTGACCATCACTGCGATCAATGGCGGGGCAGCGTGGGAGGAGCTGGCGCGTCGCGTGCAACGAGGCGACCTCAGCGAGTGGGCGCACGAGGCGGACCGGCTTCGCTACCACGTCGACGCCGCCCTGCTGGCTCCGGTCGCCTGGTCGCCGCTGCAGCCGGCCGAGATCGAGGACCAGCAAACCGCAACGGCCGCGGGCGTGGACCCGGTCCTCTACATGGAGGACACGGTGTCGCCACACCCTGGACGCGTCGACGACTACATCGCCGCCGCGGGCGACGTCTACACGCCGTCGATGGCGTCGCGCGGACTGCTGTCACTGCGCGCCGCCTTCCGCGCGACGACAGCCGGTGGCCATCGCGGTGAGGTGGTGCTGTTGCAGCGCATCGACGACCAGGAGCGCTTGCTCGCCCTGCTCGCCGACGAAACGGCGCCGGAGCACCATCACCCCGAGTCGTGGATGCGCCGCGCCCTTGCCTGGCGAGACAGCTGGCGAAGCCGGCTGTTGCGCACCGCCCCATGGTCGCCGCTGCGATGAGCCTGGCAAGGCTGCTCGAAGCCCCGCTTGCCCAGGTCTCCGACCGCACCGCGCTGGCGGTGAGCACCGGGCAGAGCTGCAGCTTTGCGGAGCTCGAGGACGTCATCGCGCGCTGTGCCGCAGCGCTGCAGTCTGCGGACGTGGGTGCGGGTGACCGCGTCGCGGTTCTCGACTCCACCGGCATCCTCACCGCCGCAGCGGTGATTGCCGCCGCCAGGGTCGGCGCCGCCGCGACGATGATGAACGTCCACCTGACCGCGCCCGAGCTGCGCGCGCTGGCCGAGGCTGCGGGATGCTGCACCGTGGGCATCGCGGGCGACACCTACGCCGACACGCTCGCGGACGTCCTCCATGGCAGCGTTCTGGCTGCACACGACATCAACGCGGCGACGCCCTCACCTGAGCCTTCGATCATCCCCGCTGCGAATGCCGAGGCCGTGGTGCTCTTCACCAGCGGCACCACCACCACACCCAAGGTTGTGGCCATCCCCACGCAGGCGCTCGAGCGGCGGCTCGATGCCCTGGCGCTGCCTCTCGACGCGACCGCGCCGGCCACGGTGCGCATGATCTGCGTGCCCCTCTTCCACGTCGGTGGGTTGCTCGGTCTGCTGCGCAACCTCCGCTCCGGCGTCACCACCGTCGTGCAGCAACGCTTCGACGCCGGCGAGTGGCTGCGCCTTGTCGAGCAGCACCGTGTCGGCGGAGCATTCCTCGTCCCCACGATGTTGCGTCGCATCCTCGATCATCCCGGGCTTGGCGATGCCGACCTGCGCTCTCTCACCGCGATCACCTACGGCGCGGCCCCGGCACCGGCCGAGCTCATCGAGAGGGCGGTCGCGGCGATGCCCTGGGTCGCCTTCAGCAACACCTTCGGCCAGACCGAGACGCTGGGCGGCATCACCACGCTCAGCGCCGACGATCATCGCAACGCGGCGCGCATCGGCTCAGTCGGCCGGCCCATCCCCGGCGTCACCATCCGCATCGTCGACGAGGAGGGCGAGGACGTCGCCCGCGGCGATGTCGGCGAGCTGTGGGTGCTGTCACCGCAGAACGCGGCGCCCGGCTGGATCCACACCGGTGACCTGGTGCGCGTGGACTCCGACGGATATCTCTACATCGCGGGTCGCCTTCGCGAGCTCATCAACCGCGGGGGTGAGAAGTTCAGCCCCGACGAGGTCGAGGCCGTGCTGCGGACGCATCCGCTGATCACCGACGTCGCTGTCGCCGGCGTCCCCGACGTGGAGATGGGTGAGCGCGTCGGCGTCGCGGTGGTCAGCACGGCACCGATCAGCCTCGACGATGTCCGCGCCCACTGCCGCGGCGCGCTGGCACGGTACAAGCTGCCCGAGCTGCTGGTCACGGTCGACGAGCTGCCGGTCAACGCGCTGGGCAAGGTGGTGCGGGCTCGCGTCGTCGAGCTCTTCGCCACCGCATGTGAGCAGGCCGGGGCGCGCTGATGCTTTTCCTCCACCAGGTGCACAGCGTGCGCGGTGAGGACGACCTCGCCTTCGAGGCCATCTACCGCGAGCAATGGATGCCCCGACTCGCCGACGGTGACGACGCCCGCCTGCTCTGGTACCTCGATCAGACGCACGGCACCGGTCCCGCCTACACCGTGGTGACCATCACCGGGATCCGCGACGGCGCCGCCTGGCAACGCCTCGACGAGCGCGTCAGGGACGGCGACCTCCGCGACTGGCACCGGAGCGTCGACTCGATGCGCCACGACTGCGTCAGCAAGCTGCTCTTCCTCGTCAACTGGTCACCGATGCAGGACCTGCAGCTCCACGACGTCCCCGCAGTCGGCAGCGACCACCCGCCAACACTGTTCATGGAGGACACCGGCTGGCCGTACGCCAGGCTCGACGAATACATCCGATTCTGGGACGAGGGCTATCACCGCCACATCGAGGCCCGGCCTCGCGACCAGCGCCTCCTCGAGGTGCGCGCCTGTTTCGAGACGGCCTTCGGCACCGGCCGCCGCGAGGCGACTCTCATGCAGCGCATCCTCGACCCAGCACGGTTACTCCAGCTCTTCGCCACGCCGCCGCAGCACCGCGAGTCGTCATCGTCGTCCACGTATATGAGCGATGCCCTGAGCTATCGCGACCAGTGGGAGAGCCGGCTGCTGCGCACCCGGCGCTGGTCACCCCTGGACTAGCAGGTACTAGCTGCGGCGGGCAAGCACGTCGTCTCGTAGCCGCTGCTTGAACACCTTGCCGTTGGGCTCGCGCGGCAGCTCGTCGACGAAGTCGATGGCGCGGGGCAGCTTGAAGTCAGCGAGCACCGCGCCGGCGTAGGCAATGAGCGCATCCGCATCCCGCGGCGCGCCGGCGCGAAGCTCGACGACAGCGTGGACCCGCTGCCCCATGCGCTCATCGGGGACGCCGAAGACTGCGGCGTCGACGACGTCCGGGTGTTCGATGAGACGCTGCTCCACCTCGGCGGGATAGATGTTCACCCCGCCGCTGATGACCAGGTCGGTTCGCCGGTCGGCGATGAACAGGTAGCCGTCCTCGTCGAGCCAGCCGAGGTCACCGACGGTGAACATCGAGCCATGCCACGCGGCGCGCGTCTTCTCGGGGTCGTTGTGGTACTCGAACTCGCGGCCCGGACGCGTGCCGATGTAGATGGTGCCGACCTTTGCCGGGGGAAGCGAGCGTCCCTCGTCGTCGAGGATCTCGACAGACACACCGGGATAGGCACGGCCGACGCTGCCCGGTTTGCCCAGCCACTCCTCGGGGGAGATCGCCGTCGCCAACCCTTCGCTGGCGCCGTAGTACTCGTGGACGGACCCCGGTGGGAACACCTCCATGATCGCCCGCTTCACCGAGACCGGACACGGCGCTGCCGCGTGGAGGATCTTGCGCACGCTCGACCTGTCGTGGCGGCGCCAGTCGCACTCCAGGATACGGATGAAGTTGGCAGGAACCATGTGCGACGTGGTAACCCGGTGCCGCTCGATGAGCTCCAGGCTCGACTCGGCGTCGAAGTGACGCATGATCACCACGACTCCGCCGAGAACGAGGTGCATCTCCGCGTAAGCCCCCGGCGCGGTGTGATACGCCGGGCCGCAGAGCAGGTGCACGTCCTCGCCGCTGAATCCCCAGTACTCGGCGACCTGCCACAGTGGTGTCTCGCTCGCCGGCTCGGGGGCCGCGCGCCTGATGCCCTTGGGGCGACCGGTGGTCCCCGACGTGTACTGCATGCGCGGCACGGTGTTGCCCAGGAAGTCGCGGTTGGGCGGCTGCGCCGGCTGGTCGGCGAGGACTGCGTCGTCGACGGCCAGCACCGCACGCAGGTCGGCAAATGTCTCCGCGGCGGGCAGCGGCGGCGCGCCGTCGTCGTGGATCAGCGTCACCGCGCCCGAGTCGGTGACCATGTAGGCGACCTCGGCTGGCGTGAGCCGGTAGCTGATGGGCACCATGATCGCCCCCAACCGGGTCACTCCGTACCAGGCAGCGAAGACCTCGGGCCGGTTGCGCAAGCGTACGGCCACCCGGTCGCCGCGGCGGACGCCGACCGCCTGCAAGCCGTTGGCGATGCGGTTGGCGGCTGCGTCGAGCTCGCCGTACGTCGTCGGCTCATCGTCGCAGAGCAGGGCGAGACGGCCCGGCGCTGCGGCGGCGATGGCCGCGATGCCACGAACGCTCACGAATCGCCATCATGCCCCACGTCGCGCGAGGCCCGCCGTCGAGAGGAGAGGCGCATGCCCATCTACCAGCACGAGACCGTCGAGGTCGTCCCCGGTCAACTCCGCGAGTATTTCGACGGGTTGGAGCGTCTCTACCTGCCGATGAGCGGAGACCGCCGCCTGCACCTGGTCGGCTTCTTCCAGACCTCGGGCAACAGCGGACGCTGGCCGGAGGCCGTCGCCATCTGGGAGGTCGACGATTGGGAGACCCACGTGTGGCAGCGCAAGACCGCGGGGAGCCACGCCGGACTGCATCAGTACATGAAGGACGCCCTGGGATGGCGCACCGGCGGGTTCGACCGCATCCTCATCCCGGTCTCCTTCTCACCGCGGCCGCCGCGAAGGCCCGAGGTGCGCTCACCGGGAGCGGTGTGCATGCAGCAGACGTTCCTGGTGCGACCAACGCAGGCGCGCGGTTTTCTCGACGCGGTGCAGAAGGAGATCGTTCCCCGCGCGGCGGAGGGGGAGCTCACCCTGCAGGCGTTCTGGCGCTCAACCTTCCGTCCCCTCGAATACCTCGCTCTGTGGTCGATGCCCGACTGGGATGCGTACGGTCGCGTCCTGGCGCGGCGCGACCCCGAGGACGAGGGCAGCAACCTGCCCGGCCTCGGGTCAGCCTTCGAACATCTCACCGACCTCGAGGAGAAGATCCTCATCCCGGCATCGTTCTCCCCCCTTGGTGGTGCAGAGAGAAGCTCGGTCTACACGGTGTAGGCTCGCAGCGATGACCAGCACGCGTTGACGATCTGTGGCTGAGGGGCTTCTCGCCGGCGTCCGCGTCCTCGAGCACGGCGGCGAGGTCGCGCAGAGGGCAGGCCGCATCCTCGCCGACCTGGGTGCCGACGTCGTCAAGATCGAACCACGCGACGGTGATCCGCTGCGCCGCAGCGCGCCGTTGATCAGACAACGCAGCGACGCCGAGGCGTCGCTGCGATTCGCGGCGTGGAATGCAGGCAAGCGCAACACGGTGCTCTCGACAGACAACGACCTCGTCCCCTTGGCGATGAGCGCCGACGTCGTGATCGTCGAGTTGCATCCCACCGACACGACTTCCGCGGTGGCGCAGCTCACCGCCGTCGATGCGGAGCGAAAGCCGAGCGTCGTGAGCATCACTCCGTTCGGCGGGGACGGTCCCCGCTCGCACTGGCGCGCTGGTGATCTCGGTGTCATGGCGGCGAGCGGCAACATGCACGTGACCGGTGACCCCGACCGCGCACCGCTTCGTTGCACCGAGCCGGCCGGCTACGCCCACGCCGCTACCGAGGTCGCGATGGCTGCGCTCACCGCGCTCGCCTCGGGACGTCCGCAGCAGGTCGACGTGTCGATGCAGGAGGCGGTGATGATCGCCAGCATGTGCGGCCCTGCGCAATACCCGGCAACCGGGTCGCGGGGCCGTCGCTCGGGAGCGGTCACGGGGCGCACCCGCGAGGTGTGGCGGTGCAAGGACGGCCACGTCTCTTTTGGGCTGCGCGGCGGCGGCGCCCGCGTCGCCAACCTGCAGACCATCACCCGGCTGCTCGAAGAGGAGGGATTGGGCACACCGGCGCTGTCGGAGCGCGACTGGACCGCGTACTCGCACGAGCGCGCCACCGACGACGAACTGCGTGCCATCGAGGCTCCCATCGCCAGCTACTTCCAGCGACACACCATGGCCGAGCTCTTCGCGCTCGCCTGCACCACACCCCTTCTGCTGGCACCGGCGAACACGGCTGCGGAGCTGCTGCGCAGCACCCAGCTGCGGGATCGCGGCTTCTTCGTCTCCATCGGCGAGCTCGACGACTTCCCCCTGTCGTTCGCCAAGCTCGAGGACGTCGACGGCGGCGTCGCCCAAGCGGGTCCGCGATCACCGGCGCCGCGGCTTGACTCGGCAACGAGCATCGCGTGGCCGCGACGCCCACCGTCACCCAGCGCTCTCGGCGAGCCTGGCGCGCCGGCGTGGCAGGGAACACGCATCCTCGAGTTCGGCGCCGGCGCCGCGGGTCCGATCGCCACGCGTTACTTCGCCGAGCACGGCGCGACGGTCATCCGCGTCGAGTCCCGCTTGCGACCTGACTTTCTGCGCATCTACGCAGCCGGTGGCCTGGAGACGTCTCCCCTCTTCAACGGGCTCAACGTCGGCAAGCTCAGCGTCAGCCTCAACCTCAAGCACCCCGACGGCGTGGCCGTGGCCAGGAGGCTCGTGTCGTGGGCCGACGCGGTGAGCGAGAACTTCGCGCCGCGCGCGATGCGCGGTCTCGGCCTCGACTACGCGACGTTGAGCGTCGACAAACCCGACCTCGTGATGGTCTCCGCCTGCCTCATGGGACAGACCGGCCCGCAGCGCGACTACCCGGGATTCGGCGGCCAGGGCTCGGCGCTGTGCGGCTATGCGGCGCTGACGGGGTGGCCCGACCGAGAGCCGCTCGGCCCGTACGGGACCATCACCGACTCGCTGGCGCCGCGATTCGTGGCCACGTGCCTCGCGGCGGCGCTGCTCTACAAACGGCGCACCGGTCGCGGCGTCCACGTCGACCTCTCCCAGGTCGAAGCCGCGGCGTTCAGCCTGTCGCCGTGGCTGCTCGACCAGGCGGTGAACGGGACCAGCACCGTGCGCATGGGCAATCGCTCGCCGCTCGCCGTGCCCCACGGCGCCTTTCCCTGCGCGGGGGACGACCGCTGGCTGGTCATCGCCGTGTGGAGCGACGACGAGTGGGCTCGCCTGGCATCACTGACCGGCGTCGGCGACACGACCCTGGCGACACTGGCGGGGCGGCAGGCGCGCGTCGACGAGGTGGAGGCGCTGCTCGCCGATTGGACGTCGGCTCGTGACCGTGACAGCACCGCCCAGTTGCTCCAGGAGGCGGGCATCGAGGCCGTGCCCGTCGAGGACTGGGGTGATCTGCACGACGATCCCCACATCGCCCGGCGACATCACTTCGTGCCCATCGAGCATCCCGTGCAGGGTCACTGTCTCGTCGAGCGCAACGGATTCCGGCTCAGCGACGCACAGTCCGGCTACGCGCGACCGGGTCCGCTCCTCGGCGAGCACACCGACGACGTGCTCGGAGGCATCCTCGGGCTGACGGCGACACAGCGACACGAGCTCGCCGAGTCCGGCGCCCTGCAGTGACCTTTCAGCTGCGCGACCGGAGCGCCATCAGCGGGATCGGCCAGACCGAGTTCCTGCGCAGCCACCAGCGCAGCGAGCTCGACCTCGCCTGCGACGCGATCCTGGCGGCGTGCGACGACGCCGGCATCTCGGCCGCCGACATCGACGGCGTCGTCCGCTACGGAGTCGAGCAGGTCACCGAGGTGCAGCTGGTCTACACGCTGGGCATCTCCCACCTGCGTTTCATGGCCGAGACCCCATCGGGAGGCGGCGGCCTGGCGAGCACGGTGGCACTGGCGGCGCTCGCGGTGGCCTCAGGCACGGCCGAGCACGTGGTCTGCTTTCGCAGCCGAAAGCGCTCCAAGGACGCCTCCTACGGGAGTGATCCCAATCAGGGCGGCCGTCCCTGGCAGAAGTTCGGGACGGCATTGTCGGGAACCGAGCAGTTCCACCACCCCTTCGGCGTCGCCGCCCCGGCGCAGGAGATGGCGCTCATCGCCCGCCGCCACATGCACGTCTTCGGGACCAAAGCCGAGCACTTCGGCATGCAGGCGGTGGCGCAGCGCGACCATGCATCGCGCAATCCCGCGGCGATCATGCGTCAGCCGATCACCCTCGACGACTGGCGGGAGTCGCGGATGATCGCCGACCCGATCCGCCTCTTCGACTGCTCACTGGAGTGCGACGGCGCGGTCGCCGTGATCGTCAGCGCCGCCGAACGCGCCGCGGACATGCGCCATCGCCCCGCATTCATCATGGCCGCCACGCAGGGGGAGCACCCCATTCACACCCAGCTCGCCGACTACCTGCGCTACAGCGGCGCCTTCGACGGTCGCGACACCGGTGGCGTGTTCATCGGCCGCCGCCTCTTCGAGATGGCCGGGGTGGGTCCAACCGACGTTGACGCGGCGATGATCTTCGACCACTTCACCATGGCCATCCCCCTGAGCCTCGAGCAGTACGGGTTCTGCGCCATGGGCGAGGGCGGGCCGTTCATCGAGTCAGGGGCGACGCGCTGGCCCGAGGGCTCGCTCCCGGTGAACACCCACGGCGGCTCCAACGGCGAAGCCTTCGTCCACGGGTTCAACCACCTTCCCGAGGCGGTGCGCCAGCTGCGCGGCACCGCGGTCAACCAGGTCGACGGGTGCGAGATCGTCTTCGTCTGCGGCTCGATCACCGATCCGTCGGGGGCGATCCTGCTGCGACGATGAGCGAGGAGATCACCGTCGCTCCCACTCCTGACCACGCCGAGTTCTGGGCGTGGTGCCGCCGCGGCGAGCTCCGGGTGCAACGCTGCACCGATTGCGGTGCGCTCCGCTTCCATCCACGTCCGCGGTGCCCGGTGTGCCGCAGCGCCGGTTTCGAATGGGTGCGCTGCAGCGGCCGGGGCACGGTCTTCACCTACACCATCTGCCATCCGCCGGTGCTCGCCGCCTTCGCCGACCGTGTTCCCTACAACGCCGCGGTCATTGAGCTCGCCGAGGGCCCGCTGATGGTGAGCAACATCGTCGACTGCGGCAACGACGACATCCACGTCGGCATGCACGTCGAGGTGGTCTTCGTCGAAAGGGGTGGCATGGTGCTGCCGCAGTTCCGCCCCCTGTCGCCATCCGGGTTTGGCAGGGTCCACAATCGCGCGTCAGATCCCAACACCGACAGCGAGGAGTGAAGACGTGTCCGACGCCGTCCAGCGATTCATCGACTGCCTCAGCGCGCAGGACTGGGACGGCTTCGCCGCCACCATGACCGAGGACGTTGAGCGACTGGGACCGTACGGCGACGTGGTCTCGCCCAGAGCGAAGTACGTCGCCTTCCTGCAGTCGGTCGTCCCCAAGCATCCCAACTACGGCCTGGCGGCGCGGCGGGTGACGCGCTCGCCCGACCAGCGCGTCGCCGTCGCCGAGGTGACCGAGACGTTGACCGTCGGCGGCGCGCCGGTGTCCTACCCCGAGGTCCTGGTGTTCGACGTCGGCGATGCCGGGCTCATCACCCGGGTCGCGGTCTACACCATGCGTCCCGACCCGCAGCCGCGCCCGGGCAGCGCCGTGGGGTTTGCCGCGTCCAACGACGTCGCCGTGCGCTGACGGCGTCAGCCGCCGAGACGACGCACGGCGCCGAGCTTGTTGGTCGCGTCCAGAGCGGCGACCTTGTACGACTCGGCAAGGGTCGGATAGTTGAAGACCGCATCGACGAGGTAGTCGACGGAGCCGCCGTGGGCCATCACCGCCTGTCCGATGTGGACGATCTCGGTGGCACCGGTGCCCAGCACGTGCACGCCGAGGAGGGTGCGATCGTCGGCGTTGACCAGCAGCTTGAGCATGCCGTTGATGTCCCCGATGATCTGTCCCCGGGCCAGCTCGCGATACCGGGAGAGGCCGATCTCGTAGGCGACACCGGCGCCGGTCAGCTCCTTCTCCGTGCGCCCCACGAAGCTGAACTCGGGGATCGCGTAGATGCCTATGGGCATGAGGTTGTTGATCGCCGGGGCCTCGACACCGAATGCCGCGCACGCCGCGCGCCGTCCCTGCTCCATCGATGTCGCCGCGAGACTGGGGAAACCGATGACGTCGCCGACGGCAAAGATGTTGTCGACCGAGGTCCGGTACTGCTCGTCGACCTTGATGCGACCGTTGGCGTCAGCCTCGAGCCCGACATTCTCCAGACCCAGGTCATCCACCGCCCCCTGGCGTCCCGCTGAGTAGAGCACCGCGTCGGCGGCGATCCGCTTGCCGCTGGCCAGGTGGGTGATGGTCCCGTCGTCGAGGCGATCGACGCCGACGACCGTCTCACCGAGGCGCATGGTGATGCCCGCCTCGCGGAGGTGGTACTGCAGGCCTTCGACCATCTCTGCGTCACAGAAGGGCAGCAGCTGATCGCGTTGCTCGACCAAGGTGACCTTGACGCCGAGGGCCGCGAAGATCGAGCCGTACTCGATGCCGATGACTCCGGCGCCGGCGACGACGAGCGAGCCGGGGATCCGCTCCATGCACAGCAGCCCATCGGAGTCGATGATGGTGCGATCGTCGAAGTCGACGCCGGCCGGGCGTGCCGGCCGCGTGCCCACGGCGATGATCGCCTTGTCGCACGTCACCGTCTGTTCGCGTCGCGACCCCTCGGCGACGACGATGCTGTTGCGGTCGACAAAGCGGGCCTTGCCTTGAAGCAGACGCACGTGATTGCGCGAAAGCTGGCTGTGGATGACGTCGATCTCGCGCTCGACAACCTTCTGGCTCAGCTCGCGCAGGTCGTCGAAGGTTATCTCCTCCTTGACCCGGTAGCTCTGGCCGTAGAAGGCGCGCTGATTGGCGCCGGTGAGGTAGATGACCGCTTCACGCAGCGACTTGCTGGGGATCGTGCCGGTGTTGACGCAGACGCCACCCACCTCGCGGCTGGACTCGGCGATGGCGACGCGCCGTCCTAGCTTGGCCGCCTGGATGGCTGCCTTCTGCCCGCTGGGGCCGGATCCGATGACGACAAGCTCGTAGTCGTGAGGCAAGGGTGGGGGCACCAGGGAGGGGTTGGCGAGAGGTTGCTCGGAGTATGCCGCGCCTCACCCGGCTCGGTGCGCCAGGCCCGAGCCGGGTGGGCCGGTCAGCTGAAGCTGACGTCGTCGAACCAGGCCGTGCCGGTGTTGTTGCCGGATGCCAGGACCAGCTGGCGGAACGCCGTCCCGGCAGGAGCGGTTGCCGATGCCGTCAGCAGGGTCCAGCCGCTGTCACCCGCGGGCAGCGGCGCCGATGTCGCGCCGCCCAACCATCCGCTGTGCGCGTCGTAGAAGTACACGCCCACGAGAGTGCTGCCCGAGGCGGCCGCGCCCCTGACCCAGGCACTCACCGTGTAGGTTCGGCCGGCTTGAGCGCCGTCGACGGGAATCGAGTAGAACGCTGGAGATCCGCCGGTTGCCACCGACGTGCTCGCGCTGATGCGTGCCGACGCGCTTCCGCTGTGCGCGACACTGGAATCCTGCGCGAAGGTTCCGTACCCCCAACCGTACAAGCGCCAGATGTCGGGATAGCCACCGCTGCCCCGCTCGAATGAGTTGTTCAGATCGTTGGACTCGCTCGTGCCGGCGAACATGGCGAGCACCGCACTCACCGCCGGCTTCGCCGAACCGTCAGCGCGGAAGATGCCGAATGTCTGTGTGCACACCGCGCACTTGGGGTCAGCGATGTCGTAGAGCATCCACGGGCCAACCGGAGGAATCCCTGCCTGACGTGCGGCGTTGGCGACGGTCCGATAGAACTGGTTCTGGTAGGCCTCTTGCGCCGACTGTGTCCAGGGAATGCCGGCCACATCGGTGTTGTTGACGTCGGTTCGATACCCGGTCTCACCGACGAGCAACGGCTGCGGTGCCGCGTACGCCTTGGCATCGCGAAAGGTGCCGAAGGCAAGCGCCGCATCGGCGTAGAAGTGAAAGTCCCAGAAGTCCGGAACCACCGGGGCTATCCCGTTCTTGAGCTGGGCGAGGTCACCGGCGTTGTCGCACCCGCAGACCGAGACCGTGACCGGGATGCCGCCATCGATGCTCTTGAGGTACGGCAGCATGTGCTTGACCCAGCTCATCTGCACGGCCACGTTGGGATCGATCTCGTTGCGCAGCTCGACGACGCTGATCCGCTGATCACCATGGAAGGGAGCCAGTACCTGGTTGGCCCACGACTCGCTGCTGCTGAAGTTGCTGTAGTCAGCGAACGGCACATCGAACAGCGTCAGCTGCACACCCAGGCCGTGCTTCGCCGCCAGGGAGACGGTGGCCGCGAGGCGCTGCTGCATGACGGGATTCGGAGAAGGCCATCCGAAGGACCACGTCTGGGTGTCGACGATGATGCGAACCGTGTTGGCACGCAGCGCCGCGATACGACCGAAGTCGCTGTCCAGCGTCGCCGCGTCCCAGTAGACCCACATGTCGGACCAGCCGTTGTGTGCCGGGTAGTAGTTCATGACCTTGAGCTGATTGATCGGAACACGATGCGCACCTGACGAGGGCACCGGCGACGGCCGTCTGACGCCGGCGAGCGCGGCGCTCGTTGATGTGGTTTCGTGGAGCGCAGCGATCGACGTGTGGTCAACGGCGGCGGCCGGTACGACTCCCGAGTCGCCCCCGTCCACCCCGCTCTCACCCGAGGGTGCCGCAACGGCCGGTGCAACACCGTCTTCGGATGCCGGGTGCACCACGCCGCGGGCCGCGAAGTCACTCGCGGTCACAGTCCCGGAGCGCCCGGTGCTCGTCGGGCCTGTGGACGACTGGATCATCACCTGGCCACCGCCGGAGAGGATGAGAACCGCGCAACCCTGGACCACACTGAGCAGCGTGCGCGCGCGCAGATGACGACGATTGCCTGTGAACCGCTTCACGCCGCGCCCCCTCGCCTAGACGGACCGAGCTGCGCCCCCCACAGCGGCCGTCGGCAACTCAACAGTGCGGCACGAGCAGACAAGAAACGCACCCAGGCGGGTAGAGACATGTAAAGGCTGGGGCACAAGGGGGATACGCCTGCTTTCTGTCGCATTCGTCGACAGCCACAGACGGTTGCAATCGACGCGAATGCCGCAATCGCCCAGCGCGCCGGTGCCGCTCCTCAGCGGGTCAGAAGCTCCTTCGCCGCCGCGTCGCGCATTCGTGCTTCGTCGTCGGCGCTGCCGCCGTCGAAGCGCGGGAACGCGGGACGTCCGAAGGCATAACCCTGCCCGTAGTTGACGCCGAGCTGGCGCAGGTAATCGGCGGTCTCGACGTGCTCGATGCCCTCGGCGATGACGTCGGCGCCGATCTCAGACGCGAAGGCGACCACGGCGCGGATGGCGGCGCGGCCGCCGCGGTTTGCCGCCTCGACCACCAGCCGGCGGGCAACCTTGACGAACTCCGGCTCGGTTGCGGCGAGGACTTCGAGCGTGGAGTGGCCCTCGCCGACGTCGTCAATGGCAAAGCGAAATCCCTCGGAGCGATGGCTGTTCACCACCTGGCGCAGCCGGTTGAGGTCGCCGACCAGCTCGCGCTCGGTGATCTCCATGACCACGTCGGCCGGCGAACGGCCCACGGCTTCGAGGACGAGCAGCATCTGGTCGACGCGGTGCACCGGATCGATCAGCCCGCTAAGACCGCAGTTGATGAACAGCGGCGTGCCCGCGGGCAGCCAGGTCGCCCCGGCCAGGGCGGCGCGGCGGCACAGCCAGTCGAGGTCGCGGCCGAGGCCCATTCGCTGGGCGCTGCTGAAGAGACGCTCGACCTCGATGTCGACGTTGTCGGCGTTGGGGCGGGCAAGCGCCTCGTAGGCGACGATGGTCCGATCGGCGAGGCGCACCACCGGCTGGTAGGCGGCGACCACGCTGCGCGTCTCCAGCAGCTGGCGCACGATCGACGGCCAGGGCATGTGCGACGGGCCGAGGTCGGGAAGGTTGCGGCCGGCAGCGATCTTCACCCGATCGCGACCGGCGAGCTTGGCCTCGTAGAGCGCGTCGTCGACTCGCTTGACCAGCGCTTCAGCCGTCTCGCGTCCGTCCCAACGGGCGAGGCCGACCGAGCACGTCTGCTCATCCGGGACCACCAGGCGCAGGCGCTCGACAATCGGCAGGGCGTCCTCGAGGGCGCAGCCGCGGAGGATGACGGCGAACTCCTCGCCTCCGTAGCGCGCGATGAAGTCGCTGGTGCGCACCGCCTCGCGCCAGGCCGCTGCGGTGCGCATCAGCAGAGCGTCACCCTCCTGGTGGCCGCGCATGTCGTTGAACGCCTTGAAGCGGTCGAGGTCGAGCACGGCGACGCAGACCGGGGCGCGGTCGCGCTGGGATCGCGTCAGCTCCCGGGGCAGCTCCTCGTCCCAGGCGCGGCGGTTGGCGACGCCGGTCAGCTGGTCGGTGCGGGCGAGAACGTCGAGCTGGTGGACGCGGGTGCGCAGCTCGCTGAGCAGCCGGCGGACGACCACCGCGACCAGCCCCATGCCGGCGATCAGCCAGACCCAGCCGCGGTGACCCAGGGCCACGCCGCCGTCGCCGGCAACGCCCCGGTCGACGGCGAGCGTCCCAGACAGGCTTGCGGCGGCGGCGGAGACGATGGACAGGAACCAGAGCAGCGGCCGGGTCATCAGCGGCGCCCGATGCCAGAGCAGCACGCCGGCGGCGTAGGTCAGGGCGATGATCAGGGTCACGGTGATCGCCCGGATCGGGTCGGGCCGAGGCACCGCGAGGCTCAGGGCTGCGAACGTCGCGGCGAGAACGGCGACGAACCCGTACCACCGGGCCTCCGACACCAGCGATGGCGCCGCCTTCGGCCTCATCCGCCCATCACGGGGATGCGACTGGCTCCGCAACCAGACGGATCCAGACGCACGCGTGGTCGCCAAATCCTCCACCTCAGTACGCGGGCCTCGGCGCGGAGTATGGGTAGGCCACGCCGCGAGATCCCGATGGGTCACCGTTCGTCGCCCGACCGTCACTCGTGCGGACCCGATCGCGACAGGCGATTCACGGCGGCGAGCCGGTAGGCTCCGCGCCCATGGATGAGCGCCCGGGCGATATCCAGCAGCTCAGCGACGGCGGCTACGGGGCCTCGGGCGTCACCCCCGCCCAGCTCGCCTGGGGCGTGCCCGCACAGCCTCAGTCGTACTGGCCGGCGCGAATCGCCGTGGTCGCCGCCGCCGTGCTCTACGTCCTCCTTCCCGAGCGGCTCATCCCCGGGCCACGTCTCTTGGTGCCGGTGCTCGAGGGTGTGGTGCTCCTGGTGATCAGCGTCGTCTTTCCCCATCGCACCAGCCATGAACCCTCGACCGTTCGTCGCGTCATGGCCATCGTGCTCATCGCCTTGGTCACCGTCGCCAACCTCATCAACCTCGGGCTGCTCATCAGGGAGTTGCTCAAGGGCGGCATTCAGAATGGCCGGGAGCTGGTCTTCTCCTCCATCGCCATCTGGGTGACCAACGTCATCGTGTTCGGCCTCTGGTACTGGGAGCTCGACCGCGGCGGCCCCGCCGCCCGTCACGACCCGGCGCATCGCGAGCCGGACTTCTTCTTTCCGCAGATGACCACCCCGGGGGCGGCGCGGCCCGGCTGGACACCGACCTTCGTCGACTACCTGTATGTCAGCCTGACCAATGCCACCGCCTTCAGCCCGACCGACACCATGCCCCTGACCCCGACAGCCAAGGCGCTGATGGGCGTCCAGGCGCTGGCCTCGCTGCTGACCGTCGCCCTCGTGGCGGCGCGCGCAGTCAACATCCTCAGCTGATCTGCGCAACGCAAGACTGCGGGCGTTCCACCGTCATAACCGGTGGGGCCGCCCAGTTCGAGCCCCCCATTGACGCTGGGATGGAGTTGCACGCATGCGTCTACGTCGTGTTCTGCCGAGCCTGGCCATCGGCGCGCTTTCCGTCGGGGTGACCGCGGTCGGCCAGCCAAACCAGGGACACGCTGCTGCGGCCCTGGCCGCGGGAACGCCGACGATGGTCGACCCCATCCGCGGCGGCGGCGAGCCCGACATCTCCGCCGGTCAGAAGGGCAACACCCTGATCACCGCCCCAGGCGGCTCGGGCGCGCAGACGAGCTGGTTCTGGCGGACCCGCGACGACGGGCTCAGCTACCAGACGCTCGGCCCGGGCAATGGCCACTGGGTCTGCGCGGGATCGGGCGGCGGCGACAGCCTGGCGGTTCCCGACCCGGCGACAGGTGACCTCTACGTCGTCGACCAGGAAGCACTCGCCGATCTCGGACTCGGCAAGCTGACGCCCTCCAACCAGCTCACATCGTCCTGCGCCAATGCGCCCGCCGTCAGCGCCGACCGCCCGTTCTTCGCCGTGCTCGGCACGGGCAACAGCACCGCGCCGCAATCGGTCGCTGACAGCGGCAAGCCGATCGCCTACCTCTCATGGCAGTGCAACGGCTGTGGCGCCAACACCCCCAACGGCCCCGGAGGCCTGGCTTACGGCTGGACCGACGACGGCGTCACCTACCACTCGGCCGACCCCGGCGCTCCCGACAACCTGGTGCAGGCCCAGTTCATGGAGGCCAACGGAATCAACAGCTACGGCTGGCACGGGAACATGGTGGTCGACCCGACGACAGGCAACGTATTCACCGCAATCGGGTGTGCGACCTCTTCGGGGAACAGCGGGTGTCCGACGGGAGCAGCGCGCAACGAAGTAGGTATCGCCGTAGGCGTGCCGGCGAGCGCGCCGAGCGGGAACATCGGCCAGTTCGCCAGCCTCAACTACTACCCGGCAACAGGTATCGAAGACCCGGGCACGCTGTTCCCCGTCGTGGGCATGGACTCGCAACACACGCTGTACCTGATGTGGACCCAGGGCGACGGCTTCGGCAGCACGACAACAGCGCCCGACGCCACCAGTTGGCACATCTACTACAGCTACTCGCTCGACACCGCGGCCGACAACCATCTGCACAAGACCTGGTCGCCCAAGATCCCGGTCGACAGCGCTCCCTCGCAGGCGGCGGTCTTCGGCTGGATGGCCGTCGGCGACCCTGGCAAGCTGGGCTTCGTCTGGCTCGGCAGCAACGTCCGCGAGCATCCCAGCGCACCGACCGCGACCAAGCAGTGGCATCCGTTCATCGCCACCACGACCAACGGCAACACCGCGTCGCCGACCTTCGAGCAGGCCCAGGTGGGCAGCAACGCCAATCACCTCAAGGACGTCTGTCTGCAGGGCACCGTGGGCTGCATCACCGGCGTCGGCAACCGAAACATGGCCGACTTCATCAGCTGTGACATCGGTCCTGATGGCGCCCTGCAGATCACCTACGCCGACGACGCCAACCAGCTGGCGACAAGCCCGGCGACGCTGATCCCCGGCCTGCCCGTTCCCATGACCGCACGGCAGATCTCCGGTCCCAAGCTGATCGGCACGGGGGATCTCAGCGAGACACGTTTCGATCCCACGCCGACCACCGCAGGCATCACCGATCAGATCGGCGACGCGCTCTTTCCTCTACAGGGCGGCACCAACCAGCCCAACCTCGACCTGACCGCGTCGCGCGTCGAGTGGGACGGCACCAACCTGCAGGTGCACGTCAGCAGCAGCAACCTGGCCAGCCTTGCCAGCCCCGATGCAGTCCAACACAACGTCTGGTGGCTGACCACCTGGACCTTCCAGAACAAGATCTACTTCGCCAAGGTACAGGCAGATGCCACCGGGGCACTGACGTACACCGCCGGGCTGCCCAAGAGCTTCGACCGCCCCGGCCTCAACGGCCAGACCGTCGCCACGCTGGTCGACTACAGCGGCGGCACCGCGGTGACCGGCACGCACACCGGGAACGAATTCGTCATCACTGTTCCCGCCAGCATTGTCGGTAATCCGGCGAGCGATGCGGTGCTCGAGTCGGTGACCGGATTCAGCGTCCTCGACAACGGCGCGCCTCCGGCGATCGGTCCGGGGTCGGGCAACGTACCCACCATCGTCGACGCCACGCCGGCGTACAACGCAGTCCTCAAGACAGCGCCGGTCAATGCTCCCGAAGCACCTCTCGTGCCCCTGGTGGCGCTCGCCGGCCTGGTCATCGCCGCGGTCGCCTGGCAGCGCCCTCGGCGGCGCGACGTATCATCGACCTAGGCTGACCGTGACATCGCAAGCGTGGCCCGGGTCGCGAGGACGGCGGCCCGGGGGTTTGCTCATGCGTACGGTGGCCGCGCGACACCGCGGGCGGCTTGGCCTCGCGTCCGTGGCATCGGTGCTCTGCGCCGTCCCCGCGTGCGGCAGCAGCACCACGGCCTCCTCGTCCGCTGCAGCTGACACCCTACTCGTAGCCATCAACGTGCCGTCGTCTGCAGACCCCTTCATCGCCGGCTACATCAAGCGGGGTGCCGAACTGGCAGCGCGTGAGCTGAGCCGCGACGGAGTGGTGATCAACGGACACCGCTACACGGTGACGCTGCGTGTGTATGACGACGCACTCGATCCGCAGCGAGCGACATCGAATGTCAGCGCGGCCATCCATGACGGAGCCGTCGGCATCGTAGAAGACGGCTTCGGTGCCGCCCTGAGCGCGTCGCACAGCGCTGCGGCCGGGGTCCCCGAGATCATCATCAGCAATGGCGACGCGGGGCTGCTCAACGACCACCCCAGCCTCTTCCGCCTCGGCATCGCCGACGACGCCGCAGCGACAGTTCTCGGCGGATACATCGCCAAGAAGGCGCAGTCGGTGGCGATCATCCACGACGACACCGCTTACGGACGCGATGGCGCCGATCAGCTGACCAAGGCGCTGGCCACCGCGTCGGCGACAGTCCCGGTCAACAAGGAAGTCCCGGCTTCGGCGCCCGCGGTCGATGCCGAGCTCCGCGCCGCCAGCGACGCTCATGTCGCGGGCCTGGCGGTGTGGGGCGGCGACGCATTCACCGCGCGTGTCGTCGCCGCCGCCCACGCCGACGGAATCGGCGTCCCGGTGTTCTCGGGACCCGCCGGCGAGAGCACGACGGTGCGCAAGGTGGCCGGGGCCGCCGCGGCCGAGGGCCTCGTCTTCGCCGCCTCGCGCATGGCGAGCGAGAGCGACAGCGCGTCGTTCGGCCAGTTCGAGCACCGCCTCGCCAGCGCCGAGGGCGGCCCGACCGACGCCGGCTTCAAGGATGCCGAGGGCCGCGAGATCCGCCAGCCCGCTGACTACGACATGTTCAGCTACGACGCCGTGCGCGTTCTCTGCGCGGCACTGCAAAAGAGTGGGTCGGCTTCGCCGGGCTCGGCCTTGCTCACGGCGATGACCCAGGCAAGCGTCACCAGCGCCAACGGCGACCACCGCGGTTTCAATCCCGACAACCACGAGGGTGTTGCCGACGACGACATCTACGTCGCCGTCATCCACGACATGACCTTCGCTCCAGTCCGGGACGAATCGCTGTCGGCGACACTGCCTGTTCCAGATGAGATCCTCGCCAACTTCCACTGACCGACTGCGCAGCCTGCGCATGCTGGGTGCCGGCGTGGTGACAGTGGCGTCGGGGATGCTGACCGCATGCTCCGAGGTCACCGTGCAACACGCCACACCAACCCCCGCACCGACAACGAGCTCTGTGCCGACGCTGCCCCCGATCGGTTTCAACCATCGCTACGGCACCAACCCCGTGGCGGCCGCCGACGCCTTTCGCCTGGAGCGTGACCTCTTCTCGCGCAAGCAGTACTGGGAGGTCGCGCTGCGCACCCTGCCCGATGCCGCCGGGTACGTGCAGGTCACCGACCTCGCGGCGGTCAACCGGTCGCGCACCCAGTCGACCGGGGTCACGCTGGTCATCGCCACCGAGGCGATCGCCACGATCAGAGACCTCTTGGCCGGCGGTGATGCCGCGCAGCAGGCCTTCTGCCAGCAGCTCCTCGACGCGCTGCGCGCCGACGGCTACGGCGCCTTCACCACGGCGACGGTGCTCGTCTACTTCACCGAGCAGGACCGGCACGCGCAGCTGACCTGGACTGCGTCAGACGGATACCACTTCACGGTGTTCGACAACGACCTCCGCGGCACGACGATCAATCCGTCGGCCTCGACGACGCCGTTTGCAGCCCCGCCAAGTCCCTGAGCCGACCGTCGGCGATGGTCAGCCGCGGCGTCGCCGGCAGCAGCGCATCCGGCTGGTCGAGCCACAGGACGCTGGCGCCGCGAGCCATCTCCCGCCGGGTCAGGGCGATGACCGCGTCGGCCGCGTCGGCGGCGAGACCGACCGTCGGCGAATCGAGGATAAGCGCTCCCGGGGATGCAAGCCAGGCGCAGCCGAGACGGAGCAGCTGAAGCTCGCCCCCGGAGAGGCGCTCGACGGCGACGGACGCCCTGGCTCGCAGCCGGGGAAGGACGTCGAAGACCAGCACCGGGTCGCGGACGTGGCCGGCCGCCAGGCTCAGGGCCTCGGCGACGGTGCATCCGCCAAGCCGCGTTCCATCCTGCAGCGCGACGGCCAGGCCGGCGCGCCGCCGCATCGACGCCGCGCCGACGCAGGGACGGCCCCACACCCGGACCTCGCCCGCTGCCGGGATGACTCCGGCGAGCGCGCTGGCCAGGCTGGTCTTACCGGTGCCGGCCGGGGCGACGACGACCGCGAGCTCGCCGGCGGCGACGCCGAGGTGGTCGACGACGACGATCGACCGTCCACTGCGTTCGACGCGAAGGCCGACGACCTCGAGTCCCCACATCGTCACGCTCACGTGGCCGGTACCGGAGTGAACACAGTCGGCGCATCGGCCTCGAGCACGGTCCAGGTCGGTGTCAGGCTGACCAGCGACAGCAGGTCATGCTCAGCGACGACGACGGCGACGCCCGCAGCCGCGGCCGCCTCGAGTATGGCAGTGGCCAGCTGCCGCTCGGCGTCGTCGAGGCCGGCGAGGGGCTCGTCGCAGAGCAGCACCACAGGTCGAAGCAGCAACACGCGGGCGAGCTCGAGGCGGCGGCGCGCGCCGGCGGCGAGACGATCGCAGAGGGTTGCGCCACGGTCGGCGAGCCCGAGGCGGGCCAACCACTCGTCGGCGAGTATCGCCGCCTCTGCCGGCGAGCAGCCACCTGCCCGGGCGGCGAGGCGGAGTGTTTCGGCTGTCGTGCATCCAGGAAACCCGCCACCGTGCTGGGGCAGGAGGACAACCCCGGGGCGGCGAGCAATGGCACGGAGCAAGGTCGTCTTCCCCGAACCGTTGGGTCCCACCAGCCCGTGAATCGCTCCGGGCACCACATCGAGATCGAGGCCGACCACCAGCGGGGGCCCGCTCCTGCCTGCGCTGGCGCTCAGGTCGCGGACGTGCAGGCCGGTGCTGCCTGACGCCGGCGCGGGGATCGGCCAGGCCTCCGCGCTGCGGGCCGCGGTTATCGGTTGGGCGGCCACTCGACCGCGACCGGCTCGGCGCAGCGGGAGCGAGGCGACCACGGCCAGAGCCAGAAATCCGGTCGCCAGCGCCTGGGCGCTGGGTGGGCCCGTGTACCCCGCCGCGGGAAGCGCCACCTGTCCGGCGATTCCCGCGACGACGGCGAGACCGGCGGCGGCGACCGGACCGGCGGGTCCGGCGAGCAGGGCGGCGACGAGGGGCAGCGCGGCCGCGTCCGGGGAGAACGCCGAGGGCGTCACCACACCGGCGGCGTGAGCGGCAACCGCGCCGCAGCTGCCGGCGACCAGCGCGGCGACGCCGAGCACCTCAGCCTCGCTGCGGAGCGGACGGAGCCGAGCCATCGCCGCGCGTTCGCGGTCGCCGCCGACCGCCCGCCATCGCGGACCTGGTCCGGCGGCCAGCAGCACGGTGGCGACGCCGACTCCGATGACAGCGACGGCGAGGACGACGTGGTACCCGCCGGCGGTGCCGAGAACGGCGACGTCGCCGCCGCCGAGAGGAAGCGACAGCCGGGGCAGCGGTCCCAGACCCGCCTCGGCGCCGGTGACCGAGGGATAGGCAAGGACGGCAGCCCCACCGCCGAGGACGGCGAGAAGGCTGAAGGCGAGGAATCGCGCGGCATCGAGGCCGCCCCCGACGAAGGCAAGCAGCGCGCCGGCCACGCCGGCCGCACCCGTCCCCGCGGCGACGGAGAGGGGAATGCCGACCCCGTGGATCGCCGCGATGCCGCTGACGTATCCCGCGGTCCCAGCCAGCGCAGCCATGGCCAGCGGCGGCCGGCCCGCGGCGACGGCGATCGCCGCACCGGCTGCGGGCCCGGCGAACGCCACGGCGGCGGTGAGGTCCGCAAGTCTCGGATCGGAGAGCGCCGCCGGCATCGCCGCGAGGACGACGGCGACCACGGCGAGGACGACCAGCCCGGGCAGCGACCGCCTCACCGCGACCACCGCAGCGCCACCGCGAGCATGGCGACGGCGTAGGTCACCACCTCGCCGGCGCCGCCGAAGGCATAGCCGGCGACGGCCTCGGTGGCGCCGATCAGCAGCGCGGCGGCGCAGATCCACAACGGCGCGCCCAACCCGCCGGCGACGGCAGCGGCCAGGCCCTTCAGCGCAAGTGGTACCCCGGCGGTGGGCGACGGGGCCACCCGACCGGCGGCGAGGATCGCGGCGAGCCCGGCGAGCGCCCCGGCGAGGGCGAACGCCACCGCCCTGACCGTGGCGGTGTCGACGCCGATGGTCTCGGCGACGGTCGGCGAGGCGGCGGTGACGCGCAGCGCCGCGCCGGCGCGAGTGCGGCGCACCACGGCGCCGAGGCACAGGGCGATGACGGCGGCGACGATCACCGTGATCACGTCGGAGGCCCGGACGACGCCGTCGCCGACGCGCCAGGTCGTCGACGCGTAGGGAAACGGATACGCCGCGTTGGGGTAGGCGGCGCTGAGCCCCTGACGTATGCAGATCCCGCCGGCGACGAGCGCCGCGGCGGCGAGCGCGGCACGCGTCCCCGACGGCCTGACCAGCACCCGCTCCATCACGAGGCTGGTGGCGCCGGCGACGACGATGGCCACCACCGCGCCGGGAGCCGCGGGCAGGCCGCCCGCGACGAGCGCGGCGGCGACCACCGCTCCGACCATGGCGGCGTCGCCGGCGGCGAGGTGGAGCACGCCGGAACCGCAATGCGCCGCATAAACGCCGAGGGCAACCAGCGCGTAGATCGCGGCGGCGGCGATGCTGTCGAAGGCGAGCTGCAGCGCGACGCCACCGCTCATCGCGAGCTGCGCAGACGGCTAGGCGTCGCCGACCTTGAGCACCAGCTTGCCGACGTTCTCGCCGTTGAAGAGTTTGAGCAGCGCGTCATGAAACGACTGCAGGCCATCGACGACGTGCTCCTTCGGCGTCAGCTTGCCGGCGGCCATCCACCCGGCCATCTCGTCGATCGCCTCGGCGTAGCGATCCGCGTAGTCGAATACCAGGAACCCCTTCATGCTGGCGCGATCGACGAGCAGCGCCATGTAGTTGGCCGGGCCCAGGCGCGGCCCGGTGCTGTTGTACTGCGAAATGGCGCCGCAGATGACGATCCGAGCACCGCGGGCGAGCCGCGTCAACGCCGCATCGAGGATGTCGCCGCCGACGTTGTCGAAGTAGACGTCGACGCGATCCGGGCAGTGCTCGGCGAGGGCGCGCTTGACGTCCTCGTTCTTGTAGTCGATGGCCGCGTCGAAGCCGAGCTCGTCCACGATGAAGCGGCACTTGTCGGGGCCGCCGGCGATGCCGACGGCGCGGCATCCCTTGATGCGCGCGATCTGCCCCACCATCGAACCCACCGCCCCCGCGGCGGCGCTGACGACCACCGTCTGACCCGGCCGGGGCTGGCCGATGTCGAGCAGCCCGAAGTACGCCGTCAACCCGGTCACGCCCAGAGTTCCGAGGTACACCGGAAGCGGAGCCAGCGCCGGGTCGACCTTGTAGGCGCCGCTGCCGTCCGTCCGCGCGTACTCCTGGACCCCGAAGACGCCGTACAGGTGGTCGCCGACGGCGAAATCGCTGTGCTTCGAGGCGATCACCCGGCCGACGCCGCCGGCGCGCATCACCTCGCCGACACCGACGGGCGGGACGTACGACCTGCCCTCGTTCATCCAGCCGCGCATGGCGGGGTCCAGCGAGACGTAGAGGACCTTGACCAGCAACTCACCGTCGGCGGGATCGGCCACCAGCTCCTCCGTGTAGCTCCAGTCGCTGGGCTTGACCGCACCGACCGGCCTTGCGGCAAGCCGGATCTGGTGGTTGAGGAGGGCCATCGGCGACACCATAGCGTCGGCAGGTGCCCGGTCGTCCGAGGGCTATGCGCCGGTCGTCAACTGCGACGCGAACGCGCCGCGTGACTAGAGTGACCCTGATATGTTAGGTTACAGAGACACTCACAGATAAGCCTGGGGGTTCAAGGTCATGCTGCTGCTCGTGATTCTCCTCCTCGCCCTCGCCGGTGCGGGCATGGGGGTCTATGTCGCCGGCAATGGTGGCGGCTCGTACGATGTCAGTTTCCTGGGACAGCACTGGAGCGGCGTCGACGCCTGGCTGCCGCCCCTGATCATCGCCTCGACCTTCGCCGCCCTGGGGCTGCTGGCCGTTGGCTACGGCTGGGTCCGCATCCGGATGCTGAAGCACGGCAACGACCTGCTTCGATCGGAGATCGCCCGCCTTCGTGGCGTGACCGACGCGGCGACGGAAACCGCCGCCGCGGAGCGACGCCTCGCCAGGCAGCAGATGAGCGCCGCAGCCCGCGACGATGGCCAGTCCTCTGACCGGATCCGGCGCTGGTTCGGCGTGCGTCGCAGCAGTAACGGCGACACCCCTGAAGCCGCCGCGCCGGCGGCAGCCGTGGGCCAGGAGCGAATCGCCCACTAGCCCGTCAGGACGGGTCACCATAGCGGCGCGGGCCCGCGCGCGAGAAGGAATCGCTGACGGGGTGTTATGGCTCCGTTGCACGTTCGTGCCGATTCCCTGTTCGGCGTCCCCGATGGCGACGCCTAGCCTCGCTGCGATGCCCGAGCCTCGGGTGCCCAACGGCATTCGCAATCGCCGCCTCGACCGTCTCCGTCAGCGGATCTGGGTCTGGCGAATTCGCCTGCGCATCGGTCCTCGGCCCAAGTACATCCCACCCGCCCGGCGCTGATCTCGCCCCAGGGCAGGCTGATCGCCCCGGGGAGTGGTGAGCCGGCCACCAAGCCGTGGGTTTCTGCCATGTTGTTGGCGGCGCTTGGCATTTGCCCACTGCTAGGCTTGGTCGCGCAGCCATGCCGACCGCGTTGCCGATCATCGACGGAGATGGGCACTTCGTCGAGCCGGTCGGTCTGTGGTCCGAATACGTGCCGTCGTCGATGCGCGATCGGATCCACGCGATCACCGGCGCTGACGGTTACATGGAGTCGCTGGTCCTCGGCGACCACGTCCGCGATTACCGCCCCCGCCCGCATCCCTTTGACAAGGGCGACACGCTGCGACCGGGTGGCCTGCGACCGGGCCAGACGCTCGGTCGACGCTACGAAGACGCCGAGCCCGGTGGATGGAATGCCACGCGCCGTCTTGCGGTGCACGACGCCGAGAACATCGTTGCCGCGGTGCTCTTTCCCACCCTCGGTCTGCAGCTCGGTTCGCTCGCCGATGCCGATGTCGCCCTGACCGCCTGCCAGGCGATCAACCGCTGGGCGGCCGACTACGCCGCCGCCGCGCCGGGCGAGCTCCACGTCGTTGCCAGTCTTCCCGACCACTTCCCATCCCTCGCCGCCGCCGAGCTGCGCCGCTGCGTTGAGGAGCACGGCTTCGTCGCCGCGGCGATGCGGCCCAATCCCACCGTCGACGGGCGCCGCCTCGATCATCCCGATTTCGAGGTCGTCTGGCAGACGGCCGTCGATCTGGACGTTCCTGTCTGTATCCACGACGTCGGCGCCCTCGACCGGCCGCAGCTCGGCGCCGATCGCAGCGCCAACTTCCTGGTGCAGCACGCGGCGATCCACTCGTTCGAAGGCATGATGGCCTTCGCCACCCTCTACCAGGGTGAGGTCTTCACCCGGCACCCGACCCTGCGCGTCGGTTTCATGGAGTCAGGGTGCGGTTGGGCGCCGTTCTGGGTCGAGCGACTCCACGAACACGCCAAGGGCCTGGGTTGGCTGATCGACCCGCCGGCGCAGCGCGACCCTGCGGAGATCTTCGCGACGCAGTGTGTCGTCACCTGCGAAGGCGAGGAGTCGATGGTGCCCTATGTGCAGGAGCGGCTCGGCGACCAGTCGGTGCTCTGGGCAAGCGACTTCCCGCATTTCGACACCGAACCGCCGTTCAGCGCCGACATCGTCAACCGCACCGACATGACCGACCGCCAGCGTGAAGCGGTGCTCCACGGCGCGGCGACGGCGTTCTACCGTCTCGACTGGGACCACATCCGGGAGAGGAACGCATCGCGTCGCGGCGTGGCCCTCGCCGCGCGCTGATCTACTGTCGGGACACTAGTTCGGCGGAGGAGTCGCGCCGCCGACGAAGCGCATATCGGCGTAGCGATCACCGGCCGCCGCTCCCCGGGGTGCCACCTCCTCGATGCGTGCCCTGACGGCAGCGTCGACATTCACCCCGAGCGCGGCGACGTTTTCCTCGAGGTAGCTCCGGCGCTTGGTGCCGGGGATGGGAACGACGTCGTCGCCCTGCGCCTGTAGCCAGGCGAGGGCGAGCTGTCCCGGCGTGCAGCCAATCTCGGCGGCGATCTCTCGCACCCTGGCGACGAGGTCGAGGTTGCGCTGGAAGTTGTCACCTTGGAAACGCGGCAGGAACCGACGGAAGTCGTCGGCGGCGAAGTCGCTGGTGGAGGTGATCTGTCCGGTGAGGAAGCCGCGCCCCAAGGGGCTGTAGGCCACGATGCCGACGCCGAGCTTCCGTGCGGCCGGCAGCACCTCGTCTTCTATCTCGCGACTCCACAGCGACCATTCGCTCTGCAGGGCGGTGATGGGATGCACGGCGCATGCTCGCCGCAGGGTTTCGGGGGTCACCTCCGAGAGGCCCAGGTGACGGACCTTGCCCTGTACGACCAGCTCGGCCATGGCGCCCACCGTCTCCTCGATGGGTGTCGCCGGGTCGGCGCGATGACAGTAGTAGAGGTCGATGTGATCGACGCCGAGGCGGCTGAGCGACGCCTCACACGCCTGGTGTACGTACGCACGGTCGCCGCGCAAACGTCGCGCGCCGGAATTCTCGGGATCGTGGACGATGCCGAACTTGGTTGCCAGCACGACGCTGTCCCGGCGTCCCCTGATTGCTCTGCCGACCAGCTCCTCGTTGGTGCGCGGCCCGTAGACATCTGCGGTGTCGAGAAAGAAGGCACCGAGCTCCACCGCGCGGTCGATGGTCGCCAGAGACTCTGCGTCGTCGGTGGGCCCGTAGTGCTGGCTCATGCCCATGCAGCCGAGCCCCTGCGCGGAGACGATGAGGGCCGGCCGTCCCAGGACTCGGGTGGCGATCGCCGACGCCTCGGTCATCGGCCGGCAGTCTAGTCGGTCGCCTCACCCCAGCAGCCATTTCGCCGCAGTAGCAGCGTGCTACCCTCGCCGTCTCCACCTTCATGGTGGCTGCCAAACCCCGTGCGGAGGCGCAGATGACCGAATACGCCAATCCCGAGGTCCTGATCGGCACCGAAGAGGTCGCCGCGCGACTTGGCGATCCTTCGCTGCACATCGTCGAGGTCGACGAGGACACCGCCGCGTACGAGCGCGGCCACATTCGCGGCGCCACCGCGCTCAACTGGCGCGACGACCTACAGGAGGCCAGCAGTCGCGACCTGGTCAGCGGGCCTCACTTCGAGCAGCTCATGGGCGCGCGCGGCATCGACGAGAAATCCACTGTTGTTCTCTATGGTGGCAATAACAACTGGTTCGCCGCGTACGCCTACTGGTACCTCAAGTACTACGGGCATGCCGACGTTAAGCTGATCAATGGTGGCCGCAAGAAGTGGGAGCTCGAGGGTCGCGAGCTGACCACCGACACTCCGCAGGTCCGCCCCACCACGTACCGTGCGGCGCCGGCGAACAAGGCCATCCGCGCACTGCGCGAAGAGGTCCTCGCCAGTGTCGGCAAGGTGCCCATGGTCGACGTACGCTCGCCGGAGGAGTTCGCCGGCATCCTCGCCGCACCCGCTCACCTGCCCCAGGAGCAGGCGCAGCGCAACGGGCACATCCCTGGTGCGCGCAACGTTCCCTGGTCTCGCGCGGCCAATGACGACGGTACCTTCAGAAGCGCCGACGAGCTGGCGACCATCTACACGGGGCAGGCGGGACTCAATCCCCAGGAACCCGCGATCGCCTACTGTCGCATCGGCGAACGCTCGTCGCACACGTGGCTCGTGCTCCACGAGCTGCTCGGCTTTCCCAACGTCAAGAACTACGACGGATCCTGGACTGAGTACGGTTCATTGGTCGGCGTTCCCATCGAGCGAAGCTGAGAGACAGCCATGCAGCTCATTGGCAGGGTGTTGCGCGAAGGCGAACCGGTCGGCGGCGCCTACGTCCGGCTGTTGGGCCCATCGGGCGAGTTCACCGCCGAGCTGCGCACCGACGATTCGGGACATTTCACCTTCTATCCGGTGGAGGGCTCATGGACGTTGATCGGCATGCTCCCCGGTGGCATCGAGGTGAAATGCAGCGTGATCCTCAACACCGGACAGACCGCCGAGGTGGACCTCGAGGTGTCGAAGCTGGCCAGCTCCTGATCCCCGCGCGTCATCCTGACTTCGCCGGCAGCGGCCGTTTCGCCTGCAACGGCCGCGCAACGCGAATGGTGCAAACGCACCACTGAGCGCCGAGCGGCGCTGAAGCGATGCCTACAGTGCGCTGGCTACGGCCTGCTGAGAGGCGGAGGTGCTCGTGCTCAACGCTGAGAAGGGCGGAGGCTCAGGGAAGGCGGCTGGTCCCCGGCTTTCCCGACCACGGAGCCAGCTTGCCCGCCGGCGGTGGGGCCTGCGCCGGCTGTCGGTCACCATGCTCGTCCTCGGTCTTGGGCTGGCGAGCGTGTCATTCGCCCTGGCGCAGCGTGCCGTGGCGTCGAGTGAGCGCGCCCTGCTCGGCGAGCGCACCTCCCAGGCGGCGCGCGTCCTCAGCGCCATCGCCGCCACGGAGCAGTCCGCGCTGCAGGCGGTCGCCGGGACCGCGGCCGCCGGCGACGCCGCCGTCGCCGCTTCGCTCGCGGCGACACCATCGGTGCAGCTCGCCGCCGTGGCGGTGCTGCGCAGCGACGGCAGCGGCCACACGTCGGTCGTCGCCACCGCCGGACCGATCCACGCGCCCCTTCCCAGCGCGGGCGACGTCGCCACGGGGGTCGTCAAGCGTGCCCTCGGTGCCAAGGGCTTTCAGGTCGTCGGCTTCGTGGGCCATGGCTCCGACCGTGTCGTCGGCATCGGCCTGGGCGCCCCCTACGCGCCCGCGGGTGTGACCGTCTACGGAGAGCTCCCCCTCCCCGAATCGGTGGCGCTCACCCCGCCGTCGTCGGGGGACGTCTTCAAGGGCATCGAATTCGGCCTCTACCTCGACGGCTCCGAGCAGGCGGGCTCGCTGCTCTTCTCCAACGTCACTGACCTGCCCATTCGCGGGTCGCGCGCCACCGTCGTCATCGGGCCGACGCTCAACCAGAACAGCGCCCCCGTGTTCGACGCCCCACCCGGCGCGGCGAAGGTCGCCCCGGGGGACCTGCTGGTGGTCGTCGCGCCCAGCGCTCCTCTGGTCGGCGCCCTGGTTGCCGACCTCCCCTGGCTGGTGCTCGCCGCCGCTCTGTTGAGCACCTTGGTGCTGGTCGGCGGGCTCGAGGGTTCGCTGCGTCGCCGCGATCGCGCCCTCGGTTTGGTGGCCGACCTCGACCAGGCCATCGCCGCCGAGCAGCGCACCAGCCAGGCGCTGATCCAGAGCGAGCGCGGGTTCCGCCTGCTCTTCGACTCCAATCCGCACCCGATGTGGGCATACGACATCGACACGCGGCGGTTCCTCGCCGTCAACGACGCCGCGGTGGGGCACTACGGGTACACCCGCGAGGAATTCCTCGAGATGACCATCGATGACCTGCGGCCGTCGGACGACCTCATGGACGGTCGCTCGACGGGTGAACAGCGAGTCCCGGCGTCGGCGTTGGACGTCTCCCGCCATCGCATCAAGGATGGTCGCGTCATCGAGGTGGCGATCACCTCACACGAGCAGGAGTTCTCGGGACACCACGCCGTCTTCGTTCTTGCCCAGGATGTCACTGACCGCCGCCTGCTCGAAGAGCAGCTGCGTCACCAGGCGTTCCACGATCCCCTCACCCACCTCGCCAACCGTGCTCTCTTCCTCGACCGCGTCGCCCATGCGCTGGCGCGGGCGCAAAGAGATCCGCAACGCACTTGCGCGGTAATGCTGCTCGACCTCGACGATTTCAAGACCGTCAACGATTCGCGCGGGCACGCCACCGGGGACTCTCTGCTCACCGCGGTCGCCGAGCGATTGCGCGGCGCGGTGCGACCGACGGACACCGCGGCGAGGCTCGGCGGTGATGAGTTCGCCGTCCTGCTCGAGGACGTCCGCGGGATCGACGGTCCGCTGCTCGCCGCGGACCGCATCCTCGACGCCATGCGCCGCCCCTTCACCATCGAGGGTATCGATCACTTCGTCTCGGTGTCGATCGGTATCGCGGTCGCGCCCGACGCCGGCAGGTCCGCGGAGACGATGCTGAGCAACGCCGACATCGCCATGTACCGCGCCAAGGAACAGGGCAAGGCGCGGCGCAGCATGTATCAGCCGAGCATGCATGCTGCACTGGTCGACCGAATCGCGCTCGAGAACGAGCTGCGCGTCGCCACCCGCGAGGGGCAGCTTTGCCTTGTCTACCAACCGCAGATCGAGCTGCGCTCAGGACGGATCGTCGCCGTCGAGGCGCTGCTTCGCTGGGACCATCCGACGCGCGGGCGCATCGCGCCGGACAACTTCATCGCCCTCGCCGAGGAGACGCGTCTGATCATCGACATCGATGCCTGGGTGCTGCGCACCGCGTGCCAGCAGGCCATGGCGTGGCGCAACGCCGGGCTCGATCCTCTGCGCGTCGCCGTCAACGTGTCGGGCCACGATCTCGTCGACGCCGGCCTCAGCGAGCGCATCCTGCAAACTCTGCACGAGACCGGGCTGCCCGCCGACGCCCTGGAGATCGAGCTGACCGAGGGAGCCGCGGTGCGCCAGCCGGCCGAGGCGTTGGCGACGCTGCGCGAGATCCGCGCCCATGGTGTGCGTGTCGCCGTGGACGATTTCGGCACCGGGTACTCGGTCCTCGGCCGGCTTCGAGAGTTCCCCACCGACGGCGTCAAGATCGACCGGGCCTTCATCCAGGAGATCACCTCGCGCGGTCAGGCAGCGCCGCTCGTGGAGGCGATGATCGTGATGGGACACAGCCTCGGGCTCGAGGTCGTCGCCGAGGGCGTGGAGACGGCCGAACAGCTGGCGCTGCTCGTCGAGAAGGGTTGCGACCACGCGCAGGGGTACCTGCTCAGCATGCCGCTCGAGCCCGCCGACGTCGCCAATATGCTGCGCAACCCGGCATCGCGTCAGACCCTCGAATCGCTGGTGGCGCGAGACGACGATGCCGTCCTCGCCCGGCACCGGCGGAGCACCTCCGCAGCCGCGAGCTGAGCCGGGAGACGAGGCGTCTCGGCCTCAACACATGGGTACAACCAAATACTAGTATGGCCTCGTACCATCATGGTGCCTAGGTTGGAGATGAGTTCGAGGCAACCTCGACACGAGCTGTCCGATTTCCTTCGGACACGTCGGGCACGCCTGTCGCCCAAGCAGGTCGGACTTCCCGCGGGCGGTCGCCGGCGCACGCCCGGCCTGCGCCGCGAAGAGGTGGCCATGCTCGCCGACCTCGGAGTCACCTGGTACACGTTTCTCGAGCAGGGCCGGCCGATCCGCGTCTCCGGCGAGGCGCTGATGCGCATCGCCCGGGCGTTGCGACTCAACGACCACGAGACCGCGCACCTCTTCCAGCTCGCCGAGCGAACGCCGCCGCCATCCCGCCCGGTCGAGGACGTCGGACCCATGCTGCGCCGCTGGATCGAAAGCCTCGGCCCCATTCCCTGCTGGATGTACAACGCCTGCTGGGAGCCGCTCGCCTGGAACCGTGCCGCCAGCATCGTCTGGTTCGACGTTGACGCCACCGAACCCGGCGAGCGCAACCTAATCTGGCAGACGTTCATGTCGCCGGAGTCACGGGAGCGCATCCACAACTGGGAGTCGATCTGCCGCGCCTCGGTGTCGGCGCTGCGGCGCAGCTACGGTGAGCACCAGGACGACCCGCATTTCGAGGCCCTGATCGAGCGCCTTCTCCAGGCCAGCCCCGAGTTCCGCACCTGGTGGCGCCGCCACGACGTGACCCCGAGGCGCTCCTGGCAGATCACCCTCGAGCACCCGACGGCTGGTCCGCTGGAGTTCATCGCGCTGGCGATGCAGCCCACCGCCATGCCGTCCCTACGCTTCTCCCTGCTCAACGGAGCGCCGGGGACAGGCACCACCGAAAGGCTCGCCGCTTTGCTCGACGGGGTCGCCCACCACGACGCAGTCCCGCGACCAGCGCTCACCTGACCGCGCCTCTGCTCCGCTCTCAGGCGGGCGCAATACTTCGCAGCCGGGTGACGTTCGCGGCGTTTGCCGGTCGCCGCGGCGGGGTACGCCTGCAGCAAAGGAGGCTACATGCCAGCCATCACCGTCGACAACATCCTCACCCTGCCGCGCATCGCCGAACCGGGACCGGACGCGCGCCAGCGCGATGTCATCTCCGTGTCCATTGCGCCGAGCGGATTCGAGGGCGAAGGGTTCCCCGTGCGGCGCGCGTTCGCGGGTGTTGACCAGCAGCTCCTCGACCCCTTCATTCACATGGATCAGATGGGTGAGGTGGAGTACGCGCCCGGCGAGCCCAAGGGAACGTCGTGGCATCCCCACCGCGGCTTCGAGACCGTCACCTACATGCTCGACGGCGCGATGCAGCACCAGGACTCGATCGGCGGTGGCGGACTGATCAGCAACGGTGACACCCAGTGGATGACGGCCGGCGCCGGCATCCTCCACATCGAGCGTCCTCCCGAGCCCCTGGTGATCAGTGGTGGCCTGTTTCACGGCATCCAGCTGTGGGTGAACCTCCCGGCTGCGTCGAAGTGGGTCGAACCGCGCTACCAGGACATCGGCGCAGGACGCATCACCCTGCTCAGCTCGCACGACGGCAGCGCGCTGGTGCGCCTCATCGCAGGTGATCTCGACGGGTACAGCGGACCGGGGATGACGCACACACCCATGGCCATGGTGCACGCCACCATCAGCCCGGGCGGTCGCCTGCTCCTCCCCTGGCCCGCACGGTTCAACGCGCTGGTCTACGCGCTTGCCGGACGCGGCACGGTAGGGACTGATGCACGCCCGCTGCGC
>DASZGL010000099.1:0-8684 GCA_035938875.1 Candidatus Dormiibacterota bacterium
GAGCTGGAGCAGGCGCTGGCGACGGCGTCCCTGGTGATCCTCGCCGTACCCACGCACGGCCTGCGCGACGTGGCCCGACGATGCCAGCCAATACTCCCGGCGGCGTGTGCCGTGGTCAGCGCCGCCAAGGGGTTCGAGACCGAGCGCGGGCTCACCATGAGCGAGGTCCTCGTCGAGGTGATGGGGGAGGCTGAGCGCTCGCGCGTTGCTGCCATCAGTGGCCCGAACATCGCACCTGAGATCGCCCGCGGCCTGCCCGCGGCGACGGTGGTGGCCAGCAGCTGCGCCGAGACAGCGGCGCGGGTGCGTGACACCTGCAACGGAACGGGGCTGCGCTTCTATAGCAACGAGGACATCGTCGGTGTCGAGTACGGCGGGGCGCTGAAGAACATCGTCGCCATCGCCGCGGGCGTGTGCGACGGCGTGGGCGCGGGCGACAACGGCAAGGCGGCGCTGATCACCCGTGGCATCGCCGAGATGGCTCGGCTGGGAGTGCGCGCCGGGGCGCGTCCGCTGACCTTCGCCGGCCTCACCGGCCTCGGTGATTGCGTGGTGACCTGCACCAGCCGGTACTCGCGAAACCGCAGTCTCGGCGAGGCCATCGGCCGGGGTCGATCACTCGCCGAGGTCGAGGCGGGGATGTTCCAGGTTGCCGAGGGGGTCAATGCCGCCAGGGCGGCGCGCATGCTCGCCGAGCAGCACGGCGTCGAGATGCCCATCGTCACCCAAGTGTGCGCCGTCCTCTTCGAGGGCAAGCCCATCATCGAAGCCCTCGGCGACCTGATGCGTCGCGGTGCCCGCGACGAGCTACGTGAGTTCGGTCTCGACCCGAACCATCCGCCCGAAGACTGACGCGCGGCGGAGGAACAGGCAGGCGGCTAGAATCGAGCCCGCTCGCGGAACCGGGGAGTGGCGCAGTTGGTTAGCGCACTGGTCTGGGGGACCAGGGGTCGCAGGTTCGAGTCCTGTCTCCCCGACGTCTGCGACCGCGCGGCAAGGGGGGTCCTGGCTTGATGGCACGAGGACGCGCCGTCGGCGGCCCTGCAGGAGCCGCCGGGCCCTGGGGGGTTCGAGTCCTTTTCCAGGGTGTGCGTGTCGCTGCGAGCGTCCTTGTCATCGCAGCGGGCGTGGCGCTGTCGGCTGGTGGAGTCGCGGCCTCTACCGCGGCATCGCAGCCGGTGGCGGGCTCGCCGGCCTTCGCCTCTTTCCTGGCTTCGTTCGACAACGTGGGGACGACGCACTTCGTGGTCAATGCCACCTCGAGCGACGGTTCGCCGCTCGCCTTCGTGTGGTCGCTGCAGAACGTCAACTGCGGCTTCCTCGTCGACCCCCAGGCGCGTGGCAATACCAACGGCTACTACCACGGCGCCTCCCAGCAGTTCCCGGGCGGCTGCCCGTTTTCGATCGAGTCGCAGACCCGCGTGACCGTGCTCGTGGCCCGGGCGGCTGACCTCGACTCAAGCGGGACGCCGCGTGCCGACGCCCCGTACTTCACCTACAGCCAGGTGGCCCGCGCCCACGACAGCACCCAGACCGCGAACCTCGATCCGGCGCCCACGCTCAACATCGTGGCTGCGACGCTGCCGCCTACTCCAAGTCCAAGCCCGAGCTCGTCACCTTCTTCATCCCCGACCACATCAAGTCCGGGGCCGGCGCCAGCGCCGAGCTCCAGCGCTGACCGAGCCGGTCCTGTAACTCCCTGGCAATCATCCCTGGCAACGGCCTTGGTGGCACCTTCGACGGCGTTTTCGTCGCGTCTTTCGGTGGCGATCAACGCGCTCCTCGTGGTGGCGCTTGTCATGTTCGTCACCTTCCCCTCGTTGCTCTTCAATCAGACATACGATCAAAACCACGCGCGCATCCAGGCCTGGTGGGAACAACGCCTGCGCTGGACCAGGCGGCTACGGCGCCGCACGCAACGGGTGAGCAGCTCCACCCGCGGAGCTGCGAGCTTCGCTGCAGTCGTTGTTACCGGCGCCGTCCTTGGCGGCCTGTTGGATCCTGGATTCGGCGTCAACCGGCGCACCGCCACCCTCGTGCTGGGCATCCTCCTCGCCATGGTCACCGGAGCAGTGGTGTCCGCGGTGGCTGTCGCTGTCTACCGTCGCCTGCGCGGAAAGCCGCGGCATTGGGAGCTGCGCGCGTTGCCCACCGGGCTGCTTGTGGCGGGGTTCTGCGTCCTCGTATCGCGACTCACCGGCTACCTGCCCGGTTACCTCTACGGCGTGATCGGCGGCGTAGCCTTCGCCGGCGCGCTCGCCAAGCGTGAGGAAGGCCACGTGGTCGCCGCCTCCTCGGCGGCCATTCTGCTCACCAGCATCGTGTCCTGGTTCCTCTGGGTTCCGGTGACGACAAGGGCCTCGCAACCCGGAGCCGGTTTCGCATGGGCCTTGCTCCAGAACTTCCTTGCCGCAGTGTTCGTCAGCGGACTGGTGGGCCTGGTCATCGGTCTGGTGCCGTTGCGCTTCCTCCCCGGAGAGAAGCTCGCCACTTGGCACCGGGGTGTTTGGGCCGGCGTCTTCGCCGTGGCGGCCTTCGCCCTGCTCCAGATCATGCTGCGCCCCGAGTCCGAGACCACTCACGTGGCCGCAGCACCCCTATGGACCACGCTGGGATTGTTTCTCGCCTTCGGAACTGCGTCCGTGGCGTTCTGGGGCTACTTTCGCGTGCGCGTGCGAGAGCTTCCTGATGCGGTGCGATCGAGGTGATCGATCCTGCGGTGGTGCTCAGCGTCCCCGTGGGAACATAGGCGCGTGGCAGCCGCGCCGACCTTCGCCCAGCGGCTGCGAAGCGCCATCGATGCTGCTGGTTCGCTGCTCTGTGTGGGGCTCGATCCCGACATCACCGAACACCCAGACGCCGCCGCCGCAGAGCGGTTCTGCCAGCGGATGCTCGACGAGACGCTGGTCTACGCCTGCGCGGTCAAGCCCAACCTGGCCTTCTTCGAGCAGCACGGCTCCCCCGGCTGGGCGATCCTCGAGCGGCTGCGCGCCCGCGTCCCCGCCGACAGGATCCTCATCCTCGACGGCAAGCGGGGCGACATCGGCAGCACCGCCGCGGCCTATGCGCGGGCGCTCTTCGACGTCCTCGGCGCCGACGCGGTGACCGTCAATCCGCTGATGGGCCGTGACGCCGTTGCCCCGTTCCTCGAGCGCGAGGGTCGCGGCGTGTTCCTGGTCACCCGGTCGAGCAATCCCGGCGCCGCCGACCTCTTCGAGCAGCCGGTGGGGTCCACCGGAGGCGCGCTCTACCAGCGCATCGTCGAGCTCGGCCTCGCCTGGGACCCGGGCGGCGCCGTGGGCTACGTGGTCGGCGCCACTGCCCCCGAGGCGATCGCCCGGGTTCGGGGCGCGGCGCCGGCAGCGCCCATCCTCGCGCCCGGTGTCGGCAGTCAAGGAGGCGCCCTGGAGGACAGTGTGGCCGCGGGGCTGGACGTCCACGGCGGCGGGTTGCTCATCTCGGTGAGCCGGGGCATCGGCTCGGGCTCGGCGACGTACGCCGACGCGGCCCGGCAGCTGCGCGATCGGATCGAGGCGGCCCGAGCCGCGGTCGCGGCGTAGCCTCGCCGGAATCGGCCCGCCTGCCTACACTCGCGAGATGGCGACGGCGACCATCGAGCTGAGCGGACACATCATCGACAGCATGATGCTGCCGCGAATCTTCGACAGCATCATGGACCTGGGCGGCTCCTTCAAGGTCGAGGAGTTCCGCGTTGGCCGCAGCGCCGACGAGAGGTCGTTCGCTCGGATCAGCATCGATCACGCCGAGCCGGTGCGGCTCGAGGCGATCGTCGCAGCCTGCCAGCAGCAAGGCGCGATGCTCGCATCCACGGTGGCGGCACGCACCGAACCCGCTCCGCGCGACGGCGTCTTCCCCGACGCCTTCTACTCGACGAGCAATCAGCCCACCCAGGTACGCCTCGACGGCGCATGGATCGACGTCGAGGACATCGAGATGGACTGCGCCATCGTGCTCAGCGACGGGCGGGCGCGGTGCGTCCCGGTGACCGACGTTCGTGTCAGCGACCTGATCGTCGTCGGACACGACGGCATCAAGGTGTCGCCGGTGGAGCGGTCGCGCAGCAAGGAGATCTTCGGCTTCATGACCAGCACTGTCTCGGCGGAGAAGCCGAAACACCTGGTCATCCGCGAGCTGGCGGCGACGATGCGCGAGATCCGTGAGCGCAACGGGCGCATCTGCTTCGTCGGCGGGCCGGCGATCATTCACACCGGCGCCGGCGAACACCTCGCCCGCATCATCGCCGGCGGCTACGTCAACGTGCTCTTTGCCGGAAATGCCCTGCCCGCACACGACATCGAGGCGCAGCTCTTCGGCACATCACTGGGCATCGACCTGCGCAACGGCCTGCCCATCGAGTCCGGTCACGAACATCACATCAGGGCGATCAATCGCATCCGCGCCGTCGGCGGGATCGTCGCGGCGGTGGATCAGGGCATTCTCCGCGGCGGGGTGATGTACGAGTGCGTTCGTCACCACGTCGACATGGTGCTGGCCGGCTCGGTCCGCGATGACGGTCCCCTCCCCGACGTGGTCACCGACATGGTCGAGGTCCAGCGCCGGATGCGCAGCGCTCTGCGCGGCGTCGAGCTGTGCATCATGTGCGCCACCATGCTCCACGCCATCGCCACCGGGAACATGCTGCCCGCAGCGACCAAGACGGTGTGTGTCGACATCAACCCCGCGGTGGTCACCAAGCTGGCCGATCGCGGCTCGTCGCAGACCCTGGGGTTGGTCACCGACATCGAGTCCTTCCTGCGCGAGCTGGCCGAATGCCTGCCGTGAGACCGCCGGCGGCACCCGTCGCCGTCATCCACGACGACGTCTTCGCCGAGCACGACTGGCCGGGGCATCCCGAGTCGGAGGAGCGGCTGCTGGCCATCGCCGCGAGGCTGCGCGACGATCCTGTGCTCAGCGCGCTGCCCACCGAGCAGGCCGCAGACGCCGATCCCGCGCAGCTGCTGAGCGTTCACCGCGAGTCCCTGCTGCGCATCGTCGAGCACACGGCGCAGAGCGGTGGCGGCTGGGTGGACAGCGACACCTACTGCACGGCGCGCTCCTACGACGTGGCCAGGCGCGCCGCCGGCGCGGCCATCCGCGCCGTCGATGCTGTGTGCGGCGGTGAGGCTCGGGCCGTGTTCGGCCTGGTCCGGCCGCCGGGGCACCACGCGACGCCCGATCGGCCGATGGGCTTCTGCCTGTTCAACAACGCCGCCGTCGGCGCCCGTTTCGCTCAGCGCGAGTGGGGCCTGGAGCGCATCGCCATCGTCGACATCGACGTCCATCACGGCAACGGCACACAGGACATTTTCTTCGACGACCCATCGGTGCTCTACTGCTCGTTGCACCAGTGGCCGCTGTACCCGGGGACGGGGCGCGCCTCGGAAACGGGCGCCGGTCGCGGCGACGGTGCCACGGTCAACGTCCCCGTTCCCCCGAGGACCACGGCGGCCGAGTGGCTGAGCGCGTTCGACGAGCGGGTGCTCCCCGCGCTCCGTGAACACCGGCCGGAGCTGGTCATCGTCAGCGCCGGGTACGACGCCCACCGCGCCGACCCGCTGGCGTTCGTGGAACTGGAGACCGACACCTACGCCGCGGTTGCCCAGCGCCTCAGCGACGTCGCCGGCGAGCATGCCGGAGGGCGCATGGTCTGGCTGCTGGAAGGTGGCTACAACCTGGTCGCCCTCGCCGACTCGGTGGCGGCGACACTCAGCCAGCTCGCGGGTGGTGCGGGCGAGACGAAACCGGCAGCGGACGGCGAGCGTTGACGTCTGCGTGAGCGCATCCGGCGTCTGGCGGCTGACCGCGTCCGGCGTTGCTGCGGCAGGTTTGGCGGCGGTGACCGCCTGCGGCTCTGGCTCGACGAGCTCGGCCTCGATCGTCACCAACCCTCCGGTGACTCAGAGCTCACCGTCGGCGTCACCCTCGCCGAGCGCGGGGATCGGCGGACAACGCACCGTGCTCAGTGTGCTCGGTCTCAACATCCGTGACGCCCCAGGAGGCAAGCCGGTCGGATCCGTCCTCGCTCAGGGAGCGGTGGTGACTGTTCTTGACCACAGTGACCAGAACGGTCCGTGCGATGGCAAGGGTGGCTGGTTCAAGATCAAGGCGCAGACCACCACCGGCTGGATCGCCGACTGCGACTACTACACAAGCCCGCACCTGTTCAACCTGTATCAATCAGATGCGCAGGGCTTCAGCGCGCTCTACTACCAGGAATGGACGTTTGCCGAGCAACCCGACGGTGTCGTGTTCCGGCCGCAGAGCGGCTCGCAGACGATCCTCCTGACCATCGCCAAGTCGCTCGACGCCCTGGGACCACCTGGACGAGCGGGGTACGCGGTCACCACCGCGGACACCATCCTCGTGTACGGCGTCACCGGGATCCTTCGCATCTACGATCGCGGCGGCTCACCCGTGGTCTCGAGCCCGACTCCGAGCGCGATCACTCCGCTGGCACACCTCGCCGAGTTCCGCGCCACCATCGACGGCAGCCGCGCCATCCGCATCGACTTCAACTACTCGAATGCCGGGGATCTCGCGGCATTCCGCGACTTCTACAACTCGGTGATCTTCCCCGCGCCGGCAACTCCGGCGTCGAGCGCGACACCACATCCTTGAGCGTGCATCACCGCGACATCGAGGTCGACACTTCGGGGCACCAGGTCGTCGACGTCACCGACGCGATCGTCGCCTTCACCGAGGAGAGGGGAGGGGAGGGGTTGCTCAACGTCTTCGCGCCCCATGCCACGGCGGGCGTGGCCCTGATGGAGACGGGCAGCGGATCGGAGCCCGACCTCGTTGCCGCGCTGGAGCGACTGCTGCCGCGCGACGATCGCTACCAGCACGCGCATGGTTCACCGGGCCACGGCGCCGACCATGTCCTGCCCGTGATTGTCGCGCCATCGATCGTCATCCCCGTGCGCGACGGACGCCCGGCGCTGGGCACCTGGCAGCGCGTGGTGCTCGTCGACCTCAACCCCGACAACCCGCGGCGCACGGTGCGTCTGACGATGATGGGTTCCTGAACAGCGGGCCTCGTCCGTCGGGGCCCTCTCGCGCGTGTTAAGGAGGTGGAGTACGTCATCGTCATGGGCAGCAGCTCCGGCGAAGCGGGGTTAGCCTTCGACGACCTCTTCGCCAGCGCCTACCACCGGGTGGTCGGCGCGGTGGCCGTGGTCACCGGGGACGAGGCCCTCGCCAAGGACGCCGCCCAGGAGGCTTTCGCCCGGGCCCACGGTCGCTGGTCGCGTGTGGGCCGCCTGGACTGCCCCGACCTCTGGGTGACCCGGGTGGCGCTGCGCGTCGCCATCGACGCCTGGCGCCGCCGCCGGAGGGAATCCCCGCTGAGCACGGCATTGCCGGCCGCCGTGCCCGACGACATCCAGCGGCTCTGGGTGCGCTGGAACCTCGCCGGCCTCTCGCCGATGCAACGCGCGACCGTGGTACTGCACCACTCCGAAGGCAGGCCAATCGCCGACATCGCGGCACACCTGCAGCGCTCTCCAAACACGATTCGCACCCACCTGGCGGCGGCGCGACGCCGCCTGCGCCGGGCGGCCAAGGAGGAGGACTGAGATGGACGAGTTCGACCGCGAGCTCGAGGAGGCGGGCCGGCGCTTGTCGCCGGATCTGAACGACGCGCACCGGGCAACGCTGGACCGGGCCGCCGGCGCCTCACTGGTGGGGGGGAGGGTGAGCTTGCGAAACCGAGCGGCTGCGGTGGTGGCCGGCATCGCCGTCGCGGCCACATTGGCAACGTTGCTGACCGTGTCGATCACCCATCGCACAGGCTCGAGCACATCGAACGGCGCCAGCGGTGGTGCCACTGGTCAGGAGGCGCAGATCGGTGCAGGGAACGGAGTCAGCGCCTCGCAATCGATCAGCAACGAGGGAACCGCATCTGCGCAGGGAACCGCGACGATTCCCTCGCCGAGCGCAGTCACAGGCACTCAGGCGCCGGCAACCATCCTCTCGCCGAAGAGTGTCAACGAGTCGAATGACGGCGCCAACGTCGTCCTTCACGTCGGCCAGCAGCTCCAGGTCACGCTGTCCGGTGGAGTGCTCCACTGGAGCGAACCGCGCTCCGGTAACGGCGTCGTGCTGACCCAACTGTCTGGGCAGACGTCGGCCGACGGCGGCGCTTCGGCTGTCTTCCGTGCCGCGAGCGTTGGCCAGACCATGGTGTTCTCGGCGGGTAACCCCGCTTGCGCTCCGCGGTGCGGCCTCCCCAGCCGCGGCTACGAGTTGACTGTCACCGTCGTCGTGTAGTCATGGGCAATTGAAGAAGGGTCGGCCGCCGAGGCGACCGACCCTTCGGGCTACAGACCGATCCGCAGCTACGCTGCGATGTGACTCACGAAGGTGCCCCAGTTGGCGATGGTCGTGCGGGTTCTGCCGCACGTTGTGTCTGCGTTGTACTGAGCGTCAGTGCAGGTCTGGCCGATGTATTCGGCGGCCATCCAGACCTGTCCGTCAGGGGTTGCGACGGCGGCGGAATAGTCGCCCCAGCGACCGATCCCATTGCCGCCGAACTGTGATGTGTTGTAGGCCGTGAAGCCGTCGTCGGGCCCCACTCCCGCGGCATTGGTGTGGATCTGCCCGTGAACGGTCTTGCCATTTGCGCCGAAGCGGACGAACGCAGCACTCGGGAAGTTGTCGGGCCC
>DASZGL010000100.1:0-32882 GCA_035938875.1 Candidatus Dormiibacterota bacterium
GCATCGCGCATCCCCGACTCGGCGATGCAGACGACGCCCGAGGGGATCAGCGAGCGCAGTCGTGAGAAGGTGTCCGTGTCGCTGTGCAGCGTTGCCAGGTCGCGGTTGTTGATGCCGATGCAGCGCGCCCGTGCGGAGACGGCGATGGCTGTCTCGGCGGCGGTGTGCACCTCGACGACGGCGTCGATGGCGCAGCGGTCGGCGGCCGCAAGACACGTCTCGACCCCTGCCCTGTCGAGCACGGCAACAATGAGGAGCACCGCGTCGGCGCCGGCGACGCGTGCTTCCGCGACCTGGACCGCGTCGACGACGAAGTCCTTGCGCAGCACGGGGATCGTCGCGCTCTCCCTGGCCGCCACCAGGTCGGCGAGGCTGCCGCCGAAGTCTGGTCCGTCGGTGAGCACCGACAGGGCCGCGGCGCCGGCGGCGGCGTACCCCCGAGCCGTGTCGGCACAGTCGAGCTCAACGCGCAGGGTGCCACCGCTCGGCGACCGACGCTTCATCTCTGCGATCACCGAGCCCGGCTGCAGCGACGCGATAAATCCGCGGGTTGGCGGCGCAACGGCGGCGGCAGCCCACAGCGTCGCCGCGGCGCAGCGCAGCTCGGCCGCCTCGCGCTCCTTGCGAGCCAGGATCGGTCGCAGCGCGCTGCCGACGCCTGCCGGGTTCATCGCGCAGCGACCTGGGCACGGGGAACCCGTGCCGACTCGAGGAACGTCTCCAGCAGCGCATGGCCGACCGAGGTGCGGATCGATTCGGGATGGAACTGCACACCTTCGACGGGGTGCTCGCGGTGGCGCAGGCCCATGATCACGCCGTCGTCGGTGGTCGCCGTCACCTCAAGACACGCGGGCAGCGTCGTGCGCTCGACGACGAGCGAGTGATAGCGCGTCGCCTCGAAGGGATTGGGCAAGCCGGCGAAGCACCCCGCGCCGTTGTGCTCGATGCGGCTGGTCTTGCCGTGCATCACCCGGGGAGCGCGTACCACTTCACCGCCGTAGGCCTGACCGATTGCCTGGTGGCCCAGGCAGACGCCGAGAAGCGGCGTGGTCGCCCCCATCATCCGGACCACCTCGAGGGAGATGCCGGCCTCGTCGGGAGTGCACGGCCCCGGCGAGATGACGACAGCCGCCGGGCGTCGTTCGGCAAGTTCGGCGGCACTGATTGCGTCGTTGCGAAAGACGGCGACGTCGGCGCCGAGCTCGCCGATGTACTGGACCAGGTTGTAGACGAACGAGTCGTAGTTGTCGATGACGGCGACAACGCCGGCAAGACTGGTCACGCCGGTAGCCCTCGGTTGGCGTGGTCGACCGCGAGCAGGAGCGCGGCGATCTTGTTGTCGATCTCCAGGGCCTCCTCCGCGGCGGTGGAGTCGGCGACGATGCCCGCCGCAGCCTGCACGTAGGCGACGTCGTCGCGGACGACGATGGTGCGCAGCGCGATGGCGGTGTCGAGATTGCCGCCGTAGCCGAGGTAGCCCACCGCCCCGGCATACACCCCGCGGGCCTCGGGCTCCTGCTCGGCGATGACCTCCATGGCGCGCATCTTGGGCGCGCCGGTCACCGTGCCGGCAGGAAAGCATGCCCGCAACGCATCCACCGCGCTCAACCCGTCGCGAAGCGTGCCGGTGATGCTGCTCACCAGGTGCATGACGTGGGAGAAGCGCTCCACCTCCATGAACTCGGTGACCCGAACGCTGCCGGTCTCGGCCACCCGGCCGACGTCGTTGCGGCCGAGGTCGACGAGCATGAGGTGCTCCGCCTGCTCCTTCTCGCTGCCGCGAAGCTCCGCCTCGAGCTCGACGTCGCGCTGCGCCGTGGCCCCACGACGCCGTGTTCCGGCGATGGGGTGGTAGTCGATTCGCCGGCCGGTGACCCGCACCAGCATCTCCGGCGAGGCGCCGACCACGTCGCAGGACGGCGTCACCAGGTAGAACATGTACGGGCTGGGATTGATCGAGCGCAGCGCCCGGTAGACGTCGAACGACGGCGCCTGCAGCGGCACCGCGAATCGTCGCGAGATCTGGACCTGGAAGATGTCGCCGGCGAGGATGTACTCCTTGCAGCGCTCGACGCTGCGCATGAAAGCATCGCGCGAGAACGTCGACATCGAGTCGGCGTCAGCAGCATCGGCCGGCGCCTCGACAGGCGACGGTATCGCCATCGGTGGAGCGATCGGCCGCCGCAGCCGCGTGCGCAGGCTCTCGATGCGTCCGACCGCGTCGGCGTAGGCGGCGTCGACGTCGGCGCCATCGCCTGTGCGCGCGAGGGCGATGAGCACCATGCGATGAGTCACGTGGTCGAAGGCGATCAGCGTGTCGACGACGGCGAACCATCCGTGCGGCAGCTGCAGCGGATCGTGCGCCGCCACCGGCACGCGCTCGAATCGCGTTGCCGCCTCGTAGGACAGGTGGCCGATGGCACCGCCACAGAACGGCGGCGCCAGTCCGTCGAGAGGCGCCACCCGCAACCGCGACACCTCACGCTCGATGATCACCAGGGGATCGTCGTAACGCTCGCGACGCCGCTCGCCGGCGCGCTCGGTCACGGTGGCGACGCCGTCGCTCAGCGCGATGGTGGCGATGGGGTCGGCGCCGAGGAAGGAGTAGCGAGCGATGCGCGCGCCGCCCTCGACGGACTCGAGGAGAAAGGATCCGGGGCCCGCGTTGAGCCGCAGAAACGCGCTGACCGGGGTGTCGCAGTCGGCGAGCAGCTCGCTGACCACGGGCACGAGGTCGTGATCGCCAGCCAGTCTGCGGACCTCGTCGAGGCTGGGACGGCACAGCGCAGTCGATGGCGTCGACACCTGGGCGGTCATGTCCGGCTGGGCTCGAGGAGCTCGGCGCTACGCCGGTGTTGCCGACGGCACCGACGCCGTCGCCAGGTACTCGGCGATGCGTGCCAATCCCCGTTCCAGGGTTGCCGGGTCGTTGGCGTAGGACAGCCGGAGGTAGCCGGCTCCGTGCGGACCGAACGCCGATCCGGCGAGCAACGCCACCCCGGCCTCGTGGAGCAGGGAATGGGCGAGCTCGCGCTCCGACCAGCCGGTCGCCTCGATGTTGGGGAACACGTAGAACGCGCCGGCGGGACGGTGGCAGCGAAACCCGGGGATGCGGCCCAGCCCCTTGACGACGGCATCTCGGCGGGTGCGGAACTCCTCCACCATGGCGTCGACAGCGGCATCCGACGCCGCCGCCTCGAATGCCTCGACCGCGGCCAGCTGGGTGAACGACGCTGCGCACGACGAGGTGTTGATCATCAGCGTGTCCATGCGCCTGGCCAGCTCCAGCGGCATGACACCGAAGCCCAGGCGCCATCCGCACATCGCCCAGGCCTTGCTCATGCCGTCCATGAGGATGGTGCGCTCGGCCATGCCGGGAAGCGAGTACAGCGAGACGTGCTCGCCGTCGTAGAGCAGCCGCGAGTAGATCTCGTCGCTGAGCACCACCAGGTCACGCTCGATGGCCAGGGTGGCGATGCGCTCGCAGTCCTCGCGCGTCAACGCTCCGCCGGTGGGATTGGCCGGCGTGTTGACGATCAGCAGCCGTGTGCGATTGGTCACCAATGACCGCAACTCCTCGACGTCGAGGCGGAAGTCATTGTTCTCGCGGATGGGAATCGACACCGCACGGGCGCCGACGAACTCGGTCAGCGAGCGGTAGATGGGATACCCGGGGTCGGGAAGGATCACCTCGTCACCAGGCTCGACGAGGGCGAGCAGGGCGAAGTGCAGGATGTTCTTGCTCCCCGGAACGAGGACGACGTTGGCGGCGTCGACGGCGACCCCGGTGCGCCTGGCGACGTAGCGCGCCGTGGCCTCGCGCACCTCCATGATTCCGCTCGCCGGCGTGTAGTGGGTTGCGCCGTCGCGCATCGCCCGCACCGCCGCGTCGATGATGTTCGGCGGCGTGGCGAAGTCGGGCTCGCCGATCTCCAGGTGGACGATGTCCCGGCCCTGCGCCTCGAGACGGCGTGCCTGGGCGAGCACCTCGAAAGCGCCCTCGGTGCCGACGCGGGACATCCGCTCGGCGAAGCGCAGAGTCACGCGGTCACCGTCATCGGTGGCAGCGAACCGACGAGCGGTTCCTCGACCACCTCGAGAGCGTCGACACGCGCGTGATACGGGCCGCTGCGCAGCTTGTCGATGAGCACGTCGACGGCGCCGCGTGGACCCTCGACGACGCACTCGACCGAGCCGTCCTCGCGGTTGGCCACCAGCCCGTGCAGGCCAAGGTCATAGGCATGACGCAGGACGAAGGCGCGGTAGCCGACCATCTGCACCCGGCCATGCGCCGTGGCGCGTACACGAACCAACTCGGCAGACATCGGCCCGATTATAGGTAGGGCCAAAAATCGACCCGAGCTCCGGCCGCCGTCCGATCAGGCGGCGGCTGTTGCGCGGATGAGCGGGAGCAGGTCGCGAATCGACGTCAGCTTGGCGCCACTGAGCTCTGACATCGTAGCCAGCACGCGCCGCTGCACCGGGGCCTCGTGGTCGCGACCGGGCAGGTACATGTTGACCATGCGCTGCATGAAGGTGGGATCCTCGAGCCGCGAGAGCACCGAGGGCTCGGTGATCGAGGTGGGATGCTTCGGAGCGTCGTTGGTCGAACGCAGCATCCACAGCGTCATCTTGAGGATGTCAGGCAGGCACTCCGGCCGGTTGTTCACCGCCTTGCGCAGGTAGCTGGCATAGCATCCGGCGTGGCGCAGCTCGTCAGCGGCCAGCGTCTTGAAGATGAGGCGCAGGACGGGCTCCGGCGCGTTCTGCGAGAAGGCGGTGTACCAATGGGCCAGTCGCTGCTCACCCACGTAGTGCATGGTCAGCGTCTCGATCGCCGGCCCCTCGTCGAACGTCAACCGCAGGCGGGGCAGCTCGTTGACGTCGTCAAAGGTCTCGCCGACGTGCTCCAGGTAGCGCCGCAGGGTGAGGTAGTGCTTCATCTCCTCGTAGAACCAGATGGAGACGAAGCTGCAGAAGTCGATGTCCGCGTAGAAGTCGCGGATGAACATCTCTGTCGCGTAGAGCGCGCTGAGCTCGGTCAAGCACGTCTGGCGCAGATCGAAGATCCACTGGTCGGTCAGCTTGGAGCGGTCGATGTCGTCGAAGGGGATGTGGGTGCGCATCTCCCAGCGCGCGCGCTCGAGCCGGTCGAAAAGTTCCCCGTATAGCATCCCAACCAGTATGGCTTCGCCTTGGAGGCCAAGTCATCGGCCCGCTAGCACGGATTTCTGCCCGAATTTTGGGCCAATGTGGCCTATCATGTCGGCGTTATGACCACGGCTGAGGCTGCTTCGCCCAGCCTCGACCAGGCCCGGCTGCCACCGGAGGTCACCGCCCGGCTCCTCGCCGACGGCCGGCGCATCTCTCGCCGGTTGGCCCGGCGGCTGCTCGAGGAGATCGCCCTGCCGCCGGAGTTCCGCCAGCTTCCGTACCTGCGCGCCGTGGTCGGGGCCAGCCGCGACGGCCTGACCACGCTGCTCCAGATGCTCCACGACGGGCGCCGCCCCGAGGCCGCGGAGCTCGCCGGCCTCGGTCTCGCCGGGTCGCTGCAGGCCGAGCTCGGCGTGCCCCTCGAGGTCCTGCTCAGCGGCTACCGCCTGGCCGCCAAGGTGGTCTGGCGCGAGGTCGTCGACACCGCGACACGGCTCGGCGAGCTGCCACCGGAGACCGTCGTCGCCCTCAGCGAACAGGTCCTCGAATACCTCGACGACATCAGCGGAGCGGTGGGCAGCGCGTACCTCGAGACCCGCGAGCGGTTGGTCCGGCAGCGCGACCGCGAGCGTGACCGACTGCTGCTGCGGCTTCTTGCCGGGGACACGTCGCCAGAGCTGCGCCGCCTCGCCGCTACCGCCGACCTCGAGCTGACTCCGCCATATCGGGTCCTCGCGCTGTCGACCAGCCCGGCGGTCGATGCCGACCGGGTGCTGAGCTCGGCGTGGCGGCAGGCCAAGGCGCTGGTGGTCGGCGTCGAACCCGGCACCTGGATCGCGCTGGTGGCCCCCGGTGCCGACATCGTGGCTCTACACCGCGCGGCGCAACGGCACGCTCCCCGGCTCGTCTTCGGCGTGGGTCCGGTGGCGGCAACCCTGGCCGATGTCGCCGGCGCGGCCCGGCGCGCCCGCCAGGCGCTGGCTGCAGGGCCGCGGCTGCGACCCGGAGAGCCCATCTACGACGAGCGCGAGATCGGCGTCTTCGCCGCGCTGCTCGCCGACACCGACGCCCTGTCGAGCTACGTCGATCACGCCCTGGGACCCTTGCTCGGTGGCGATTCGCACCGCCACCGAGCGCTGCTTCGCACCCTCGAGGTGGTGCTCACCACGCGCGGGCTCAGCGAGGCCGCGCGTGACCTCGGCGTCCACAGGCACACGGTGGTCTACCGCCTCGAGCGCATCAGCGACATGCTCGGCGCCGATCTCGACGATCCCCTGACGCGACACCGGCTCTGGCTGGCCATCGAGGCGGCACGCCTGCTCGTACCGGCGGCGACGCCGGCTACCTCGCGGTGATGTCTCCCTGCTCGGCCTCGCGGGCGAGCATGAAGAGGAGGTCGCTGCACCGGTTGAGGTAGCGGAGCACCTCGGGGTTCTCGATCTCGCCGGCCCTGTTGAGGGCAACCGCGCGGCGCTCGGCGCGGCGAACCAGCGTCCGCGCCAGGTCGAGCGCCGCGGCGACGGGGTTGCCGCCGGGCACGACGAACGCCTGGGGCAGGGCCACCCGCGCCTCGAGGTCGTGGGTTTCGTCCTCCAGCGCGTCGACCATCGCCGGGCTGACGGTGGTGAAGTGTTTCTCGAGGAGGTGGCGCTCGCCGCGCGCCGTCGCCAGCTCGGCGCCGACGGTGAAGAGCTCGCGCTGCAGGGCGAGGATCCGCTCGGCTCGCGCGCTGCCGGCGTCGAGAGCACGGGCCAGGCCAAGTGCGCTGATCGCCTCGTCGAGCGACCCATAGGCCTCGGTGTGGAGGTCGTCCTTGGGCACCCGTCCGCCGTAGAGCAGCCCGGTGTCGCCACCGTCACCGCGACGGGTGACGATCGACCCGCTCACGCGACGGCACCATCATCGTGCGGCGCCGTCACCGGCACCGGCTGGTAGGGATCGGGGTTGCCCTTGGCCCGCTCCTCCACCCACTTCACCGCGGCCAGGGTCGCCGTCGTCGCGTCGCCGACGGCCGTTGTCACCTGCCTGGTGAGCTGGGCGCGCACGTCACCGGCGGCGAAGATACCGGGCACGCTGGTCATCATCGACCAGGGATCGGTGATGTAGTAGCCGGCGGCGTCGTGCTCGACGTGGCGGTCGACAAGACCAGTGTTGGGCAGGAAGCCGACGAAGATGAACACGCCACCAACGCCGAGGGTGCTGGTCTCGTCCGTCTTGACGTTGCGCATGTGCAGGGCGGTGACCTTGCCCATGCCGCTCGACTCGTCGATGGGCTCGCCCTCGATGGACTCGACGACGGTGTCCATGATCATGTCAATCTTGTCATGATGTCGCGCCTCCTCGATGAGGACGGGCTGCGCCCGGAACTGGTCGCGACGATGGATCAGCGTCACCCTGCTGGCGTAGCGGGTGAGGAAGATGGCCTCCTCCACCGCGGCGTCACCACCACCGATGACGGCGAGGTGCTCGCCCTTGAAGAAGGCGCCGTCGCAGACCGCGCAGTAGGAGACGCCCCGACCGGCGTACTCCTCCTCTCCGGGGATGTCGAGCTTGCGCGGGTTGCCGCCCGCGGTGATGATCACCGCCGGCGCGGTGAATTCGCCGTCCTCGGTCTCGACGACCTTGAGCCCGTCGTCGCGGACGCGGATGCGGTTCGCCGGGGAGATGACCATCTCGGCACCGAACTTGGTCGCCTGCTCGGCCATCTGCACCGCGAGGTCGCCGCCGAGGATGCTGACGAAACCCGGGTAGTCCTCGACCAGCTCGGTGTTGAGCAGCTGTCCACCGGGGGCCTTCGCCTCGATGAGCACGGCTCGCACCATGCTGCGGCCGGCGTACAGGGCCGCGGTCATGCCCGCGGGCCCGCCACCGATGATGGCGATGTCGTAGCTGCGATCGTCCACGGAACCCTCGATGTGCGGTGCGCCACAGCGCACACGGCTGATCTACTGATGGTATCGACGCCGGGGAGGGGTCCCCAAACCTTGCCGTCCCGCTTGACTAGCCGCCCGGAGTCGGCCGCGCGGCGAAGGCGCGCAGCTCATCGAGGACCCTGCCGATGGGGATGGCGAACGCCTGGGGCGCAGACTGGCTGGCCAGGGTGACGATGCCGATCACGCGGTTGAACTGGTCGAGGACGGGACCGCCGCTGTTGCCCCTGTAGATCTTGTTGCCGCGCAGGACCATCATGTCCGAGTACACCACCTGGCTGTTCTGGGTGCCGAGGTCGGACCCGTTCTGCACCGGGATCGGCTGATGCAGCCGCACCAGCACCTCGATTGTCTGGTCCGACTGCTGCGTCGCCCTCGCTGAGGCGAGCACGATGACCTGCTCCTCCACCGGCGGATCGCTGCCGGGACCGATCACCAAGGGCTCGCCGGCAAAGCCGTCGAGGGCGCGGATGACGGCGACGTCGTCCTGGGCGCTGAAACCCATGACCACGCCGTCATGGACGGTGTTGCGGCGGTCGAGGATGCGCAGCGAGTGGCCCTTCTCGATGACGTGGTAGTTGGTGACGAAGTCGCCCTTTTTGTCGAGCAGCCAGCCGGTGCCGAACTCCTCACCCTGATCGGTCTGGGACTGAACCGTGACGACGTCGCCAAGCGACCTCGCGGCGACATCGCTGAGCGGCAGCGGAGTCGCCGAGGGCACCGGGGTTGCCAGCGGCTCCGGCCGGTACTGCGCCAGGGAACTGCCGCTCACCGAGGCGTAGTGGACGCTGATGCCGAAGGCCGAGATGCCCACGGCGAGAAGGAAGAGACTGGTGATGACCACCACCGGAAGCCGGCGATGCCTCGTCGACGGTGGGCCGGAAAGGTCGCGCGGGCCCGCCCACGCCGGCTGGCGCCACAGCGCCTCGGTTGCGGCCGGCTCAGGTGTTTCGTCAGGGGCGGCGTCGGCTTGGTCGAGGGCAGCGACTTGACGGCCGCACCTGCCGCAGAAGCGGGCCCCGGGTGCGAGCTCCCAGCCACAGTCGCAGAGGCTCATGGTGTGCGGTGGATTGTGAGGGACCGGTGCCCTTCTCCTCCTCTCTAGACTGCCCGCGATGCGCCCCGACGGCCGCCGTGCCGATGAGCTGCGACCCACATCCATCGATGTGGGAACGCTGCCCTACGCCGAGGGAAGTGCGCTCATCACCATGGGCGACACCCGAGTCCTGTGCGCCGCCAGCGTCGAGGAGCGGGTTCCGCCGTACCGCAAGGGCAGCGGCCAGGGCTGGGTGACCGCCGAGTATTCGATGCTGCCGCGGAGCACGCTGACGCGGACCGAGCGAGACGCGCGGCGGGGCCGCGTCGACGGGCGCGTCCAGGAGATCCAGCGGCTCATCGGGCGCAGCCTGCGCGCCGCGGTCGACTTTCCGGCGATGGGCGAGCGCACCATCATCCTCGACTGCGACGTGCTCGTCGCCGACGGCGGAACGCGGACTGCGGCGATCACCGGCGCCTACGTCGCTCTGGCTCTGGCGATGGCTCGACTCCGCGAAGCCGGGGTTGTCACCCGCGAGCCGCTGCGCCACCAAGTGGCCGCGGTCAGCGTGGGCATCGTCGCCGGGGAGGCGCGACTCGACCTCGCGTACCTCGAGGACTCGGCGGCGGCCACCGACATGAACTGCGTCGGCACCGAGGACGGTCACTACATCGAGCTCCAGGGCACCGCCGAGCAGGAGCCCTTCAGCCGTGAGCAGGTCGACGTCCTCCTCGAGCTCGCCAACATCGGGCTCGAGGGCCTCTTCGCCGTGCAACGGGCAGCGCTGGCTGGACGGTGAACGCACCGGTCGATGCCCTGGTCATCGCCAGTCGCAATCCGGCCAAGGTCAACGAGTTCCGCCGTCTGCTCGCCCGGTCGCCGTGGCGAGTTGTCGCCCTCGACGACGTACCCGAGGGAGCGGACGTCGAGCTGGTCGAGCCGGGGCCTGACTACGCCGCGAATGCCGTGGCCAAGGCGGTGGCCGCATCCCTCGCCACCAGCCTGCCCACCCTCGGCGATGACAGCGGAATCGAGGTCGAGGCGCTGCACGGCTGGCCGGGCCCGACTTCGGCTCGCTGGCTGGGACCGGACGCCTCCGACGCCGACCGGCTCCGCGGGCTGATCGAAGAGGTCAGCCGGCGCAGCCCCGACGATCGCCGGGTCCGCTACGTCGCCGCCGTCGCCGTGGCGCGGCCGGGGGGCGAGCCGGTCGTCGCTCATGGCACCTGCGACGGTGTCCTGGTGGAGCCTCGGGGGACCGGCGGCTTCGGCTACGACCCGGGGTTCCTCTCGAGCGACCTGGGCGTGACCTTCGGCGAGGCCGGCGACACCCAGAAGGACGCCGTGTCCCATCGAGCGCGGGCTCTGCGCCGCCTGGCGGAATCCGGAGTGCTCACGCCACCTGACCCGTAACCGGCCGGTGTACAAGAGACAACCACGTGGTTCATTCCGATGAGCAGCCGCAGCAGGCCACAACCGAGAGCGCGCGCCCCGGCGACCGGGTGTCGCCCGAGTTGCACCTCGTCAGCGACCCCGCCTCCACGTGGGAGGCAGCCTACCGTGAGAACGTCGTCCCCCTCTATCGCTACGTCCACGCCCGCACCGGCAACCGTCCCGACGCGGAGGACGTTACCGCTGCCGTGTTCCTTCGAGCGCTCCCCCGGCTGCGCTCCGGCGCGTCACTCGGCGAGGTCCGAGCCTACCTCTACGCCACGGCACGCACCGTCCTCGCCGACCACTGGGCGCGCCATTACAGCGTCGAGGTGGGCCTGCCGGAGGAGCATGCCGCCGCGCCGGACGAGATCGCGACTGACGGCGGGGTCCAGCGCGCAAGAGCGGTGCTGGCTCAGCTCCCGGCCAACTACCGTGAGGTCCTCGAGCTGCGCTTCCTCCGCGGCTACTCCGTACGGGAAACGGCCCGAGCCATGAACGTGACCGTCACCAACGCCAAGGTGCTCCAGTGGCGCGCCCTGCGCCGCGCCGCGCAGCTCGACCCCGAGGGCGACGAATGAGCCGGCTGCGACGCGTCTCGGCTTTCGTCGACGCCATCCTCCGCGATCGCCGCCCGCCGCGCTTCGACGCCAGCGCCGACGAGGTCGAGATGCTGCGCGCCGCCGCGGCGCTCCGTGGCGCCCGCCCGGAGGCCGACCTGCCCAGGGCGGAGTTCGTCGACTCCCTCGAGCGGCGGTTGCGCAGCGCTGCCGACGGTGAACGACACCCGCGTCACCTCGTCGACCGGCGCCGATTTCTTGCCGGCGCCGGCCTCGCCGCCGCTGCTGCGGTAACCGCCGTGGGTACAGAACGCGCCGTCGGCGCCCTGCGCGACCAGGGCACGTCCGCGCCGGCACCGGATCTCGTCCCTGAGGGTGCGACCTGGCAGCAGGTGGCCACGGTCGCCGACGTGCGCAGCCGCGGGGCGGTGCGGTTCACGTCCGGGGCCGTGCAGGGCTACGTGCTGGTCAGTAGCGACGGCAGCATCGACGCCGTGTCGGCGATCTGCACGCACATGGGCTGCGTCATCAACTACAACACCACCGCCAACCGCCTCGACTGTCCCTGCCACGGCGCGTCCTTCCACACCGACGGCTCGCCCATCGGCCGCGGGTACCTCAGCCCGCTGCCCCGGTTGCAGAGTCGCGTGAACGGCGACCACGTCGAGGTGCTCGCGTGACCGCCGCACGAATCGGACAATCACACGCGGTCACGACACGGTCTCACCGATGAAGGCATCACCGATGACACCCACCTTATCGGCGCGGCGTCCCCATGCTCTCGCGCTGTTTGGAGCGGCCCTGCTGTTCGTGCTGTCCGCGTGCGGATCCAGCAGCTCGGGCGGAAACGGCGGCCAGCAGTTGACCGCAACCGACTACCAGTTCAACATCACCGGGTTCAGCGAGCCGGCGAGCACATCGGTCACCGTGAACCTGGTGAACAACTCGTCGGGTGGCAATGCTCATTCCTTCACCATCGACAGCCTCAACGTCGAGACCGATGTGCAGCCGGGCAACACGGGCACGGTGACCTTCACCACCCCGGCGTCGGGAACGCTCAACTATCACTGCAAGCACCATCCGAACTCGATGTTCGGGACCATCACCATCGGCGGCGCCGGGGGAGTCACCACCAACACCACCACCGGCAGCGGCGGCGGGGGATACGGCTACTGAGCCGCTTGTCCTGGGCTAACGGCGGAAGACGCGGCTGAGCACCACGATGCTGACCTCGAAGAGGATGAGTAGCGGGATCGCCAGCGCCGTCGGCGTGAACGGGTCGGCGCCGGGGGTGATCACCAGGGCCGCGAAGATGATGCCGACGTAGATCCCCTTGCGGCGTTGCCGCAACCACCGCGACGACACGATGCCGAGCACGCCGAGGAGCACGATGACCACGGGGAGCTCGAACGTCACCCCGAAGACGAGGATGAGGATGATGAGGAAGGACAGGTATTCGTTGAGATTCGGCAGAAACTCGATGTCGTTGCCGAGGAAGTTGGCGAGGAAGTTGAGGCCCAGCGGCATCACCAGGTAGGCGAAGGCCGCGCCGACCAGGAAGAGCAGCAGGCTGCTGGCGATGAACGGACCGGCAAACCTGCGCTCCTTGGGACGCAGCCCCGGTGCGACGAATCCCCAGACCTGCCAGAGGACGACGGGAAGCGCCGCGATCAGCCCGGTGATCGAGGCAATCTTCAGCGGGACGGTGATCGTCTCCAGCGGGTCGGTGAGGATGGGATGCTTGACCAGATGGTTGCCCTGGCCGAGCACGTCGACGATGGGGCGCTCGAGGAAGGCGATCAGCGGCCTGTCGAAGGGCCACGAGGTGCAGAGGTCGAAGGCGACGATGGTGCAGACGACCCAGGCAGCGCCCGAGATGATCAGCACCCGGCGGAGCTCCTCCAGGTGCTCGATGATCGTCATGCGACGTTCGTTGTCAGCCACGCCCTGCACAGGCTACAGGCCTCCCATTGCCCGGAATCACGCAGCGCGTGCCGCGATCAACGGAACGAAGACGTCCACCCCTCCACGCAGCCAACCGCTGAAGCGATCAGACGGTGGTCGGCCGCTCCTCCTTCGCCTCGGTCTTGGCGGCGGACACGGGCTCCTGACCCGCCTCCTTGTCCGGCTCAGACGCGGTCGCGTTGACCACGTTGTCGCGGATGTCGCTGGAGGCCTTTCTGAATTCGCGAATCGCCTTGCCCATGCCGGCACCCAGGTCGGGCAGCTTGCCCGGGCCCCAGATGATGAGCACGATGACGAGCAGGATGATGATGTAGGGCCAGTGCGCTGCGCCAAACGGCATGTGGGATTCCTCGTTGTGCCCAGGGGACCATCAGCCCGCAGGATCGAACTCAGTGTAGCACCGGTTTTCTGCGCCACTCTGAGATGCGGCTGAGGGAGTCTCCATGCTTACGAAGTGGATGCGGCCAGCGGATCTGTCGCCAGAGCAGCGCCGAACTCTTCGACGGTGCGGTCGATCTCGGACTCGCTGTGCGCCGAGCTGAGGAACCCCGTCTCGAACTGCGACGGAGGCCAGAAGATCCCTGCCTCGAGCCAGGCCGCGTGGAGGTGGGCGAAGAGTGTCGCGTCGGCCTTTCGCGCCTGGGTGTAGTCGAAGACCTCGCTGACGCCGAGGAACGGCGTGAGCATGCTGCCCACGCGATTGACCGCGCATACCACGCCGGCGGCCTCGGCCGACGCGCAGAGGCCGGCGCCGAGCCTGGCGCCAAGCTGCTCCAGCTGGGCATGGACCGCGCCACCGGCCAGGATGTCGAGCACGGCGCAGCCCGCCGCCATCGCCAGTGGGTTGCCGCTCAACGTTCCCGCCTGGTAGACGCGGCCCGACGGCGCCACCTGTGACATCAGCGCCTCGGATCCGCCGTAGGCGCCGATGGGGAGACCGCCGCCGATCACCTTGCCCAGGCAGGTGAGATCGGGGAAGACTCCATAGAGCTCCTGGGCGCCACCGGGAGCGACGCGGAACCCCGTCATCACCTCGTCGAAAACGAGGAGCGCGCCGTGCGCGCCGGTCAGTTCGCGCAGCGACTCGAGGTAGCCCGGACGCGGCGGGACGCAGCCCATGTTGCCCGCCACCGGCTCGACGATCACCGCGGCGATGCGCTCGCCTTCGCGGGCGAATGCCTCGGCCATCGCCGCCACGTCGTTGTAGGGGACGACGATGGTGTCCGCCACCGTCGCCGCCGGCACTCCGGGAGAACCGGGGATGCCCAGCGTGGCCACCCCAGACCCCGCGTCGACGAGCAGGAGGTCGGAGTGCCCGTGGTATCCGCCGGCGCACTTGACGATGCGATCACGCCCGGTCACCGCTCGGGCGAGACGGAGAGCGGACATCGTCGCCTCGGTCCCCGAGTTGACGAATCGGACCATCTCCACCGAGGCGATGGCCGCGGCGATGCGCGCGGCGAGCTCGGCCTCGAGCGCGGTGGGTCCGCCGAACGCCGTGCCCAACTCGAGCTGTGCGGCGATCGCCTCGCGCACCGCAGGGTGACCGTGGCCGAGTATGTGCGGTCCGTAGGCGAGGACGTAGTCGATGTACGTCCTCCCGTCCTCGTCGACGAGGGTGGCCCCGCTGGCGGAGCGGAAAACCGGCGGCTCACCGCCGACCGCGGCGAAGGCGCGCACCGGGCTGCTCACCCCTCCGGGCATCAACGAACGGGCACGGCGCATGACCTCACGCGACCGCGGCCCGACGCTCACTGCTGCTCGGCGACGGTCACCGTGGTCATGACGTCACCCACGGCGATGGTTTTGGCCACGTCCATCCCCGAGGCCACCTTGCCGAAGAGGTTGTACAGCGCCTGGAGCTTGGTGCTGTCGTCGGCGATGCAGACGAAGAACTGGGAGCCGTTGGTGTTCTGGCCACTGTTGGCCATTGCCACCGCTCCCTCGACGTACGACTGCCGCACCTTCTCATCGTTGAACTGGAATCCAGGGCCCCCGGTGCCGTCACCTTTCGGGTCGCCTCCCTGGATGACGAAGGCCGCCTCGACGCGGTGGAACTTGAGTCCGTCGTAGAAGTGATTGCGCGCCAGGGTGACGAAGTTGTTCACCGTGACCGGCGCCAGCTCGGGCTGCAGGCAGATGACGATGGTGCCCTTGGCGGTGGTGATGGTCGCCTCGTACAGCTTGCTGGTGTCGATGGTCTGTGCGGGAGCCGCACTGTACTTGTGGATGTCGGCGGGGGCGTTGAGCGGAGCCAGGGCGGGACCGAAGGTCGCCGCGGTGCAGTCGGCGTAGGCGATCGGACCCGTCGACGACGTCGTGCTCGTCGAAGGGCTCGTGCCCGGCGGTGTCGGCTGCACCGGCGTCGTCTCCGGCGTGGGGACGCCCGACGCCGAATTCTTCCCGGCGACGTTGTTCAGGGCGATCCCGGCGAAGACCAGGCCGGCAACGACCAGCACCAGGACGGCGATCACGAACGGCTCCTTGGCTCGCGGCGTCTGTGGGGTGTCGCTCACTGGCCACCCTCGGCAAGCCACCGGGCCGCCTGGCGCGCGTGGTAGGTGATCACCGTGTCGGCGCCGGCGCGTCGGATCGCGGTCAGCGCCTCGATCACGGCGGCGCGCTCGTCGAATGCGCCGGCGCTCGCGGCGTGGTGCAGCATGGCGTACTCGCCGCTGACGCAGTAGGCGAACAGGGGAAGATCGGTGGCGTCGCGAACCCGGGCGACGACGTCGAGCGCGGTCAGCGCCGGCTTGACCATGACCATGTCCGCGCCCTCGTCGATGTCGAGCAGCGTTTCCCGGACCGCCTCGCGCTGGTTGGCGACATCCATCTGATAGGCGCGCCGATCTCCCTGTTTCGGCGCCGAGTCGGCGGCGACGCGGAAGGGCCCGTACATCACCGTCGCGTACTTGGCGCTGTAGGCGAGGATCGCCGTGTCGGCGAACCCGTTGTCGTCGAGGGTCTGCCGGATGATCGCCACCTGCCCGTCCATCATCCCGCTGGGCGCGATGACGTCGGCGCCCGCGGAGGCCTGGCTCAACGCGGTGCGCGCGTAGAGTTCGATGGTGGCGTCATTGTCGACGCTGCCGTCGTCGCGGAGCACACCGCAGTGACCGTGGTCGGTGTACTCGTCGAGGCAGTTATCGGCGATCAGCACGCAGTCGTCACCGAATTCGTGCTTGATGCGGCGGATGGCCGTCTGCACCACACCGCGATCCGACCAGGCACCCGAACCTTCCGCGTCCTTCTCTACGGGGATGCCGAAGAGGATCACAGCGCCGCAGCCAAGCCGCACAGCGTCCTCGACGCTGCGCATCAGCGAATCGTGCGTTTCCTGGTACTGCCCCGGCATGGTGGCGATCTCCACCGGGCCGTCGATCCCCTCGCGGACGAACGCCGGGTACACCAGGTCCTCGGGCCGCACACGCGTCTCGCGCACCAGCCGGCGCAGCGCAGCGGTGCGGCGGAGACGGCGTGGCCGGTCGGTGGGAAAGCTCATCGCGGGGGTCAGCGTACCGTGGCCGGTGCGAAGTGGGCGGCCAGAGCGGCCGCGAGGCCGGCGGCGGTGTACTCCGCGGCGACGACGGCGACGGGATAGCCAGCGGTCTCCGCTGCCTGCGCTGTGATCGGGCCGATGCACGCGGCCACTGCCGTCTTTGGGAAGTCGGCGCCGTCCAGCGCCGCCCGGAAGTGAGCGACCGTGCTGCTGCTGGTGAAGGTGACGGCGTCGATGCCGCCATGCTCGAGTTCGCCGCGAAGACGTTCCTTGGTGTCATCGGGGAGAACGGTGCGGTACACGGCGAGCACGTCGACCTCGGCGCCGGCGGCGCGCAGGCGGTCGGGCAGCACGTCGCGGGCCAGCGCGGCTCGGGGCAACCAGACGTAGGCTCCGTCAACTCCCTGCGCGACCATGGCGTCTGCGACCGCCTCGGCGACGTACTCGTCGGGGACCAGGTCGGCACGCACGCCTTGCGCGGCGAGCGCGGCGGCCGTCTCCGGGCCGATGGCGACGACGCGAACCCCGGCGAGGGCGCGGGCGTCACGGCCCATCGCGCGAAGGCTGTCCCCGACGAGGGTCGCCGCGTTGGCGCTGGTGAACACCGCCCAGCGGTGGCGCTCGGTGGTCCCGCTGATGCGCTCGATGGCAGCGGCGAGCTCGGCCACCTCGGCGACCTGTTCTGTCGCGATCACGGGGAGCTCGACCGCGTCAGCGCCCAGCCGGCGCAGCCGCTCGGCGAAAGCGCTCGCCTGGGCGCGCGCCCGGGTGACGAGGATGCGCCGGCCCCACAGCGGGCGCTGCTCCCACCAGGCGAGGGCATCACCGAGAGCAGCGACGCGACCGACGACGGTCACCATCGGCGCCGCCATCCGCGCAGCGGCGACGGCGTCGACGATCGTGCTCAGCGTGGCGGTGCAGCTTCGCTGCCGCGGATCGCTGCCCCACTGCACCGCCGCCACCGGCGTCTGCACGTCGGCGCCGGCCGAGATGAGGGCCTCGACGATGCGCGGCAGAGTACGCGCGCCCATGAGGAAGACGAGAGTGCCGCCGGCCAGCAGCGCGGCCAGGCCCCCGTAGTCGACACGCGCGCCGTCGCCGCCGTCATCGTCATCACGCTCGTGCCCGGTGACCACGGTGACGTGGCTCGCCCAATCCCGATGGGTCACCGGTATCCCCGCCATCGCCGGCGCCGCCACCGCGCTGGTCACCCCGGGGACCACCTCGTAGGTGATTCCCGCGGCGCGCAGCGCCTCACACTCCTCGCCACCGCGGCCGAAGACGAAGGGGTCACCCCCCTTGAGCCGGACGACGGATTTGCCTTGCCGGGCAAGGGCGATCAGCAGCTGGTTGATCTCGTCCTGGGTCGCCGAGTGCTCGCCGGCGCGCTTGCCGGCGTGATGCACCTCGCACTCCGGGCGCAGCTCGTCGAGCAGCCGCGGGCTGACCAGCGCGTCGACGACCACGGTGTCGGCGGCGCGGAGCAGGTCACGGCCGCGGACGGTGATGAGCTCGGGATCTCCGGGACCAGCGCCGACCAGGAACACAGTCCCCGCGCCGGCACTCACGCCCTGTCCTGGAGCAGCGATGCGGCGCGGCGACCCGCGGCGACGGCACCCTCGCGATTTGGCGATTCGCTGACGTCGACTTTGCGAACCGTCCCGTCGACCGCGATCGCCGCGGTCAACAGGAGCTCATCGCGCTCGATGCGCGCCCACACCCCCAGGGGCAGCCGGCAGCCGCCTCCCATCTCAGAGAGCACGGTTCTTTCCGCCAGGACCGACAGAAACGTCGGTTCGTCGGAGGCTCTCGCGCAGGTCGCCTCGACCGCCGACCCGTCCTTCACCTGCAGCGCGATGGCTCCCTGCGCCGGGGCGGGGACGAATACACCGGGATCGAGCCGCTCGGTGATGCGCCCGCCTTGGCCCAGACGGTCGAGACCCGCGGCGGCGACAAGCAGAGCGTCCACCTCACCGCGATCGAGCTTGGCCAGGCGGGTGTCGACGTTGCCCCGAATCGGCACAGGTTCTGCGGCCGGGTTGATCGCCGCAACAAAGGCGGCGCGTCGCGGACTGCTGGTGCCCACCCGCGCACCACCAGGCAGGGCGGCGAGCGCCGTCCCGTCGCGGGTGACGACGGCGTCGCGGACATCGCCGCGGATCAGCAAGGCCGCGATGCGAAGACCGCCAGCGGAGGTGCTGGGCAGGTCCTTGGCGCTGTGCACGGCGATGTCGGCCGAGCCTTCGAGAAGCGCACGCTCCAGCTCCGCGGTGAACCAACCCTCGCCCTCCATGTCGGCGATGGCAACGTTGGGACGCCGGTCACCGGTGGTGCGCACCACGACAACCTCGGCGCGCTCGATCCCCGCCGAGCGCAGCGCGGCGATGGCCAGCTCCGTCTGAGCGCGAGCCAGGGCGCTGCCCCGGGTGGCCAGCCGGACCACGCCCCCCTCAACCGTCCCGCCCACTCGACCTCGAGTTCATGCCAGTCTCGTCCAGATCGAAGACCTCGCGGAGCAGCAGCGCCACCCCGGGGTCTTCAGCGGTCTCCTTGAGATGGGTGATCGGCGCATGGAGCAGCTTGCGGACCAGGCTCCGGGTGAGCACATCGAGCTGAGCCCGTGTGGGCGCGTCGAGATCGGCGAGCCTTCCGGCGCTGCGCTCGACCTCGCGGCGGCGAAGTTCCTCGGCCCATCGCGTCAACGCGGCCACGGTGGGACCGGCCGCGTCCCGCTCGTCGATCACCGTCATGGTGGGGTCCAGCTCGCGCTCGACGATCGCCTCCGCTGCCGGCTGCTCGCCCCGCCGGCCCTCGAGGTTGCGCTCGATGACACCGCCGAGCACGTCGAGATCGACGAGGGTGACGCCCTCGACCAGTCCTGCCTCGGGGTCGACATCACGGGGTACGGCGATGTCGAGGATGCAGAGGGCGCGGTGTCCGCGCAACCGCTGCAGGCGGGCGACGTCGGCGGTGTCGAGCACCGGCCGTGACGACGTCGTCGAGCAGATGAGCACGTCGACCTCGGTGGCGACGCTGTCGATGTTGTCGACGCCGATGGCGGTGCCGTCCAGCTCGGCGGCGAGCGTGGCCGCAGATTCACCGGTGCGCGAGGTCACGTAGATGCGCGCCCGAGCCGACGCCAGGCGCCGCGCTGCCAGCGCGCTCATCTTGCCGGCGCCGACGAGCAGGACACCGACGCCGTCGAGGCCACCGATCACCGCGCGAGCGTGGTCGACAGCCGTCTGGCTGATGCTCCCGGTGCGACGGCCGATGCCGGTCTGGGTGCGCACCCTCTTGGCGACAGACACGGCGCGCCGCATGACGAAGTCGAGCCGCGCGTCCAGCGTCCCGGCGTCGCGGGCAGTACGGTGCGCGGTCTTGAACTGTCCCAGGATCTGCGCTTCGCCGATGACCATGCTGTCGAGCCCGCTGGCGACGCGGAACATGTGCGCCACTGCGTCGCGCCCGCTCAGCGCGTGGAGGTGTTCGGCGACACTCCCCGTGCCCGATGGATCGAGGTATCGCGCCAACCGGGGCACGACCTCATCGCTGAGACCACGATCGGGCGACACCAGGTAGAACTCGGTGCGATTGCACGTCGACAGGAGCGCCGCGGCACTGAGCCCGCTGTGGCCCACGAGGTAGCGCAGAACGCTGCGCGCCTCGGCATCGGGGACCGATGCGCGTTCACGAACCGCGAGCGGCGCCGTGCGAAAGCTCAGGCCGGCGACGACGATCTCCATCAGCGCTGCGTCCCGTTGGCCATCGAGGTGCGCGCCCCGGAAATGAGCTCGTCGACCAGCTCCTCGGCCTCTGTCGTCTGGCCGGCGCGGAGCAGGGCGAGCAGTCGCGGCAAGGCGTCGCCGGCGAGCTGGTCACGTGCGGTGTAGCTCATGCCCGCCTGGCGAGCCCGATCACGCAGGCGACCGGCAAGGTCGGCGAGCTCTGCGAACTCCTCACCGATTGCCGACTCCAGCTGCTGGCGGACGAACTTGGCGAAGGCCGGACTGCGGCCGCCGGTGCTGATGGCCAGCTGCAGCGAGCCGCGGCGGATGGTCGCGGGGACGATGAATGTGCACAGCTCAGGGTCGTCGACGACATTCACCGGGATGCTCGCCGCGCTCGCCTCGACGAAGACGCGTCGATTGACGTCGCGAGAGTCGGTGGCACAGACGACGACCGCCATCCCCGCGGTGTCGCCGGGCTGCACCTCGCGTGGCTCCCAGGTCGCGTCGCCGGAGTCGACTCGGGCGCGCAGCGACGCATTGAGCTTGGGAGCGACGATCCGCAGACGCACTCCCGCGTCAAGTAGAGGTCCCGCTTTTTGCGCCGCAACCTCCCCACCTCCGACGAGGAGGGCGTTGCGCCCGGCGAGGTCGAGCATCGCCGGGTAGTAGGCCGGGCGCATCGCTGACGAAGTGCCCATAGGGTTAACAGCCCAAGTATAGGTATCGACTTACGTTCCCCGCGGTACGATGGGTTCGTGCTGCAACCGGACGCGATTACCGCGGGCGTCGGGCCGGCGGGACCCGCTCCGAACAACGAGACCATGCAGGATACCGGCACGCCGTCGCCGGCTCGCTCGCACGGTTCACGGCGGCGCAGATACGGCCGGCAGCGTGGGCCGGTGCCGGTTGGTGAGTGGTTCGTCTCCCGCCTCGGACCCGCCAACGGCGAACCGTTCGCCGCCATCGACGACCCCGACGACGAGTTGCTCCCCGTCCGCCCCCAGTCGGACACCCCGGTCGACAAGCTGCGTTTCGTCGCCATCGACTGTGAGACGACGGGGCAGTCACCGCATCGCCTGGTCGAGCTCGGCGCCGTGGCCTTCACCATGGCGGGCCACGTGGCATCGCTCGAGACTTTGGTGCACAGTGACGACCGCATCAACCCGTACGCGCGCCGCCTCCACGGCATCACCTCGGCAACCCTGGCCGGGGCACCGCCCGCGGAGATCGTCCTCGCGCGATTCCGCCGCTTCGCCGCCGGGGCGGTGCTCATCGAGCACAGCGCCGATGCCTTCGACACCCGGCTGCTCGCGCGAACCCTCGGCGAGCCGCTGGACGCCGACAACCTGGACACCTCACGCCTGGCGGCCCGTCTCTGGGGCCTCAAGGACACCATCGGCCTGGAGCGGCTCTGCTCCGAGCTCGGCGTCTCCCATCGCCGGCCGCACCATGCGCTGGCCGACGCCGAGGCCACCATGGCCTGCTTCATCGCCCTCGTGGAGCGGGGCAAAGAACAGTTCGGCTGGAACACCCTGGGCGGACTTCTCGCCGACGGGCAGCCACCTCCGCCGCGGATCATCGCGCCGCGGGGATCGCGACTGACCCAGCTGAACGCCCCTCGGGTCAGCCCTGAAGGTGACGAGGAGCAGTCACCGGCCGCGACCGGTCAGCGCCGCCGGCGCCGGCGTGGTGGTCGCCGCAGGCGGCGCGCGGCGGAACCCGGCGACGCGCCCGACAACAGCGTTTCTCTGCCGCCGCACAACGCCTGAGGCGTTGACAGTACGGCTGTTCGGCCCCTACCATCGAACTGGACCCAGTCCTTCATGAGATCACGCACGGGTCCGACGGATCCGTGCGTGCCGACGCAGCAGCGGGTCCGCTAGGGAGACGAGCCCATGCTCGACCGTCTCAGCCAGGCCGACCGGATCTGGGGGGCGAGCTCCGTCGTCGCCCTGGTCGCCACCTTTCTTCCCTGGTATCGGTTCGATGAGGGTGACCACCGGGTGACCGCCAACGCCTTCGGCAGCGGCTTCCTCGGCGACGTGGTCTTCGTTGCTGCGACAGCAGCGATCGTGCTCCTGTTGATGGCTCACGGAGTCATCGCCGTGCGCAACACGCCCAATCACCGGCGCCTCGCCCTCCCCCTGGGAGCCATCGCCCTGGCGGCGGTGGTGCTCCAGATGCTCGTCGGTATCAACGGGTCGGGCGCCTTCCACTCGCTCACCATCGGGATCGTCGTCGCCTTGCTGGCCACGGCCGGAATGACCCTGGGCGGCCTCATGCAGCGCCAGGACACCGGTGCCATGCGTCACGTCCAGGGACGGCGCTGAAGCGATGCTCGAATTCGGCCTCACGTTGACGCAGCCTTCGCCAATAACTAGGATTCGCCGTGCCATGGGTTCAGGGATCTGCCTGGGCCCCACCACGGTCGTCAGCAGCACCAACGACAGTCGAGGAGGGGTCTAGCCTCATGGGTCCTGCAGCACAACCGCAGCAGGTCGACTTCGGCGCGATGTTCTCCAAGTTCGCCCGAAGCGACATGATCATCGGGGGGGGCCTGGTGCTCCTCTTGATCGACTCGTTCCTTGGCAGCTGGTTTCACTATTCGACCGATGCTTGCCAGGGCATTCAATCCACCCTGTGCAACGGCAGCGTCACCTACGGCTCCCTGTGGGGGGGCCTGGGCATCCTGGCTGCTCTTCTCATCATCGTGGGGATCGCCTTCCTGGTCGTGCGCCTCTTCCTGAGCGACCAGGTGCAGCTTCCCGCCCTACCTCTGACCGACGCGCAGCTTTGGATGGCATTCGGCGCCGTCGAGGTCGTGCTGATCCTCCTCAACTGGCTCATCGGCAAGGGGAGCTACAACGGCTTCGACATCCCTGACATCGCGGGCACGAGCAAGAGCCCGGGCTGGGCGCTCTACGTTGGTGTCATCCTTGGACTGGTCATCATCTTCGGCGGGTTCACCAAGCAGAGCGAGCCACAGACGGTGACCGCGAGCAGGGCGATGGTTCCGCCGCCCATGCCGCCGTCTCCGCCAACGCCTCCCATGGCGCCGCCCCCTCCGCCACCGAGCATGAACGCCTGAGGTTCTGAGCAACCTCATCACACGGTGACATCAAGGCCGCCGGTCCGGTGATCGGCGGCCTTTGCTTTTGCTTCGCATGGACACGTCGAGCACCCACCCACTGCACCGTCGCATCGTCGCCGCGCTCATTCCCATCACCGCGGTGATTGCGGCCGCGGGATGCCTGCTTCCGTGGGAGCGGCTCCGCGTTCTCGTCGGGGGTGACGACCAGACCACCTCGATCGACGTCCTCCACGGCAGCGGCATCGTCGCCTGCGCCGGGGTGATGCTCGCCCTGCTCGCCTGCGCGTATCGCCTGTGGTTTGGGCAGGCAGGACGCTTCGGCGACCTGGCCATCGTCGTCGCCGGCGCGCTCGTCGCCGCCGGCACCGGCCTCTACACGACGTACGGCGGGTACGCCCCCCGCCAGGGCGACGGCTTCACCATCAGCCTCGGTGCGGGATTCTTCGTCTGCGCAGCCTGTGCCGTGGTGCTGATCGCCGCCGGCGTCATCCAGCTGCTCAGCGCTCCGCTACGGCGATCCGGTCAATCCTGACCGCAAGGCACCACCTTCACGCGGTGTCGGGCAATGTCGTCGTCGAGGGATCAGCGGAGATCTGCCGCCGCCGATAGGTCAGGCAGGCGCATCGCGCCTGCTCGGGCAAGCGCACCAGGGCTTCGAGAAGCAGCAGTCCCAGAGATCGCGCATCGTCGCGAACGATCTCCTCGAGCAGGGAGTAGTCCCACGTCGGCCTGACTCCCTCCGCGTAGTTGAGCACGATGGTGAGCACCGCGTAGCAGGCGCCGATCTCCCTGGCGAGGTACACCTCGGGGGAAACGGCCTGGCCGACGACGTCAGCGTCGAGCCGGGCATAGGCAGCGACCTCGGCGGCACTCTCGAAGCGCGTGCCCTCGGTTGTCGCGTAGACGGCGCGGTTGAACGCACGCGTCGCCTTGTCGGCAGCCCAGCGCAGCGACTGCTCCCACAGCGCCTCGCGAATCTCCGGACAGAAGGGCGTGCGCATCAGCACGACCGTACCGGGATCGATCTGCCCACCGACCTGCCGGGTGAGATCGATGACGTCGTGGGGAAGCACCAGGTCACGCGGCCGGAAGTTCTGGGTGATGCTGCCCGAACCGGCTTCGGCGATGACACGCCGCACCCCGGCCTCGCGAAGCAGCCAGAACAGCGCCAGGGTGGCGTCGTGGCGGCCGACACCGTGCTGCCAGCCGTGCATCCGCGCCACCAGCGCCTCGCGCTCCGATCCATCGCCGAGGGTCACCGCGATGTGCCGCACCGGCGGGCTGTCGCCGAAGGGCGTTGTCGCCTTGATCGCGTCGCTGATGACCCGAACACGGCTGTCGCCAAGCGCACCGGGAAAGTCGATGGCCGCAGTCCCGGAGCCGCCGACGATGGCGTGAGCACAGCGGGGGATACGGGGCATGGCGGCCGAGTATAGGCACGGCTGCCCGCCGACCCTGCTACAGGTTGAAGTCGGCGACCACCGGGTAGTGATCGGACGCGGTGGCGACGTCGGGATCCGAGAACGCATGGCTGCCGATCACGTCACAGCCTTGCAGGCGCGGGGCGACCGCGGCGTCGGCAAAGACGTAGTCGACGCGCGCCGCCGGCATCCACGTCGCCACGGTGTACCCGTGATCGCGCTTGTGCATGCGGCGATAGCAGTCCGTGTAGCCCAGGTCGAGCAGGTGCTGGACGCTCCAGCGGGCGAGCAGCGCGCCGAGCACCCGGTCGGTGACCGGCAGCCGCGGTATCACCGCGGTCGCCGGACCGACGATCGACGGCAGGCGGGGCACACCGACGTCTAGGTGCGGGTCGATGCCCGCCGCCAGCCAGCCATGCTCCAGCGCTCGATCACTGCGCCCACGGCGCTGCACCGGGCCCATGCTGCCGTCGGCTCCGCGAACGACCAGCCCTGCCCTGCGCAGCTCGGCCATACGTTTGAAGAAGCGGATGGCCGCGACGGTGTCGTCGGGAGCCAGGGCGTTGAAGTCGCCGATGATGACGTGGGGTGTCTGCGTCAGACGGTGGATGTCGTGGAGCACCGAACGCATCTCGCGCATTCGCCGTGCTTCGCCGTTGGCGCGTTCGAAGAAGCGCGCCGCGAGGTGCAGGCAGTGGATGCGCAGCCGTGGCATGACCGGGCTGCCGGTCTCGATCTCGCATTCGAGATGGCCGCGCAGCATGCGCCGTGGATGCTGATAGTTGTGCCACCGCAGTACGCGCCGGCGGCTGAGCAGCGCGACGTTCAGCTTGCTCGTATCGCTGGGTTTGCCGATCAGAATGCGCATTCCCAACCTGCTGGCGAGCCGGCGTACCGCAGCAACGTTGGTCACCTCCTGGAGTGCGATGACGTCGGCGCCTGCGCGTTCGAGGACGCGAGCGATGCGCTCTTCGCGGCCCTCACCACCGAGAAGGATGTTGTAGGTGAGGATGCGCAACCGTCGGCGATGGCGCGTCGTCAGCACAACGAGTGCTTACGATGCCATGGATGGTCACGGTAAAGCGCGTCGCCGCCGCAGCTCTGCTCGGCGGAACCGGCGTCGCCTGGGGGGTGATCACGCTCCGCCTCCAGGAGCACTATGCGGCTCTCGCTGCTGGCGGCGACGACCTCAACCCCCTCGCCCAGCTGTTCGCCGACGGCTCGGGCCCGCGCACGGCGTGGCTTGGCTGGGCGGCATCGGTGCTCTTCCTCGTCGCCGTCCTCCGCCTGCGCCTCGGCCCTCCCGAGCCGCCGGTGGGCCGCCCCAAGGACGGCAACTGGACCGCGACCGAGATGCGCGCTGCGCTGCGCACGGAGTACCACTTTGTGCGCATCGCGTTTCGCGCGGTTGGCGTCCTCGCCGGCATCGACGCGGGACGCGCGGCGGTGTACGTGGTCAGCGCCGCCACGGGATCGTCGACGGCTCAGGGCAACTGGGAGGGCACCGCCGTCGAGGCGCTCGGACTGGTGGTCGGAGCGGCCCTGCTCGGCCTGTGGCTCGTGCTCTTCATGCGCCTCCTCGGACGCTGGGGTGCGATCTGAGTCTCAGTCCCGGCGATCGACCACGTAGTCGCAGAGCGACTCCAAGGTGCGGCGCGCGGCCGAGTCTGGGAAGGGGGCAAGCTCGAGGCGGGCCCGATCGGCGAACTCGTGGGCGTGCCGCTCCGCCTGGCCGACGGCGCGCGAGCCGCGCACCAGGCGCACAACCTCGTCGTAGTCGTCGTCGCTCATCGGATCCCTGCTGAGCACGGCACGCAGCGGCGGCGCGGAGCCGGGGTCGCCGAGCGCGTACATCAGCGGCAGTGTCACGGTGCCCTGTTTGAGGTCAGCGCCGGTGGGTTTGCCCACCTCTGCCTCGGTGGCGGTGTAGTCGAGCACGTCGTCAGCGATCTGGAACGCCATCCCCAGCAGGTGGCCGTACTGCCTGAGCACCTGCCGCCGCGGCTCCTCGAGCCGGCCGACGATGCCGCCGCAGAAACATGATGCGCTGACCAAGGTCGCCGTCTTGCGCTCGATCTTGCGGTAGTAGTCGTCGACAGACTGGTCGTAGTCGCGCTTGCTGGTGAGCTGAAGCAGCTCACCCATGCAGATGGTCATGACCGCGCCGCTGACCACCTCGTCGATCAAGGGGATGCCAATCGAGGCCAGCAGGTTGGCGCCCTTGGCGAAGTAGTAGTCGCCGACAATGATCGCCGGGTTGGCGCCAAGGATGGCATGAATAGTCGCGAGCCCGCGTCGGGTGTCGGCGTCGTCGATGAGGTCATCGTGGATCAGGGTTGCCGTATGGATGAACTCGATGCCCATGGCCAGGGCATAGACGTGGTCTGGATCGGGCTCCCCGAGGTACGCGCTGAGGATCACCAGCGCAGGTCGCAGCCGCTTGCCGCCGGCGTTGACGATGTGCTCCATCGCCTCGGCCATGGGACCGACGTCGGCGACCACCGTCTCGTGCAGCCGGCGCTCGAACTCGTGGAGCTCGACGGCGATCGGTTCGAGCAGCGACTCGGTCTGCGAGCTCACGATGCGACCTTGACGCGAGCCGGTGCCTCGCCCCACAGGTCGATCACCGTCGGCTCCGGCAGCTGCTCGCCGAAGAGCATCGCCGCGGTGGCCGAGAATCGCTTCGGATCGGCGGTGACCAGCAGGACGGGATCACCCGCGTCAGCACCGCCGCCGGACTCGAGGCGATTGACGTCGAGGATGCGACGCACGCGAGCCGCGGTGGTCTCAGCGCTGTCGACGACTCGCAACGACGGCCCGGCGACGCGGTGGATGGCGTTGCGCAGCAGCGGGTAGTGCGTGCAGCCCAGCACCAGGGTGTCGGCGCCCCAGTCGATGATCTCGGCGAGCACGGCGCGAACCGCCACATCGGCGCGCGGCGTGTCGCTGGCGCCGGCCTCGACGACGTCGACGAGCTCGGGCGCCGCCTTGGGCAGCACGCCGACTCCGGGATTCGCCTCCTTGATGGCGTGGAGGTACTCCTGACTCGCGTACGTTCCCTCGGTGCTGATCACCGCGATACGTCCGTTGCGCGTGGCTGCAACCGCGGCCTGGGCGCCGGGTGCGATGACGCCGACGATGGGGACGTCGAAACGCTCCCGCGCTGTGTTCAGTGCCGCTGCGGTTGCGGTGTTGCAGGCGATGACCACCAGCTTGACGTCGAGGGTGAGCAGCTCGTCGGTGATGCGCAGGGCGAAGTCGCGCACCTCGTTCTGATACCGCGGCCCGTACGGGAAGTGCGCCAGGTCGGCGAGGTAGATCAAGCGCTCCGCGGGCAGCTGGCGGCGCAGCTCGCGCAGGACGGTGAGCCCGCCGACGCCGGAGTCGAAAACCCCGATGGGGCGGACGTCACTCATGATCGCGGCGAGGATAGCAGGGGTTCAATCGAGGAGCAGTGCCATCAGCGCGACGTCGTGATCCACGTCGCCGAGCCGCAGCTGGCGCCGCTGCAGGCCTTCGTCGACGAAACCCATCGCCCGGTAGACGGCGATCGCCCGCGAGTTGCTGGGGAAGACACCCAGGCTGATCTTGCGCAGCCCGACGGCGCGGCCCCAGTCGATGGCCACCTCGATGAGGGCGCGGCCCAACCCCTGGTCGCGGCACTCGGCGGCGATGACGATGGCGAGCTCACCGACATGACCGTCGTAACGCCCGCGGTGCCTCCAGATGGTGACCCTTCCGGCCACTACTCCATCGACCTCGAGGGTCAGGGAGAGGCCCCCCTGGGCGAGTAGCCCGGAGAGCATCAGGCTGTCCTCGGTGACGGTGCGGTCCCCCGGGATAGCGGCCACGAGGTCGCCCTCGGCAGCTGCCGCATCGACGATGGCCACCAGCTCGTGCAGGTCGTCGGTCGTCGTCGGCCGGATCAGGTAGGCGCGTCCTCGGCGGCTGTGCCCCTCACGGCGCAGCAGGGGCCGCGCCTCGGTCATCCCGCCAATGCGGGAACCACCGCCTCACCGCTGAGACGGCGCAGCAGCTGGTCGTGGATGCGAGCGCTGATGCCCCGCGACGTCATCACCGTGACGTGACCATGCGGGTAATCCCAGCACTCCACGCCCCACGCCGCGGCGAGCTCGTGCACCGGAGCGCGGCCGACGATCTGGTCTTCGGCGGCGGCGATCAGCGTGATCCGATCGGGCGCCGTCACCGGCGTGAGGTTTCTCGGGACCACGGGAGCCATGGCGGCTGCCAGGCCGCTGCGAGCCCCATCGCGATCGGTCTCCCAGAGAGGGCTCAGGATGCGCCGCACGCGGGCCGAGGAGTGCTCGGCGACGATGGTGGGCAGGTCGCACGGCGGCGTCACCGCGACCAGCGCGTCGAGCTCGAACAAGGCCGCGCACAGACAACCGACCAGCCCGCCGAGGCTGAATCCGAGAACCGCCACGTTCGGGGTCACCTCGCGCCGAGCCCAGGCGATGACGGCGGCGGCATCCTCGACGCCCTGTCGGAGCACCGCGCAGCTGTGCGCCGGGTCGAGGCTGAAGAAGCCGTGGCCGGCGCCGCGCCCAGGAACTCGCCGGGTCATGTGAAAGGGCAGCTCGAGGCGCGCCGCGCTGACCCCGCGGCGAAGCAGCAGGCGCATGTGATGGTCTTCGTAGTACGGGACTGGCGCGGCATAGCCATGGAGAAGCAGCACCAGCGGCGCGTCCTCTCCGGCGTGGTGCACGGCGACACGGGCGCGCAGACGCCCGCTGCCATGGTGGCTGCCGGGTCCCTGGCTCGGGCCGACGAGCTCGACGATGCGCTGCACCGAACGGCCGCGGACAGGCAGCTCACGCCGGTGCAGCCGCGCCGGGTTGTGGACGCGACTCTGTCCCCAGAACTGCGCCGGGTCGGCCGGCGGGAAGAGCGTTCCGCCGGCGGTCTCACCCGGGTCCTGCCCCGAGCCCGCACCGGCGATGAGGCTACCGAGCCGCCAGCGCACCGTCGTGTCCACGGCGCGGTAGAAGCGGCGCGCCACCAGGTTGCTCATGTTGCGCTCACCAGGGCGAGCGCGTGTCGCAGATCGGTGAGCGTCACCACCCCTTCGCAGATCACCGACTCCCCCACTCTCAGCACCGGTATCCGCTGATCGTAACGTGCGCGCAGCGCAGGATCCTCGTCGATGTCGACCACGTCGACGTCGACGGGCGTCTCCCGCCCGACGATGGCCAGCAGCGCGTGAACCTTGTCGCAAAGCGAGCAACCGTCGCGGCTGAGCAGCTGCACATGGATCGGCGCCGGCATCGCAGCAGGGTACCGCCCAGCGGGGCGAGCCGGGCGCGCCCGGCCCACCCGCTGGATTTCCGCCGCTAGACGGTGCGCAGGGTGATGCTGAAACCGTGCGACGCCGCGTCGGCCAGCAGCGCGTACAACGCAACACCGCCCTCGCCGACATTGACGTTGGGCGACGCGACGGTCAGCCCCACGGTGTCGACGATGCCGATGGCCTTGCCCGAGTCGGTGATGTCAGCGACCGGGCCACCGGAGTCGCCGGGAGTCACCGGGCCGACCACGTACTGGTTGCCGCTGTCGAAGAAGTTGAAGACGCCGACCCGGTCCTGCGCTGTCGGCGCGGTCGAGCCGAAGACGATGCCCTGCCCAGAGAACTGGATCAGGTCACCCTGTTTGGCGCTGCTTGGCGTGGACACCCCGGTGGGGATCGTGGGGTGCCCCGCCATAGCCGCGCTTAGCTGGGGCACGATGCCCGGATCGACGCGGATCAGGCAGTAGTCAAGCCCGGTGACCGAGCCGACGAAGGCGACCTGGCCGATGCGCTCGATGGGCGAGCCCAGGCTGCCGCTGGCGAGGTCGACCTCCTGGCCGACGCCGGTGGTGCAGTGCGCCGCGGCGCCGACGTACGGGCCTCCAGCACCGTCGTAGACCCAGTTCATGGTGCAGAACGAGTTGCCGAACTCGAGCGACACGCCGGGCTGCACCACGGGCGCGGCCACCGTCGGCTTCGGCGGGGTCAACACGAGCAGGCCCACGACCAGCGGCGCAACGACCAGAAGACTCCGTACACGTCTCATGGCGTCCACTTCCTCCTTGCTGACCCCTCTGCATCGGGTACGTCGGCACGGCCACCAGTGGCAGGACCCTCCGCACGGGCCCATCTGAGAAGACGGATCAGGTTCGGGAAAATTGCACCGCCCGAACGGATGTGCGTCCGTGAGCGGCGCGCAAGAGGTTGAAGCGCAGCACGTCCTTACTTAATGAATGCGGGCGGTGAAGTCCGCAGACCCAAGAATTCCAAGCGGAGGGCTCGACGCGTGAAGGGAATGCAGCTGGGGGTGCTCGCCGGCGTGGTCGGCTGCCTCGGGGGGCTGGCGACGGCTGGGGTCAGCGCATCGGCGGGCAGCGCCGGGACGCGGCACACGGGTGGCGCGATCCACTACGTGATGCCGCGCGGCGTCTCCGGAACGGCGCCCGTGGCCGCGCCGGCGGCGTCCAACAACCTGGTCTACAACGGTGGACCGGTCGAGGCCTCGAGCTCGACCAACTACGCGATCTTCTGGGAGCCGCCGCTGTACTCGGTGTCGGCGCAGTACAACTCGCTGATCAGTCGGTTCCTCTCCGACATCGGTGGCAGCGGCCTCTACGGCGTCGCGACGCAGTACTACCAGGTCGTCGGCGGCACGCAGCAGAACATCGCCAACAGCTCTTCGCTCGGCGGTGTGTTCGTTGACACCGCTGCCTATCCCGCTCCCGTGCTCCAGGACAGTGACATCCAGAACGAGGTCACCAAGGTGATGGCCGCGAAGGGATGGACCGGTGGCATCGGCCATGAGTTCTTCGTCTTCACCTCCAAGAACGAGATCTCATGCTCCGGTGCGGTGTGCTCCAACACGTACTTTTGCGCGTATCACAGCAGCTTCGTCAGCGCTGGCACGACCATCCTCTACGCCAACCAGCCGTACGCCAACACGCTGCCCACGGGCTGCAACACGCCGACGTCGCCCAACAACGACTCCGACGCGGACAGCACCATCAACGTCACCTCCCACGAGCTGATGGAGACGGTCACGGATCCCGCGGTCGGCGCCAGCAACTACGCCTGGATCGACTCGTCCGGCAGCGAGATCGGCGACAAGTGCAACTTCAACTTCGGACCCACCGATGCGTCGGGTGCCGACCTCCGCGCCAACGGCCACGGCTACATCGTTCAGCAGGAGTGGAGCAACCGCGTCTCGGGTTGCTCGATGAGCTGAGCTGATCGCGCGCGCTGAGGAGGAGCCGGTGACGGTTCCTCCCCAGCCGCCATCCACTCGCGGCCGGGTTCGTCGAAGAGTGTGCCGGTCACGGCCGGCTACATCAGGCCGCTATGTGCGCCAGCACCTGCTGTACGTCGGCGATCATCGCCGACTTGATCGTGGCACCGGCGACCGAACCCCTGGTCGATATCGAAATGCTCGTCAAGCCCTTGTCGACGATGAGGTTGGCGCCGATACCGTCCTTCGAAGCGAAGACGGCACGGTCGCCCACGCCGGTCACGGGGCTGGACGGCCCGTCATCCGCGATGGTGCCGCCGAAGCCTGGATCACCCTGGTGGGCCCTGACGAAGACCCTGATGTCGAGGCTGTTCGTGTTACCTCCCGCGGGCGGGGTCGAGAGCCAATCGCAGATCTTGTACGTGGGCTGGTCGTCGCTCTCCCGTCCCTCGGGCTGCGCCGGTGGGCCACCGAGGAGTTCGGCCACCTGAGCCGTCGTCAGCAACGAGCAGGCCGCGGGGAGCGCGGAGGGACCAGTAGATGTGCTCAATGCGTTCGCACTCGATGAGCTGACCGCCCCTGCACTGGACGTCGTGCTTGCCCCGGCCGGGGTCGTGGTGGCCGAAGATGACGACCCGCATCCAGCCAGGGCCACGACAGTCAATGTCGTCAGCGTCAGCATCCCCGCTCGAGCAACGCCAAGCGTCGCCGTCATCACCCACCTCCCAGTGATTTGGGCGGGGAGTATATGTCCGGGTGGCCCTGCCGAGCCCGGGATTCGAACCCGGACGGGGGCGAACCCCCAGCGGTGTTTAAG
>DASZGL010000101.1:0-6695 GCA_035938875.1 Candidatus Dormiibacterota bacterium
GGAGCCTTGTCCCAGAGGACGAACACCGCGCTGGTCTGCGTCCGGGTCGTGCGCATCAGCGCGAGACGGTCCTCCTTGGGGCCGCGCATCGTGCGTTCGTGCGGTCGCACCTCGGCCCTGTCCCAGGGCAGCGCCCCGATCCGGGCGAAGATCCCTGTGCGCAGAAGACGCCTGCCGTCCTCGCTGACGAAGCCGTGCTCGTGGACGTACAGCGTCGGGAACTCGTCCCGCCGCAGGACGTCAAGGCGAAGCCAGCTCTGCAGCTCGCGCGCGGCGCGCGTGTAGCGGTCCTCGACGCCGGCGACGTCACCGGCCAGCTCCTTGCCGTAGTCGATGCGCACGATGTTGTGGGGGTCGCGCGAGTACAGCTCGTCCTGGAGCTGCGGACTGATGACGTCGTAGGGAGGCGCGAGGACGCCGGCTAGCTGGACCTGCTCGCTGTTGAAGCGGATCCCGCGCAGCGGGTGCAGCTTGGATTCTTTGCTAAAGGTGCACCTCCTTCAGCGATTCCAGGCCGGTACTGTTGCGCAGCTCGTTGAGCAGCTCGGCTGAGACGGGATCGTCGACCTGGACCAGCATCAGGGCGCGGCCGCGCGGCTGGTCCCGGCCCAATTCGATGCCTGCGATGTTGATGTCGTGTTTGGCAAGAAGGGTGGAGACGGCGGCGATCACCCCGGGCCGGTCCTGGTTGGTGGCGATGAGGTAGCGACCGCTGGGTTCCATGTTGACCGAGTAGTCGTTGATCCGGGTGATGCGCAGCTTGCCTTCGAAATGCGTGCCGGCGATGGAGAGCTTTTCCGAGCCGACCACCTGGAGCATCATCGAGTTGGCGTAGTCGACGGCCCGGGTGGTGCTGCGTTCCTCGACGTCGACACCGTGGGAGCGGGCGACGGCCTTGGCGTTGATGGCGTTGATGCGCGTCTCGGTGTAGGGCGCGAAGAGGCCACGCAGCGCCTCGGCGGTGAGCACGATGGTGTCGCGCTCCGCGAGCTCACCGGCGTAGGTGCACACCACGCGGCGCAGCTTGCGGCCACCGAGCTGCGCTGCCAGCGAGCCCATGCGTTGCGCCAGCTCCATGTATGGCTGCAGCGCGGCCATCTCCTCGGGGAGGATGGTGGGCGCGTTGACGGCGTAGCGCGCCGCGCCGCCGGACAGCACAGCGACGATCTGGTCGGCGACGTCAAAGGCGACGTTGACCTGCGCCTCGACGGTGCTCGCCCCCAGGTGCGGCGTCACCACCACCTGGGCGAGCTGGAGCAGCGGGTGATCGCGTGGTGGCGGCTCGGTGGTGAAGACGTCGATGGCCGCGCCGGCGATGTGTCCCGAGGCGATCGCCTCAGCGAGCGCGGCCTCGTCGATGATGCCGCCACGGGCGACATTGATCAGCCGCGCGCCCTTCTTCATGGCGCGGAGCTCGCCGGCGCCGATGATGCCCCTGGTGGTGTCGGTCAGCGGGGTGTGCACGCTGAGCACGTCGGCGTCGCGCAGCAGAGCATCGAACTCGACCAGCTCGACACCCGCCTGCTCGGCGCGCTCCGGGGCCACCAGGGGATCGTGGGCGATGACCCGCATCGACAACCCCAGGCCGGCGATGCGGGCAACCTCGAAGCCGATCTTGCCCAGGCCGAGCAGGCCGAGCGTCTTCTCGCGCAGCTCGGTCCCCATGAAGCGGGCGCGCTCCCAGCGACCGGCGTGGAGCGACTGGTCGGCCGCGGCCACGTTGCGCGACATCGCCATGAGCATCGCCACCGCGTGCTCGGCGGCGGCGATGGTGTTGCCGGTCGGCGCGTTGAGCACCAGGACGCCGCGCCGCGTCGCCTCATCGAGGTCGATGTTGTCGACTCCGACACCGGCCCGACCGACGACGCGCAGGCGGCCCGCGGCCTCGAGCAACGCCGCGGTCACCTTGGTCTCGCTGCGCACCACAAGCGCGTCGTAATCGCCGATGCGGGCGAGCAGATCGTCCGGTGCGAGCCCGGTGAGGACGTCGACGCGACCCGCCGCGCGCAACCGCTCGACCCCGTCTTCGGCGATGGGATCGGCGACGAGGATGCGAGCCGGGCCGGAATCGAGAGAGAGTTGCGCCGGTTGCGACGGTCTGCTCAAGACACCCCGGCAGGCTCGCTCGGCGTCTCCGCGGTGCTGCGCACCACAGCCTGGGCGGCCGCCACGGTCAGCCCCACACGGCTGAGCATGCCGTGGTCGGCGAGACCCTGCTCGATGGTGGCCAGAATGCTGTACGCGTCACCCTCGTCGATCATGCCCAGGTGGCCGACGCGGAAGATCCGGCCTTGCAGCTCACCCTGGCCGCCGGCGAGGACGAGCCCGTAGCGGGTGCGCAGCGTCGTCAGCAGCGCCTTGAGCTGGTCGGCGTCCGGGTCGGGTGCGTGCACAGCGGTGACGGTGTTGCTGCGGTATCCCTCGGGTGCGAAGAGACGCAGACCGATGGCGGAAAGCCCGGCACGGATCATCTCGGCGACACGCGCGTGCCGGGCGAAGACATTGTCCAGGCCCTCCTCGCGCATCATCGCCAAGCCCTCCTGGAGAGCGAACATCACCGAGAGCGGCGGCGTGGTGCACGTCTGCTGCTTGTCCTGGAAGGACTTCTCGCGGGCGAAGTCGAAGTACCAGCGGGGACACGTCGCCTGCGCCGACGCCTGCAGCGCGCGACCGTCGACGGCGATCATCGCCAGGCCGGGCGGTGCCATCCATCCCTTCTGCGAACCGGTGATGACGACGTCGAGGCCGAGCTGATCGACCGCGAGGGGGAGGCTCCCCGCGCCGCTGACGCTGTCGACGGCCAGGAGCTTGCCGCGGCTCTTGACGACAGCGGCGATCGCCGCAATGTCGTTGGTGACGCCAGTGCTGGTCTCGTTGTGGGTGACGAAGACCTTGGTGATCTCGCCGTTCTCGGCGAGGACGCGTTCGACGTCCTCGGGATCGACGACCTCGCCCCAGGGCATGTCCAAGCGCACCACGTCGGCGCCGTAAGCGGTCGCGATGTCCGCCCAGCGCTTGCCGAAGGCCCCGACCGTGCAGAACAGCGCCCGCTCACCGGGGCTGAGCAGGTTGGCCGCGGCAGCCTCGAGGCCGCCGGTGCCGCTGGCGGGATAGAGAAGGATGTCGCTGTCGGTCTGCAGCGCCCAGCGGAGACCCTCGACGCAGTCACGGAGCAGCGCGGCGAACTCCGGGCCGCGATGGTTGATCATCGGACGGCTCTGGGAGCGCAGCACCCGCTGCGGGAGCGGAGTCGGACCAGGGACGCGGAGTTGCTGCTCGAGGGCCATGGTGCTCCCTTCGAATGAGGGTGGCGAGGCCCTCCGAGTCTAGCAAGCGTCCTAGCGCAGGTCGGCGGTGAAGGGCAGCAACGCCATGTGCCGGGCACGCTTCAGCGCCAGGGTCAGCGAGCGCTGATGTTTGGCGCAGGTGCCGGTCATGCGCCGAGGCAGGATCTTGGCGCGATCGCTGAGATAGCGGCGCAGCCGCGACACCTCCTTGTAATCGATGTGGTCGATGTGCTCGATGCAGAAACTGCACACCTTGCGGTGGCGGCGTCGGTCGTTGTCAGGCATTCGTGGTGTCTCTCGTTGTCGTCACAGTTGTCAGAAAGGGATGTCGTCGGGGTCGATGTCGCCACCACCGTCGCCGGCTGCGGGACCGCGGGCGACGCTGCCGGTTGGCTCGGGCACGGCGCCACCGCCACCGCCGTCTCGCGCGCTGTCGAGGAACTGGACGTCGTTGGCATTGACCTCGGTGCGGTAGCGCTTCTGACCGCTCTGCTGGTCCTCCCACGACCGGGTCTGCATGCGTCCTTCGACGTACACGAGGCGACCCTTCTGCAGGTACTGACTGCACAGCTCGGCGAGCTTGCGCTGTCCCTGGTTCCAGACGACGACGTCGTGGTAGTCGGTGAACTCGCGCCGCTCACCGGTTGCCTGGTCCTGGCCATAGCGGTTGGTGGCGAGGGCCAGCTGGCACACCGCGGTGCCGCTTGGCGTGTAACGAAGCTCGGGGTCGCGGGTGAGGCGACCGATGAGCATCACCTTGTTGAGCGAGCCTGCCATCAGACCTCCTCCTCCACCTCGGCGTCGACGCCGATGTCATCGTCGATCTCAATATCGTCTGCATCCATAGAGCCTGCAGACTCCGCCGGCACAACGGCACCGCTTTCGACCGCGCCGTCGGCGCCGTCGGCGCGACCGTTGCGTCGCCCGTCCTCTGCCTCGACGCCCTCGACGAAGATGGTCAGCATGTGACGGAAAACGTTGTCGTGGATGCGCAGCACGCGCTCCAGCTCCTTGATCCGAGCCCCATCGAGGCGGATGTGGAGGAGCACGTAGTATCCGTCACGCAGTCGCTGGATCTCGTATGCCAGGCGGCGCTTTCCCCACGAGGTGGTCTTGACCACCTCGCCGCTCTGACCTTCGATGAGGTTCTGGACCGAGTCCATCGCCCCCTTGACCGCCTCCTCGTCGAGGTCGGGCCGGACGATGTACATCAGCTCGTAGTCGCGCACCATGCGCACCACCTCCTTTCCTGTGGGCTTCGGCGCCCGGGGTGCTGGCCGCCGCCGAGGTGAGCTAGGTGGCGGGCCGCCGGGCGCAGGAAAGCTCTGTGCGGGATTGCTCTGCGTGGCAGAGCCGGCGAAGGATACCACGAAGCCGTTGTGGCCCCAGCCGCCGTTGGCTCAGTCGAGGGCGAACACCTTGGGCAGCCCGGTGAGGTTGCGGCAGCCGTCCTCGGTGACCACGACGAGGTCCTCGATGCGGATGCCGCCGAACCGCGGATCGTAGAGCCCGGGCTCGACGGTGATCACATCGCCCACCTCGAGGGTGACGTCGACGTCGCTGACGCGGGGGTACTCGTGGATCTCGAGCCCCAGGCCATGCCCCGTGCCGTGGATGAATCGAGCCTGGGAATCGATCTGGCGAAACGGCTTGGGCAGTGACCCGTAGCCGCGGTCGGCGAAGACCCGGCAGCACGCGTAGTGCACATCTCGGCCATTTGCCCCTGGGCGAACGGCGCTGAGCCCGGCTTGCTGCGCCTCGAAAACCGCATCCCACATTGCCTGCACCGCGGGCGGCGGCGTGCCGCGGACGACGGTGCGCGTCATGTCACCCCAGTAGCGTGTCGTCTTGTCGAAGGGAAAGATGTCGAGAACGATGGGCAGCCCGGCGCGCAGCACGCTGCTGGTGCGGCGGTGCGGATCCGCCGAGTCGGGCCCGCCGCAGCAGATCGAGTCCTCGGTGCTGCAGCCGAGTTCGAGCAACCGCGACTCGACAGCGCGGACCAGGTCGTCGCCGCTCAGCGGGCGTCCCTCCGCGTAGAGGAGGCCGTCGCGCACATCGGCGGCGGCGATGATGTCGATGGCCCGCTGCAACGCGTCCATGCCGGCGTTCTCGGTGGCGGTGATCCAGGCCACCTCCTGCTCGGTCTTGATGCGGCGCGCGCGGCGGTAGAGGTCGCCTCGCGGATGGATGGCGACGTCCTGGCTGCGCAGCGCGTCGGCGAGGATGACCGGGAAGTCGGCGTCGACGTCGACCTCCTCGATGCGCTCTTCGCGACAGATCGCCGTGAGCAGAGCCGACCAGGCGTCCTGCTCCGAGCCGGCGCGGCTCATGATGGCGCTCCAGTCGAGCTCCTGGATGGAACGCACCCGCCCGACGCGCGCCTCCTTGCGAGCGCGGCCCTCTTCGAGCTCGCTGGACCAGAGCACGGTGTCGTCGCCACCACGATCGACGAGCACCACCGGGTCGGGGACGAGGAACCCGCTGCGGTAGTAGACGTTGGGGTGGTGGTAGCTCTCGCCGAAGAGGAGGACAGGTCGGGCAGCCTCACCGCTCATGTGCGTAGCCTAGTGCTTCCCATCCCGCCGGCTGCGGAAGCGGACCCCAAGGAGTCCGCACTCGACCACCGGAATCCTTGGGGTCCCCTGCGGAACGTGGCAACCACAACAGGAGCAGCGATTGACCAGCGCGCTGATCACCGGCATCACCGGGCAGGACGGCTCGTACCTCGCCGAGCTGCTCCTCGCCAAGGGCTACAACGTCTACGGCCTGGTCCGCGGGCAGAACAACCCGCGCCTGGCGACGGTGGAGCGGCTCTGCCCCGGCATCGAGTTCGTCGAGGGCGACCTCCTCGACCAGTCGTCGCTGATCGCTGCGCTGGAGACCTGCCAGCCGTCCGAGGTGTACAACCTCGGCGCCATCAGCTTCGTCGGGCTCTCCTTCAAGCAGGCGGCGCTTACCGGGGAGATCACCGGGCTGGGCGTGGTGCGAATGCTCGACGCCATCCGTGTCGTCAACCCCAAGACCAAGTTCTATCAGGCGTCGAGCAGCGAGATGTTCGGCAAGGTCCGCGAGTCGCCGCAGACCGAGCTGACGGCGTTCCATCCCCGTTCACCCTACGGGGTCGCCAAGGTCTACGGGCACTACATCACCGTCAACTACCGCGAGAGCTACGGGATGTTCGCCTGCAGCGGCATCCTCTTCAACCACGAGTCGCCGCGGCGCGGCCTCGAGTTCGTCACCCGCAAGATCACCAACGCCGCCGCCAAGATCAAGCTGGGCCTGCAGAAGCAGATCACTCTGGGCAACCTCGACTCGCAGCGCGACTGGGGCTTCGCCGGCGACTACGTGGAGGCGATGCGCCTGATGATGGCCCAGGAGGAGGCGGATGACTTCGTCATCGCCACC
>DASZGL010000102.1:0-1567 GCA_035938875.1 Candidatus Dormiibacterota bacterium
ATGTGCTCATCACCGGAGGTCTCGCACTGCTGCGCACACCTGGGCACACGCTCGGCAATCACACCCTGGTGGTCAACACTGGGCGTGGCATCGTCACCTCGTCGGAGAACGGCATCGCTGTCGAGTGCTACGCGCCGCAGCACTCGGGGCTCCCCGGCGTGCGTCGCTGGGCGCAGACCTGGGGCTACGAGGTGGTGCTCAACTTCAACACGCCCGAGTACGCGAGCTGGCAGTACAACTCGATGATCAAGGAGAAACTCATCGCCGATCCGATCAGCACGCGACCGGAGCTGCCCCAGGTGTTCCCGTCGTCGCAGCTGACCCGGCACCGCTTCGCGCCGGGCATCAGGCCGGTGTTCGAACACAGCGACATCACCGTCGGCGCGGTGACGCGGTCGGAGGCCGCTGCATGATCGCCGCCACCACCATCGAACCGATCGGCCACACCACCCCTCTGCAGTGGCTGTGGGTCATCGTGCCGTTGCTCGTGCTCGTCGGGGTGACGTCGTCCCTCATCGTGCGAGGCGATGCCGGCGGCCGTCGTGGCGTCGCCGCGCTGTGGATGCGCGCGGCGACCTCGCTGCGACGGGTCAGCCCGCTGCCCGCATGGGCCACAGGCGGCATCCTGGTCGGTCTGTGGGCGCTCACCGTCGCCGTCATCGGATTCTTCTGGGACGTCGCCTGGCACATCGACCTCGGTCGTGACCGCGAGCTGTTCACCGTGCCGCACACGCTGATCCTCATGGGATTGATGGGTATTGGTGTCGCGGGACTGGCGAGCATCGGGCTGGCGACGGTCGAGGATGCACCGGGCGCGCGGCGGGTGTGGCGGCTCCGTCTGCCGATGTCAGCGGTGGCGCTCGGCGTGCTCAGCGGTGGCGCGGCGGTGGGCTTTCCGCTTGACGACCTCTGGCACCGCACCTACGGGATCGACGTCACCATGTGGAGCCCGACGCATCTGCTGATGATCGGCGGCGCGTCGCTGGCACCGATTGCCCTATGGCTGATGTACGCGGAGGCCGGTGGTCCCGCGCTGTCGAGCTCAGCGCAGAAGCCGCTGCGTCGAACGCTCGCCGCGTCGACGCTGCTCGGTCTGTCGACCTTCCAGCTGGAGTTCGATCTCGGTGTGCCGCAGTGGCAGGCGCTGTATCAGCCGGTGCTCATCGCCCTGGCGACATCGATCGTCCTGGTCGCGGCCCGCGCCGCGCTCGGTCGCGGTTGGGCGCTGACCGTCGCTGCCGAATTCCTCGTCATCCGCGGCGCCCTGGCGTTGCTGGTGGGGCCGGGACTCGGCCACGACCTGCCCCACTTCCCGCTGTACGTCGGCATGGCGCTGGTCGTCGAGGCTGCATGGTTCCTGGAATCGCGGCTGAGCCCGCTGCAGCTGGCGGTGGTCGCCGGCGCGCTGACGGGCACGGTCGGGCTGGCCACAGAGTGGGGATTCAGCCACCTCTTCGGCCGTCTCCCCTGGCAGCCGGCGATGCTGTCGATGATCTGGGTGGCCGCGGCGATCGCGATCGCCGGCGCCGTGCTCGGCATGGCCATGGGTCGCGTGCTCTCGCTGCGC
>DASZGL010000103.1:0-2265 GCA_035938875.1 Candidatus Dormiibacterota bacterium
GCGATCGATCGCCGCGGGCGAGGTCATCTCCGTGCAGCAGACCAGCAGGCAGTCACGCAGGTGGTCGCCGGCGGCGGCCAGTGGCAGTCCGGCGACGATGTTCGCGTCGCGCAGCGTCCTCGCCACCTCCGCGGCGTCGCCGGGGCAGCGAAGCACGAACTCCCATAGGAAAGGCTTGTCGGGGAAGGCGAGCGAGAAGCCGTCGAGCTCGCTCAGCCGCGACGCCAGGTGATGGGCGCGTCGAGTGCCCACCTCGGCGACGGCGCGCATGCCTCCGGCCCCCATGCGCGCCATGTAGACCGTCGCCGCCAGCGCCATCAGCGCGTGGTTGGTGCAGATGTTCGAGGTTGCGTGCTCGCGACGAATGTGCTGCTCGCGGGTCTGCAGCGTCAGCGTGTAGGCGCGTCCCCCGGCATGGTCGCGGGTCATCCCCACCAGCCGTCCCGGCAGCCGCCGCAGCAATGCCTGTCGCGCCGCAAGGAATCCCACGTAGGGACCCCCGAACGACGCTGGGATTCCCAACTGCTGGCCCTCGCCGACGTCGACGTCGATGCCCAGCTCACCGGGTGGCACAAGCGCCGCGGAGGCGATCGGATCGACGTAGGCGACGGCGAGGGCACCTGCGGCGTGGGCCGCGTCGGCGAGTGGCGCGATGTCATCGACAGTCCCGAGGAATCCAGGCTGCGCAACGAGCAGCGCGGCGTGGTCGGCGCCGAGTTGTGTGCGGATCTCCTCCACGTCGGCGCGTCCATCCACGGCGCCGACGACGTCGACGCTGACGCCGCGACCGCGCGCGTACGTCCCCAGCACATGCAGCACTTCGGGATGCAGTGAGCGCGATGCCATGATGCGGTGTCGTCCGGTGTGGGCGACGGCGAGCATCGCCGCCTCAGCGGCAGCGGTTGCGCCGTCGTACATCGACGCGTTGGCGACGTCGAGCGACACCAGGGCGCAGATCATCGACTGAAACTCGAAGATCGTCTGCAGGGTTCCCTGCGACGCCTCTGCCTGGTACGGCGTGTACGCCGTGTAGAACTCGGGCCGCGAGATGGTTGCGCGGACGATCGCGGGGATGAAGCGGCGGTAGACGCCGGCGCCGAGGAAGCTGTCGAGCGAACCCATCGGCCGGTTGCGCGCAGCCAGACGCTCCAGCTGCTCGACGAGCTCCTGCTCGCCGAGCGGCGGTGGCAGCTCGATGTCGGGATCGAGCAGATGGCGAGGGACGGTGCGGAAGAGCTCGGCGACGCTGCCGGAACCCACCGCCTCGAGCATGGCCTGGCGTTCGGCGTCGGTGTTCGGCAGGTAGGCCATCGCCATCAAGTATGCGCGAGCGATGCGGCCCCATCGAGCGGGCTTGGCAAACGGCGACCTGGGGTACACTGCCCGGGCCATGGCAAAGCGTGCAGCCGTCTCCATCGACGACGTCATCACCGCGGTCGAAACCGCCCGCGACAAGGTGATGGCCGACGAGGCCAAGTCCCTGGTGAAGCTCGGACTGCCCCGCAACGTCGCCCTGAAGATGGTCGCCGAGCGCTACCGCCAGCGCGGCGAGGCCGAGGAAGGCGCCGAGGGGGAAAGCACGTCCCCTTGGCCCGACATGTCCTAGGGATCTCCCAGAAACTCCAGGACAAGGCGGTTGGCCTCGTCGGGGCGCTCCAGGTGGAGGAAGTGGCCGCAGCCGTCGAGCACCTCGATGCGCGGCGGCGTATCGCAGAACGCGGCGCTCTCCGACAGATAGGTGGGATCGACGCAGCCGTCGTCGGCGCCCATGAGGAACATCGCTGGGACGGTGATGCGGCCTGACGAGATGCCGGCCTGCAGAGCGCTCAGCTCGCCGGCTTGGCGCCGGGCGTCGAACGTCTGCCGGTAGTACTCGAGAGCCGCCTCGGTGACGCCGGGCAGGGCGAACATCGCTCGCAGCCGGCGCATCTCCTCGGGGTCGGGCTGATACCCGGGTGACCAGTCTCGCCAGAGGTCCTCGACAAAGGCGTGGCCGTCGGCGGCGACGCAGATCTCGGCGAGCGTGCCCATCTGGAAGAACCACGCGTACCAGCTGCGCTTCTGCTGGGCGCGGTCACCGAGGAGGTGGGCCGCCAGGACCGCAGGGTGAGGGAGCGCCATCGAGACGACCCGGCGGACGCGCGCTGCGGAGTGGATGGCAGCGCCGACTGCCGCCGACGCACCCCAGTCATGGCCGATGACAACGCCGGTGCCGTCCGGGGCCAGCGCCTCGATCAGCGCGGTGGCGTCGAGAGACAGGCAGGC
>DASZGL010000104.1:0-7991 GCA_035938875.1 Candidatus Dormiibacterota bacterium
CCCGCTCATCGCCTGGCTGTGCCGCCCCCTGGCGCTGCTGCCGTACCACTCCGCGGCCACCCTCTGGCTCTGGATCGGCCTTGCGGCGACGCTGGTGGGCAGCCTGGTCGTGGCTCGGACGCTCCTCCCGGCGAGCTGGCCACGAACCGAGCTGGCGGTCCTGGCGACGCTGGTCTTCTCGCCCGCCGCCTACAACCTCTGGCACGGCCAGATGAACCCGCTTGTCTTTCTGTTGCTCGCCCTCGGTCTGCGCGGCTGGATGGGCGGGCGTGAGGTCGAGTGCGGCGTCTGCCTGGGCTTCGCCGCGGGCATCAAGCTCGCCCCGGCGGTGCTCGTCCTCCTGCTCCTGCCCCGCCGCTGGTGGCGCGGCGCCGGCGCGGCGCTGGCCACGGCAGCGGCGACCATGCTGGCCGGGTTGGTCGTGGTCGGCTGGCAGGCGACGTCCACCTGGGTGACCGACGTGCTCCCCGTGCTTGCCAGGGGTAACGGCTGGCTCTACAACCAGTCGTGGAACGGCGTCGTCAATCGAGCTGCCGACCACGGGGTTCTCACCGTCGAACCGGCGCTGCCGGCGCTCAGGGTGGTCTCCGTGCTGCTCTCAATGGCCGGCGTCGCCGCGGCGGTGTGGGTGGTGCGACCGGGACGGGCGGCCGCTGCCCGGCGCGGCGCCGAGTTCGGCGCCGGGGTCATCGCCATGCTCCTCGCCGGGACCATCACCTGGTACGCGCACTACGTGGCCGTGCTCATCCCGCTGCTCGCCGGGGTCGCCCTCTGGCTCGGGCTGCCACCTTCGCGCCGGCGGCTGCTCGGCGCGGCGACGCTCGTGGCGGCGCTCAGCTTCGCCGCCCTGGCACCCCTGCTGATCGCCTGGTCCGACATGGCCGGCATCGTCCGGGCCAGCCACGGCAGCGGATGGTGGCTGCTGCTGCAGGTGTGCTCGGTGCCCGCGCTGAGCGCCGCGATGCTGCTCGCCGCGCTGGTCATCACCCTGCGACGCAGCGAGGCGCTGGCAGCGTAGAAGGTCGCCGAGGCGGGATACTCGGCGTTCGATCGAGCGCCGCGCCGGCCCACCTGAGCGAGCCGCGCGTCAACCGGTGTCCTGGAGGTGAGCTGTGTCGGATGTCGTCCGCACCGAGCGTCGCGGGTCGTACTGGCTGATCACCATCGACCACCCCCCGGCCAACACCATCAGCGGAGCGGTCATCGAGGGTCTGAGCGACGCCTTCTCGGCGGCAGCGGCCGACACCCAGGCCCGGGTCGCCATCCTCACCGGAGCGGGCACACGCTTCTTCGCCGCAGGGGCCGATATCAGGGAGTTCCCCAGGGGTGAGGGCGAGACCCCGGTGGAGAAGGGCCAGGCGCTGACCCTGGCGATGGAGGCGCTGCCCATCGTCACCATCGCCGCGGTCAACGGCATCGCCTTCGGCGGCGGCTGCGAGCTGGCCATGGCCTGTGACGTGCGCATCGCCGCGTCGAGCGCCAGCTTCGGCCAGCCGGAGATCAAGCTGGGGCTCATCCCCGGCTGGGGCGGCACCCAGCGGCTGCCGCGCCTGATCGGCCGAGCCCAGGCGATGCCGCTGCTGCTCGGCGGCGACCCGATCGACGCGGCGACGGCCCTGAAGTTGGGACTGGTGTCCGAGGTGGTCGAGGGCGACGCCCTGCTCGACTCCGCGGTCGCCCTCGCTGAGCGTTACGCGGAGCGCGCCCCGCTCGCAGTGGCAGCCACCAAGCGCGCCGTCGCCGACGGCATGGACCGTCCCCTTCGCGACGCGCTCGACGTCGAGCGGCGGGAGATGAACGCGCTCTTTGCCACCGAGGATGCACGCGAGGGAATCAGCGCATTCCTCGAGAAACGCGCGCCGTCGTGGACGGGGCGCTGAATCCGGCCGCGCCCTGACCGATTCCTATAATCCCCCGCCGACGGGGGAGCTGCGTCCGCGCTCAGCCTGACAGGGCAGCGGTATGGGAGGCTCGTCGGTGACCGCTGTGCTCAGCCCCATCGCGCTGGTCGCGCTGGTGGGCACCTCGGCGACGCTCACCGCGCTGCGCTGGCGAAAGCTGGTGGCGCTGATGCGCTCGGCACAGCGCAGCGATCCGCGATTCGACCGTCCCGGCAGCCGGTTCGGTTCCCTGCTCAAGTACGTTGTCGCCCAGGCGCGGATGCTCCGCTGGCCCTACAGCGGTGTTCTTCATCTGCTCATCTTCTACGGCTTCGTATTGCTGCTCAGCGCGATCCTCCAGGGGATCGTCGAAGCGCTATGGCAGGGATTCCATTTCAACGACGTCCCCACCAGCAGTGCCATCGCGCTGAGCCAGGACATCTTCTGGGTGCTGGTCGTCACCGGCGTGGTCATGGCGCTGGTCAACCGACTTGTGGTCAACCCTGGCCGTTTCAGGGGAAGTCACAAGGGCGACGCGGTGCTGATCCTGGTGTGGATCGGCACCCTGGTGACGATGATGGAGCTGGACTACGCCACCAAGATCGCCCAGGGACGTCCCCCCGAGGCGCTGGCTTCGTGGCGACCCGCGGCTTCGGCCATCTCACGCATCTTCGAGCCCCTCGGCGCCGGCAGCCGCGCCCTGATGGTGTTCCACGGCATCTTCTTCTGGGCCCACCTCATCCTGGTCTTCGGCTTCCTCGTCTACCTGGGCTACAGCAAGCATCTCCACATCATCACCTCGGTGCCCAACGTCGCCTTCCGCAGCCTGCAGCCCAAGGGGCGCCTGGCGCCGCTCGACCTTGAGGCCGAGGACGTCGATCACTTCGGTGTCAGCAAGCTCGAGCACTTCTCCTGGAAGGACATGCTCGACATGTACACCTGCACCGAGTGCGGACGCTGCCAGACGCACTGTCCCGCCTACAACACCGGCAAGCCGCTCTCCCCGAAGACGCTGATCACCGACCTACGTGACCACGCCTACGAGCAGCTCGCGGGAGGCTATGCAGCGTCGACACACCACGCGCATGAGCTCGACGGGATGTGGGTCACAGGAGGCGACGGCGACGGTGACGGTGCCACTGGTGGCGAGCCACTGCCGGGTCACTTCCAACCCTCGTGGCTCTCACCCGATGACGTGAAGGCTGCGGTCGAGCGCAACGGCGGCACCGACCGGCCGTTGATCGCCGGCACCATCCTCGAGGAGACACTGTGGTCGTGCACCACGTGTGGAGCCTGCATGGATCAGTGCCCGGTGCTCATCGAGCACGTTCCCAAGATCCTCGACATGCGCCGCTCCCTGGTCCTCGAGGAGGGGCGCATGCCCAAGCAGGCCGAGGCCGCGCTGCGCTCCATCGAAAACGTCGCCAATCCGTACGGCATCTCGCACCAGACCCGCGCCGACTGGGCCAAGGACCTCGGCGTGCAGTTCGTCGCCGACAAGCCCGATGCCGAGTATCTCTACTGGGTGGGCTGCGCGGCATCGTTCGACGACCGCGCCAAGACCATCGCCACCGCGCTGGTCAAGATCCTGCAGGCCGGGAGCGTCGACTTCGCCATCCTGGGGACCGAGGAGAAGTGCACCGGTGACCCGGCGCGGCGCATCGGCAACGAGTACCTCTTCCAAGAGCGGGCCAAGGACAACGTCGAGACGCTGAAGCGGTACTCCGTCCGCAAGATCATCGCCTCCTGCCCGCACTGCTTCAACACCTTTGCCAACGAGTACAAGGATTTCGGCGGCGACTACGAGGTGATGCACCACACCCAGATCATCGACCAGCTGCTCCGCTCGGGGCGGATCACCCTGGACAAGGTGCAGGACGAGACCATCACCTACCACGACTCCTGTTACCTGGGACGTTGGAACGACATCTTCGCGCCGCCACGCGACATCCTCGAACGCATTCCCGGGCTTCGCGTCGTCGAGATGGCGCGCAGCCGCAGTGAGGGGATGTGTTGCGGTGCAGGCGGCGGGCGGATGTGGATGGAGGAGGAGCAGCCGCGGGTCAACCACAAGCGCGTCGACCAGGCCGTGGCGACGCAGGCGAGCAAGGTGGCGACAGCCTGTCCCTTCTGCCTGTCGATGTTCGACGAGGGAATCGCCACCCGCCAGGTCGGAGACCGGATCGCCGTCGACGACGTCGCGGTCTACGTCGCCCGCTCGCTGAAACACGCCGACACCACCCCGACGAGCGCGCCCGCGGCGACGACGGAGAACCTGACCTGAGAACGGACGGCACCGCCACGGCAGATGCGCCCGTCGACTCCTTCGGCCAGGCCGAGGGTCCTGCCGGCGCAGCGGTCGCGGTGCGCCACAGCGTTCCCCTGCGGCCCCGCTACCTGCGCCTCGCCGGTCTGCGCGTCAGCTACGTCGACACCGGTAGCGGACCCGTCGTCCTCCTGCTTCACGGCTTGGGACACAGCATCCACGGCTGGCGCAAGAACATCGACCCCCTGGCCCGGGCCGGCTACCGGGTGATGGCCATCGACCTCCCCGGCTTCGGCTTCTCCGACTCCCCGGAGCAGTACAGCCTCGAGCTCTACACCGCGCTGCTGCGCGATTGGCTCGACCTCCACTGCATCGATCGTGCCGCGGTTGTCGGCAACTCGATGGGCGGCCTAATCACCGCGTCCTTCGCCGGCATGGCCCCCGACCGCGTCGCCGCAGCTGTCCTGGTCGATCCCGCAGGGTTCGGACGGGAGCAGTCCTTGCTGTTTCGCCTCGCCGCAGGCCTGGCTCCAGCGACCGTTCGGATCTTCATCCGGCAGAAGGCGACCGAACGGCGGGTGCGTCGCGGGCTGCGATATGTCTACGCCAACCCCGCGCTCATCGAGGACGAGGAGGTCGCGCACATCCTCGAGTACGCGTCGCAACCCGGATTCCGCCATGCCATCGCCACCATCGGGCGGCGCAGCGCGGGATTGCGTGGCATGCGGCCGGCGCTGGGACTCGGTGATCTGCCGGAGGCGATCGACGTTCCCACGCTGGTGCTCTGGGGTGATCGCGATCGCCTGGTGCCGGTATCGCACGCCGAGGCCGTGCGGGCCCTGGTCAGCAACGCGGAGCTGACCGTGTTCGAGAACTGCGGGCACTGTCCGATGATGGAGGTGCCCGACGCGTTCAACGCCCGCGTGCTTCAGTTTCTCGCCAGCCACCTACCCGCCGACGGCGGCGGCTGAGACTCAGCCTCCGGCGCAGCCAGGAGCCGGGGTCCCGGTGGGCGTCGCCGAGGACTCGGTCGTCGTCGTGCCCGTCGCTGTCGTCGCTGTCGACGAGGAAGGCGTCGCTCCCGCCACCGGCGACGCGGATGCGGCCGGCGTTGGCGACTCCGACGGCAACGGTGTCGGCGTTGGCGACACCTTTGGCTCGGCGCCGAACTTGATGCTGCTGTTGACCCGGCTGATGAGTGGGTCGAGGTCGGTGATGGCGCCGGCGCCGAAGGCCACGTAGGTGATGGTGTAGCCGATCTTGTCGTGCACCAGCACGAAGATCACCGATCTCGCCTTGTCACCGGTCTGCTCGAAGGTCGCCGCCGAGCGGATTGCGGTGACGTCGGCGATCTTCACCTCGGTCACCGGGCATGGCGTCGGTGGGTACGCCGCCGACGACAGTCCGGTCTCGTCCTTCCAGTGCGCCGTCAGGATGTCACTGGTGGCGCCTCCCGCGACGATGCGCCGGAACACCACCTTGGTCCTGCCGCCGGGGTCGGAGACGTTGAACTGCGGAGGGTCGACTTCGTTGTCACCGTTGTAGTTCCACCCCGCGGGCCCGTCGAAGGTGATCGGCGCGACAGGTACGGTGGACTCCTGGACGAAGGAGAGACCGACCACCGCCGCATTGCCGCCGGCGTTGGAGACGATGACGGCGATGACGGCTGCGATGATGAACGGGCTCAGGCCGATCGGCGCAAGCCAGGCCCGGTGAATCGGCTTGCCACTGGTCTCCAGGCTGGCCATCTGGTCGCTGGTGGCGGGGCGGCGAAAGCCGCACTTGCGGCAGACCAGGACGCGGCGCCGCCGCACCGGGAAGAACCGATAGAAGAGGAGCGCCACGAAGCTCATCTCGTCGACGACGTCCTGGGCGGCGTGCTCGTGACAGTTGGGACAGTCGAGCCAGCCCGCGCCCCGGACGCGGTCGGAGTGTCGGATCCCGGCGAAGAACATGTTCGGGCAGGACTCCCCTGGCGCGACCGGCCATCTCTCCGATCGGCTGCCGGGCGCACTGTACACCATGCCTGGTTGCAGCTCAGCGCCTCGACCAAAGGCGCCCATTCGGCCGTCACTGCGGCCTTCCTTGGTTGCCCGTCACCGAGGCCCGCAGATATAGTCCCGCCGATCGACTGAGCTCTGCGGTTGCGGCGGGTGAGGAGGTCCCCATGGCGTACGACGCATACAGCCCGGAGTGGGCTCAGGCTTACAAAGACGAGATCAACAAGTCGCAGGTCTACAAGCAGGCCGCCGCCGGCTGGGAGGGGACCGTCGGCCTGGTCGTTCTTGCTGAACCTGACAAGAACGTCCCGGAGGACCGGGGCATCTTCATGGACCTGTGGCACGGTGAGGCCCGCGACATCAGGGTGACCACTCGCGAGGAGGCCGAGGCCGCGCAATTCGTGATCACCGGCCCCTACTCGCGCTGGAAGCAGGTGGCCAAGAAGGAGCTCGACGCGACCAAGGGAATCATGCTCGGCCAGCTGAAGCTGAAGGGCGACTTCCCCACCCTGGTGCGCTACACCAAGGCCTCGCAGGAGATGACCGAGTGCACCACCCGCGTCCCTGTCAACTGGCCGGACGAGTAGACGCGCCGCAGTCGTCGAGCAGCATCCCCACGGTGACCGACGTCATCCTCGCGCAGGGCGACCAGGCCAGCGGTCTTGCCTCGATGATGGGCACCCTTCTGGCCCAGAACGTCGCTCAGCACCCGGCGAAATCCACCGATCTGCGCCGGTTGCGCGGCGACGTGCTCATCGACGTCAGTGATCTGCAGGAGCAGGTGACGCTGCAGTTCAGCGGCGGTGTCTGCACTGTGCAGAACGGCGCTGTCGGGCGTCCCAAGGTGCGGCTGCGCACCGATTCGGCGACGCTGATGGGGCTCAGCGCGGTGCGCATCGGCCCGCTCGGTCTACCCAACTACGTCGACGTCAATGGCCGCGCCGTGATCAGGGCGATGGTTGGTGGGCGCCTGCGCATCAAGGGGATGCGCCACGTTGCCACACTCAACCGCGTGACCCGGCTGTTCTCGGTGATGTCATGAGCGACGCCGGCGAGCGTCTCTTGGTCCTCGGCAGCGGCACCATGGGCTCGCAGATCGCCCAGCAGGCGGCTCTCTGCGGTGTCGACGTCGACCTCGTCGACGTCAGCGCCGAGCAGCTGCAGCGTGCCGTCACCCAGAACCGCGCCCTTCTGGAGAAGCGTGTCGCGCGCGGCCGGCTCGACGCCGCCGACGCCGAGGCGGCCCTCACCCGGGTCAGCACCAGTGACGACCTGCCCGTGGCGGCGGCGCGCTGTCAGTGGGCGATCGAGGCGATCGCCGAACGTGTCGACGCCAAGCGCGAGGCGTTTGCCGAGCTCGACCGTCACCTGCCCGGCGGCGCCGGTATCGCCACCAACTCGAGCAACATCGTCAGCTCTCGGCTCGCCGATGCCACGCAACGTCCGCAGCTGTGTTGCAACATGCACTTCTTCCATCCGGTGCTGGTGATGGACGTGTGCGAGGTGGTACGCGGCCCGCACACCAGCGACGACACCGCCCGGCGCGCGGTGCAATGGTGCCGGCGCATCGGCCGCACCCCGGTGCTCATCGAGCGCGAGATCGACGGCTTCGTCGTCAACCGTGTGCTGGGCGCGGCGTCACGCGAAGCCTTCACCCTGCTCACCGACGGCGTCGCCTCGGCAGAGGACATCGACGCCGCCGTGCGCCACGGGCTCAACTGGCCGATGGGACCGTTCCAGCTCGCCGATTTCAGCGGGCTGGACACCGTGCTCAATGTGCGGCGTGACCGATTCGAGCAGTCCGCGCAGCCGGGCGATCGGGCCACCGTCGAGCTCCTGGAGCGC
>DASZGL010000105.1:0-24563 GCA_035938875.1 Candidatus Dormiibacterota bacterium
CCCAGTGTTGTCGTCGCCGCCGAGACCGACCTCGACGTCCTCATCGCCACCATCGATGCCCGGCGGCCGCCACTGGCTGTCATCGACTCGATCCAGACCGTCGACGACCAGGGCTGTGCCGGCGCTCCAGGGAGCGTGAACCAGGTCCGCGGTGCCGCCGCCCGTCTGCTCTCCCTGGCCAAGACGAGCGGCGTTCCCATCGTTCTGGTCGGCCATGTCACCAAGGAGGGGGCGATCGCCGGCCCGCGGACGCTGGAGCACATGGTCGACGTCGTCCTCTACCTCGAGGGTGAGCGGCACGGCGACCATCGCCTGCTGCGCGGTGTCAAGAATCGCTTCGGCTCCACCGACGACATCGGCATCCTCGTCCTCGACGACGCGGGCATCCGCGAGTCCGACGCGCCGGGCCGCGCCTTTCTCGACGAGGCATCGTTGGGGATTCCGGGCAGCGCGCTGGCAGTGGTCTGCGAGGGTTCGCGGCCCCTTGCCGTCGAGATCCAGGCGCTCGCGGTGAAGACCGACTTCCCGCAGCCGCGACGCACGGCCTCGGGCTTCGACCTAGCCAGGCTCCATGTCCTGCTCGCCATCCTGGACAAGCGGGCGAAGATCCGTCTCGGCTCGAGCGACGTGTACCTCAACGCGGTCGGAGGGGTGCGCATCGGCGAGCCCGCGGCCGACCTCGCCGCGGCGCTGGCGCTTGCCGGAGCCGCGACCGACCGTGTGCTGCCGCCAGGCTGCGTGGTCGTCGGCGAGGTCGGTCTCGGCGGCGAGGTCCGCCGGGTGCGCCGGACCGAGCAGCGGCTCGTCGAGGCGGCCGCTCTGGGCATGCAGGCGGCCATCCTCCCCGCAGCTCACGCGTCGCTGGGTCCGTCCGGGATGCGCTGCCACCACGTCGCCACCCTGGCCGAGGCGGTGCGCCTGCTGGTCTGATCCCACTCCGCGGGGCGCAGATCGTTGTTGCCTATCCGTGGCGGAGCCGTCGCGCCGTGGTCGGCGGCAATTTCCACCCTGTGGTTCAATCGTTTCGATGCCCCGCCACGATCCCGGCTCGCTTCGCCGCGCCAGCCTGATCGCCCGACTCATCGGCGCGATCGTCGGTCTGCTCGCGGGTGTTTTCTACGGCCTCTATGTCGTCCCCAACTCCAATGGGCGATTCAACGATGTCGCCGTCGCCGGCGCGGTGGTCCTCGCCGCGGGCGGAGTGGGCATGGTCGTCGGCTTCCTCGGCGGCCCTCGCGTCTCGGTGCAGCCATATCTCTGGTTCGAGGACGCGCTGAGCTCCGCGGCGCCTGCGGAGCTGGTCGGCGGCGGAGCCGGACTGGTCATCGCGTTGCTCGTCGGCGCCCTGGTGACGGCGCTGCTCAGCGGGGTTCCCAACGGCATCGGCTACGCCATCGCGCTGGCCTTCACCGGGGTGCTGGTCTACCTCTTCGTCAGCATCGGCATGCAGCGTCGCACGGACCTCATGAGCCTCGTCGGTCAGATGGGAGGCAAGCGGTTTGCGGGCACGGCCGGGGCTGCCGCGGATGGTCCGCCGCCACGTGACGGTGCTCCGGTCGTTGTTGACACCAGTGTCCTCATCGACGGGCGCATCCTCGACGTCGCCCGCACCGGGTTCCTGCCCGGGCGCCTGGTGCTCCCCGGGTTCGTCCTCGAGGAGCTGCAGCGCGTCGCCGACTCGGGTGATCCCTTGCGGCGCGCCAAGGGACGCCGCGGCCTGACCGTGCTCGAAGGACTCAAGGAGAGCCCCGACGTCGTCTGCGAGATCGTCGTCGACGACACCCCGTCGACCGCCGACGTCGACATCCGCCTGGTCAGACTGGCCCGGCAGCGCGAGGCCGCGATCATGACCAACGACTACAACCTCAACCGCATCGCCCAGATCGAGGGAGTGCGCGTGCTCAACCTCAACGACCTGGCCAATGCGCTGAAGCCGATCGTCAGCACCGGCGAGACCATGGAGGTGACCATCGTCAAGGAAGGCAAGGAGCTGCACCAGGGCGTGGGCTACCTCGACGACGGCACCATGGTCGTGGTGGAGAACGGCCGCCGCTTCCTCGACACCGCGGTGATCGCGACGGTGACCAGCGTGCTGCAGACACCCGCGGGACGGATGATCTTCGCCCTGGCTCCGGTCACCGGCGATGAGCGCCGCGCCCGCCCGTCACGCGTCATCAGCGGTGGTGCCGCGCGCAGCGCCTCGCGGATCGCCAAGCGCTGAGCGTCGTCGCCGTCATCCCGGCATTTGGTCGCGGGTCGCGACTGGGGCGGGACAAGCTGTGGCTCGAGGTCGCCGGTCAACCCCTGATCGCCTGGACGCTGCGCGCCGCCGGAGCCGCCGCGATCGCCGAGACAGTCGTCGTGGTCGCTCCACGCGAGCGCTGGGATGCCGTGCAGGAGCTGTGTGCGGCGTCGGCGTCGTGGCAGGTCCGCGTCGTCGAGGGTGGTGAGCGCCGACAGGACTCGGTTCGCGCCGGCCTCGAGGCGTCGCCCGACGCGGATATCGTGTGCGTTCATGACGCGGCGCGGCCACTGTGCACGCCTCAGCTGTTCCGGGAGGTCGTCGATGCCGCACGCCGACACGGAGCGGCCACCGCGGCGCTGCCCATGATCGACAGCGTCAAGCGCGTCGATGCCGCCGGCCTGATCCTGACAACCCTGGACCGAACCGAGCTGGTCACCGTGCAGACACCGCAGGCGTTCTCCATGGCGCTGCTTCGTGAGGCGCACGAGCGCGCCCTCGCCGATCACCTCATGGTCGATGATGACTGTGCGCTGGTCGAGCACATCGGACTGCAGGTGGTCACCGTGCCCGGGGACCCGCGCAACATCAAGGTGACCGGCACCGCCGACCTGGCCCTCGTCGAGTCGCTGCTGACGGTGCCATGACGTCGCTGCGCATCGGCCACGGCATCGACGCCCACCGCCTCGTCGACGGGCGCCGGTTGATGCTCGGCGGTGTCCATGTCGACTTCGATCGGGGGCTCGAGGGTCACTCCGACGGTGACGCTGTGGCTCACGCCCTGGCCGACGCCATCCTCGGCGGTGCGGGACTCGGCGACATCGGCGTGCATTTCCCGTCAGCAGAGGAGCGCTGGCGCGACGTCAGCGGCGTCGACCTGCTGCGCTCCGTGGCGTCGATGGCGCGGGATGCCGGCTGGGAGGTGTCCTCGGCGCAGGTGGTGGCCCTCGCCGAGCAGCCCCGGCTGGCGCCCTATGTCGCGGCGATGAGCGTCGCCATGGCCGCCGCGCTCGGGGTGACTGCGGAGCGGGTCGCGGTCAGCGCCTCGACAACCGACGGCATGGGGCTGGTGGGCCGCCTCGAGGGAATCGTCGCGTCGGCCGTCGTGCTGCTCGCCCCGATATCCTGAGCGGCGCCATGGCGCTGCAGCTCCACGACACCATGACCGGGAAGCTGCAGACAGTCGTGCCACTCGAAGCCGGCCACGTGCGCGTCTACACCTGCGGCCCCACAGTGTGGAATCGCGCACACATCGGCAACTTCCGCACCTTCATCTTCGAGGACGTGCTCCGGCGGATCCTCGAACAGCGCTTTGCCCGCGTGACCCACGTGATGAATCTCACCGACGTCGACGACCGGATCATCAACAACACCGTGGCGCACGGCCACACCCTCGACGAGGAGACGGCGCCGTGGATCGCCGCGTTCTTCGCCGACGTCGACACCCTGGGTATCCGTCGTGCGCACCACTACCCGCGGGCGACGGAGTACATCGAGCAGATGGTCGGCCTCATCGAGCGCCTGGAGCGCAACCAGGTGACCTATCGCAGCGACGGCAGCGTCTACTTTCACATCGCGGCCTTTCCGTCGTACGGGCGGCTCAGCGGCGTGCAGGCATCGGGCCTGATCGCCGGCGCCAGCGGCCGCATCGACGCCGACGACTACGCCAAGGAGGACGCGCGCGACTTCGCGCTGTGGAAGGCGGCGTCCGCCGACCAGCCGGCGTGGGACACGCGCCTCGGACGGGGACATCCCGGATGGCACATCGAATGCTCGGCGATGAGCATGGCCCTGCTCGGTGAGAGCTTCGACATCCATTGCGGCGGCGTCGACAACATCTTTCCCCATCACGAGAACGAGATCGCTCAGTCGGAGGCGGCGACGCACAAGCGCTTCGTCTCATTGTGGTGCCACTCTGCGCACCTGTACATCGACGAGGAGAAGATGTCCAAGCGCAAGGGCAACTTCTTCAGCCTGCAGGACATCATCGAGGATGAGGGCCAGCGACCGTCGACCATCCGCTATCTGCTCGCGGCAACGGTCCACTACCGCAAGGTTCTCAACTACACCACCGAGTCGCTGGAGGCCAGCGCCGCCGCGGTCGATCGCCTGAGCACCTTCCGCGATCGACTCACCCGCCTCGAGCCCGCGCCGGCCGGTGAACAGCGCGCCGTTGAGTTGGCTGCGCAGGCTCGCCAGCGCTTCGACGTCGAGCTCGACGACGACCTCAACCTCCCCGCGGGCATGGGCCACGTCTTCACCGCCATCAGAGACGCCAACCGCATGCTCGACGGCAACACCGTCGACGCCGCCGGCCGTGAGGCGATGCTCGACCTGCTGGCTCACGTCGATGACGTCCTCGGCGTGTTGCCGCTGGTCGACCGCGAGCGTGAAGGCGATCTGACCGATGAGCAACGCGCGCTGCTCGACAAGCGCGCCGGCGCGAGGGCCGACCGCGACTGGGCTGCGTCGGACGCCCTGCGCAACCAACTGATCGCCGCCGGCATCCACGTGGAGGACACGCCCGGCGGTCAGCGCTGGCGCCGGATCGTCTAGTGGACATCCTCTACGGCAAGAACCCCGTGCTCGAGGCGCTGCGCGCGGGCCGCCCGGCGCGCAAGGTGGTCGTCGCCACCGGTGTGCGCGACGAGGCGCGTCTTCGCGAGATCCTGGACCGCGCTGCGGCGGCAGGTGTGCCCGTCGAGGAGACGGCAAGACGGCGACTCGACGACATCACCCACACCGAGCACCATCAGGGCGTCGCCGGCTACTTCCACGCGCGGCCATCATTGCGCCTCGACGAGCTGCTCGCTCAGGCGCGGGCACCAGCGCTCTTTCTGGTCCTCGACGGCATCCAGGATCCGCACAACCTCGGTGCCCTGGCGCGAACCGCGGACGCGGCCGGCGTCGACGGCATCGTCCTGGCACGCGATCGGGCCACCGCGGTGACGCCCGCAGCGGTCAAGGCTTCGGCCGGCGCCCTGGAACACGTTGCAGTCTGCACCGTCCCCAACCTCGCCGCAGCGCTCGCCCAGCTCGGCGACGCGAGGATGTGGCGGGTGGGTCTCGACGCCGAGGCGTCGACTCGCTACGACGCCTTCGACTACACGTCGCCGACAGCGCTGGTCGTCGGCGCCGAGGGCGAGGGGCTGCGAACGTTGACTCGAAAACGCTGCGATGCCCTGGTGCGGCTGCCCATGATGGGGCGTGTTGAGTCACTCAACGCGGCGGTCGCCGGTGGACTGCTGATGTACGAGGCCGCACGGCAGCGCGGCTTCACCGAGCGCTGAGACGGTGCGCGTTCTCATCGTCGACGGCTACAACGTCATCCACGCTTGGCCGTCGCTGAAGGCGGTGCTCAACACGGCCGGCCTCGAGGAGGCGCGGCGCCGGCTCATCAGCGAGCTGTCCGAACATGCGGCGGTGAGCCAGGTGCGCACCACGGTCGTCTTCGACGGTCCGCGGCGGCGTCAGCCGAGTGGGCCACCCGAGGTGGTAGACGGCGTCACCGTGATGTTCAGCGGGCGTGCAGGATCCGCAGACCACCTCATCGAACGGCTTGCCTACGACGCGGCGCGTGCCGGGGACGCCGCCGACGTGACCGTGGCCACCTCCGATCGGCTCCAGCGCGACATGGTGCGGGCCATGGGCGTGTCGACGATCGACGCCCGCTCACTCGAGGCAGAGGTGCGAGCCGCCCTCGCCGACACCGGAACAGCCGCCGAGCGAACGCGCGACCAAGCGCGTTTTGCGCGCCGCATCGAGCACCACGTCGACGCGGCGACGCGCGCCCGGCTCGAAGAACTGCGCCGCGGACGCGGTGGGGACGACGCGGGCGGTTAGACGATCACCGCGCGCCGCCGCCGGCGTCGCGACAGCCAGCGTTCGCCGGCGAGCGCGCCCGCAGCTCCGGCGATCAACGCCGCCGCCGCCCATCGGGTCTCGGGCACGTTGGCGGCGGGGGTGGCGCAGTCGGCTCCGGTGGTCAGGCTCGGTCCGCCGGTCTGCCGGAAGAGGACGGGCCTGCTGGTGGGCAGCTGCGCCCCGGTGAGCGGGTCGGTGAGCGTGGTGTCGCCGCTGGCGATGAGCAGGCAGCCGTTGGCATCCAGCGCGTTGGTGAAGAAGTCGCCGAGGCGCCGGTCCTGGCCGGTGGCGGCGCAGGTGGTGCCGCCCTGGCAGATGCCGCCCTGGTGCACGTCCTGCGTCTGCGCCGTCGACACCGTCCGCGTCGCTGGGTTGGTTGCGTTGGTGTACTCGGCGACGTGGATATTGACGAAGCCGGTGCCGCAGTCGGGATCGGTGACCTGGTCGTACTGGTACCAGACCACGGCGACGCCACCAGCGGCGCCGGCGGTGACCCACGGCCACAGCAGCCGGCGGTTGCTCTGATGCGCCACGACTGTCGGCGCCGACCAGGTGCTGCCGCCGTCGGTGGAGGAGACCATCATCACTTCGTTGGCGAGAGGGGTGTTGCTCGCCCCGGGCCCACCGACGCTGTTGGGAGCAAGACCGCAGCCGTTGGTGGTGGCGGCGTCGCGGACATCGGTGTCCCATACGAGGTAGTAGTTGCCCGCCGCGTCGATGGCCATCGAGGGCCAGTGAGACTGGATGCTCGTTGCTGGTGTCGCCTGATGATCGGTGAACGCGGTCCCGCCGTCGGGAAGAACGCCGACCGCAAAACCGTTGTTGGCGAACGCAGCTTCGATGAGCTGGTGACGAACGTGGTCGTACATGAGCTTGCCGATGCCGCCGCTGTGGACGACGGACCAGGACGAGTCGCAGCTGTTGCCCGCGTCCTTGCTGCGGAAGACGGTGTGGCTGCCGCCCTGCACATTGGTGCCCAGGTAGACCACGCCGGACTGCGCGCCGGCCAGCCAGGGACGGTCACCCTGGTTGCACTGAACGGTGCCGGTCGGCCAGGTGGCGCCCAGGTCCGGTGTCGAGAACAACGCGTCGTTGGCCAGGTCGATGCCGGTGTTGTAGACGTTGCCGCCCTCATCCTGGGTCAGGTCGGGGTCGCTGAAGCCGGTGTTCTTGGTGGGATCGGTGAAGAAGCCGGTGCCGTTGAAGTCGACCTTCGTCCAGGTCGAGCCGTTGTCGTTCGACGTCCAGATGTTCACCTGGTTGCGGTAGTTGGTGACGAAGTCGCTGACGCCTGTGGGTGCCTGGAACACCCCGTCGCGGAAGAGGTGGGTGGTTCCCTCGTGGGCGGTGTAGATCAGCCGTCCAGGGGGCGCGGGGTTGCCCTTGGCGTCCACGGTTGGGTGGATGACCAACGGCTCGCCGCCGGCGAGGTTGTGATCGACGTAGATCCGGTCGCTGAAGCCAAGCCCCGAGGCGGCGTGCTCGGACGGCGAGACGGCGAGCCCGGCCGCGGCCAGGACCCCCATGGCGGCGGCGGCACGAAGCGGACGGCGCATGCGTACATCCCTCGAGGCGATTCCCAGGTGATCCCTCCACGAAATAGGACGCACGCAAGGGGGGAACCTTTCGCTCGCGCCGCTGAGGCTGGCGGGGGCGGCCCTCGTAATCCTCTGGGAAGGGTGGGGAGGGCAGTTCAGACCCGTGCTACGCTGCCCGCTCGGCGCCGGCGTAGCTCAGTGGCAGAGCAACTGTTTTGTAAACAGCAGGTCGTGGGTTCGAATCCCTCCGCCGGCTCCAGTTCCGTGTGAAAGTTCGGCCTGACGCGTCTCCAAAGGCCTTCGGCTGATGTGTCCCAGTTACTTCGGCTGACTAGCCACACTCGCGTGCATGAGGCTACCAAACCAGTCCTTGATGTCAGCAATGCGAGCACTACGAGAGTGATGGCGACATCGTAGGCGGACCCATCTTTGGGCTCCACCGTCGGCAGCGGTCCGCAAGGTCGACTGCGTTCTCGACGAGGCCAGCTCTAGCCTCGCCACAGTCGAAAGGCCCGCTGAGCCTTCCCGAAGGTCCCGACGATCGATGACCGACGCCCCTCACGCCGGCGGGCAGTTGTCATCGACGATCGAAGCAACCGCCCGCCGCTCATGGTCAGGGCTAATGAATTTCGGGAGACACGGACATGACCACAGGACTGCGCAGGCGGATCCTCATCCTTCAGGTGGGGCTACTCGCGATCTTCGGCTTCGCTGCCGGTTTCCTCTTCTGGACATCCAGCTTCATCGGCGGCCAGGTCCACGACCAGCTGGCACAGCAGCAGATCTTCTTCCCCGCGGCCGGAAGCAAGGGTCTGGACGCGGCGACGTATCCGACTCTGCAGCAGTACGGTGGACAGCAGCTGCTCACCGGCGACCAGGCAAAGGCGTATGCCAACGACTTCATCGGCCACCACCTCAACGCTGTTGCCGGTGGCAAGACGTACTCGCAGGTGAGCGCTCTCGCGCAGGCCAATCCCAAGGACACGGCCGTGGCCGCCCAGGTGCAGACGTTGTTCCGCGGTGAGACCCTTCGCGGACTGCTGCTCAACGCCTACGGTTGGGGCACAATCGGGGTGTATGCACTGTACGCAGGCATCGGCCTGGCAGTCGCCACCTTCGCGGTGCTGCTGGCTCTCATCTTCGAACTCGTGGTCGCCCCGCGGTCGGCGCGCGAGAAGGTGAAGGCTCTGAAGGCATCGCCACTGACGGCTCCCGTCGCCACCGCGTAACCCCTCAACTCCCGCATCAGGAAGGCTTCTGGGACACAGGTCCCAGGAGCCTTTTCACTGCGTGCGGCGCTACCTCGGGGTTCGACCCGCGTCGAGGACCATTGCTCGCATCGCTGATCAGACGGGGATGCGGACCCGTACCGTTGTGCCTTCGCCACGCGTGCTGGTGACCAGCAGCGACCCGCCGATGGCTTCGGACCGGTTGCGCATGTTGTCCATCCCCATTCCCTTGCCGCCCGCCGCATCGATATCGAAGCCGCTGCCGTCGTCATCGATCTCGAGCACCGCCGCGTCGCCGTCGCGGCGAAGACTGACACGGCAGGTCGTGGCTCCCGCGTGCTTGCCGACATTGGACAGCGCCTCGCGCGTGAACTGGACGACGTGCGACGCGTTCTCGGCGAGATGGATCTCGAGCGACTCGTCGACGTCCACGACTGTCGTGACACCGCTCCATTCCTGGAAGTCGATGGCGATCCGGTCGAGGGCTTCGGCAAGTCGCGATCCTGCCAGGATGTGTGGACGCAGTCCGAAGATGTAGTTGCGCAGGTCGCCGATGACGCGATCGATCTCGCCCACAGCATCCTGGATGCGCTCGGCAAGCCGCGCCTCAGCGATCAGCGCAGCGGTGCCCTGGAGGCCGAGACCGACGGCGAAGAGCGACTGGATGACACCGTCGTGCAGCTCCTTGGCGATGCGTTCGCGGTCTTCGACCAGCGTGAGCCGAGCGAGCTCGCGCTGTGCGCGGCCGTACTCGAGCCCCAGGGCCGCCTGGTCGGCGAAGCTCTCCATCAATCGCAGATCCTCATCGCGGAACTGCGTCGAGCCGGGGCGCCGCGAGACCGCGATGCTGCCGAAGGCACGTCCCCGTATGGAGAGCGGGATCATGATCGTCGGTCCCATCATCGCCGTGGTCACCATGGGCAAATAGGCGCGGCTGTCCGACTGGGTGTCGGCGAGGAGAAGTGGGCGCCCCGTGGTGATCACCTCACCGGAGAGCGAGCCGACCGTTGGAACCGCCATGCCCTGGAGCTCGGCGGCATGCTCGCCGTCAGCGGCGGCAATGCGGAGGCTTCTCCCGTCTTCGGTGGGCACGACGATGCTGGAATGGTCGGCCTTGGCGAGCGCGCGAGCTCGGCCGGCGACCATGTGGAGCACGTCGTTGACGTCGTCACCTGCGAGGATTGCGCCGCTGATGTCCCGAACTGCCTCGAGCCACTGCTCGCGCAGGCGGATGTCGGCGTAGAGCCTGGCGTTGGCCACGGCGACACCTGCCTGCGTCGCCAGGGTGACGAGAGCTTCCTTGTCGTCCTCTGTGAACTCGGCACCGTCCTGCTTCTCCGTGAGGTAGATGTTGCCGAAGACCATCCCGAGAGCACGGATCGGGGCGCCCAGAAAGGAAACCATCGGTGGGTGGTTCGGCGGGAACCCGACCGACCGCGGATCGTCGGTGATGTGCCGCAGACGCAGAGGTTGCGCGTCGTCGATCAGCGCACCGAGGATGCCTCGCCCCCGCGGAAGGGGGCCGATCGCCAGGCGTTCATCGTCGGTGAGGCCGGTGGTGATGAAGTCGACGAGGGCACCATCCGGGCCGACCACACCGAGTGCCCCGTAGCGAGCCCCTGTCACCTCGACCGCCAGCTCCACGATGCGCTGTAGCAGAGCGCTCAGCGACAGCTCGGACGACAGTGCGACCCCCGCCTCGATGAGGGCGGCTGTCCTTTGATCACGAGTGGTCATCGGCGCGACGAGAATACCCGTCAGACTGTCTGGGCATCGCCGAGCCGCAGGTGCGCTACTGAACGGCTGCCACGGTCTCCGAGAGGGCAGCCGCGAGCCGGCGCAGGAACGAGCGCACGCTGGCTTCGGCGATGCGATGGAGGAGGAGTTGGTCGAGACGGCGTCCGATGCCGCCGAGCGGCGGCTCGTAGCGCCCCAACAGGCTGAGCTGGCTCCTGTCTTTGCCGAGGGACGCGATCTCCATGTCGGCGTGCAGCACCGGGAACGCCGACGACGTGCCGACCCCGTTCCAGGTCATGGGCACAACAGTGGTGTCACCGCGATCGAAGGGCTGCCCCAGCTCGACGTCGGTAATCCTGCTCAGCGGCGTGATCTTCGTGGTGGGCCCGATCCGGACACGCAGCGCGTCGCCCTCCGCAGTGGCACCGTTGGCCAGCGGGTTCATCCAGCTGCCGTGCTCAGCCAAGATGCGGGCGCGAACCGCGGCTGCGGGGATGTCGACATAGACGAAGTCGTGGACAAACATTCGATCTCGGTTGGCGGGTGTTCATCACCACACTGACGCACCCCGCGCCGGGGCGCTACGGCCGAAGGTCAGTGAGTCGGCGGGCCTTGCGACCATAGACGGGACTTCGCTGGCGCCGGGGGGCGATAGAGTTGCCCCATGGTCCCAGGGCAGCGCATCCGGATCCTGCTGTGCGATGACCATGAACTGGTCCGCCGGGGGCTTCGCAGCCTGCTCCAGGGAGTTCCAGGCTACGAGGTGGTGGGCGAGGCTGGGGACGCCGATGCCGCCGTGGCTGCGGTCGAGGCGCTCCGTCCGGATGTGGTCGTCATGGACGTCCGGTTGCCAACTCGATCCGGCATCGAGGCCTGCCGCGACATCCGTTCGGCGCATCCGGACACCCGGGTGATCATGCTCACCTCGTTCGCGGACGAGGAGGCGCTCTTCAGCTCGATCATGGCCGGTGCGGCGGGCTACGTGCTCAAACAGGTGCGCGGCGCGGATCTCGTCGGCGCCATCGCCGAGGTGGCCAAGGGCAATTCGCTTCTCGACCCGGTGGTCACGGCCAAGGTCCTTGCCCGGCTCCGCGGCGAGAAGTCGGCTGCAGGGTCGGGCATCGATGAGCTCACCGCGCAGGAGCGCAAGATCCTCGACCTGGTTGCCGAGGGGTTGACCAACCGGCAGATCGCGGAGCGCGTGTCTCTCGCGGAGAAGACGGTGAAGAACTACGTGTCCAACATCCTCATGAAGCTCGGACTGTCACGCAGGGCGGAAGCCGCGGCGTACATGGCGAAGCGGCGCGGCGGCCAAGCGCAGGACTGGACGTAGGCCATCGCATCGGTACCGCCGGTGGGCTCCAGCACGCCTCGGGCCGCGTACCCGGCGCAATGGGAGGCGGATGCGCTGCTCAGCGACGGCGTGCCGGTGCACATCCGGCCGATCCGCCCCGACGACGGCGCAGCGCTGGTCGCTTTGCACGGCCGCCTCTCGCCGGAGACGATCTACCGACGCTTCTTCAGCAGCAAGCCGCGGCTGACCGATGCTGATGTCGAGCGCTTCACTCATGTCGACTACCGCGACCGTCAGGCATTCGTGGCCGTCCGTGACGATCGGCTGATCGCAGTCGGACGTTACGACCGGTTGCCGGAAACGGCGGACGCCGAGGTCGCATTCGTTGTCGAGGACATGCACCAGGGGCGTGGCCTCGGTACGCTGCTTCTCGAGTACCTCGCCGGCGCCGCCCGTGAACAAGGCATCACCCGTTTCGTCGCGGAGACGCTGACTGAGAACCGGCCGATGCGCGACGTGTTCCGCAGTGCCGGGTTCCATGAGGTGGTTCATGTCGACGGGTCGGTGACCAGTGTCATCCTCGACATCCAACCGACGGATGCTGCCCGGTTTGCAGTCGATGAGCGCGGGTGGCAGGCCGACGTCCTCTCCATCCACCGACTCTTGCGGCCGAGGTCCATCGTTGTTATTGGCGCCGGACGCAGCCCACAGAACATCGGCCACATCATCGTCGACAACCTGCAGCGTCACGGTTTCACAGGGGCTTTGTCCGCCATCAATCCGCACGGTATGCAGATTGGCGGCGTGCCCACGCACACGAGCATCACCGACGTTCCCGGTGAGATCGACCTCGCCATCATCGCCGTACCCGCGGCCGCGGTCATCGACACTGCCGACGCCTGTGCGGCGAGGGGTGTCAAGGGCCTGGTGGTGGTCAGCTCGGGCTTCGCCGAGATGGGTGTCGACGGCGCTCAGCAACAGCGGGAGCTCGTCGAGCATGTGCGTCGCGGTGGGATGCGACTGATCGGTCCCAACTGTATGGGCATCATCAACACCGACCCGGACATCCGCATGGACGCAACCTTCGCCGCAGGCGTCCCGGTGCCCGGCCGGGTGGGGTTTGCATCGCAGTCCGGAGCCCTGGGCATCGCCATGCTGGAACGTGCTCGAGCGCTGGGATTGGGTCTGTCCAGTTTCGTCAGCATGGGCAACAAGGCCGATGTCAGTGGCAACGACCTGCTGCGCTACTGGGAGGGAGACCCGCGGACCGATGTCATCCTTCTCTACCTCGAGTCATTCGGCAACCCGCGACTGTTCAGCCGGATTGCACGCCGCGTGTCGCGGACGAAGCCCATCGTCGCTGTGAAGTCCGGTCGCAGCGCGTCAGGAGCTCGCGCGGCCGGCTCTCACACCGCCGCCATGGCAACGCCGGACACCGCCGTCGATGCCCTCTTTCTCCAGGCCGGTGTGATCAGGGTCGACAGCCTGGAGCAACTCTTCGATGTGGCCGGGCTACTGGCACATCAGCCGCTGCCCGCCGGCGATCGTGTCGCGGTGATGGGCAACGGCGGCGGCGCGGGAATCCTCGCTGTCGATGCGCTCGAGGCCGCCGGGCTCGACGTCGTTGCGCTCGACGAGACGACGCAGGCCGCGATTCGCGCGGCGTTTCCCACGACGGCTAGCGCCAACAACCCCGTCGACCTCGGAGCCGGTGCGAGCCCGGAAGCGTTTCAGCGAGTGATCGAGATTCTGCTGCGCTGCGACGACGTCGACTCTGTCATCGTCATGTTCGCTACGGTGCCGACGACGCCGACTGACGACATCGCCAGGGCGATCCGCGCGGCCTCCGATGCCGTTCCCGGCAAACCTGTGATGGCTACGTTCCTGGGACTGGATCGCGCTCCGGCGCCCCTCTCCGACGAGGCCGAGAGGATCCCCTTCTTCGCTTTCCCCGAACACGCCGCACCCACGCTGGCTTCGGTGACCATGTATGCGAGATGGCGAGAGCGCCCGGAAGGGAGCCACATGATGCTCGCTGGTATCGACTCCGCGGCCGCTCAAGCGGTGGTGCACGACGCGTTGCAGAGGAATGCGGGCGGCGGCTGGTTGAGCCCTGGTGACGCCGCGACGCTGCTGACGAGCTACGGAATCCCTCTGGCAGCTGCGCTCCACGCGGACTCCGCCGACGCGGCCGCCAAGGCGGCCAAACGGCTCGGGTTCCCGGTGGCGCTCAAGGCGGCCGCAGCGACTCTCGTGCACAAGACCGATGTTGGTGGTGTGGTGATCAACCTCGCGACCCAAGCCGCGGTTAGCCGTGCCTACACGGGCATGCACCAGCGCCTTGGCGACGCCATGGGTGGGGCCAGCGTGCAGCGGATGGCTGCGCCGGGCGTCGAGACCATTGTCGGTGTGGTGCATGATCCGCTCTTCGGGCCGCTGTTGATGTTCGGCAGCGGCGGCACCGCGGCCGAGGTGTTCAACGACCGTGCTTTTCGCATCCTGCCGTTGACCGATCTCGATGCCCATGAGCTCATCCTCTCGATCCGGGGTGCACCGTTGCTCTTCGGACACCGCGGCGCACCTGCAGTCGATGTCAACGCACTCGAGGACCTGCTGCTGAGGGTTGCGCGCCTCGCCGAGGACGTCCCTCAGCTCGCCGAGATGGATCTCAATCCGGCGATCGTCTCGGAGCACGGTGCCGTCGTCGTCGACGCCAAGGTGCGAGTTGTCCCGTGGACCTCACACCCCGAGCTCGACGTGCGCCAACTTCGCCGCCCCAGCTGACGCTCCGCTCCGCTGCCGCAGCAGCACCATCGCGCCAGGTTTCACCATGGCCTGATCAACCCCGCGTGGCTGTATGTCGAAGCGTCAGTCGCGACGCCGCGCCAGAAGACAGAACTCGTTGCCCTCGGGGTCGGCGAGCACCACCCACGGGACGTCACCCTGGCCGATGTCGACGCGCCGGGCGCCAAGGGCGATGAGCCGTTCGGTCTCCTCCGCCTGATCGGAGCCGGACGGGCTGATGTCGATGTGCACGCGGTTCTTGACCATCTTCGGCTCGGGCACTTTCGCGAACACGAGGATCAGGCCGCCGTCTGTCGGATTCCCCGACTCCGACATCCAGACGAAGTCGTCCTTCCGCTGCAGTCGCCACCCGAGAACATCTGCCCAGAACTGCGCGACACGTTCGGGGTCCGCGCAGTCGATGCTGATCTCCGTGATGACGCTTCCCATGCGACTGCAGTGTAATCAGTGGTGGAACGTGGCGCGATCGGGATGCTGCGGCGGAGCGGTGATCAACCTGATGGAGGCATGCTCAAGAACAATGTGCGCATGTCACTCAGATTTGCCAAGCCCATCCTGCCCTAATGCCGGACGACACACTCGATTAGGCCGGCGCGCGTCTCAAACCGACAGCTTGGGGAGATCGAAGATGGCACGTGGCGCCGCCGAGCACACACGGGGACACCGTCCAGAAACAAGAGGAGATCAACAATGGCCGCAACGCTGAGGCTGACGCATAAAGCAATCGGAGTCGAGGTCCGACGTGGCACGTACGACATCGTGGTTGACGGTCAGCGTGCCGGATCGGTCGAAATGAACGACACGACCGAGATACCAATCGAACCTGGACGTCACACCCTGCAGGTTCGCAATGGCCGAAACTCCAGCCGAACTCAGACGTTCGACGTCGCCGAGAGCCAAACCGTCGCCTTCCGATGCACGGGAAAGAGTTTCCTGCCGATCTTCCTCGCGTCCTTCGTCGTCCCCAGCCTGGCGCTCCAGCTCCGCCGTACAGCCGATGATCGGTCTCTGTGACGGACATCGTCGCAGGCCGAGATCAAGCGGGAACAAACGCCGTACTGATGCAAGGCCGATGTCGGATGATCCTGAGAAGAGCGGCAATGGTGTGGCTGCCCGCACCGCCGTGACGCCTCGGGTGGGTGCCTTCTCAGGCTACGCGATCGCCGGCTCGGTGAGGACTTCTCGTTGTACGACAACGGTTTTCAGCCGGTCGGTGAGACGGCGTACAGTCCGCTCACGCTCAAGTCGGCGGATGGCGGAATCCGCCCATCGTCGGGCCGACAGCGTCGATGTCAAGGAGGGCGTCCAGTGGACTGGAAGCAAGCCGGCCACGCATGGGGGGAACGCGCCGCGGACTGGGCATATCTGTTCGAACCCTACGCTCGACCTGCGAACCAGACGCTCTTCGATCGCCTGGGCGTCGCAGAGGGGTCGCGGCTCGTCGACATCGCGTGTGGGTCAGGATACGCCGCGGCGCTCGCCGCTGAGCGAGGCGCGGTCGTGGCGGGCGTCGATGCCTCCGAGCCACTCATTGCCATTGCTCGCGCTCGAACCCCAGTCGGGGATTTCCGAGTCGGCGATATGTTCTCGCTGCCGTACCCGGCCGAAAACTTCGACGTGGCGACGAGCTTCAACGGGATCTGGAAGGGACTCGAAGCCGCGCTGCGCGAGGCACGCCGCGTCGTGCGCCCCGGGGGAATGGTGGGAATGACATTCTGGGGTGCGCCAAAACGCCTCGGACTGCTCCCCTATTTCATGAAGGTGGTCGAGCTGTCCCCGCCGGATCACGGGAGTGCCACCCTCAACCAGGGGGAAACAGGAAGGCCGGGGGTCGTCGAATCGATGATGAAAGAGGCCGGGCTCGAATTCCTGGAGCGGGGTGTCGTGGAGGTCGTGAACGAGTTCCCCGACCTTGACATCGCGGCGCGTGCGCTGGCTGCTGCGGGCCCGTCGTGGCCGGCTCTCCAAGCGGTTGGCGAGTCCCGCTTCGTGACCGAGTTGAAGGCGGCGCTTCGGAATCAGTCCGCGGACGGCGTTGGCGTGCGGATCAGATCGGAGCTCGGGTGGGCCACCGCGCGCGTGCCGCATGCGTGACGTTCGCGCATCTGGATTGCCGCGCAACACCCCGCCCGGCGATCTCACAGCTGAACCGCTGCGGTGGGGCGCGCAAGAGCCGCGTCCATGATGCGGCCGGCTGGGCTGGCAAGCCGCGCGGATTGCGCCAGCAACCTCCATCGGCGTTCAGCACGACCGGCGAGAACCACCTCGATTACAGCCACGGACAGCAGAACGACCAGCAAGGCCGACAACATGGCGGTAAACATGGGATGCGCCGTCCAGAATCCGGCGATCAGGAAATCTGACGCCATCGCCACAGATACGAGAACGACGGCCACCACCGCTAGCGTTCGACGGCCGGGCTTCAACTGATCCACATCGCTGCCAGACGGGGCGTGATCGTGGGCTGCGTCATCGTTATCGGCCCAAAGGGTATGTCGAGCCCCGGCGAGAGGGTTTGCGTCAGGCGGCGAAGGTGTGGACATAGGCCAGGACGGTGTCCAAGGCGACCGCGAGCGCCCTGGGATTCCTGCGGGTTTGTGTGAGGACGAGCCCGCCCTGGACCGCCGCGAGCAGGGCGAGAGCGAGCTGGTCGGGGTCCGCCTCGAGGCTGAGTGCGCCACGGTCGCGCATGGCGCGGAGGCCCGCGCGGATGGGTTCCTCCCACCGATCGAATCCAGCGGCGAGATCGGCGCGCGCTTCGGGGTCCTCGTCGGCTAGCTCGGCAGCGAGCGTTCCGAGCGGGCAGCCGCCCGCGCAGGCACGTTGCCGCTGGACTTCAACCTGGACGTCGCGCCACGCGTGGAGCGCCTCAAAGCTGTCGAGATGGCTCAGCAAAGGCTGCTGCCTCTCGAGCACTACATCGGTTTGGCGGCGGATCACGGCCCGGACCAGCGCCCGCTTGTCGCCGAAGTAGTGGTACAGCTGCGAGGCGCTGACGCCGGCCTTGGCCTGGACGTCTTCGACGCTGGTGCCGCTCACGCCACGCTCGAACATCAGTTCGGCCGCTGCGTCCACGATGCGGCCCCGGGTGGCCATGCCCTTGGGAGTGAGCGGCCTGGCGCGATCCTTAACGGCCTCCTTCATTGAGTTCAGACTACCATCATTTTGGAGTTGACACTCCAAAAACGATTCCCTAATATTGGAGTGAACACTCCACTTTGTTCGAGTTGAGTGCGCCGAACAGAACGGGGACCAGGAGGACGGCCATGATCAACCAGGACGCCAGGCCGAGCGGTGCAGCGATCCGTCAGCGGGTGTTTGGAGGAGCCAACGGTCAGCCGACAGCTCAAGGCGATCCCTTTCTGGCGCCGTTCTTCGAGACCGCCATCGAGCACGTCTGGGGTGGAGTGTGGAATCGGCCCGGTCTGGAGCTGAAATATCGCAGCCTGGTGGTGGTGTCGGTGCTCGCCGCCACGGGACACAACGACGAGCTCAAGACGCACTTGCGCGGCGCGCTGAACCTCGGGTGGAGCGTGGACGAGCTGCGTGAGGCGCTGCTGCAGACAGCCGCCTATGCGGGATTTTCAGCGGCTCACGAGGCGCTCGACGTGCTGAGTGAGATCGTCACACAGAGCTGAGATCGAGGTCTATCTCCGCCCGCGTCAGCGTGCGGCGGTCGACCATCCAATCCCGCTCGGTCGCGCCGAGGATCCGCCGCAGATAGCCGAGTCGATTGTGTTTCTCGCGTCGGATTGCGCCAGCTTCGTGCACGGGTCCACCGGCTCACGGCGCGCAAGAGACGCCGGGGACTTCCGTTTAGTCGTTATCGTGAACTACAGGCTGGTCGCCTTCGCGGCCGGGGCCGCGTCTGTCGTCGCCTCTGGGGTCGCGTCGCCGGTGCGCGCGGCGCCGACCGTCTCGGTTGTGCAGGGCGACCACTATGGCGCCCGCATCTTCCCCGACAACTTCTTCACCATCGCCGACGCCGCCCAGGTGACGGGGCTCCGGGTCAACTTCCGCGGCGCTGGCGTCGACTACCCGTCGTGTGACTCCACCAACTATTCCGTCTGCGACGCGTTCGCCATGCTGAACAAGCTCGACGGTTTCGACCTACAACCGCGGGTGACGGTTCCCCTCACCGGGGCCATTGACCTCGCCTCGATCGGCGACAGCGATTTCTACATCACCGACGACGGCGGCACATTCGTGAGCGGCCTTCGACAGCTGACCTTCGACCCCGTATCGAACACTCTCGCCGGCATCGCGGACAAGTTCCTTCAGGAGGACACCGCGTACCACGTCCGGGTGACGTCGGGGATCAGAGACACCGGGGGTAGCCCGATCACAGCGTGTGGTGGTGGCTGCGACGCTCGCTTCACCACCCGTACTGCCAGTGCCGAGCTCACGAACATTCGCAAGGCGATGGACCTGCCACTATCGGATCCGAACAACGCCTACGCTCTCGCCGGTTTCCCCAACGCCGCCACCGACACCGCCAGTCGCAAGGCGACATTCGTGCAGAACAACACGCCCGATGTGTTCCCGGCAGCGCTGGTAAAACCCTCGGTGTCAGGATCCCTGCCCGGCGACGCCGGGATCGTGCGGACGGACAACGCCAACGTCGATCCAGCCAGTCCGCAGTACCTCACGCCGAACGTTGTTCCCAATCTCATCCCTCCCGGATTCGCTGGTGACTTCGCCTTCGGGAGCTTCTTGTCGCCGCGGTACCAATTCGCGTCGGCCACGGGACACCAGGACAACCCCTACGGCGTCGGCGACGGCAAGACCGATGGCGAGATCCCACCCGTGCCGACCAAGCAGACACCGGCACCGCAGGGCGTGGACCGGCTCGGTGTCATCGTCGTGACCCCGGACCCGACACACTTTCCGGCGCCGTGGCCGGCCGCGATTTACGGTCCCGGCTTCACGCGGAGCAAGTTCGACATCTTCGTCACGGCCGACTACAACGCATCGTTGGGCATCGCCACGCTGGCCACCGACCCGGCCGGACATGGCTTCGGTGCCGCCAGCACGATCACCGTGACGACGACGGACGGCACCAAGACCACCTTCAGCAGCTACGGCCGCGGCCGCGACCTCAATGGTGACGGAGTCATCGGCGACGGCCTCAACGACGGCGTCGGGCCGACCGCGCACCATCAGTCGGCCGGCGTCGACCTCCCGTCGCGCAAGCCACTCGACGGCCTTGAATCGGGGCTGATCCAGACCGTCGTCGACAACATGGCGTTGGCCAGGTCGATCCAGGCGGGAATGGACATTCCCGGCGTTGGCACCAACGTCTTCAGCGGCAAACCGGTCATGTACTACGGCCTGAGCTTCGGCGGCATCTACGGCACGATGCTCATGGGCACGGACCCCGTCATCCACCAGGGGCTGCTCAACGTGCCGGGCGGCCCCATCGTCGATATCGCGCGGCTCTCGGGTTTCCGCGGCAACCTCGCCGACACCCTCAAGGTGGCGCGCCCGAGTCTGCTGAACGGCGGCCCCGGCCTCAACGGCTTCACCGAGGACCTGCCGCTGCGCAACGAGCCACCGGAGGTCATCCAGCACGCCGGCGCGGCGCAACTGCAGGAGCTCTTCGGCTCCAGCAACTGGTACGAGCGCAGCGGCAGCCCGGAGACCTTTGCGCCGCGCATACGCCTGCGCCCCGATTCCGCCTGGGCGAGCAACCCGAAGAACGTGGTCTTCCAGAGCGCGTACGGCGATCAGACGGTGCCGAACCCGACAGCCGGGACGCTGTACCGTGCCGGCGATCTCTTCGACCGCGTCGTCTACTACCGCAACGACAAGACGCCGACGTATGCGTCGGATCCACACGGCTGGCTGGCCAACCCGGCGCTGGCAGGGCGCACATCAGGCGAGCAACAGCTCGGCGTCTTCCTCTCGACGGGGACGCTCGCCAGCACCAATCCGGCGTGGCTCGAGACAACGGTCGTCAACGCCAATAACTTCGAATGCCTCCATTACCCCGACCCTCAGACCGGTCAGGCGCCCAATCCGCAGCCGTTCCCGCAGAGCGGTGATTGCCCGGCGGCGCCGTCGCATTCGCCCACGCTGGTGGTTCCCGAGTTCGGAACGTCGCTGCTGGTGGGGCCGGCCGCAACCGGGCTGCTGGTTACCGCAATGCTCGCGGCGCTCGCTGGGCGACGTCGCCTGTTCAGGCAACATCGCTGATCCCATACCGCTAGACGGGAGCAGTGAATACTGGTCATCAGACCAGGCCACGGGTTGCGACCGGCGCTGTCGCGATCGGATACTGCTCGAGCGCCAGCACCTGAGGGGTTCCATGACGCGGACATATACGGTGACTCTGACCTCCCTGGTCTGCCTCCTCGCGGCGGGTTGCGGATCATCAACCTCTTCAACGCCGCCCTCGGTGTCGTCGTCCACATCGAACGGAGCGAACGCATCGACGACACCCGGGAGCGCATCGTCATCCAGCGCTTCATCGCTGGCTGCGATCGACCCCTGCACGCTGATCACAAAGGCGGAGGCCACCTCGATCTTGGGTGGATCACCGGCCGTCAACACAACCACCACTGACTGCGTCTACGACCTCAATGGCTCTGTTTTCAAGCGGCTCGCAGTCCAGGTCGGGGCAACCAGTGTCAATGCTCAGGCTTTCGCCGCGCAGGACCAGAGCATTCCCGGTGTCTGCCAGCTGGCCGGCGGCGGCAGTAAACCAGCCCCTGTCAATAACGTCGGCGATGCGGCCCTGGAGGCGACCGACCAGCAACACATCGTCGCGCGGAAGGGCAGTCGTTGCTACCAGGTGTATCTGACGCCGACCAACGAGAGCGCGCTGCTGAGCACTGCACAGACTGTGGCATCGCGCCTGTAACCCCGGAGGTCAGGTGACGACGTCGGTGTTCGCCTCCGCAGCATGTCGACTTCGCGACTTCGCTCGAGCCAGTGCTCCTGCACCGACAGCAGCGACACCAGCCGCGAGTGCCACGGCGGCGGGCTCGGGCACGCTCGACGGCGGCTGCGGATACGGCTGCACGACCGGTCCGATGAGCGGCGGTAGCCACTGCGGGATGGTCTGGACGCAGGTCGTGAGCGCGTTGCTGATGTCGACGGTGGACGGCAGGCCGCGCGACGAGGTGTCCGGAGTCGCGGTGAAGTCGAACAGACCGGAGCTGAGGTCCGAGAGGCCCGTGCGGCGACCCGCGGCGATGGTCACGACCGGCGGGAGCCCGAAGCGCCACTCGAGAAACCGGATCAATGACGTGTGGTCGGCGGGCTCGTGAAAGACCTTGCCCTGCGGAATCCACGGTGAGACCGCGATGAGCGGCACGCGGAATGCGGGACCGATCGGCTGGCCGTCGTTGACGAACTTGGTCATCATCGACGAGGTCACCCAGGGGTGGTCGGCAGGGGTGTCGTACTCGAGGATCGGCGGCGCCACATGGTCGAAGAAGCCGCCGCCCTCGTCATAGGTGAGGAAGAACGCCGTCTTCGTCCAGGCAGAGCTGTTGCTCATGAGCGCCTGCACGATGCGCGCAACCAGCGCCTGTCCCATCTCGGGCGGCGCCGGCGGATGCTCGCACACCGCCGCCTCGGTGATGATCCACGACACCTGGGGCAGCGTGCCCGTCGCCGCCTGCGCCAGGAACGCGCTGATGTCGAGCCACGTGTTGGGATTCGACAGGGTGTTGGGGAAGAACACGTACGGATTGAAGGCGCCGACGGGGCTCGGCGCATTGCCGTCGGCGACCGCGTAGCAGGCCCAGGTCACACCCGCCGCTGTCAGTGCCTCGGCGACCGTCGGCCAGTTCATCACCTGGAGCGTGCTCGGCTTCGCCGGATCTGGGTTCTCGCGCCAGCCGCCGCTCGACCCGGTCCAGAGGACGAGACGGTTGGGGGTGGTCGGGCCGATCAGCGAGCAGAAGTGGTTGTCGCAGATGGCGAAGGCCTGGGCGAGGTCGCCGTGGTACGGGTGGTCAGCCGCATCGAGGTAGCCCATCGCCCACGAGCCGCCATCGACCTTGACGAAACCGTCCATCTTGCCCGCGTCCCACTTCTGGTGCGACCCGTCCCATTCGTGGTTGGGGTCGAAGTCGCACTGGGTCGGGTCGTGGTAGGGGTTGTACGTGTTGCCCTGGGCGTCAGGGATCTGGTTGCTCGTCAGCGGGCGCGGCGATTGGAGGCCGGGCAGGAAGCCGAGGTAGTGATCGAGCGAGCGATTCTCCTGGCAGAGGATCACGATGTGGTCGATGGGGGCGTTGAGGCCGCTCGACAGCGAGTTCGCGCGGGGCGCGTCGAGCAGGCGGTTGAGGTTGGTCAGCGGGCCCGCGACCGGGGCCAGCGCGAGCGTCGATGCTGTTCGGGTGATGAAATCACGCCGCGTCAACAGTCCCATGGCCTGCTGTACAAGACGGCAGAACGGTCCCGAATCATGCGGGCCCCAGCTGGCTGGCTCTCTCGCCCGCCAGCGCCCCCAAGACGATTAGGAGGGGCCGAGCTCCGCGGCCCCGAAGGCGACCTGAAAGCTCCGGCAGTAGATGACCGCCGTCGCGTAATGGCCGACGTCGACGTAATCGGGGATGCTGTACTGCTGGTCGCCCCGGTTGCCCTTCAGCCCTCCGAGGTCCACCTTGTCATGGACGTCGGCGCCGCGCTGCACGCGTCCCGCGACCAGGTAGACGCGAACGTCCGGCCCGTTGCTGGACGAGAAGTTCGTCAGCGTGAGCACGCGACCACCTTTGGCCAACTGGACGATGGCGGCGTTTCCCGACGCGTTCTCGTCGAGTGGTCGAAAACTGCCGGACACAAGCTGGACGTCGACCGGCTGCGCTCCTGGAGATCCGCCCGCTGACGAAGTCGGCTGGGTGGTGAGGACGGCGCTAGCCGGTACACCGGTGGCAACGTTCTCATGCACCGTCGTTTCGCGAAACGACGTCCAGGCGAAGAAGGCAGCCGCGATGACGGCGGTGCCCAGCCATGTGGCGCGACTCACCCTTCGCAGAGCAGGACGGTCATGCATGAGGCGGCCGAGCACCGCGCCTCCGCAAGCGAACCAGACGACACTGAAGCCGATGGCGAGGAAGAATCCCCGCCCGACTTGTCCTGCGACGGTCGACGCGAGCGTGCCGCCGATGACACGGAGGCCCAGTATTTCGATCACGACGATGCCGAGGACGGCGACCGCAGCAGCCAGCGCGCGATTCGCTCGAGGGGCATCCTTCATCGCCGCTTTCATCGGGCGTCCGTCCTCACCTGGTGCGCCATCAGACGCCGATCGTGGGCGACGGATATTGCGGGGAGGTGAAGGCGTGCGATTTCTCCTTCACCTCGGCTTCGCACAGGGAGGGCACACTTGACCAATGGCCGCGGCTCAAGCCCCGATCCTGGTGGTCGAGGACGACCCAATCACCGCGGACGTGGTGCGTGCCTACCTGGAGCGGGAGGGATACCCCACCGTTGTATGTGCGAGTGGCGGCCGCGTTCTTGACCTCGTCCGGCAGCTCGAGCCCCGCTGCCTCATCCTCGATGTGATGCTCCCTGAGCGCGATGGCTTCGACATCACCGAGGCGCTGAGGGAGCGTGGTTCGACGATCCCTCTGCTGATCCTCAGCGCTCGGGTCGAGGAGGCAGATCGCATCCGTGGCCTGCGCCTCGGTGCCGACGATTACCTCGTCAAGCCCTTCAGCCCGGGCGAGCTGGTCGCCCGCGTCGCCGCACTGCTGCGTCGCGCCGAGGTCGAGCCGTCGCCCACGCGCCTGCTTCGGCTGGGAGCGCTCTGCCTCGACACCGAGCGGCGCCAGGCGGCAGTCGGCGACCGAATGATCGAGCTCACGTTCTTCGAGTTCTGCCTGGTCGCCGCGCTGCTG
>DASZGL010000106.1:0-1720 GCA_035938875.1 Candidatus Dormiibacterota bacterium
CGCCTCCGGCCCATGATGCTGGTGCGGAAGGCGACGGTGAGCACCGAGCCACAGTTCTCCACCACTTCGGGTTCGCCTCCCGGCTCCCACACCGGAGAATGGCGCCCGAAACCGCTCAGCCCCCCGTACACGAAACGCTGAGGGGCGGCGATCACGACAGAGATGGTGTCGAGCTTGCGCACTCCGGACCCCGTGGCTGCACAAGTCTGCCACCGCCGGCTGACCATCCGCTGGCAAGGACGCGGGCGGCCACGGGACATCACCTTGCGGGCACGCTTGTGACGCCTCTGGCGTCCCTGCGCTCAGTCGCGCCTGCGCACTGCTCGGCGCTCCAATGACCCGCTGCGATGACGTCCCATGTCCGCCCGCTGCAGTGCGCAGGGTGTTCTTCCGCCGAGGCTCGTAAACGTCAGGCGTCACCCGGGTGCGCGACGATAGGGCAGCGCATCGGCGTCGACCTGGAGGAGTGGGATGCACGAGGTCCGTGGGGTGGTGGCCCGGGCTCGGGGAGCCGCCGTCAGCGTCGAGACCGTCCAGGTTCCCGATCCGGGTCCCGGCGAGGTGCTGGTGCGGCCGCAGGCCTGCGGTGTGTGTCACACCGACCTGCACTACCGCGAGGGAGTGGTCGGCGACAGCTTCCCCTACCTGTTGGGACACGAGGCGGCGGGGATCGTCGAGGCGGTCGGTGACGGTGTCAGCGACGTGGCGCCGGGCGACTTCGTGATCATCGCCTGGCGTGCTCCCTGCGGCGCCTGCCGCTCCTGCCGCCGCGGGCGTCCGTGGTACTGCTTCGACAGCCGCAACGCGACCCAGCGGATGCGCCTGCGCGACGGCACCGAGCTCACCGCGGCCCTCGGCATCGGCGCCTTCAGTGAGCTGACCCTGGTGCACAGCGGGCAGGCGGTCAAGGTCGATAGGGCGGCGGCGCCCGCGGCCGCGGGGCTGGTCGGCTGCGGGGTCATGGCCGGCTTCGGGGCGGCCGTCAACACCGGCCGGGTCGGCCGCGGTGACACGGTCGCCGTCTTCGGCTGCGGCGGCGTCGGCAACGCGGCCATCGCCGGGGCGAAGATCGCCGGAGCGCGCCGCATCATCGCCGTCGACATCGACCCGCGCAAATTGCGCTGGGCGGCTGAATTCGGCGCCACCGACGTCATCGACTCATCGTCGACCGATCCCGTCGAGGAGATCCGGCGGCTGTGCGGCGGTTTCGGTGTCGACGTCGCCATCGAAGCGGTGGGACGCCCCGAGAGCTTCACTCAGGCCTTCTACAGCCGTGACCATGCCGGTGTCGTGGTCCTCGTCGGCGTTCCCGACCCGGCGATGAAACTGGAGCTGCCGATGATCGAGATCTTCGGCCGCGGCGGCGCGGTGAAGTCGTCGTGGTACGGGGACGCACTGCCCTCGCGCGACTTCCCGATGCTCATCGACCTCTACCTGCGCGGCGTCCTCGACCTCGACCGGTTCGTCTCCGAACGCATCAGCCTCGCCGACGTCGAAGCCGCCTTCGCGCGCATGACCCGCGGTGAGGTGCTCCGCTCAGTGGTGATCGCCACCGCCGACTGACCGTCCGCTGGCATGGACGCGGGCGGGCGTGGGACATCACCTTGCGGGCACGCTTGTGACGCCTCTGGCGTCCCTGCGCTCAGTCGCGCCTGCGCACTGCTCGGCGCTCCAATGACCCGCTGCGATGATGTCCCATGTCCGCCCGCTGCGTGCGCAC
>DASZGL010000107.1:0-5284 GCA_035938875.1 Candidatus Dormiibacterota bacterium
CCGTCCCGAGCCCGGCAGCGCGCGCCGCAAGGCAGAGGTTCTGCACCGCGGGAAAGATCGAACCGTACCGCGCGGCGACGTCCGAGCTGCGTGCCTCATCCGGGTCGAGGCACACGGCGATGATCACCGGGGCGATGTCGAGGTGCTCGGCAAGCTCGGCGACTGAACGGTGCATCTCGTCGTCGCCCGCCGGACCGGCAGGCCGCACCGACTCATAGGCCGTTCGGAAAGCGTCGCGCAGCGCGCGGCGGCGCTGGGCCTCGCGCACCACCACGAATCGCCAGGGTTGCGCGTTGCGCGCGCTGGGCGCTCGCGTCGCCGCTTCGAGGATGCGCTCGATGATGTCAGCGGCGACCGGATCTTCGCGAAAACGCCGCACCGCAGACTGCGAGCGGCACAGCTCGCTGAAGGCGTCGAGCTCGTCGGTCAGCGTCCCGCGAACTCCGGCGGGCGGCGCTGCAGGAAGGAGATCATCCCCTCCTTCATATCGGCGTACTGCGTGTTGGCGGCAACGGCCATGGCCTCGTCGTGCAGCGACTGATCGAGCGACGACTCCAAGGACCGGTTGAGCAGCTGCTTCGACATGCCCAGCGCACGCGTCGGTCCCTTGGCTAGTCGCGCCGCCCAGGCCATCGATTCATCGGCGAGCTGATCTGCGGCGACGACATGCTGGGCGAGTCCCCAGCTGAGCGCCTGCTCGGCGTGGATGTCGTCGGCGAAGAAGACGATCTGCTTGGCCCGGCCGAGCCCCACCAGCCGGGGCAGCAAGTAGGCGCCCATCGCGTCGACGACGAGGCCGCGGCGGGCGAACACCTCGATGAGCCGCGCGCCCTCGGCCATGATCACCAGGTCGCAGGCGAGGGCGAGGTGCGCCCCCAGTCCCGCTGCCGGTCCGTCGACGGCGGCGACGGTGGGTTTGTCGAGCTCCCACAACGCGCGCACCAGGCGCTGCGCTCCACCGCGCAGAGCCTCACCGGCGGCGCGGATGTCGATGCGCGGCGGGCCGTCCGGTGACGAGTCGGGGGTGGCCGGCGCCGGCGCAGGCGCTGCCGGTGCCGGTGCTGGGCCGGCGCTGAGGTCAGCCCCGGTGCAGAAGGAGCCCCCTGCGCCGGTGAGCAGCAGCGCGCGCACCGCGGGGTTGCTTCGCGCCTCCGCCAGCCGCTCGAGGAGCACCTCGCGCGACGCCGCGTCGATGGCGTTGCGCCGCTCCGGGCGGTTGATGGTCAGCCGGGCGACCCCGTCGACCAGCTCCCAGAGGATGGTCTGCTCCGACATCCGCGGCGATCCTCCAACGTCGCGCCCGCACCCGGGCCGCGCCCAGGCGGTGGCATACCCCTCGGGGGGTATAGTGTGCCAGACTTCCCGCGGCCGCCGGGCCGGGCTCGCAGCCGGCTCATACACCGGCGCCGACGCGGCCGAGTCGAGTGTTGGAGGAAGCCACCGGCGTGCCGGTGCGCAGACGAGGGAGGCGATGGCCCCGAGCGGCAACCTGTATCACCCAGAGGCGCAGGCGATGCCGCGCGACGAGCTGCGCGCCCATCAGGACCAGCTGCTCGCCGCGTTCGTGCAGCGCATCTTCGACCAGCCGATTCCCTTTTTTCGCCGCAAGCTCGAGTCCGCCGGCATCGCTCGCGGTGACATCCGCGTTGTCGACGACCTGCACCGCGTCCCGCTGACCACCAAGGAGGAGCTGCGCGCTGCCGAGCGCGAGCATCCCCCGTTCGGCGACTTCCGCGGAGCGCCGGCGGACAAACAGATCCGCCTGGGAACGTCGGGTGGCACCACCGGTGTCCCCACGACGGTGCTGTGGACGGCCAACGACATCGAGATCGACGTCGAGACGGGCTGCCGGATGATGTGGCGCATGGGGATGCGCGGCGGCGTCGTCGCCACCCACTGTCATCCCCTGGGCATCTACGGCGGTGGCGGATTCAACACCCAGATCCTCGAACGCCTGGGCTGTCTCACCGTGGCCACCAACATGCCCGACACCGACGAGCAGATCCAGAAGATCCTCGACATCTGGGTCAAGGTGAAGCCGCAGATCTATCAGCTGTTTCCCAACGTCGCCGCCAAGATGTTCGAGGAGGCGCGCAAGCGCGGCATCGATCCCGCGTCGATCAACCTGAGGCCACCTAACGAGAATCCCAAGTTCCAGCATCTCTCGGGAAGCGCGGGCATCGAATGCATGCCGTACCTGGCCACCGCGTGCCAGAACTTCGACGGCGCCCACGTCTGCGACGACCACGCCATCGTCCAAGCGGTGGACCCCGCCACCGGTCGCGACGTCAGCGACGGTGAGCGCGGCCACCTGGTGGTGACGACGATCACCAAGGACAACGGGCTATTGCGCTACGACATGGAGGACCTGGTCCGCGTCGACCACAGCCTCTGCTCGTGCGGCGAGACGTCGATGCGGATGTGGTGGGACGGCCGGATCAAGGACATCACCAAGGTCGACGGGCGCGACGTGCTGCCCCTCGATGTGTGGGGCGAGCTCTACGCCTACCCGGAGCTTTTCGATCCGGCGATCGAGTACCAGATCGTCCGTGACGGCGACAGCTCGCGCCTTCGGCTGCGTCTCGAAGCTGCCACCGCGGAGTCCGGCGACGGCACCGCGTTGACCACGCGCATCGAACAGGGAATGCGCAGCGCACTCGGTGTGCGGGTGAAGGTCGAACTGCTGCCCCGCGGCGCACTACCCCGGCCGGCGTTCAAGCCGGAGCGGGTCGTCGACGAGTGATGTACGGCAGCGCAAATAACCGCGTCTGATCAGGAGGACGATCAATCGTGGGCATGCTCGATGGCAAGGTGGCCGTGGTCACCGGAGCGGGACGCGGCATCGGCCGCAGCGAGGCGCTGATGCTCGCCGAGCAGGGCGCCAAGGTTGTGGTCAACGACCTGGGCGGCGCTCGTGACGGCACCGGCGCTGACACGTCGGTGGCTCAGGTTGTCGTCGACGAGATCAAGGCCGCCGGTGGCGAGGCGGTCGCCAACGGCGACGACGTCTCCGAATTCGAGGGCGCGGGTGGCGCGATCCGGACCGCGATCGACACCTTCGGCAAGCTCGACATCGTCGTCAACAACGCCGGCATCACCCGCGACAAGATGGTCTTCAACCTCACCGTCGAGGACTGGGACGCGGTGATCAAGGTGCATCTGCGCCACACCTTCTGCATGACCCATCACGCCTGCGTCCACTGGCGCGAGCAGGCCAAGGCGTCGCCGACGGGAACCACCTACGGACGGATCATCAACACCTCGTCGTCAGCCGGCCTCGCGGGCAACGTCGGCCAGTCGTCGTACGGGGCCGCCAAGGCGGCGATCGCCGGCTTCACCACCATCGTCGCCATGGAGATGGCGAAGTACGGAGTGACGGTCAACTGCGTCGTGCCCGCGGCGCGCACCCGCATGACCATGACCGCAGGCGCCCCGCCGCCACCGGCTGAAGGATTCGACGTTCTCGACCCCGCCAACGTCGCGCCGTTGGTGTGCTGGTTCGCCAGCGACGACTCGATGTGGGTCAACGGCCAGGTGCTGCGGTTGATGGGCGGTAGCCTCGCCCACTACCGGCCGTGGAGCCTGAGCCCGGCGCAGAGCAAGGGTGACCGCTGGAAGCCCGAGGAGATCGGCATGGGCGTGCGCAAGATCTTCGGCGTCTTCCCCGGAGGGCTGCCCGTCTGATGACGAGCAGCGCAGCCGTGGAGTCGGCGCTGTGGAGTCCGCACGGATTCGCGGTGGCGGGGTGCCGAATCCGTCGGGTGTTACCCGCCGTGCTTCTCGGAGAGTCGGAAGCCCTCGTTGACCAGGCTGATCAGCTCGTCGACGACGGTGCGGACGTCGTCGTTGCTGGTCGCGGCGCGCAGTTGGTTGTCGACCCCGTCGCGGAACACCATGCGGCGCACGCTGGTCAGCGCGTTGCGGCAGGCGTTCACCTGCATGAGCACCTCGCGGTAGTCGCGACCGTCCTCGACCATCGCCTGCACGCCCTGGACCTGGCCGGCGATCAGCCGCAGGCGATGGAGGATGTCGGCCGAGCCGCGCTCCGAGAGACGGTGCGGCTCGGAGCGAACCGAGCGGACGGTCTGGACGGTGCGCGCGCGGGGGACGGCCACGCCCGAGACTATACCCGGGGGAGGGTGTCATGACCACCGCTCCGGCAGCCCGCGGGGGCGTGACATGAGCCGCGGCGTCGCCGTCGTCGGTGTCGCCGAGTCGGAGTTCGGGACAGTTCCCGACAAGACGGCGTTTCAGCTTCACGTCGACGCTGCGGTCGGTGCGCTGGAGGACTCGGGACTGCAGCGCTCCGACGTCGACGGGCTGTTCAGCTGCGGCGGCGGCGGCATGTTCCCGCTCGAGCTCGGCGAGTACATGGGGATCACCCCCCGCTACATCGACTCGACGCAGGTCGGAGGCTCCACCTGGGAGCTGTTCGTCCAGCACGCGGTGGCGGCGATCGAGACCGGTCAGATCGAGGTGGCGCTGCTCGCCTACGGATCGACGGCGCGCTCCGACATCAAGCGCGGATCGCGGATGGGCGACATGCCACCGGGGGGACGCGGGCCGGGACAGTTCGAGAACATCCACGGGCCGACGCTGATCAGCAAGTACGCCATGGCAGCGATGCGCCACATGCACGAGTTCGGCACCACCGCCGAGCAGCTCGCCCAGGTCGCCGTCGACACCCGGTACAACGCCTCGCTCAATCCCCTGGCGACGTTTCGCGATCCCATCACCGTCGACGACGTGCTGCAGAGTCGCATGGTCGCCGATCCGCTGCACAAGCTTGACTGCTGCATCCGCACCGACGGCGGAGGCGCGCTCCTGCTCACAACCGAAGAGCGGGCGCGGTCGCTGCGACACAAGCCGGTTCGCGTGCTGGGAACCGGCGGCGCGCAGAGCCACGTCAGCATGTCGCAATGGCCCGACTTCACCGACCTGGTGGCGCGGCACAGTGCGGAGGTGGCCCTGCGTCAGGCCGGCTTGAGCATCAGCGACATCGACGTCTTCGAGATCTACGACTCCTTCACCATCACCGTGCTGCTCAGCCTCGAGGCGCTGGGGCTCTGCGGCCGCGGCGAGAGCGGTGCCTTCGTGATGGACGGCCGGATGCGCGTCGGCGGGGCCATGCCGACCAATACCGACGGTGGCGGGCTGTCGTGCAACCAGCCGGGGATGCGCGGCCTGTTCCTGCTCATCGAGGCGACGCGGCAGCTGCGCGGCGAGGCCGGCGAGCGGCAGGTGCCGGGCACGCCACGGCTGGCGCTGTGCAACGGCACCGGCG
>DASZGL010000108.1:0-2888 GCA_035938875.1 Candidatus Dormiibacterota bacterium
CATCTGTGCGATCGCCTTGTGGCCGAGGGCGCCCGCGTTGCCGCCCTGAGCAAGCAGGTGAGCCGGGTGCGGCCGCCGCGGCTTGCGCATCTCGACGACCGCCTCACCGTGGTCGAGGGCAACCTGCTCGATGTCACCGCACTGCGACTGATCGTCGACCGAGTGCGACCGCGATACATCTTCCATCTCGGCGCCTACACGCATGTGGGCAAGTCGTTCGAGCACGTCGACGAGTCGCTGCAGACCAACATCGCCGGTACGGTCAACCTGCTGCAGGCGCTTGTGGGCGTCGACTACGAGACGTTCGTCTACACGGGGACCAGCGAGATCTACGGCGCCAGCCCCGTTCCCTTCGTCGAGTCGATGCCGGTGTCGCCTCTCAGCCCTTACGCGGTGAGCAAGTACGCCGGTGAGCGCTACTGCAGGATGTTCTTCGACGCCTACGGATGGCCGGTGGTCATGCTCCGTCCGTTCAACGCCTACGGTCCGCGCCAGAGTCCCGACCGGATCGTCCCCGAGGTCATCGTCAGCGCGTTGTCGGGGATCGACATTGCCATGACCGACGGGATGCAGACCCGCGAATTCAATCTGGTGTCCGACCTCGTCGACGGCATGGTGCGGGCTGCGCTTACAGGTCGCGCGGCACACGGCGAGGTGATCAACCTCGGTTGTGGCGAGGAGCACAGCATGCGCGACGTCGCCGCGCGAATCATCGAGCTGTGCGGCAGCACTATCACGCCCCGCTTCGGCGCGCTGCCACCGCGGCCAACAGATATTCCACGCATGTTCTGCGACAACAGCAAGGCGCGTGATCTCCTCGGCTGGGAGCCGGCGTCAGCGCTGGCGGACGGGCTGCCAACGACGATCGAGTTCTACCGTGGCGAGATGTCGCGCTCTGACAGCCCGTATCTCCTCCGGCGGCCGTTGGCTGGCCCGGCGGCGTAAGCGCGACGCCCGGTGTATGCGACAGGCACGATGATGACCGGGAGGCTGCGAGCCTCCTGGACCAGAGCGCCGCGTGTCGCCCGGAACGTCGCCGCAAGCTCGCTGGTCGCCGGGGTGACCCTGCTGGTGCTCGCCGCCTTCGCGCCGTTGCCGGCCTTTACGGCAGCCACGGCAATAGCCCTCCTGCTCACCGTCGTCTGGCGACCGGGATGGGCGCTCGTCGTCCTCTTCGCTGTCGTGCCGTTCAACGTGGCGTTCTTCGCCTTCCTGGGCGGGCGTGCCGGGATATCGACTGGGCCGCTGTCCAACTGGAAGGATGCATTGCTCGCCGCGGTCGTGCTCCGTGCTCTGGTGGAGGCGATTCGCCAGCGCGGGTTGGGTCTGCCACGCCCCGCGATGGACCGCTACCTCATCGGCTACGTGCTGGCGTCGTGCGTGCTGGCGTCGATGTCGCCCAACCGCGTGCCCGCCGGGTACGGTCTGGCCCGTCTCGTCGAGGGACCGCTGCTCTTCCTCGCCATCGTCGCGCTGCGCCCGTCGCGGACGACGATCATGGCGTGCATCTACTCGATGGTGGCTGCGGCGACCATCCTCAGCATCACGGCGATCATTGAACGTGGGCCACGGGAGAGGTTCCTCACCTGGTACGGCGCACCCCTGCCGCTGTTCAACTCCTCCTTCTACACGGGTGACAACGGCACGGGCTATCGCTCGGGGTCGTTCTTCGACAGCCCGCTGCTGCTCGCCTTCTACCTAGCCGGCGTCGTGCCCCTGACCATCGCTCTGGCAGCAGCGTCGCGGCGCTGGCGGCGATTGGCGCTCGTTGCCGTCATCGCCGTGTCGAGCGCGGCGATGGTCGTCACTTTCACCAGGTCCGGCTACATCGGCCTCGCCGTCGCCACCGTCGCCGTCGTGGCCATGACCATTCGCCACCACCTGACACGCGTTGTTCTCATCTGCATGGTGTTGATCGTGTCGATGGGTGTGCTGCTCTCCGTGGCCACGGGGGCCAACTCGACGCTGACCCGTACCGGTGAGAACGTCGGCCACATCGGGTCACCGCTCGACGACCTCTCGTTGATCGCCCAGCAACCGCTCGGTTACGGCATCGGCAGCAGCGACGCCGTGCGCTTCCGCTTCAACCTCACCGACATATCCCACGCCTCGGAGAACAACTACCTGGCTCGCGGACTCGAGGGAGGGATCGCCGGACTGCTCCTCTACATGGTTCTCATCTTCGTGTTGCTCATGCGCCTGCGCAGCGAGTGGGTCGTCGCGCACCGCCGAGGTGACCAGCAGTCGGCGGCGGTCCTCGCCGGTGCACTGGGTGCGTTGCTCGGCATTGCGACCGCGGGGCTCTTCCTGGGAACCTTTGAGCTGGTCACCGAGGAGGTCATCTGGGGCAGCGCGGCGCTCGCCATCGTGCTGTCGCGGCGCAACCTCGAGGAACACGACGTGGCGGCGACACCGCGTCAGTCGCTGCGACCGATGACCTCGTCGTAGATCCTCCACAACTCCTGGTGCCCTCGCTCCATGGCGAACCGTGTGCGGTCGCGCAGCGCCGCCCGCGCCATCGCGTGACGCAGGTCGGCGTCGTCGAGCATCCTCCGGATGGCGCCCGCCAGCGCGTCGACGTCATCGGGCGGCACGAGCAGGCCGTCGACACCGTCGCGGACGATTTCCAGGTGGCCCCCGTGCGCCGAGGCGATGACCGGCACGCCCGCGCATAGCGCATCGACCACCGCAAGCCCATATCCCTCCGGCCACGCGGTCGTCGAGGGGGCAACGAGCACATCAGCCGCAGCGAGCACGAGCTGCGGCTCAGCGCAGAACCCGGGCAGCCGGACACGCTCGCCCAGACCCGCGCGGGCGATGTCGTTGCGCAGCTCCTCGAGGTGTCGCTCGTCTCCGCTGTAGACATCACCGGCCAGGAGCAGCTGCAT
>DASZGL010000109.1:0-4585 GCA_035938875.1 Candidatus Dormiibacterota bacterium
CCGACTGGCTGAAGCCGAGGTCGTGCTTGATCGATGGCAGCGCGACGTTGACGACGGTGATGTCGAGGACGAGCATGAACTGCACCAGCGCGAGCACGCCCAGTGCCTTCCAGCGGCGCGGATCCGGCTGCGACATCACGATGGGGTTGCTGGTCGTCATCGCCTCTGCCATTTGCTGCTCCTGCTGAAGATGCGTCCGTCGTTCTGACGGGTTCCGGACGCGAGACTCATCGGTCGGGACCGTCCCGCCCGATGGGGTGCCGCGGCGCCGTCCCCGGCGCCTTCCCACCAAACCGACGATCGTCATCGCCGCCAATCGACATCGGCTGCAGACCCCGAACCCCGATATGATGCGGGAGGTAACACGACACGGTGTGTCTTATTTGTGCTGGCTTCCCGCTGAGTCCGCGTCAGTTGATCGGGCTGGCCGGCACGGCACCCCCTCGGCCATTGAGATCGACGACGCCCGCCCACATCGGGTGGTCGTCGAGGGCATCGATTGCGCTCATCGGTCCGCCACTGCGCTGCTTGCCGCTCAGCTCCTCGACGGTGACAGCGATGAGCGTGGTGATCGCCATCTCCTTGGTGGTCGCCGGCTCGTAATCGCGACCGAGGCAGCGTCCGTTGAAGTAGCGGGCGGTCATCGCGGCGAGGACGTCGCGCTTGCGCTGCTCGTCGCGCACCTCAGCGCTGCGGCCGAAGACCACGATGCTGCGGTAGTTGGCGGAATGGTTGAACGCTGACCGGCTTGCCACCAGCCCGTCGACGATGGTCACGGTCAGGCAGACGTCGGCGGTCGCCGCGAGGTGCCGCATCATCCGCGAGGCGCGCGACCCGTGCAGGTACACGATCCCGGCCTCGTGGTGGTAGAGGAGGGGGATGACCAGTGGCCGCCCGTCGACGACCACGCCGACGTGAGCCACAAGCCCCTCAGCGAGGATGGCGTCGCGATCCGGCTGCGCCGCCACCGCGCGCTCAGGATGGCGGCGCAGCCGCGTTCTCGGCGCCGAGCTCACCACCAGGTGGTCGGCCGTGGCTGGCTGACGTGGGCCTCACCCGACCAGCCGTCGGTCGCAAACCCGTCGCGGCTGTCGTGCCCCCACAGCGCCGCCGCGGCGATCAAGATCGCCAGCCCGATCAGAACGATCATCGCGCCCATCGAACGCACCTCCCTGTTTGAGCCGCCTTGCACGGCGCCCTTCGCCGTGCTATTGTTACAGAACAAGTCTGCGAGAATGATCTTATCACAATATGCCGTGGAATATCCAGTAGATCGACTCGAGATCCAGGACGCCGACGGAACGAAGCGGCGCCACGAGGCGATCGCCGCCGCGCTCGAGGCCGCCCTGAGCGAATCACGGCTGAAGCCGGGAGATCGCCTGCCGACGGTGCGGGCGCTGGCGAGACACCTTGGGGTCAGTGGCGCGTCGGTGGCGGCGGCGTACGAGCTTCTCGGCCGCCGGGGGCTGACCCGTGGCGAGGTGGGGCGGGGGACCTTCGTGTCCCACGGCTCGCTCGCCGGCGGCGGCTCCGCCGACGAACCTCGGCGTCGCGCGGGTGAGCCCGGCGAGGCGGTGCGGGTGCCATGGCGCCGTGCCCTGCTGCGGTCCACCGTCAGCCGGATCGAGGCGGCGCACCCCGACGCCGTCGACTGCGCGGCGGGTCATCCCGATGCCGCACTCCTACCGCTGGCTTTGCTGCGTCGCTGCTACGGCGACGCCCTCGCCAGCCTGACCCATCGCGATTTGCAGTACGCCGGCGCGGAACCCGTCGGCGTCTTCGCCGACGCGGTCGCCGGCCGGCTGCGGGCTGACGGAGTGCCGGCGCGGGCCGAGGATGTCGTCGTCGCCACCTCGTCGCTGCAACTAATCGACCTGTTGCTGGGCGTGCTGTCGCTCGACGAGCGTGCACCGCTCGTCGCTGTCGAGCAGCCTGGGTATCCGACGACGCACGACTCAGTCGACCGCCACGGCTGGCGACCAATCGCGGTGGATGTGGACAGCGAGGGCATGGAGCCTGATTCACTGGACTCGGCGCTCGCCGCCGGTGCCCGCCTCGTCGTGTTCACTCCGCGCGCCCAGAACCCAACCGGTGCGTCCTGGACCGCGCAGCGCCATGCCGACCTCGCCGACGTCCTCGCGCGCCATCCTCAGGCGATCGTCGTGGAGGACGACCACGCCGCTGGTGTCGTCGACGCCGGACCGTGCTCGCTGGCCAGCGATGAACGCGTTCGCGATCGCGTCGTGCACATTCGCTCGTTCTCCAAGGCGATTGCTCCGGATCTGCGCATCACCGCGGCGCTGGTTCCGCCATCGCTGCGCGCTGCCATCCTCGAGGAGAAGTCCGCCGCGGACGGATGGACGTCACGGCTGTCGCAGCGAGCCGTGGCGCTGATGCTCAAGGACGCCAGCCTCAACGCCGTCCTCGCCGAGGCATGCCACGTCTACGAACGGCGACGCCGCGCGGCGAGCGTGCCGCTGCAGACACCCGAGCTCGCCGCCACCGGCGCGATGCTGCAGCCGGCGCGCAGCGGGCTCAACCTGTGGATCACGCTGCCGCGTGGCGCAGACCAGGCTGCGGTGCTGGAACGCGCCGCCGCATACGGCGTCGTGGTTGCTCCCGGGGAGCCGTTCTACGTGAGTCGGGGTCACCGTGACGCGATCCGGTTCACCGTCGGTGCCGTCGGGGAGGAGGCCGCTGCCGACGCCGCGACCTCGCTGGCTCGGGCGATCCTCTCGACGACGACGACACGCACTCGCGTCGACCCCGTGTAGGAGGATCGACGCTGACTGCGGGCTAGCGCCTCAGCCCGGCTCCAGTGAGAAGCCTTCGTCGAGCCAGCCGGTGATGCCCCCGATCATCTTCTTCACCGGCCGGCCCAGCTGCGCGAGGCGAGCCGCGGCCCGGTCAGCGCCGTTGCAGTGGGGGCCCCCGCAGTAGACGACGAAGAGCGTGCCGGCCGGATAGCCGGCAAGGTTGCGCTCATTGATGCGCCGGTGTGGCAGGTTGACCGCACCAGGTACGTGACCGCCGGCGAACAGCTCCGGTGAGCGCACGTCGAGCAGGACGAATCCTGCGTCCGCCCTCGTGGTGGCCGCATGGACATCCCAGCAGTCGGTCTCGTACTCCAGCAGCGTGCGAAAGTGATCGAGCGCTCGGTCGCTGGGCGCGGCCGGAACCTCGGTGACCGGGTTGACCGCAAAAGCGAGGTCGGGCATCAGCTCATCATAGGATCTGCGCGCGACGCGCACGCGCGTCGATCTCGTCCAAGGACGGCTACGGGGTGAGCGAGGTCCCACACATGACATCGCCGCTGATGTGGACTTTGTGCGGGGTGGTTCCCGCGACGGCGTCCTCATCGACGTCGGCGTTGAAGTGCACGCCATTTGCGGAGAGCGTCGTCACATTCGCACCGTTGGCGGTGAAGTGCTGACCCTGCGTTGCTCCTTTGGGGACCAGGATGAGGCTGATCTGTCCCGAGCCCCCGTACATGTCGACGAACACCGGCGTTGTGCCGATCATCGTGACGCCGAGCGTGAGGGCGCTACCGTTCGCCATGCACCGCACCTCCACCTGGGCGATGCCGCCGTTGAGTGTTCCGCTCGCGGTGCTCCCGGTCAGCGTGACGGTGGACGTTCCCGGTTGCTGGTTGTTGCAGGCGACACTTCCCGAGACCGACGTCACCGCACCGATTGATCCGGTCGCGTGCCCCGACGACGATGCCTCGGTGAGCGTCGCATTGACCTGGGCGCCACGAGCCGCGTCGAACGCGGTCACACCGGGTCCGCTGAACTCACGTGACGTGAATTGCAGGCCAGACCCCGCATCTGCCAATACCGTGGCCGTTCCTGCCTGGATGGTGACCCGGATGGAGACCCCCGGGGCCGCAGGGTTGGTACCGTTGACGACGATGGTGACTCCGTCGAGCGACGGCTGCGAGCAAGTGATGTCTGCCACCGTGAGCACACCGCCGAGCCCGTTGGTCCCCACCAGGGTGAACTGAGCGCTCGGCGGACCAGTCGGAGTCGTCGACGTCGGCGTGGACGTCGGAGCGGCCGGGGACGTCGGTCCCGACCCAGTGCTCCCGCATGCGGCGATCAGCAGTGCGGCAAGAAGCAGCGGCAGTACGGCGAGCCGTTTCGTCAATCGACTCCCCAGTCGCAGCATCGCGTCGGAGTATGACAGCGCGCCACGAAGGGTGCCGGTCCGAAGCTATCCCTCGAGTGCGGCCATCACACCCCCGATGCGTCGCCGAGCGCACGTAGCTGACCGAATGTGTAGATCCCTGTGCTGTGCCCGTCTGCCCAGGTCACGCCCAGTCCGTAGTTGCCGACGAGGTGGATGTCGGCGAGCTCGTCCTCGCCTTCGTGGAGGTCGGGGTCGAGCTGGAAACGACCGGGACGGCCCATCTCGCCCTGGCAGACGGCACAGGGACACGCCTTGCGCAGCATCGGAAATGGGATGCGTTGCACGGCGCCGTCGCCCCACTCGACGAGCAGAGCCCGAGCATCATCGTCGTAGTCGAAACGCACCGCGCGGGTGCGCTCGGGGTCGGTCACCATGCCGCCGCGGCCAGGCGCGCCTC
>DASZGL010000110.1:0-4493 GCA_035938875.1 Candidatus Dormiibacterota bacterium
CTTCCTTCACTTCGTCCTGCCCGTGGCCATCGCCCTGGTGCTCTGGACGCGCGATCGGCGCCAGTTCCTGCGCTTCACCACGACGCTGGTGGGGATGTCCTTCTCGCTGTTCGTCATCTACCTGCTCATCCCCACGGGGCCGCCCTGGTACGCCCAGGATCAGGGGTTCATCTCTGGCTTTCGCCACGTGATCGGTACCACGCTGCCCGGTTACATCAGCCCCTACTACGCCGCGCTCAACCCCAACCGCTTCGCCGCCCTGCCGTCGCTCCACGCGGCGTATCCCTTTCTCGGCTTCCTTGCCCTGCGCAAAGTGTCGGCCCGGGCGGCTGCGGCGGCGCTTGGCTGGGCGGTGATCGTCTGGCTGACTGTCGTCTACCTGGGTGACCACTACGTCATCGACGTCGCCGCCGGCGTGGTCACCGCGACCGTCGCGTGGACCGTCATGACCTACGTCGTCGCGCCCCGTCTGGCTTCACTGCGCGATCCCGTGCCGGTCCGAAAACGCCCCCTCGTATCGTCTGGAGAAACGCCCGGTCTGATGCTTCCGTGACAACCCGGTGGCGTCACGCCGGCGTCACCGGGGCTTAACCGTCCGTATAGCCGGTCGTACGAAGACTGCCCCCTGGCGGTCGCGAATAAGACAACTGGGGGCTCGACATGGCAGGCGACGCGCAGGGTGTCCGTCCACTGAGGTGGCGGGTCAGGGCCGCACTTGCCGGTGCGGTCGCGGGAGGCCTGGTAGCCACTGGTGTGGCCACCGCACGTCCGGTGTCGGCGGGACTGCTCGGAGGTCTGCTCTGCCCGGTCACCAACACCCTCGGGGTGACCTCGGCGGGATGGGACGACGGAGCCACCACGCCGCCGACCACGCTCACCCAGGTGGAGCAGGCGATCGGCGCAACGCAGCTCTACGCGCGTGGCATCACCGGTTCTGGTATCGGCGTCGCGGTCATCGACTCGGGCGTCGTCCCCGTCCAGGGCCTCGGCGCAGCGGGGAAGATCGTCAACGGTCCTGACCTGTCGCTGGAGTCCCAGGGCGCCACCGGACAGTACTTCGACGCGTTCGGCCACGGCACGCACATCGCCGGGATCATCGCCGGCGACGACGGCGTCAGCGGTGCGTTCAAGGGCGTCGCGCCAGGCGCCCACCTCGTCGTCCTCAAGACGGGCGCGCACGATGGCTCGGTCGACGTCTCACAGATCCTCGCCGCCATCGACTGGGTGGTGCAGCACCGCAACGACCCGGGGATGAACATCCGGGTGCTCAACCTCGCGTACGGCACCGACAGCGTGCAGAGCTATCAGCTCGATCCCATCGCCTTCGCGGTTGAGAACGCCTGGCGGCACGGCATCGTCACCGTGGTCGCCGGCGGCAATACAGGCTCGTCGCGCACCACGCTGACCGATCCTGCCGTCGATCCCTACGTCCTGGCCGTCGGTGCCGCCGACCTCAACGCATCCAACCTGCTCGGTTGCACCACCGTCGCAGCGTTCTCCAGCAGGAGCTGGACGCGCTCGGTCGACGTGCTCGCTCCCGGCGTCTCCATCGAGAGCCTGCGCGATCCTGGCTCGTTCATCGACCGGGCGCATCCTGGCGCGGTGGTCGATACTCGCTTCTTCCGCGGCTCGGGCACCTCGCAGGCGACGGCGGTGATGTCCGGTGCCGCAGCCCTCCTCCTCCAGGCCAACCCCAGTCTGACTCCAGATCAGGTCAAGGCTGTCTTCAAGTCGACTGCCTCGCCGTTGGCTCTCCTCGACGGGAGCGCCGAAGGCTCGGGCCTGATCAATGTCGGCTCGGCCGCTCGGGCCTGGGTTCCCTGGGGCTCGACGCAGCGCTGGACTCCAGCCACAGGCACCGGTTCCATCGAGCAGGCTCGCGCCGGCAACCACATCGTGGTCGGCGGCGCGGTGATCAGCGGCGAACAGGACATCATGAGCCAGGCGTGGAACGGCGCTGAGTGGTCCGGTGCGTCGTCGTCGGCGTCGGCATGGAACGGCGGTACCTGGAATGGAGCCACGTGGGCCGGCTCCTGCTGGTGCGGGATCAGCTGGACCGGGGCGACAACCTGGTCGGGTGGCCAGTGGTCGGGCGGCCAGTGGTCGGGCGGCCAGTGGTCGGGCGGTCAGTGGTCCGGTGGCCAGTGGTCCGGCGGCCAGTGGTCGGGTGGCCAGTGGTCGGGCGGTCAGTGGTCCGGTGGCCAGTGGTCCGGTGGCCAGTGGTCGGGCGGTCAGTGGTCCGGTGGCTATTGGCAGTGATCATTCGGTGAATCCAACCCACGCATCGCGGGGTTCGGCCGCAGTCCACCGGCACACGAGCCGGTGGCTGCGGCCAACCCTGCTTTCAGGGGTGGTGTGTTCTGCGGCGGGACTCACGCTGTGCGTCCTGCTGCGCAGCCGCCAGGCGTTGCCGGAGGAGACCGTCATGCCCTGGTGGGGCCTGGCGATCGCCTACTTCCTCTGCGGGGTCATGGTGGTCCACATCACCTTGCGCAGCCAGGCGTACACCATCACCCTCAGTGAGGTTGCCCTGGTGGTCGGTCTGCTGAGCGCGTCACCGTCGGCGCTCATCATCGGGGGCATCGTCGGCACCGGCGTGTCACTCGCGGTGTGGCGCCGGCAGCGCCCCCTCAAGGTGCTCTTCAACGTCGTGCTCTTCGTCATCGAGGCCGACGTCGCCGTCCTGGTGCAGCATCAACTCGCCGGTTCGTCGCCGCTCAGCTCCACCACCGGTCAGCTGGCGACGCTTGCCGGAGTTGTTGCCGGTTCGGTTCTCTCGCAGACGGTGCTGACCGTCTGGGTCGCGGCCTCGGCGCAGCTCGCTCGGGCCACCGCTCGCATCCTCTGGTTCGCGCTGCCCGCGTCGCTGGTCAACGCTGTCCTGGGCATGACCGGCGTCCACGTCATCGGACGCGACGCGCAGGCGGCGGTGTTGCTGCTCATCCCCGTCGTCGCTCTCGCCGTCGCCTATCGGGGCTATCTCGGTGAGCGCCACAAGCACGCTCGAGTGCGGCGCCTCTACGACACCAGCGGTGCCCTGCATCGCAGTCCTGGAGGCGACGCCTCGCTGGTCACGTTGCTGGCCCAGGCGCGGGAGATGTTCAACGCCGAGATCGCCGAGCTGGTGCTGCTGCCCTCCTCGGACGGTGAGCGGGCGCGGCGTTACGCCCTGGGACCGGCCGACGATGCGTCGCTCTCGACCGAGCAGACGGATGTCGGTGATCCTGCTGCGGCGCTTGCCGAGGCACGCAGCGCCGTTCTGCTCGACGCCGCAGACTCGCATGGCGTGCTCGCCCTCCGCGGCTATCGCAATGGCATCGGTGTCTCCATCTCCGGTGAGCGCGGCACGGCGGGTGGACTCGTCGTCGCCAACCGCAGAGACGCGGTCAGTGCATTCGGCAGCGAAGACCTCAAGTTGCTCGAGGCGTTCGCCGGCCCCGCCAGCGTGTCGCTGGACAACGGCCGGCTGCAGGCCGAGCTGGAGCACCAGGCGTTCCACGACACACTGACCGGCCTACCCAACCGTGCGCTGTTCGCCACTCATCTGCAGAGCGCGGTGCGCAGCGGCGCGTCGGTGGCCGTCCTGCTCCTCGACCTCGACAGGTTCAAGGAGGTCAACGACACCCTCGGCCATCACAACGGGGACCTGCTTCTCCAGCAGGTTGGCGTGCGCCTTCGTGCTGCGCTGCGGCGCGGAGACATCGTCGCCCGTTTCGGTGGCGACGAGTTTGCCGTCCTGCTGCCCGACATCGAGGGCGACACGGCCGCGCTGCAGGTCGCCAGGGGAATCGTCGAGCTGCTCGAGCAGCCGTTCATCGTCGAGGACATGTCCGTCGACGTCGGCGCCAGCATCGGCATCGCCATCGCGCCTCGGGACGGCGTCGACGCAGGGACGCTGGTGCAGCGCGCCGACGTCGCCATGTACACCGCCAAGACGGATCAGACCGACGTCGAGATGTACACGGCCGACCGCGACGGCTACAGCCCGGAGCGGCTGACCCTGGTCAGCGACCTGCGTCACGCTGTGCAGGAGCGCGAGCTGGAGGTGCACTACCAGCCGCAGGTCGACCTCAGCGACGGCAGCGTCGTCGGAATGGAGGCGCTGGTGCGCTGGCGTCACCAGACACGCGGCATGGTCTATCCGGACGAGTTCATCTCCATCGCAGAGCACACCGGCCTCATCCGGCCGCTCACCCTGTTCGTCCTCGACGAGGCGCTGGCGACATCACGTACCTGGCGAGACGCAGGCTACCCGCTGCGCATCTCGGTCAACCTGTCGGCGCGAAGCCTTGTGCAGCCAACCCTCGTCGACGATGTCGCCGCGCTGATGCGCCGGCATGCGGTGCCCGACGGCGGTCTCTGCCTCGAGGTGACGGAGAGCACGATCATGGCCGACAGGCGTCGCACCGGACCGACTCTCGATGCGCTGCGCAGCCTCGGTGTCACCATCGCGGTCGACGATTTCGGCACCGGTCACTCGTCGCTCGCGTACG
>DASZGL010000111.1:0-30605 GCA_035938875.1 Candidatus Dormiibacterota bacterium
TCCTGGCCGACGGCGGCCACGACGTCCGGGTCATGAGCCGGCGGCAGCGCAGCGGCGGCGAACGCCGCCAGCCGGTCGTCGCCGACCTGGCAACCGGTGCCGGCGTCGCCGATGCGGTCCGAGGTGCCGACGTGGTGGTGCACTGCGCCACCAGTCCCTTTCGGCGCATGCAGCAGGTCGACGTCGAGGGCACGCGACGGCTGGTCGCCGCCGCGCACGTGGCCGGTGCGGCGCACCTCGTCTACGTCTCCATCGTCGGCATCGACCGTCAGCCGCTGGGCAAGCTGAACTACTACGGCGTCAAGCTGGCCTGCGAGCGCATCGTCGAGGAGTCGGGGCTCCCCTTCACCATCCTGCGAGCCACCCAGTTCCACGACCTCATCCACCTGATGCTGAAACCGCTGAGCAAGCTTCCCGTCGTGCCGGTAAGTCGTGGATTCCAGTTCCAGCCAGTGCACGCGCCCGAGGTGGCCATGCGCCTCGCCGAGCTCGTGGCACGCGGTTCCAGCGGCCGCGTCGCCGACATGGGCGGACCGCAGGTCCGCCGCCTCGACGACCTCGCTCGCGCCTACATGCACGCCATCGGAAAACACCGCGCCGTGGTCGAAGTCCCCGTCCCAGCGCCCTTCGCCCGCGGCTTTCGCGAAGCGCAGAATTGCTGCCCCGATCACGCCGATGGCACCGTCACCTGGGAGCAGTACCTGCACCATCGTCTCGCCTGACGTTGACGAGCCTCGCCGGCTGAATACGCTGCGCACAGCAGCGGGCGGGCGTGGGGCTTGTGCGCAGTCGCGAGTTCCGCAGGGCGCCGCAGGCGACCGAGGACTGTCTCCCACCCCACGGATTCCGCACCCAGCCACCGCGAATCCGTGGGGACCCCGAGAGCAGCAAGCACATGCCCCACGCCCGCCCGCGTCCATGCCAGCGGCTGGTCAGCCGGCGGTCTAACGCGGTGGCATGCGCATGGCGCCGTCGAGGCGGATGGTCTCGCCGTTGAGCATGGCGTTGGCGACGATGTGCATGACCAGCGCGGCGTACTCATCGGGCCGGCCGAGGCGCGACGGGAACGGCACGGCGGCGCCGAGGGCATCGCGCACGTGCTGTGGCGCGCGGGCGAGAAGTGGAGTGTCGAAGGTTCCCGGCGCGATGGTGTTGACGCGAACGCCGTCGCGGGCGAGGTCGCGGGCGAGCGGCAGGGTCATGCCGACGATGCCGCCCTTGCTCGCCGAGTAGGCGGCCTGGCCGATCTGGCCGTCGAAGGCGGCGATCGACGCGGTGTTGACGATCACCCCGCGTTCACCGTCGTCGTTGGGCGTGTTGCCCACCATGTGCGCGGCCGCGAGGCGGATGGCGTTGAACGTCCCCACCAGGTTGATGTCGATGATGCGGGTGAAGTGCTCCAGCGGCATCGGCCGGCCGTCCTTGTCCACCACCTTGGCCGGCAGCCCGATTCCGGCACAGTTGACCAGAACTCGAAGCTCTCCATGGCCGACAGCGCGATCGATGGCCGCGGACACCGCGGCTGCGTCGGTGACGTCGGCTGCGGCGAAGCTGGCGCCGCCGGGCAGCGACGCGGCGAATTCTGTGCCACGGCTCGACGGCAGGTCGAGGACGACCAGCTGAGCGCCCGCCTGCGCCAGCCGGGCAGCCGTGGCGGCGCCGAGCCCCGACGCGCCACCGGTGACCAGGGCGATCGCACCGCTGACATCCACGACATTCCTCCTTGGCGGCGACGGCGGCGCCGAAGCGTACGCAATCGCGCGGTACAATCGCGCCCCGCCGCGGCGGCGCGTGTGGTCAGCTAGCTCAGCTGGTTAGAGCGCGCGGTTCACATCCGCGAGGTCGAGGGTTCGAGTCCCCCGCTGACCACCACCCGCAGCGGCGCGTTCATGGCGCTCCCGCGTCGATGATGGCCAGGACGCGGTGCATGTCGACGCTCGACTCGAGCGCGTCGGCGAGCCGGTCGAGCTCCGACTCGGTGTCGGGCACCACCGATCCGGGACGCCAGCGGCGGCCGCGGTGCTCGGCGACCGCGCGCAGCAGGGCGCGGCGCAGCGCTGTCTCCTCGAAGAGACCGTGCACGTGGGTGCCTGCCACCCAGCCGTCCTCGCTGGTGGCCCCGTCCTCCCACGCGTCGCCACCGGCGTCGCGCAGCCGCAGCGGTGGTGCAGCCGCCGGAGTGCTGCCGACGTGCACCTCGTAGCCGCTGACCGCCAGTCCCCGCGCCGCGGCGAAGAGGCCGGGAACGTCGAGGACCTCGCCGCTCACCCGGCGAACCACCTTGGCCTGGCCCATGCGTGTCGACGTCGGCAGCAGGCCCAGCCCCCGACCGCGGCCGCGACGCTCGCCGTCGACGCCGTCGGGATCGCTGAGCACACGGCCGAGCAGCTGCATGCCGCCGCAGATCCCCAGCACCGCGGTGCCGCGATCGCGTGCCGCCCGGAGCGCCCGATCGACACCCCGCTCACGGAGCACATCGAGATCGGCGAGGGTGGTCTTGCTGCCGGGGAGGACGACGAGGTCGGGGTCGCCGAGACGGTCGCCGCTGTCGACCATGCGCACCCCCACCCCGCGCTCACGGTGCAGGGGATCGCAGTCGTCGAAGTTGCTCATCCTCGGCAGGCTGAGCACGGCGACATCGAGCGCCGCCTTGTCACGGTGGGCGCCGCGGCGCAGCGAGGGCAGGCCCAGCGCGTCCTCCTCGGCCAGGTGAAGCCCGTTGACGTGGGGCACCGGGCCGATGACGGGCAGGCGGGAGCGCTGCTGGAGGAAGGCGATCCCCTCGGCGAAGGCGGCGCGATCGCCTCTGAAGTTGTTGACCACCAGGCCCCGGACCATGCGGCGCTCCCCGGCCCGCAGCAGGTCGAGAGTGCCGAGCAGCGAGGCGAACACCCCGCCGCGGTCGATGTCGGCGACCAGGAGGACCGGGGCGCCGGCGTACGCGGCGACGCGCATGTTGACGATGTCGCGGTCGCGGAGATTGACCTCGGCAGGACTTCCGGCACCCTCGACGACGAGCACATCGCACTGCGCGCGGAGTCGGTCGATCGCCCCGGCGACGCTTTGCCAGAGCCGCGGCTTGAGCTGATGGAAGTCGTGCGCAGTCATCCGTCCGACGACCGAGCCGTCGACGACCACCTGCGCCGAGTGCTCGCCGTCGGGCTTGATGAGGATGGGGTTCATGTCGGTAGTGACATCAACGCCGCAGGCGACGGCTTGCAGTGCCTGTGCCCTGGCAACCTCACCACCGTCGGCGGTGACAGCTACGTTGAGCGACATGTTCTGCGCCTTGAAGGGGAGCACCGACATGCCGCGCCGACGCAGCACACGGCAGAGCGCGGCGGCGAGAAGGCTCTTGCCGACACCGGAGGACGTGCCCTGCAGCATGACGGTGCGGGCGCGCTTCACGTGATGGAGATGAACCTCGTGACAAAGAGCGGGCGATGGGGGACAGGCGGGCAAGCACAGAAGGACACGAGAACTGCTGCTCCGGGTCGCCGGGCGCCGGAGAGCCCGTCCGGTCCGCACCTACGCACCGGTGCAGAGATTCTAGTCAACCTGGTCTATACTCGGCTTCGGCCATGCGCCGCCGGGCCAAACGTCTTCTCCACGTCTTGATCTGCGCCCCGGTCGCCGTTCTGCTCACGGCTTCCCTGACGCCGATCGAGCACGCCCGCGCCGCAGCGGCACAGGCGACTCCACCACAGGTCGTCGTCACCCTCGATCCCGGCCACGGGGGAGTCGCCGACAACGCTCATCCGTCGCAACCCTTCGATCCCGGCGCGGTCGCCGCGAATGGACTGCTCGAGAAGGATGTGGCTCTGGACGTCGCCCGGCGGGTGCGCACCCTGCTCGAGGCCGACCTGGTTCGTGTGGTCATGACACGTGACAGCGACGTGTGGATGGACATCCCCTCGCGCTCACAGATCGCCAATGACTCCGGCGCAGCAGTTTTTGTCAGCATTCACCTCAACGGCTTCTCCGATCCGACTGTCGGCGGATCGGTCGTCCTCTATCCTGGGGATGCCGCCGCGGGCTTCGCCCAGAAGATGAGCGATGCCGTGGGTCGCCGGCTGGGACCGTTGGGCATCCAGGACGACGGCACCATGCTGCGTGACAACTGGTGGATCCACACGGCCATGCCGACCGTGACCGTGGAGGCCGCCTACCTGTCCAATCCCACCGAGGCCGACCTGCTGCGCCGCGACGACGTTCGCCAGACGGTGGCCCTGGGAATCCGCGACGGCATCGAGGCGCAGGTGCCGGCAATCGTGGCGCGCAAGGCGGTGGTGACCGCCGCCAACCCCACGCACCGGGCGGTTCCCGTCACCGGCGGTCTCGGCGGCACCGTGAGCAGCCAGCAGCGCTCGCCGGCGTCGCCGGGACCCGGGCTCGGCTCAGTCCTCATCGTCGCCGGGTCCCTCGGCCTGCTGGTGGTGGCGGTGATGCTTCGTGGGCGCCTCGCTGGTGCGCTCGGCCGCCGCCTGCGACGGGCTCTCGGCCGGGCGTCCACGGGAGGCGGTGTTGTCGCGAGGTTTACCGCACAGCGCCCGGAGTGGCTTCCGGCGTTACACGGTCCGCGGCAGCGCCACCGGCTGCGCACGGCACGACGCCGCGCGCTCCTGGAGCGCGCCGCGCGACGTCCGGCGCCGCACCACTCCGTGTACGACGAGCTTCGCCTCTGAGCGACTGCGTTCGGTGGAAGAGCGGGGAACTGGCGGTGCCGTCCCCTCGGCGCTAGGGTTGCCTGGTCGACGCCGCACGCGTCGACGCCAACTCAAGGAGGAGGCGGGTGGCCTCGCTGGTGCCCGTCACGACACCCGCCGACGACAGGCGGCTGGCGCCCTGGATCGGTTGCGCCCTGAGCTTCTCACGCCTGCTCGACCATGGTGGGGCCGGAGCCGCTGTCGACGATCGCCTCGCCGCCTTCGTCGAACACTGCGACGCCCCGCACACCACCTGGGTGGGTCGGGTCCGCGGCCACCGCGACGAGGTGGGGTACGTCCTCGACGTCGTCGGAGCTCCTGGGCGGCAGGCGCGCAGCGAGCCGCGAAGGAGTCTGTGGACCATCCGTCGCGCCGAGCTTGTGGCCACGTCCGGGCCTGGGCTGCTCACCCTTCTCGACGCCGTGGCGACGGCGCGATGCGAGCTTGTCCTGGTGCAGGTCGACACCATCGCCGTCGAGGACGTGTATCGGGCGCTCAGCGGCGACGACGACGCGGCAGCAGCAGCACACACGCGGGCGCTTGTGCTTCGGGAGCGTGGCTCTGGTGGCGCTGTGGTGGCGCACGGCGACGCTGCCTTCCCCGTCGCGTCCGAACTCCCCAGCGTCCATGCGGCGTTGGCCGTCCTGCCCAGGATCGCGGCGCCACCGCGCCGCCGGCGGTGGATCACCGCAACGGCTGTCGCGGTCCCGCTGCTCATCGTGGCGACCACGGCGCTGGCGCTGACCTGGCAGCACGGCACTCCGGGGCTGTCCACGACTCCGCCGGCGGTCGGCGCCCAGGCGTCCGCGGAACCGCCACTTCTCGGCCTGCCCCAGGTCCGTTTCGGCGCCGGGGCGGCGTACGACCAGCGACACCGCCGGGTGGTGCTCTTCGGCGGAGTCGGCGGTGACGACCAGACCTGGCTGTGGAACGGCAGCTATTGGAACCAGGCGCGTGCGGCCGCATCCCCGCCCGGTCGCTTCGGCGCGGCGATGGCCTACGACCCCCGGTCCGGGTTGGTGGTGATGTACGGCGGCCACGCGACACACGGCGGTCCCCTCGGTGACACCTGGACCTGGGATGGCCAGACCTGGTCGCAGGTCCCCACCCCGTCGGCGCCGGATGCGCTGGATGTTCCTGTCATGACCTACGACGAGGCCAGGCAGACCGTCGTCCTGGTCAGCGGCTGCTGCGGAAGGCTGCCGCCGCAGACGTGGACGTGGGACGCCGGCGGCTGGGTGCAGGCGAATCCGCCCACCCCGGCGCCGCTCGAGCTGGCCTCGGCGATGGCGTACGACCCGCGCACGCGGACCGTGCTCCTCGTCGGAGCCGCCCAGGGGTCCGGCGGCGCAGCGGCGACCTGGGCCTGGAACGGCGTCACCTGGGCCGAGCTCCATCCGGCTCACGTGCTCCAGGCGGGGGTCACCATGTCCCTGGTCGCCGATCCCGCGAGCGGCGAGCTGCTGCTCCTCAACACCGTCGCCAACGCCGCCGCCGCCCCGGCGGTCCAGGTCTTCCGCTGGGACGGAGCGGACTGGACGGACGAACGGCCGTCGACCGTGCCCAGCAACATGGTGGCCGCCGTCAGCGACACCGACCGCGGCCTCGTGGTCGCCTTCGGGCACGAGGACACCAGCGTCGGCGGGGCGCTGACGACGGAGTGGGGCTGGACGGGGAGCACCTGGGTGGTGCTGTCGGCGCCGGCCGACCTGGCCCGCTCGACGGTGCGGCCGTCGCCTCGGTTCGAGACGGCGATGGCCTTCGACCCCGCCCGCGGCGAGCTCGTCGTCTTCGGTGGCGGCGCGGTGAGCAATTCGTCACGCGTCGACCTGGGCGACACCTGGACCTGGAACGGGACCACGTGGACCCAACGGGCTCCGCCGACCTCGCCGGCGCCGCGGCAAGGGGCGATGCTCGCCTACGACCCGGGATCGCAGTCGCTGCTCATGTACGGCGGCTACGTGTCGACGTCGCTGGGACTGCCCCCGCTCGAGGAGACCTGGCGGTGGGACGGGACCACCTGGACACAGCTCCACCCGCCGACGTCACCACCGGCAGGCTCGACGGTCGACGGCCTGGTCTACGACGAGCAGCAGCACACCATGGTGCTGGTCACCTCGTGCTGCGACGTGCCCCCGGGAATCGGCCCCGGTGCACCGCGCCGGCTGGACACCTGGACGTGGGACGGTGATGGCTGGGTGCAGCGGCATCCGTTCTTGTCGCCGCCATCGCCCGGACCCGCGGCGATGGCCTACGACCCGGCACACGGCATCGTGCTCGCCGTGGTCGCAGGCAGCGGCGCCGACGGGGTCGGGTCGACGTGGAGCTGGGACGGTGACAACTGGCAGCGCGTCGATCCGGGCTCGGCGACGATCATCGACTGGTTGACGGCGACGGTGACGCCCGACCCCGCCAGCGGACGTGTGCTCCTCGTCGAGCGCAGCGTCAACCTCACCCTGGCCGGCGGTGGTGGAGTTGAGACCTGGAATGGCAGAAACTGGGTGCCGCAACCACCCGGCGACGGTTTTCACCCCGACACGGCGCGCCACGCCAGCCGCCCCTTCGTCGACACCAGCCTGGGTCGCGTGGTGATCATCGGCGGTCCCTTCGACGACTTCAGCCACACCTGGATGTTCACCGGGACGACCTGGGTTGAGCTCGACCAGGTGGGCGCATCACCGCCCCAGCCATCGCTGGGTATCGCCGCGGGACCTCGCGTTCTGCACCGTTGAGCCAGGCGCACCCCGTCCGGCGCATAATCCTCAGCCACAACTGAATACCGCCGCGGGCGACGGGAAGCCGGTGTGAGTCCGGCGCTGTCGCGCAACTGTCAACGGGGAGCCTCCGGCCACCACGTCACTGGGACCCTGGTCCTGGGAAGACGGCCGGCGGCGCTGATCCGTGAGCCAGGAAACCTGCCCTCGGCGGACGTCGTCCACCCCCGCGCGGAACGGGAGGTCGGCCTCGAGCGGCGAGGAGTCCTCTGCGCGGTGTGGTGCCACCGCCGCGAGGAGACGGGGATGCACCGGCATCGAATCCTGGCCAGCGCGACTCTGGCCATCGCAGTCATCGCTTCGCTCCAGGGCGCCACGCTGGCGCGCGCGCAAAACGACCCAGGGTCACGGGCGATCCGTTTCCTGCAGGCACAGCAACGCACCGACGGATCGATCGACGGGACCGCCGGCGAGACCGAGGACACGGTCATCGGCGCCGCCGCCCTCGGCTACGACCCGGGGACGCTGCGCGCGTCGAGCGGCAAGTCGGTGCTCGACTACCTGGCCACCGTCGCCACGGCGCAGGCAGCCACGACCAGTGCTGGACCGGTGGCCAAGCTGGCCCTGGCGGTGGCTGCCGCCGGACACAGCCCGACGAGTTTCGCGGGCGCCAACCTCATCTCGCTGCTGGCGACGACGTACCACCCGGCCACCGGCGCATATGGCGACGGTGCCACGTTCACGCAGTCGCTGGCGATCCTCGCGCAGCGGTCGGCGGCGGTCACCCCACCGGCGAAGGCGATCACCTACCTGGTGTCGCTGGAGAACAGCGACGGCAGCTGGAACTTCTCCGCGGCCGCGGGACTGCAGGGTGACACCAACTCGACGTCGGTTGCGGTGATGGCGCTGGCGGCCGGCGGCGACCACAGTCACGACGCCAAGGTGCTGACCTTCCTCGCCGGTCAGCAGAACAGCGACGGCGGTTTCCCCTATCAGTCACCGTCGCCGTTCGGCACCGCGAGCGATCCCGACTCCGATGCGCTGGTGCTCGCCGCACTGCGCGCCGTCGGTGCGCACCCCGAGCGCAGCGGCTGGACCAAGAACGGCCACACGCCTCTCGACAACCTGCTGTCGATGCAGGATTCTGCCAGTGGTGGCTTCATCTTCCCCGGCAACACCGGCGCCGACGCGTTCACCACCAGCGAGGTGCCCGCGGGCCTGGCGCTGCAACCCTTGCCGGTGGCCTTCCCCGGCGTCGCGACCGGCGGGTTGAGCGCGCAGGGCGCGGCGGCCGTCAGCGCGCTCAAGTACCTGGCGCGCAGCCAGCGTGGCGACGGGTCGATCGACGGGACCGCCGGTGAGACCGAGGACACCATCCTGGGCACCGCCGCCGCGGGCTACGACCCGGCGACCCTGGTGGCGGCGAGCGGCGCGTCCGCGTACGACTTTCTCGCCGCTGCCGCCGCGGCGACAGCGGCGACGGCGCACGCCAACCCGCACGCGGTCGACGCCGGCAAGGTCGCCAAGCTGATGCTCGCCATCGAAGCAGGGGGCAGAAATCCGGCGAGCTTTGCCGGTCATGACCTCGTCGCCGCGCTGAACGGCAGCTACGCGCCGGCGACCGGCGACTACGGTGATGGAGCGACGTTCACACAGTCGCTGGCGATCCTGGCGCTGCACTCGACCACAGCGGCGATTCCCGGCATGGCGCGCAGCCACCTGGTGTCGCTGCAGAACGTCGACGGCAGCTGGAATTTCGGCAGCGCCGCCGGACCGCAGGGCGACACCAATTCGACGTCGATCGCGCTGATGGCGCTGGCCGCCCTGGGCGACCACAGCCATGACGCCAGCGCGCTCAGCTACCTCCACGGTCAGCAGAACAGCGACGGCGGGTTCCCCTATCAGTCACCCTCGCCGTTCGGCACCGCCAGCGACCCGGACTCCGATGCGCTGGTCCTCGAAGCGATGATCGCGACCTTCCAGAGCCCGGGAGCAGCCAGCTGGACGCATGGGGGTCACACGGTGACCGCCAACCTGCTGTCCCTCCAGGATTCTGCCAATGGTGGCTTTATCTTCCCAGGCAACCCCGGAGCCGACGCCTTCACCACGAGCGAGGTGCCCGCGGGTCTCGAGCGCGTTCCCCTCGGAGCTGTGGCGCGGTTCACGCCGGGGCTGGCCCTGCTCCCGGCTGCGCCGGCGACGACACCGCCGCCGCCGCCGGCCCCGGTGCGCGCGCCCAACACGGGCGGTGGTCCGGCCGTCGCGGTGGAGCCGGTAGCCGCGTCGGGCAGCAGCGTCGCCGCCGCCGGCACGGCCGGCACGCTGGCGGCCCTCGTCGCACTGGCGGTGGTGCTCGGCGCCCGGCGAAAGAGGAGGCGGCGACACAGCTGACCATGCGTGCGCTCATCACCCGACTGGTGCTCGCCGCGGTGACGGCGGCACCGGCGGTCGCGCTGCTGCCCACCAGCCCGGCTCGCATCGACTGCGCGGGAGCGGCGGCCACACACCACGCCGGTGTCGTCGTCGAGCACGGCAACGGCAGCGTGCTGACCCGGTGTGTCGCGTTCGGCGGCGACAGCATCACCGGATACGACCTGCTCAAGGCGAGCGGCATCCAGTCGTCAACCGCCGACTACGGTGGCTCGCTGGGCCAGGCGGTGTGCCAGATCGACTACGAGCCACCGTCGTACCCGCAGAGCTGCTTCAGCAGCGGCGGCTCCTACTGGGCGATCTTCGCCGCGCGCCAGGGGGGCAGCTGGCAGCTGACGTCACGCGGGGTGTCCAACATGAGCTTCGCCGACGGTGATGTCGAGGGCTTCCGCTACGACGACCAGGGTGGCTCGCTGCCGCCACCAGATCGATCCGCAGCGGGAGCCTGCCCGCCGCAGCCGCCACCGCCGTCGACGCCCCCACAGTCGGCACCTCCACCGCCGACGCCGGCGCAACATCCGTCGTCCTCGACCCCGGGGACACCCGCCGGCAATACCGCGGCGCCAGCCGCTCCCGGGGCGGTGGCCCCACCCGCAGCGGGCACCCCACCGGCGTCAGACGCAGAGGCGCCGAGCACCACGCCGGCGGCACCGCCGTCGACCCCTGGCGGCGCCCCGGTGGTGGACGCGATCGCCGCCTCACCGGTCGCACCACCTTCCGGCAACGCGGGTGGCTGGATATCCGCATCGATCGCCGTGGCCGTGATGCTCAGCGTCCTCGGCTGGCAGGTCGCACGCCGGCCTCGCGGATGAGCCCGCGCTGTCTCGCCGCGTGGTCTGCGGCGGCGCTCACCACGGCGCTGGTGTCGACGCAGCCCGTGTACCGGCTGCTCACCCTGCTCGCGGCGCTCAACGTGGTGCTGGCGACGGCCCAGCCGCATCGCCGCCTGCGTCCGCTGCTCGTCGCCACGACGATCGCCATGGCGCTCGCCGTGGTGCTCAACGTTCTCCTCAGCCACACCGGCGACACCGACTTCGCCGCGCTGCCATCGAGCATCCCGGTGTTCGGTGGACGGCTCACCCTGGAGGCGACCGTCTACGGCGCCGACGCCGCCGTCGGTCTCGCCGGGGCGGTGCTGGCGGTTGCCCCGCTCAACCTCGCTCTCGAGCCACACGACCTGGTCGACGCGCTGCCGCGGGCGCTGCAGCGCACGGCGATGGCGGCGGCCGCGGCGCTCAACCTGGTGCCCGGCATCGGACGCAGCTACGTGGCTGTTCGCGATGCCCAGCGCATGCGCGGTCTGCCCGTCCGCGGGGTGCGCGCGCTGCCGGATCTGCTCGTCCCCGTGGCGCTGTCGGCGATGGAGGACTCGCTGCAGCTTGCCGAGGCGATGGAGGCGCGCGCCTACGGTTCGGGGCCGAGGACGCACTACCGCGTGCGCCGGTTGGCGGCCGCCGACGTGGCCGTCCTGCTGGCGTCGATGACGGCGCTGTTGATCACCATCGGCGCGCGCGTCAGCGGTGGCGACGACGACTGGTATCCCTATCCGACGGTGACGGCGCCGGCGGTCAGCGCGCTGATGCTCACCGCGTGCCTGCTTCTGCTCACTCCGGTGATGGCGTGGCGACGGTCGAGATCCGCGGCCTGACTCACCGCTATGCGGGGACGGCGAGCGCCGCGTTGCGCCATGTCGACCTGGTGCTCGACGGCGGGTTGACCGTTCTCGCGGGCAGCTCGGGGAGTGGCAAGTCGACGCTGCTGCGCGTGTTCAACGGACTGGTCCCGCACTTTCACGGTGGCAGGATCTCGGGCCACGCCACCGTGGCCGGCAGCGATGTGCTGCACACGCCGACGCGACGCCTGGCGCGAGGAGTGAGCTTCGTCTTCCAGGATCCCGAGACCCAGTTCATGGGTGGGTCGGTGGAGCGTGAGGTGGCCTTCGCGCTGGAGAACCTCTGCGTCCCGCGCGGCGAGATGATCGACCGGGTCGATCACGCTCTCGACGCCGCCGGCGCCACCCATCTCCGTAGACGCGCGGTGGCCGCGCTCTCTGGCGGCGAGCGTCAGCGGGTTGCCGTCGCCGCGGCACTGGCGATGCAGCCCGCGCTGCTCGTTCTCGACGAGCCGACCTCGCAGCTCGACGCAGCCGCCGCGGCGTCGCTTGTCGTCCTGGCGCGGCGCAGCGCCGACGAGGGCACCACCGTTGTTGTTGCCGAACATCGCCTCGAGCACCTCCTCGGCGTCGCCGACTCTCTGATGGTCCTCGACCACGGCGAGCTCGACGGTCCGGCTCCGCCGTCGCACCTCGCCGGCAGGCTGGCGGCGCCTCCGCAGGTGGTGCGGTTGGGGATGAGCGCGGCCTGGCTGCCGCTGCCGCTGCGTACCGAGGAGGTCCGCGCGCGGCTGCGCGGCCTGCGGCCTCTGCCGGCGCCGGCGCCGCGGCTGCGTGACGCGGCCTGGACGCTCAGCGGCGTCAGCGTCACCGCAGCGGGTCCGCGGGGCGCTCCGCTGCTCGAGTCGGTTGACGTCGCCGGAGGCGTCGGCGAGGTCATCGTCCTCATGGGACCCAACGGTGGCGGCAAGACCACGCTGCTGCGCGTCATCGCCGGGTTGTTGCCACCACTGACGGGAACCGTCGAGCGAAGCGGTGAGCGCTGTGCCTACCTGCCGCAGAACCCGATGGCGATGTTGCACCGGCCCACCGTGCGCGATGAGCTGGAGCTCACCCTGCGCCATGTCCGTTCAGCCGACCGCGCCGTCGCCGCCGAGCTGCTCGCCCGCTTGGGCCTGACGTCCCACGCCGAGCGGTCACCGCGTGACCTGAGCAGCGGCGAGCGGCAGCGCGCCGCCATCGCCGCCGTGCTCTGTGGCTCGCCGGCCGTCGCCCTGCTCGACGAGCCCACCAGGGGCATGGATGGAGATAGCCGCGCCGCGCTGTGCGGAGTTGTTCGCCGTCTCGCGGCACGGGGAACCTCGGTGGTGCTGGCGACGCACGATCCCGAGCTCGCCGCCGACGTCGCTGACCGTGTCCTCGAGGTGGCTTTCGGCGCCGTGCGCGAGCTCGGCCCTCCGCGGCGCGCGCTCAGCGGCAGCTCGCCCTACGCGACCCAGCTCGGCGGACTGCTCGAGCTGGGCCCGGTCACCGTCGAGGAGGCGCTGGCGTGCGTCTGAGCGTTCGCTCGCGCGTGCTCACCGGGCTGTGGCTGACAGCGATGTCAGCCGCTGGGGCGCTGCTCTTCGCCTGGCCCTTCCTCGGCGCCGGTCTGCCCTCGGCCACCCCGGCCATGGCCGTCGCGGTCGGCGCCGCGTTCACCCTGATCGCCGTCGAAACGGGGACTCGCCGGCTCGACTCCCGCGCGCTCGCGCTGCTCGCCGCCCTGGCCGCCCTCGACGCCGCCCTTCGCCTTGCCCTGGTGTTCGGCATCGGGGGATTCAGCCCCATGTTCCTGCTCATCCTCTGCGCCGGTTACGTCTTCGGTCCGGCGTATGGATTCCTCGTCGGCGCGGCCTCGATGCTGCTCTCCGCCCTGGCCACCGGTGGCGTCGGACCCTGGCTGCCCTACGAGACATTCGCCGCCGGCTGGGTCGGGGTCGCCGGCGGCGCTGTCGGGCTCGGCAGGTCGGGGACGCCGGGGCGATCGGATCTCGTCCGGCTCGCCGTGGTCGGAGTTGCCGCCGGGTTCGTCTACGGCGCGGTCATGGACGTGTGGGACTGGACGTTCTTCCGTGGCGCGACCGACTTCGGCTGGGTGCCGGGGCTCTCCCCGGGCGACGCCGCGGCGCGCTTCGCCCGCTACTACATGGCCACGTCGGCGGTCTACGACAGCTTCCGCGCCGCCGGCAACGTGCTGATGATCGTCGTCGTCGGTCTTCCCGTCCTGCATGCGATGCGCCGCTTCCGCAGCCGCTTCGAGGTCGAGGAGGTCGCCGGCACCGACACGCTCGAGGGGGCGGCCGGCCTCGCCTGAGCGCCGCTCGCCCTCAGCGCCGCTCGAGGACCAGGAGATGGGAGAGCCCCATCACGTCGAAGGGCGTACCCTCGGCGCGATGCAGGGTGTCGCGCAGCACCCGTCCCGGCGCACCCAGGCGGCGGGCGACGTTGTCGTAGCCACCGAAGATGCGCGTGATGGAGATCTCGCGCACGGGCAGGTCGCGGAAGAGTCGCCGCAGGCGGCGCCTGGTATAGGTGCGGACGTGCGGGGCCAGCCGGTTGCGCAGCGGATCGGGAAGATAGTTGACCAGGGGCACGTTGCCGAAACGGTATCGCCCGCGCCAGTAGACACCATGCTGCTCCACGGGGTACCAGCGATTTGGACAGAAGAGGACAATACGTCCGCCGCTTCGCAGCACCCGCACCATCTCCCGCGCCGACTCGGCGTCGTCGGCGACGTGCTCGATCACCTCGTTGCTCAGCACCACGTCGAAGCTGCCGTCGGCGAAAGGCAGATGCTCGTTGGCGGCGTTGACCACCAGCGGTGCATCAAGCCGCGCCGCCGCCTCGACCGCACGGGGCAGGTCGTACTCGAGCCCGATGACTGAGGCGGCGAGCTGCTCCAGCTTCTCCACGTAGCGACCCACCCCGCAGCCGATCTCCAGCACACGCGCGTCGCTCAGACGTGGCGCCGCGGCGCGGATCATCTCCAGGCGGCGCTGCTGCCCCGAGCGCCAGACGTAGGACGGCTCGCCGCAGCTGGCCGCCTTGTCGCGCAGCGGCGCGGTCAATGTCCTTCGGTCAGGCCGGTATACGCCGCCTCGTCGAGGAGCGCAGCGGCGGACTCGTCGACGTCGCTGAGCTGCAGCATCCAACCCTCGCCGTAGGGATCGCTGTTGACTGTCTCCGGCGCGTCGGTGAGCGCGGTGTTGACCTTGGCGACACGACCGCCGACGGGCGCGTAGAGATCGCTCGCGGCCTTCACCGACTCGATCACCCCGAAGCGATCGCCGCTGCGCAGGACGGTGTCGACGTCGGGGAGCTCGAGAAAGATGACGTCGCCGAGCTGCGCCTGCGCGTAGTCGGTGATCCCCACGCGGGTGACACCGTCGACAGTCGCCACCCACTCGTGTGACGAGGTGAATCGGTAGGAACTCAGGTCGGGCACTGCCTGCTCCTCATGTGGTGGCTCGCCGGTAGAACTTGGTCGGCACGATGACCGCCGGTGCCGTGTTGCCGCGGATGTCCACGTCGACGCTGGTGCGCCCGGTGATCGCCTCGCGGTCGACCAGCGCGATGGCGATGCCAGATCCCAGGGTGAAGCTGAAGGTGCCGCTGAGCACGCTGCCGATGCGCCTGCCGTCGGCGAGAACATCGTGGCCGTGCCTGGCGATGTTGCGTCCCTCGAGGCGCAGGCCGATGGTGGTGCGTGCCGGGCCGGCTTCCTTGATTCGGCGCAGCGCGTCGCCACCGATGAAGTCGCCCTTGTCGAGCTTGACCGTCCAGCCGAGGCCGGCGCTGTAGGGATCGACGGTCTCGTCCATGTCCTGCCCGTAGAGGCGCAGCCCTGCTTCGAGGCGCAGAGTGTCGCGGGCGCCGAGCCCGGCCGGGACCATGCCGAGCGCTGCGCCTGCTTCGAGCAGGGCGTCCCAGAGCCGCTCGGCGCGACCGGCGTCGATGGAGATCTCGACGCCGTCCTCGCCGGTGTATCCCGTGCGCGAGATGACCGAGACGCGGGAGTCGTCGATGCCGGCGATCATCGCGCCGGTGATGTGAAACGGGGCGAGCCTGTCGAGGTCGGCATCGGTCAGCTGGGCGACGATGTCGATGGCGCGCGGGCCCTGCACGGCGAGCAGCGCGATCTCATCGCTGAGGTCGGTGATGTTCGCGTCGCCGAAGACCCGGTCGCGCATCCATGCGACGTCCTTGCTGCGCGTCGCCGCGTTGACGGTGACGATGATGTGTTTCCCGTCGAGTCCACGAGCGACCACGACATCGTCGACGATGCCTCCGTCGTCGTTGCACATCACCGAGTACAGCGCCTGCGCGGCGTCGAGCCGGCTGATGTCGTTGGTCACCAGCTGCTGGACATTGGCCTCGGCGTCGGCGCCGCCGAATCGCACCTCGCCCATGTGGGAGATGTCGAAGAGCCCGGCACGATGGCGGACGGCGAGGTGCTCCTCGCGGATGCCGCTGTACTGCAGCGGCATGTCGTAGCCGCCGAACTCCACCATCCGCGCCCCCAGCGCCAGGTGACGGTGGTACAGAGGGGTGCGCAGCGCCATGGCCTGCGCGAGTGTAGCGCCCGCTCCGGCGACCCCGGCCGTGGCAGCGGACTAGAGTCGACCAGCGCCGCGCGCCGTATCCCGCCACGCCGCCGGCCGTTTCAGCAGCATTGGTTCGCGGCAACGGGGAGGTCGACCCTGTGCTCCCCAACCGGGAGACGACATGAGACTGGCCGGCATCGTGGCGCTGATCCTCGGCGCCGCCGTCGTGCTCACCGTCCTGATCGCCCATCACATGCTCTTCCGGCGGCGCCAGCCGCGAGTCAGCGGCACCGTCATCAGCGAAGGCGTGCAGGCCCCGGTGCGCATCGTCCGCGACCGTCACGGCGTGCCCCACATCGAGGCGGAGTCCATGGAGGACGCCACCTTCGCGCTCGGTTTCGTCCACGCCCAGGACCGCGGCTGGCAGCTCGAGCTCCATCGCCGCCTCGCCGCCGGGCGGGTCGCCGAGTTTGCCGGCGTCGCCGCCCTCGAGGCCGACCGCTTCATGCGCCGGCTGGGGCTGATGCGGGTCGCCGAGGAGGAGGAGCGCCTCCTCGAGCCGGAGACGCGGCGCCTCCTCGACGCCTATTCGGCAGGGGTCACCGCGGTTCTCTGCGGCGGCCAGCCGAGGCCCCCGGAGATGGTCCTCGCCGGGATCAGGCCGGAGCCCTGGCGGCCGGCTCACACGCTGGCGTTCTTTCGCGCATTCGCCCTCGGGCTGGCCCTCAACTGGGACACCGAGCTGCAGCGCCTGCGTCTGCTCCAGGCTCTCGGCGCCGAGCGGGCGGCGGCGCTGGACCTCGCCTATCCCGATGCCAACCCCACCATCCTCGCCGAGACGCTCGCCGCCGCGCCGGCGCCCGCCGGGAGCAGCGCCCGAGCCATGTTCGAGGAGGCGGCGCGCTGGATCCCCACCGGGTCGCTGGCCGCGGCGAGCAACAACTGGGTGGTCGACGGCAGCGTCACCGAGACCGGCCGGCCGATGCTCTGCAACGATCCCCACCTCACGCCGTTGGTGCCGTCGATCTGGTACGAGGCCCACGTCCGCGGCGGCGACGTCGAGGCCGCCGGGGTGACCGTTCCCGGGTCGCCCGGTGTGGTCATCGGCCACAACCGGCACATCGCCTGGGGGTTCACCAACTCATTCGCCGACGTTCAGGACCTGGTCATCGAGGAGTTCGGCGACGCTTCGGCAAAAACGGTCCGCACCGAGACGGGCCTGCAGCCAACCCTGGTCCGCGACGAGGTCATCACCGTCCGCGGCGGCATGAGCGTCGTCGAGCGCGTGGTGGAGACCCGTCACGGCCCGGTCGTCGAGCTCTTCAGCGTCGACGGAGCGCAGCGAGGGCTCGCCCTGCAGTGGCCGGCGCTGCGGCCCGGTCGCAGCGCTGACGGCTTCCTGCAGCTGCAATGGGCGAAGAACTGGAACGATTTCCGCAACGCACTCAATAGCGTCGACTTCGCGCCCCAGAACGCCGTCTACGCAGACGTCGATGGCCACATCGGCTACTTTCTCACCAGCCGCATCCCGGTTCGCCGCAGGGCGGCCAGCCGCGTCCCGGTGCCGGGCTGGACCGGCGACGCGCTCTTCGAGCGCTTCCTCGACGTCGCCGAGAAGCCCCAGATCCTCGACCCCCCCGACCACGTCATCATCACCGCCAACAACCGCGTTGTCGGTGAGGGATTCCCTCATCACATCGCCTTCGACTACATGAACGGATACCGCGCCGCTCGCCTGCAACAGCTCCTGGGCGGACGGCAGCGGATGAATGCGTCGTTCATGGCAGCAACGCAGCTTGACGTGGTCTGCCTCCCGGCTCGCGAGCTCGCCGTCCTCCTCGCCGACATGCGCTGCGAGATCAGGGAGGCCGACGAGGCACGGCAGGCGCTGGTCGACTGGGACGGCGTCATGGCTCCGGAGTCCGCCGAACCGTGTGTCTACGAGGCTTTCATGCTGCGCCTGGCGCAGAACGTGCTCGAGCCGCTGGTCGGCGAGAGCTGGCGGCTGGTCGCCGGCGAGATGGCCCACCCCGTCTTCGGCGTCGCCGGCAACATCACCGGCAGGCTCACGCCGTGGCTGCTCGAGCGCTGGCGCGACGGTGACGACAGCGCGCTGCGCGGTCGCGGCTGGGACGAGGTCGCCGCGCTGTCGATGGAGCAGGCGGTCGCCGACGTGCGGCGCAGCGTCGGGCCGCAGCGACGCTGGCGCTGGGGCCGCCTCCACACCATGCCGCTGGTCCACGCGCTCGGTGTCCGGCGTCCCCTCGGCCTGCTCTTCAACGCGGGGCGCGTCGAGGTCGGCGGCAACACCGACACAGTGCTGCAGACGGCGTACCTCCCCGGCTCGTACCTCACCCGCGGTTGGGCGCCGTCGTGGCGGCAGATCATCGACGTCGGAGAATGGGACGCGTGCACGGGGATCCACCTTCCCGGACAGTCGGGGCATCCCGGCTCGCGCCATCACCGCGACCTGGTGCAGAGATGGCGGCGCAATCAGCAGCATCCACTGTTCTGGAGCCCTGATGCGGTGAGCAGGGCGGCCGAATCGGTGCTGGTGCTGCGCCCGCTGCCCAGGGCGGTGGCGGTGCCCACCGCCGAACAGGAGCGCGTCGCCGCATGAGCCTGCGGCGATGGGCTGCGTTCGGCGCCGCGCTGTCCGCGGTTCTGTGCGCGGTGTGCGCCGGTGCGGGTCGCGGCGGCGGCACGCTCACCGCCGTCGCATCTCATGTGGCGACGACGGCGTCGGTCGCGGCGACATCACCGGCAACCCCGGCCACGACAGCGGACAAGAAATCGACGACGACGTCGGATACCACCACGCCGCCCCCAGTGGAGACCCCTCTGCCCGTCACCCTGCCACCGACACCACCGCCGACCCCGACCCCGACGGACACGCCACCGCCAGCAGCGACGTCGACGAGCACGTCCTCGTCGTCCAGCGCCACGCCGCCTCCGCCGAGCTCGTCGTCATCGAGCGTGGCGCCCTTCACCGCCACCAGCGCCCCGGACAGCGGGCACGGCGGCGGCCTGGGGACACTGCTCATCGTCGTGCTGCTCACACTGCTGGCCATCGGCACCGGCTCGATCTTCCTCTTCCTGCGCCTGCGGTGACGCGCCAGCGGGGCGGCATCGCGCTGCGCATGGCGCTGCTCGGGACGCTGGCGCTGCTCGCCAGCTGCGCAGCCATCGGCTACCTGCGGGTGACCGCGGTGCCCGACCTGGGGGCGCCGCCACGCGGGCCCTCCGCAGGAACCACGCAGATCGAGGTGGCGGCCTCGCTGGGTACGCAGCTGGTGAAATCGCTGATCACCGCAGAGCACGCCAAGGTCAGCCTCAGCGAGCAGGACCTCACCGTTGTCGTCACCGCCAACAACCCCGACCCCAGGCGCTTTGCGAGCCCCTCGGTGCGGGTGCGCGACGGCCTCGTGGTTGTCGCGGCCGACACAGACTTCGGTCCGCTGTCGGTCACCGGCATCGGGCGCGTCGCCCTGGTCCTGACCGGTGGCAGCGATGGGCTCCCCGATATCGCCGTCGAGGTGCGCGAGATCGACGCTGGAGAGCTGACCCTCCCCGGCTTTGCCCGCGACGACATCGCCCGCCGCATGCAGCAGTCGCTGACAATGCGCCACCTTTTCGGGGCCAATCCGGCACTGTCCCGCCTGCGCCCATATCTCGAGTGCGTCGGCGTCAGCGCTGTCGCGGTGGTCCTGGGCTTCCGCCGGCCACTCGCAACGCCCCGATCCGACACCTGCGCGTAGCCGGCGCTCCCAGCTGGCAACGGTCAGGTCACAGGCTGGCTGCGCGCCGCGGGCGCGATCGGAGACCGTGCCTATACTCCGACACCGATCACTGACTTAGGGGCCCCTGAGTGCACCGCCGCCGCATCCTCGTCGTCGACGACGACCCGCGCCTTCTTCACGTGGTGTCGATGTACCTGACGATCGAGGGCTACGAGGTGGTCACCGCCAATGACGGCGAGGAGGCCCTGCGCCACGTCGACGAGCTGCCGCCCGACCTGATCATCCTCGACGTCATGATGCCGGGCATGGACGGGCTCGAGGCCTGCCGCCGGCTCAAGCGCGATCCGGGCACGCGCAGCATCCCCGTTCTGATGTTCACCGCCCTCAGCCGTGAGGAGGACATCGAAGAGGGTCGCAGCGCCGGCGCGGACCGGTTCATCAACAAGCCCTTCAGCCTCATCGGCCTCCAGGCGGTGATTCGCGGCTTTCTCGGGGAACCGGCGCCGACCGCTGCCTGAGGCGTCACACTCTGCGCGTGGACGCACCGCGCCTGAGCCACGTCGACGACGCCGGGACGGCGCGCATGGTCGACATCTCCGACAAGCCGGAGACGGCGAGGAGCGCGACGGCGCAGGGCCGGGTGCGCAGTGACCAGGCGACCGTCGAGCTCCTCGCCGCCGGCCGGATGACCAAGGGCGACGTCCTCGCCACAGCGCGCATCGCCGGGGTGATGGCCGCCAAGCGCACCGCCGAGCTCATCCCGCTCTGCCACCCCCTGCCGCTCACCGACGTCGACGTCGACCTCGTCGTCGACCGCGCCCTCCCCGGGGTGCGCATCAGCGCCACGGCCCGCTGCGTCGGTCGCACCGGCGTCGAGATGGAGGCGCTCACCGCGGTGAGCGTCGCCGCCCTCACCGTCGTCGACATGATCAAGTCGTCCGACCGCTGGGCCGTCATCGACGCCATCGGCCTCGTCGCCAAGCACGGCGGCCGCAGCGGCTCGCTGGAACGCCCAACCGAGCGCAGCCTGGGCTGACGTCCGCTGCCCCGCCATCGAGCAACGAGGTCGAGGCTACTCCGCCGGCGGAGCTGCGTGAGGGTCGCGGTGGCCGGCGAGCAGGCGGAGGGCGTGGGGCAGCGCGGGCCAGACGGCGTCGAGGCACTCGACCACGGCTCTGGGGCTGCCGGGGAGCGCCACGACGAGGCACCGGTTGCGCACTCCGACGACCTGGCGCGACAGCATCGCGTGCGGCGTGGATGCGAGGCCGCGGGCGCGCATCGCCTCGGCCATGCCGGGAACCTGGTAGTCGAGCAGCGGGGTGACGGTCTGCGGGGTGCGGTCACGTGGGGCCAGGCCGGTACCGCCGCTGATCACCAGCAGGTCGGCCGCTGCCGTCGCCTCGATCACGGCCGCCTCTATGGCAACTGCCTCGTCGGCTACGACGCCTCGCCAGACGATGTCCGCGGGTAGGCTGGCCAGCCGCTCGGCTGCGCGGCGGCCACTCTCGTCTTCGCGCTCACCGCGCGCGGCGGCGTCGCTGACGGTGAGGACCGCTGCACGGCACGGGGATTCCTCCGCCACGCCACACAGTGTGGCGGCTACGAGGCTTGAGGCAGGTACCCGTGGGGGCCGGCATCGTCGTCATCGTCGATGACCTCGAGCTCAGGGAGGCCCTTGCGCTGCAGCAGGCTGTCCTGCATCTCGTAGAGGCGGTCCATGAGGTGGACGATGGTGATCCGGCTGCGCAGCTCCTGGCGCAGGGCCTCGGGAAGGATGGTGTTCAGCGCGACGAGCCGGGGGCCGAAGCTGTCGGGAACGCGCTTGCGCCCGGCGAGGTGAAGCTCCTCGAGGTCGGCGAGCAGCCCATCGATGACCCGGATGGGGCGCTGTTCGCGGCGGCGTTCCAGGCGTTTACGCCACTGGCGGCGGACGCTCTGGATGATCTGCTCGTTGGTGTTCTCGAGTACGCTCATGGCAAAAGCTAATACGGCGGAAGTTGCGCGAAGGTTGCAGGTGGCCGGACTTCCTCAGCTGCTTCTCAGAGAGGGGTGGCGCCGGTGCTCTGCTTGGCCATCCTGGCGGTTTTCACGTAACGTTCCCGTTTAGAGAGGCTGGGATCGGGGGATCCCGAGCGCTGTAGGCCAACAAATGCCGAGGTGGCAGGGGTGGATCAGGTCGTCGGCCCTTCCCCCGCGTCTCGCGTGGACGCGCAGTCGACGGCTGCGCTGATTCCCGCGGCCGACCAGCTGATTTCCGCGACCAGGCAGCGCCTGACCACCAGCGGCGTGGCCGTGGCCGCGGCCGCCCGCAACGTCAACGCGGTCATCGCCGCGCCCCAGGAGCGGCGCAGCACCCGCGCCTTCCGCCAGCGACCGCTTGTTTACAGCGCCATGGCCGGCTACGCGGTGCTCTCCATCGGCCTGATGGCCAGCAAACAGGTGGGGCTGACCTCGGAGCACGTCATCATCCTCGGTCTTGTCGGCTTCGCCGTCGTCGGTCGCGCCCGGCCCTTCGTCTGGGACTGGCTTCCCTTCCTCTTCGTCGCCGTGATGTTCGAGGACCTCACCGCTGTCGGCGCCCACCTCGCCGGTAGCGTCCACGACATCGGCCCGCTGGTCTTCGAAAAGAGCTGGCTCGGCGGGGTGCTGGCCACGACCTGGTTGCAGGATCGCATCGGCACCGGTCCGGTGGCCCACTGGTTCGGGGTGGTGCTGACGTCCGAGTACCTGTTCCACTTCGCCGCACCGCTGGTCGCCGGCCTGTGGTTGTGGCTGCGCCATCGGGACCGCTTCGGCACCTTCGTCGGGGCCTACATCCTGGTGATGAGCCTGGGATTCGTCACCTACCTGGTCTACCCTGAGATGCCCCCGTGGCTGGCGGCGCAGCGTGGCTTGGGCCACATCCCGCCGGTGCATCGCATCGCCGTGGAGACGCTGCAGAACCTCGGCGGCTTCGGCAACTTCTACGCCGGCGCCGATCCCGAGCCCAACGCGGCGATGCCGTCACTGCACGTGTCGGTGCCCATGGTCATCGCCTGCAGCATCATCGCCGTGAAGGGATGGGGCAACCGTCGCGCCTGGCTGTGGATGCTCTACCCGGTGACCATCTCCTTCGGTGTCGTCTACCTCGGTGAGCACTACATCTCCGACACCGTGGTCGGGCTCCTCCTCGGCGTCGCCTGCTTCCTCGTCGCCGAGCTGGGCCGCCGTTACGACGCCGTGCGGCGCGAGACTGCGACAGTCCCGGCGAGGGCGTAGCCGGGTCATCGCAGTGGTGTGCGCGCCGTCGCCGCGATGGCGGTGGCGTAGCCTGTCAGCGTGATCGCCTGCGCCGCGTCCCGCCTGTGGCTCATCGCCGCGGTGTGCGTCGGACTGGTCGTCGCCGGGGCGGCGGCGACGTCGCCGTTCTCCGGCGGCGCCAGCGACAGCGTGCACCGTGGCCCAGGCCCGACTTCGTCACCGTCACCGACGGCGGCGGCGCCGCCTTCACTGCTCACCGCCGAAGCGCTCTTCTTCAACAATCGCTACGAGGCCGCTGACCAGGCGTACCGCGACATCCTGAGCAGCACTCCCGGGGACAGCGGTGCGCAGTCGGCGTACGCGCTCTTCCTCAACTACCGGCACAATTTCAGCGGCGCGCTGCAGCACGCCAACCAGGCGGTCACTCTCGCGCCCGACAACGGCCACGCGTTCGCGGTGCTCTGCAGGGTCAATGACTGGTCGAACAAGCTCGACGACGCGGTGACCTCGGGCGCGCGCGCCGTGCAGCTTGCCCCGCGCGACCTCCTCGCTCACCTCTTCTACAGCGAGGCTCTCGCCGATCACGGTGACACCGCAGAGAGCAGGCGGGAGATCACCGCCGCCAGCGCCCTGGTTACACCCGGCACCTCGGCATACGAGCGCGCCGAGATCCGCCGCGAGGACGCCAACCTCGCCCACGACCTGGGCAACCTGGTGCTCGAGCTGAGCGACTACAAGGCTGCTTACGACGCGCAGCCGACCTGGGTGGAGCGTGCCGCAGAGCTGGCCTTCGCCTACATCGCCAACGGCAACCTCGCCGGCGCCCGCCAGTCGCTCGACAAGGCGATCTCACTGGCCCCTCGCGACGCCGCCCTGCTCGCCACCCTCGGCGAGGTTTCGGTCCTGCAGCCGGACTACACCAGCGCGGAGAAGGCATACAGCGTCCTCCTCGAGCTGCGCCCCAAAGATCCCGCCGTCCTTGACATGAACGCTCAGGTCGCCATGGCGGGACACCAGGACTCCGCCAGGGCCAGGCAGCTGCTGCAGCAGGCGTTGAGCATCGACCCCAGCGACGCCGAGGCCGCGGCGTACCTTCTGTACCTCGACCGTGACGTCGAGGGTGATGACGCCCTGGCCACGCGTGAGCTCAATGACGCTGTGGGCGCGGCCCGGGACGACCTCGCGCCGACGCAGCTGCGTCGCGCGCTGCCCGACCCCGACGCGCAGCTGGCGGCGCACGCCAGCGCCGCGCTCGCCGAGGTCAACGCGGTGCGCGCCCGCGCCGGGCTACCCGCGGTTCAGCTCGACGAGCACCTCACCAAGAGCGCAGTCGCGCACAGCTTCTACTGGCTGTTCAACAACGGCTCAGCCGACGTGGCCAGGCTTGGCATCCATCGCGAGACCTTTGGCTTTCCCGGCTTCAGCGGGGTGCTGCCCCTCGACCGCGACCGCACCTTCGGCTACTTTCGCGGCGGCGGCGTCGGCGAGGACATCACCCACCGCGGTGCGCCGGTCGCCGCCGTCGCCGACTGGGTGAACAGCGTCTACCACCGCTTCCCCATCCTCCGCCCCGACCTGGTGGCGATCGGCTACGGCGACGCCGTGATCGGTCCTATCACCATGGAGGACATGGAGTTCGGCTTCGTCCAGTCCGACGGCCCGCACCACGCGCCCGTCGCCTATCCCGCGCCGCAGGCGCAGCAGGTTCCCACCACCTTTGTCGACAACGAGCTCCCCGATCCGGTCCCCCCGGGCGCGCCGCGCACCACCGGCTACCCGGTGACGCTCAACTTCGACATCTTCGCCCGGGTGACCATGAACCGCTTCTACATCACCGCCGCTGACGGCAGCGAGCTCCCCGGCTACACCGGAGCGCCGACCCCCGACGCCGAGAAGACCGCCTGGGTCCTGCCCCAAGCCCCGCTGAAGCCCCACACCACGTACACGGCCCACTTCAGCGGCACGCTCGAGGGCGCCGCGTACGAGCGCACTTGGAGCTTCACCACCACGGGCTGAGCATCCACTGGCATGGGCGCGGGCGGCCAGGGGCCGTCGCCTTGCGGGCACGCTTGTGACGCCTCCGGCGTCCCTGCGCTCAGTCGCGCCTGCGCACTGCTCGGCGCTCCAATGGCCCGCCGCGACGACGTCCCCTGTGCACCCGCTGCAGGCGCAGGGTGTTCTTCCGCCGAGGCTCGTAACGGGGCGTGACAAGACGATGCCCCCCACGCGCTGCGGGGTCTCGTACGCCGGCTGCGGCGTCCTAGTCGTCAGCCACGGTGAACACCAGCTTCACCACGTACCAGGCGGCGCCGCCGAAGGTGTTGTCGTCGTAGTGGACGGTCAGCTGACTTCCATTGGTGGTCAGAGTGCAGGATTCGCGGCAACTGATCGCCTTCAGCGTGACCGCGGAGAATTTGCCCGGCAGGTCGGCGTCGTGGAAGACGTCCGAGTAGCAGCCCGAGCAGTCGTTGTTTCCTCCCAGTGGCGGCCACGTCGGAAACCACTTGTCCCCGTGGATGATCGTCGGGAAATTGTTGCCACCGTTCTTGCCTGGGACGCTGAAATCGAATTGATGCCACTGGGCGCTCTCACCCTGGAGAATGAGATCGCTGCGCCCGTCGATGAAGGCCCGGATGGTCAGTGTTGTAGTCTCGCCGCCTTTCGCGGACGCGAGGGTCGGCGCCCCTAGCGTCAGCAGCACCGCTCCGAGGGCAAGAGACGCGGCTACCGCGACCCGTCGCCCCACCCGGTCGGCGGCATGGCGCAGATGACGGCGGGCGCCTCCATGAAGCTCCCCGCGCGCAGCATGGGAACAGTCTTTCGTAACCATCACGGCCCCCCTGTGCAGGCGTGGCTGGGTGCCGCCGCCTCGCACAGATGATGCGCGCGCCCACGAGCGGGGTCAACAGAGCGCTGATCCTGCCTCAGGAAATCGGAGCGGCGAGTGTGGTCGCCGGGCCAAGACACGCTGCGCGGCGCCGCGCAGCCGGTGCTTTGTGACACGGGCGCGGAGCGTCGGTCCCTTCACCACGGCGGCGAGGAAGCCCAGGGGCGCTCACGCCGCCCTTTCAGCGCCGTCCGCCTCGCCGCGTCCTCGTAGCCGTCCGCGCGATGTATGGCGTCAGCGCCTCCCATTGCGCCAGCAGCGTGTGTCGGCGGGCGGGTTGATTGACGACGCGGGGTGCGGGGTGGTAGGTGGCGGCGAGGAGGCGGCCGGACCAAGGCTGCGGCGCGCCGCGGCAATCGTCGAACGACAGTGGCGCCGGGGCGGTGGCGAGGACGGCGGCGAAGGCGGTGTGGCCCAGGGCGATGATCAGCGACGGGTCGACGGCGGCGATGGTGGCGGCGAGGTGATCGCGGCAGCGCCGCAGCTCGGCGGCCGCTGGCGGGGCGTTGCGGCCGGCGGCGTCCTGCGGGTTGCAGAGGACGGCGTTGGTGATGAAGACATCGCGCCGGGTGAGGTGCACGCGGGCCAGCAGGGAATCGAGCATGGCGCCGCTGCGGTCGCCGCTGAAGGGGACGCCGGTGCGCTCAGCGCCAAGGCGGCCCGGGGCCAGGCCGACGATGACGATGCCGGCGTCGGTGCGACCGTTGGCGACGCCGAGAACGCGGCGGCGACCGGCCATCCGCGGGCACGCGCGACAGGCCTGTGCACGGGCGACCACGGTGGCAAACGAGCCGGTGGGGGCAGGCGCAGATGGCATCGCAGCAACAGTAGTAGCCGGTAGGCTTGCCCGCCATGCCGGACATCCCTGGATTGCTCACTCGCGCCGTCGACGAGGCGCTGGAGGCGATGGGCGCGGGTGAGATTGCGGCTGCGATCGAGCGCTCCGCCCGGCCGGAATTCGGTGACTGGTCAACGCCGGCTCCGCTGCGCGCGGCGCGGGTGCTGCGCCGGCCGCCGCCGGTGATCGCCGAGGAGCTGCGCGGCATCCTGGCGGCGCGGCCGCTGGAGCTTGTGCGCGCCTGGTCGGTCAGCGGCGGTTACGTCAACGCACATCTCGACGACGCCACGTGGGCACCGGCGGTGATCGCCGACGCGCTGGCGCTGGATCCGTCAGCGCCGGTGCGGCTCTCCGGCGCTTCGCGTCCGCCGTCGGGGAAGACGCTCATCGAGCACACCAACATCAACACCAACAAGGCGGCCCACGTGGGTCACCTGCGAAACGCCTGCATCGGTGACACCGTGGCGCGGGTGCTGCGCCGCATCGGTACCGTGGTCGAGGTCAACAACTTCATCGACGACACCGGAGTGCAGGTCGCCGATGTCGTCGTCGGCATCCGCGAGCTGGGACTGCAGCCTGCCGAGGGTGAGCCCTTCGACCAGTTCTGCTCGCGGGTGTATGTCGAGGTCTGCCGCCGCTACGAGACACGGCCCGATCTCCTCGCCAGGCGCACGACGACGCTGCACGACATCGAGGCGCGTCACAACGAGATCGCCGATTTCGCCAAGGACATGGCGAAGCGCATCGTCGCCGCGCACCTGGCGACCATGCGCCGCTTCGACATCGGCTACGACCTGCTCACCTGGGAGTCCGACATCCTCGAGCTCGGCTTCTGGCGCACGGCGTTCCAGCTGCTCCGCGACAGTGGCGCCATCGTCCTGGCCGATTCGGGCAGGAACAAGGGCTGCTGGGTGATGCCCTGGGTCGACGAGGACCGTGGCGGCGATGACCTCGACGACGACGATCGCAGCGCCAAGGTGCTGGTCAAGTCGGACGGCGTGGCCACGTACACGGCCAAGGACATCGCCTATCAGATGTGGAAGTTCGGCCTGCTCGGCCTCGACTTCCACTACACGGCATGGGACGCCGGCGATCCCCAGGCGCCGGCGACGACGTCGGCGGAACCCTCGGTTCCTGACCTCGACGACAGGGGATACGGCCGCGCTGCGCGGGTGGTCAACGTGATCGACGCCCGTCAGGCGTACCTGCAGCAGGTCGTCAAGCAGGCGCTGGCGCGCATCGGCCACCCTGCGCAGGCCGAGGCGAGCGTGCATCTCGCCTACGAGGTGGTCGCCCTGAGCGCAGACGCCGCCCGCGACCTCGGTGTTGAGGTCGATGAAGGCAAGAACATCGTGGCCCTCAGCGGTCGCCGGGGCATCGAGGTGCGCGCCGACGACCTTCTCGACCTCGCCGTCACCAAGGTGCGCGACAAGGCGCGCGACGAGTCGGGGGCACGCTCGCTAGCCGCCGGTGCTGTCCGCTACTACCTGCAGAAGTTCTCACTTTCCCAGATCATCGCCTTCGACTTCGACGAAGCCCTGCGCACCACCGGCGATACCGGCGTCTACCTCCAGTACGCTCACGCGCGCGCCGCGGGAATCCTGCGCAAGGTCGCGGATGACCAGGCGTCCGTGGTGACGCCGGCGGAGCTCACCGCGTCAGAGCGGTCCCTGCTGCACTGCATCGACAACTATCGGGTCGCCCTCGGCGAGACCGCTGCGGCGCTCTCCCCCACGGTGATGACCACCTACGCCTTCACCCTGGCCTCGGCGTTCAGCGATTTCTACGAGCACACCGAGCCTGTGGTCAGCGAGAGCGATGTTGGCGTTCGCCGTTTCCGGCGTGCGCTGGTGGCCGCCACGCGGGCGACCCTGGCCGACGCGCTGAGCACGTTGGGCATCGCCGCACCCCAGACCGTCTGAGGCTGAAGGACGAAGGGACGCCACGGACAGCCCCGGTCACGTAGGATGCCGCCGGGGGGAGCGTCCATTCGGGACGCGGCGGGCGTTCGAGCGGAGGACGGTCGCGGCAGCGGCCGATGACCACCAATGGACAGGCTTCCCGGGTACACGGAGCTTCGGCCGTTGCATTCCAGCGGTCCGGGCACGGCCGTGCTCAGCCGCGATCCATCCGGCGGCACGGTCGTGGTGCGCTATCTGGCTGCCCACGGACCCGGGTTCGCGCCGTCGCTGGCGCGCTATCGCCTCGAGGCTGAGGTGCTCCGCCGGTTGGGCTCCGATCATCTCGTCGGCGTCCGTGAGGTCACCGAGGTCGAGGGTGGCGCGGCGGTGGTCATCGACGTCGGCGACGGGGTTCCTCTGCGGCTGATCCTCGACCGGCGATCCCGGCTGAGGCCCGAGGCCGCGCTGGTTGTCCTCCGCGACTGCCTCGCCGGCCTGGAGGCCGCTCACCGGGGTGGCGTCGTCCACGGCGACGTCAATCCCGACAATCTCCTCGTCGACCGCACCGGGCGGGTGCGCCTGTCGCTCCTGGGAATCGCGGCGGTTGCGGCCGATGGATCGATCGCCGCCGGCGCTCCTGCCTACATGGCTCCCGAGCGCTGGGAGACGGGGGCGACGCTCACCGCCGCCGACCTCTACGCCGCCGCGGCGGTCGCCGCCGAGTGCGTCAGCGGCCACCCTCCGTTCGCCGGCGAAAGCACCGGGGCGCTGCGCCGGGCTCACCTGGCTGGTTCACCGGACCTGGCGGACGTGCCCGATGGGCTCCGGCTGCTGCTGGCGCGCGGCCTCGCCCGCACCACGTTCGACCGGCCGGCCAACGCCGGCGCCTTCATCGGCGCGGCCGACGCCGCCGCGGTGAGCGCCTGCGGGGATGGCTGGGAGCGCCACGGCAGGCAGCAGCTGCGCCAGGCGGCGCGAGGCGTCGCCGCAACCTGGGGCCGCGAGGCACCGGCGGCGGCGGCGCGTCCGGCGCAGTTGCGCATGCGTCTTCGCGGCGCATTCGCGGTGCTCGGCGCCGCCGGTATCCTCGCCGGGCTGGCGGCGATGACCATCGGCACGGTCGCCATGGTGGGAGGCAGAGGATCGTCGGGGTCGAGTCTGGCGGCGGGCGATGCTGGATTCGCGGCGGGCTCTGTGGTCTCGAGCACACCCACGCCATCGCCGACGGCCACGCCGACACCAACGCCGACGCCGACCCCGACGCCGACCCCGACTCCGCGGATCACACCGCGGCCGACACCGAAGTCGACCCCCGCGGCGACGCCGACACCGACGCCTGCGGCGACGCCGACACCGACGCCCGCGGCGACGCCGACACCGACGCCCGCCGCAACCCCCACGGCCACTCCGTGTCCCACGCCCGTGGGCACCCCGTCTCCGTCTCCTTCCCCTACGCCCGCCCCTCCGTGTTAGACGGCGGAGCCACTGCCGCCATGACGAGCGCGGCGTGGCTCTGCACCTGCGGGTAGTTGCCCAGCGGGCCGCCGCCCGCGGGATCGACCACCTCGCCGAGGAGGTCGAGGTCGCCGCGCGCGGCGCACGCGGCAGCGAACGGCGCCGCGCCATCGCCACCGCAGCGCTGCAGCGCCGCCGCCAGCCAGAACGTGGGAAACACGAACGGGCCGCAGGGGTCCGCCAGGCCGTCGGCTTCCGGCAGGTAGCGGTCGAGCAGGTGATTCCGTCCCAGGGTGGCGACGACGTTGTCGAGAGTGGCGGTAACTCGAGGGTCAGCGCAGGGGAGGAAGCCGACCAGTGGAAGCAGCGTCAGGGCGGCGTCCGCACCGCCGCCACCAGCGTGCAGAAGCAACGGAGCCGTCGGCGACCCGGTGCCGAGCACGGCATCACGGATGGTTGCGGCCGCGGAGCGCCAGGCGTCGGCGGATCCACTGAC
>DASZGL010000112.1:0-1900 GCA_035938875.1 Candidatus Dormiibacterota bacterium
GGCACCCTGGGGTGCGGGATCAGCCATGAGGTTGGCCGATTATGATCCCGGCGCCGATTTGAGCCTCATATCGGAGGTAGACATGCCTGGGCCCGCTCGTTTCGCACTCGACGGACGCGTCGCCCTGGTGACCGGGGGCAGCCGAGGCATCGGCCGGGCCATCTGCCTGGCGCTCGCCGAGGCGGGGGCCAAGGTGGCGGTGTCCTCGCGCAAAGCCGAGGCGTGCGACGCCGTCGTCGCTGAGATCGAGTCCGCGGGCGGTGAGGCGATGACCGCGGCGGGCAACGCCGGTCGCACCGAGGACATCGTGCGTATCACCGACGAGGTGCTGGAACACTTCGGCCGCCTCGACATCCTGGTCAACAACGCCGCCACCAACCCGCAGTTCGGCCCGCTGCTCGAGGCCGAGGAGAGCGCCTTCCAGAAGGTCTTCGACGTCAACCTCAAGGGCCCGTGGCTGTTCACCCGCGAGGCGGTGCGCGCCTGGATGGGCGAGCACGGCGGCAGCGTCGTCAACGTCGCCTCGATCGGCGGGCTGCGCTCGGACGGGATGATCGGCGCCTACAACGCCAACAAGGCGGCGCTGATCAACATGACCCGCTCGCTGGCGCGCGAGCTCGGCCCGCGCGGCATCCGTGTCAACGCCATCGCCCCGGGGCTGATCCGCACCGACTTCGCCCGAGTGCTCATCGAGACCAAGGAGATCCACGACCGCTCGGTCGCCCACACCGCCCTCGGCCGCGTCGGTGAGCCCGACGAGATGGCGGGCGCTGTCGTCTGGCTGGCCGGCGACGCGGCGTCGTACGTCACCGGCAGCTGCGTCGTCCTCGACGGCGGCACCACCGCCTAGGGCAGGAGAATACGGCGATGGCCCAAGACCAGGGAATCGGCTTCTGGCTCACGCGTCGTGCCGCGCTGACGCCGCGCAACACCGCGCTCATCTACGAGGACGAAGCGTGGACCTACGCGGAGTTCAACCGCCGCGCGAACATCCTGGCCCACGCGCTGCGCGCCCTCGGCGTCAATCACGGCGACCGAGTCGGCTACCTCGACCTCAACCACCCCAACTTCTTCGTCACCCTCTTCGCCACCGCCAAGCTCGGCGCCATCTTCGTGCCCCTCAACTTCCGGCTCACCGCGCCGGAGCTGAGCTTCATCATCCGCGACGCCGGCATCCATACCCTGGTCCACGACGAGGCCTTCGCCCCGCTCATCGATGAGATCCGCGACGAGCTGCCCTGCCGCGAGCTGGTCTGCACCGTTGCTCGCGACGGAGTGCGCTCCTTCGACAGCCTCTTCCACGACCAGCGCGACAGCGACCACGACAACCAGATCGCCGTCGACGAGGTCGCCTGGATCATGTACACGTCGGGGACGACGGGGCGGCCCAAGGGCGCGATGCTGACCCACGGCAACGTGCTCTGGAACAACATCAACGCGGGCATCTCCTTCGACACGCAGACCACCGACATCACCCTGGTGTGCGCGCCGCTGTTCCACATCGGCGGGCTCAACGTTACGCCGATGACCGCGTTCATGAAGGGCGCGACGGTGGTGCTGATGCGCACGTTCGACCCCGGCAAGGTCCTCGAGCTCATCCCCAAGCACCGCATCACCACCATGTTCGGCGTGCCCGCGATGTTCCTCTTCGTGTCGCAGCATCCCACCTTCGAGAGCACCGACGTGAGCACGGTGCGCATGTTCGTCTGCGGCGGCGCGCCGGTGCCCGAGCCGCTGATCCGGCTCTACGGCGCGCGCAACATCACCTTCGCCCAGGGCTATGGGCTCACCGAGACGGCACCGTTCGTCACCCTGGTGCCGCTGGAGCGTGCCCTCGACAAGATCGGCTCGGCGGGACTGCCGCCCTTCTACACCGAGGTGCGTCTCGTCGACGATGATG
>DASZGL010000113.1:0-29559 GCA_035938875.1 Candidatus Dormiibacterota bacterium
CACGGCGTCACCGCCCAGCTGGCGGGTGTCCTCGACGGGGCGTCGAATGCGCGCGCCCCGCGCCGCGGCCGCGGCGTAGCGGGCCAGTGTCCCGGCGCTGTACACGTCGCGAAGACGCGCTCGGGGCAGCTCGAGCCGCGAGTAGAGGCGCCTGTCGGTGTCGCTGTAGAACGGCCAGGGCCATGACAGCTGCTCGGCGAGGGCTGCCAGCGCGCGCGGCGGGCTGAAACCCACGGCGATGGCGGTGGCATCGAACCGTTCGAGCTCGGCGCGACGCTCACGCACCTCCACGAGGTGCTCCTGACAGGGCAGTCAGTAGCGGTGGCGGATCAGCGTCAGCAGCGCAGTGCCGCGATGTTCACCGAGGTCGACCGCCGTCCCCGCCCGCGCGTCGACCAGGACCACGTCGCTGAGCGCGATCGGAGCGAAAGCGCCCATTGGGGTAGGATACGCGCGCTCATGGCCTCTCTCTCACTCGCCGCGCGCCCCCGCGAGCAGCGCGGTCGCCACGTCAAGGCGCTGCGTCGCAGCGGCGCCGTGCCCGCCGTCGTCTACGGTCACGAGCAGCAGTCGCTGGCCATCGAGGCAGACCTGGCAGCCCTCGAGCGCATCTGGCAGCGCGCCGGACGCACCCACCTCATCGACTTGGTCATCGACGGTGGCAAGACGCGCAAGGTGCTCATCCGCGAGCTGCAGACCAATCCGCGCACCGGTCGCATCGCCCATGCCGACTTTCTCGCCGTCAACCTGCTTGAAAAGCTCACCGCTGACATCCCGCTCGTGGTCATCGGCGACGCTCCCGCGGTGACCGATCTCAAGATCGGCCAGCTGCTGCAGACGCTCACCACCGTCAAGGTCGAGTGCCTGCCCGGTGATCTGCCGCCGCAGCTCACCGTGGACGTCAGCGGACTCGACGAGATCGACAAGGCGGTCACCCTGGGTGAGGTGCCCCTGCCTCCGGGAGTGACCCTGGTCCACGCCGATCTCGGCGAGACCGTGGTCAAGGTCGCGCCGTTGCGCGTGCGCGAGGAGGAGGAAGAGGTGGCTGCGCCCGAGGAGGGTGCCGAGGTCGAGGGCGCCGAGGGCGAGCAGCCCGAGGCTGCAGCGCCGGAGGACGCCGAGGCCTAAACAGCCGAGGTCGCGCCGGGTCGCGCCACTACCATGGCGCCCATGTCGCCGTCCGACCGCTGCAACCTGGACAACAATCCGCTCGGCGACCTCTGCCGCTTCATCGACGAGCACACCGGTGGTGCGGTCGCAGGCGCGATCCTGACGCGGCTGCTGTGGGCCCTGGTGCTGCTGTTGATCGTCGTGGTCAGCGGTCGCATCATCCGCGGCGTCGTCGTGCACGCCCTGGAGCGTTCGCGCGCCGATGCGCAGGTGCTCACCCTGGCGCGCAACGTGCTCGTCGCCGCAACCACGGTGATCGCCATCCTCGCCGCGTTGACCGCCGTGGGACTCCCGCTCAGCGTTCTGCTGACCTTCGGGGGACTGGCCAGCCTGGCTGTCGGCCTGGCTTTTCAGGACCTGCTGCGCAACGTGCTCGCCGGCATCTTCCTGCTCGTCGAAAGGCCCTTCGTCCTCGGTGACCTCATCACCGTCGTCTCTCCGCCCGCAGAGCTCACCGGTACGGTGCAGACAATCCAGCTGCGCACCACCTCACTGCGACTGGCTGACGGGCGGCTGGCCGTGATCCCCAATCTCAACGCCTTCAACGGCAGCGTCATCAACGCCAACGCCTACGACCTGCGCCAGTTCACCGTCAGCGTCTGGCTGTCCTCAGACAGCGACATCGAAGCGGCGATGCACACCGCGCGCGACATCCTCGACGGCCTCGCCGAGGTGGAGAAGGAGCCGCCACCCAAGATCGTGCCCGACGTGGTCATCGACGTCGGCGTCACCCTCAAGTGCCAGTACTGGCTGCGCTATCACGATCACGATCCCGACGCGGTCGCCGCTGACGTCGTCCAACGACTCTCGGCGCAGCTGCTCAGCGATCGCCCCCCCGACGACACCACCGCGTAGGGCTACAAGAGGGGGCGCGAATGTTGCGCCGCGAGTCCGTCCAGTTGGTCGGCGTGCTGCTCCAGGTGACCGACGAGGAACTCGTCGACGATCTGCTCGAGGGTCATCACCCCGAGGGTTTGGTGCAAGCCCTGCGCCGACCAGCGATCCTCGGGGACCGATGCGATGAAGTCGCGCAGCGCATCGAGGTCACCTTCGATCGTCGCCAGCTGCGCCGCCGGCTGCGTGCGCCGGTAGTGGGCGATGGCGGCGATTCGCGCGGGATCGCTCTTCACCCGACCGAAGGGCACCGGCTGCGCGTCGATGGCGGCTCGGGCGTTGCCGTCGAGCACCTGATCGGCCTGGGCGATCCAGTAGGCGATGAACTCGGCGATGTGCGCCCATACCTGGCCCGCGTCCCACTGTTCGCCGCTCGGTTGGTCGGGCGCGGTCAGCCCCGCCGGCACGGGCGCCGCGGCGTGGCGGGCAAGTCGCTCGCCGACGCCGTCGACGCGGCGAAGCAGCGACTGCCGGGTGTTGCCCGCCGCCTCGCTCATCAGGGGCGCAGCGGCCGCAGCGGCGCGCCGGCGACGACGGTGTTGCGCACCGTGCCCAACCGCTCGACGCTGAGCTCGACGACATCACCGGGACGCAGCCAGGGGAATGCCTCGGCGCCGTGCACCAATGACAGCTCGAGGATGCATCCGGTGCCGCACGTGCCCGAGCCGATGACGTCGCCGGTGACCAGGTGCGTGCCGCGCGACGCGTAGGCGAGCATCTCACCGAAGCTCCAGTAGATGTCGGCCAGCGACGCACGGGAGTACTCGCGACCGTTGACGCTGGCGGTCATGGCCAGGTCGTATGCCCGCCCTGCACGAAGCGGCTCGAGCTCGTCGGGCGTGACCAGCAGCGGGCCCAGGGTTGTGGCGAAGTCCTTGCCCTTGACCGGGCCCATGCTCAGCTTCATCTCGCGCCGCTGGATGTCACGCGCGCTCCAGTCGTTCATCACGCAGTAGCCGGCGATACGCGACTCGGCGATGCTTGCGGAGAGGTCGGCGCCACCTCGGCCGACCACCGCCGCCACCTCGAGCTCGTAGTCAAGCTCCAGGCAGCCTGGGGGCACGGCGACGTCGTCGCCGTCACCGACCAGGGCGCGCGGATTGGAGAAATAGAAGACGGGGAGCTCATACCAGTCGGGCTCCATCTCCAGACCTCGCCGCTGCCGCGCGGTGCGCACGTGCTGTTCGAATGCGTAGAAGTCACGCAGGGATGGAGGCACGGCGATGGGGGGGCGCAGCCGCACCTGGTCGACGGGGATGACCTCGGCGGGGTCAGCCCTGGCGTCGTCGGCGGCTCGCGCCAGCCGTTCGCCGTCGTCGCCGAGCAGGTCGAGCAGCGAATCGACGCCGTGGAGCGCGTGGATTCGCCGATCGATGACCACGCCGACGCGGTCGACGTCAAGGCCTCCGGTGCGATAGGTCGCCCAGCGCACCGCCGCTCAGACTCGCGAGAGGTCGCGCACGCTGCTGTCCAATCGCGGCGGGATGGTCGACACGGGCGGCATGCCCTCGCCAATGGCGCGCTCGACGAGCTCCTGCCCCTGTGCTTCGACCAGCGGTCGCAACAGACGTGCACCGAGGATCAGCGGAGCGATGCGCCGCGGCGCGATGATGCGCCGCGCCCTGCGCTCGATGCCGCGCACCATCGCCGCGCCGGCCGCGCTGACCGGTAGGACGGGCAGCCGGCTGCGGCGGACCAGCTCGTCGAAGAAGCCGTACGACGCGGACGCGGTGCGCACCATCTCGGTGTCGATCCAGCCGAAGTAGGCGACGCCGACGGCGACACCGCGAGGGCGCAGCTCCATGCGCAGGCTGTCGCACATCGACTCGACGCCCGCCTTGCTCGCCGAGTAGGCGCTGAGGAAGGGCGGCGACATCGCCGCCGCCAGCGAGGCGACGCCGACGAGGTAGCCGCGACGCTGGACGACAAACGGCGCCGCGGCGCGCAGCGTCCGCCACACCCCGCACAGGTTGATGTCGATGGTCGCCTCGAAGCCCGCGGGATCGAGGTCGAGAAAGCTGCCCCCGGTGGCGACGCCGGCGTTGGCGATGACGATGTCGATACCGCCGAAGCGTTCCACGGCGGCCGCCACCGCGGCCTCGACCTGCGCGGTGTCGCGCACGTCGGCGGCGAATGGGGCGGCGCGGCCACCGATCTGCACGGCGACCTCGTCGAGGTGCTCCGGCTCGAGTCCGACCAGGGCCACGTTGGCGCCGCGACTGCCGAGCTGTCGTGCTGTCTCGGCGCCGATACCCCGCGATGCACCGGTGATCAGCACCGTCCGTCCGGCGACGTTGTACGGCGCGGCGGCCATGTCTCTGCCTCCACAAGCGGGGTGTCGCGTGATCCTACGCGGTGGTGTGGCCGCCTGGGACTACACTGCCCGCCCGTGGCAGGTCGCATCGTCGTCTTCGGCGCCACCGGCTACACGGGTCGGCTGGTCGCCGAAGCGCTGGTCCGCCGTGGAGCTCGACCTCTGCTGCTGGCCCGAAACCGAGAGCGCGTCGAGGCCCTCGCCGCCGAGCTCGGCGGGCTGGACTGCGCCGTGGCCGACGTGGAGCGGCCGGATACGGTGCGCCGAGCGGTGGCCAGTGGTGACGTGCTGGTCAGCACCGTCGGTCCCTTCGCCCGCTGGGGCAGGCCCGCGGTTGACGCCGCGGTCGCCGCCCCGGCGATCTACCTCGACTCGACGGGCGAGCCGGGCTTCATCCGCCACATCTTCGACGCCGACGGACCGCGCGCCTCGGCCGCACGATGCACGCTGCTCACGGCATTCGGTTACGACTACGTTCCCGGCAACGTCGCCGGGGCGCTGGCGGTCGATGCAGGTGGCGACCGCGTCGTTCGTGTCGACGTCGGCTACTTCATCACCGGGTCTGTCCGCGGCGGGATGAGTGGTGGGACGGCGGCGACCTCGACGATGGCATTTCGCCAGCCGCACTTCGCCTGGCGCGACGGGCGCCTGGTCACCGAGCGCGGGGGTCGCCGGGTGCGCTACTTCGACGTCACTGGTCGGCGACGTCCGGCGATTTCGGTGGGGATGCTGGAGCACATCGCGCTTCCGCGTCTCTATCCGCACCTGCGCGAGGTCAACGCCTATCTCGGCTGGTTCGGACCGGTGACCCGCGCGTTGCAGGTGGGCGCAGCGGCCGGCAGCGTCATCGGCAAGCTGCCCGGCGTCAGCCGTGGACTGGATCGCGTCATGCCCAAGCTGGTCAAGGGATCGACCGGCGGTCCGGATGCGGCGACGCGCGCACGAAGCGGTTCACGCGTCGTCGCCGTGGCCTACGACGCCCGCGGCGAGGAGCTCGCCTCTGTCGTCATGGCCGGCGTCAACGGCTACACCTTCACCGGCGACATCCTCGCCTGGGGTGCGATGCAGGCCGCGCTTCACGGAATCGAGCAGGCGGGTGCACTGGGTCCTGTCGAGGCGTTCGGGCTGGACACCATGGTGCAGGGATGCGCCGAGGCGGGGCTTGCCGTCGCGTGAGCCGTTGAGCGCGGACAGCGCGCCGCAACGCAGCGACTTCGCCTACTCGCTCGGCATCGAGGTGGTCGAGCGCAAGCCGGGATCGGCGCGCATCATCCTGCCGCTGCGCAGGGACATGCTCAACATCGGCGGCACGGTGCACGGTGGCATCGTCTGCACGCTGATCGACGTTGCCGTCGGCGTCGCCTGTCACACCCTCGACAGCGGCGATGGGCGCCGCCCGCAGGCGACGACGGAGCTCAGCGTCACCTTCCTGCGCGCCGGCACGACCGGGCCGCTGAGCTGCGATGCGCGCATCCGCCGCCGCGGGCGATCGCTGGCCGTCGGCGAGGCCGAGGTCGTCGACGGCAGCGGCAAGCTGCTCGCCGTGGGTCGGGCGACGTATCTCGTCGGCGGCCACGGGCCCGCGGAGGAACGTGCGGTTGCCGACGATGCCCTCGGCGTCGCCGACGTGCGGTGACGTTCAAATCGCGCAGCGGCGCGATCAGTCCATCGATTCGCAGTGGGGAAGCACGTCGGCGGCAAACGACTCGAGCTGCGCGATGAACTCGGCCAGGGAGCGACTCGGGAATCCCGCGGTGATCGCCGTGACACCCGACTGACGCAGGCCGTGCAGCCTCGCCAGGCACGCGTCGGCAGAGTGCGCGGGGCCGTCCACGCCCTGCATGTCGAACGTCGCCGGGTAGGCGACCTCCCCAGGATGTCCGTGGCTGTCGATCAGCGCGCGCAGCCGGCCCGGCTCGATCTGCCAGGGCACCCATCCGTCGCCCACGGCGACGGCGCGGCGCAGTGCCCGCGGCGTGTTGCCGCCGATCCACAGCCGGGGTCCCGCCGGCTGCACTGGTGAAGGCGCGACGACGTAGTCGCTCTCACCCGCCCAGACGCGGCGGAGCTCGTCGAGGTAGGCGTCGGTGATGGCACCGCGCGCGTCGTGATCGATACCCAGCGCACGGAACTCGGCGCGCAGGTGACCGGTGCCGACTCCGAGGATGAGGCGCCCACCGCTGAGGTGGTCGAGCGTGCCGATGTCGCGCGCCGCCACCAGTGGGTGGCGGTAGGGGACGACGAGGATGTGAGTGCACAAGCCGATGCGCTGCGTTGACGCGGCGATGTAGGCCAGCGCGGGAAACGGGGCGAACCACGTCGCTCCCATCGCCGCAACGGCCTTGCGTGGCACCACGATGTGATCGCTCACGGTGAGGTAGGCGTAGCCGAGACGGTCGGCTGCCTGAGCCAGCAGGGTGAGGTCGTGGGGAGTGGCGGTCGCCGACCACTGCGGAGTCTTTCCCGGGAAGGAGATGACGATGGGGGTCCCGATTCCGATCGCCATCCCCCGCGGCTGGAGCCGGGGGCGGCTCATCGCGACGCGCCGGTGGGCGAACCGGTGAAGCTGAATCCTCCGTCGTCTTCGGCGATCCAACCGCCTGCAGCGAGGGTGCCGCCGTCGATGGGCAGGGTGACGCCGGTGATGTAGGACGACAGCGGCGAGAGCAGGAAGGCGACCGCGTGGGCCAGCTCCTCGGGTCTGCCCGCCCGGCGCAGGGGAATGTGCCCGGCGCCGGGGTCGTGTCCCGGGGGCAGCATGGCCCGGATCCCGTCGGTGAGCAGCAGGTCGGGGGCTACGGCGTTGACGCGCACTCTCGGCGCCAGCTCGACGGCCAGCGACCTGGTCAGCGACGCCACCGCCGCCTTGCCGGCTGCGTACACCGCGTAGTCGGGTGCGGCGCGATGCGCCTCGACGGTTGTGACGTTGACGATGGCACTGCCGTCACCGAGGTGTGGCAACACGGCGTGAGTGAGCAGCAGGGTCGACTCCACGTTGCTGCGCCACATCGCGGCCCACTGCTTTGGAGAGGAGTCCGCGAACGCTTGATGGATGACACCGCCGGCGTTGTTGACGAGATGCGAGATCTTGCCGAGTATGGCCATAACCTCGGCGACGGCAGCCGCGACCTGGTCTGCGTCGCGGACATCGCAGTGCAGCCCCAGTGCGCGTGCGCCGGCGGCGTCGAGTGCGGCGGCGGTGTCGGTCGCCCGTTGTGGATCGCGTTCGAGGACAGCGACCGATGCGCCGCATGAGGCAAGCACCTCCGCACAGGCTCGGCCCAGCCCGGCGCCCCCTCCGCTGATGACCGCCACTGCGCCGGAGAGTCCCCAGGAGGGCGGGCGCAACGACATGGCACCTCATCGTCGCATAATCCGGTCGCCTGCATGACCGGCGCACGACGGTCGGCGGCATCGCCGACGGGGAGGAGACACGGTGCTCGCCTTCGACGTCCCGCTGAGCTGGGAGGACCCTGCGGCAGCGGCAGCGCGAGCCGAGGCTGACGGTATGGACGGTGTGTGGACCGCCGAGGGCACGCACGATCCACACCTCACGCTGGCGGTTGCGGCGACTGCGACCCGGCGCATCGTCCTGGGAACCGCGATCACCGTGGCCTTCGTGCGCAGCCCGATGGTTCACGCCATGACCTTCTGGGACCTGCATCGCATGGCTCCGGGCAGGGTCGTCCTCGGACTCGGCTCGCAGGTCAAGGCACACAATCAGCGCCGCTACAGCGTCGCCTTCGATCACCCGGCGCCGCGTATGCGCGACATGATCCGAGCCATCCGCGCCATCTGGCGCTGCTGGCAATACGGTGAGGCCCTGGACTACCGCGGCGAGTTCTACACGCATACGTTGATGACGCCGTTCTTCAACCCTGGGCCGGTCGACGGACCGATGCCCCGCATCTTCGTCGCCGCGGTCAATCCCCACATGCTCGCCGTCGCCGGAGCGGAGGCGGACGGCGTGCACGTCCATCCCCTGCATTCGGAACGCACCCTCGATCAGCTGACCATCCCATCGGTGCGGCGCACAGCAGCCGCCGCCGGGCGCGACGCCGGGGCCCTGGAGTTCTGCGCGCCGGCGATGATCGCCACCGGTCGCGATGCTGACGCCGTCGCCGCCAACCGCGACCGGATGCGAAGCCAGGTCGCCTTCTACGCCTCGACGCGCACCTACCGGGGCCTGCTCGAAGAGCACGACCGCGGCGAGCTCTGCGATGCGCTGCACGCGCTGTCGCTGCGAGGCGCATGGGAGGAGATGCCGCGACGGATCGACGACGAGCTGCTCGACGCCTTCTGCGTCAGCGCGACGTGGGAGGACCTCGCCGCTGCGCTGGTGCGGCGCTACGCCTCACGCGTGCAGCGGATCATGCCCTACGCGCTGGGCGCGCCGGAAACGCCCTGGGCGTCGATCGCCGCCGAGATCCGCGCCGGCGCGGTGGGGACGGCGGCGTGACCGTCACCATGTCGGTCGGTGAGGCGACACGCGATCGCATCCTGCGTCGTGCCGATCAGCTCTTCGCCGCGCACGGATACGCCGGCGTATCGATGAGGCTCGTCGCCGGCGCGGCCGGGGTGACCAAGCCCGCTCTCTACTATCACTTCCGCGACAAGGAGGCGCTCTTCGAGGAGTGTGTTCTGGGCAGCCAGCGGCAGATGGAGCGGCTGCTGCGCGAGGCAGCGACCGGCGACCACAGCCTCGCCCATCGGGTCACCGCCACGGCGCTGGTGCTCCTCACCGGGTCGCCGCACCATCCGGTGCGCACCCAGAGCGACATCGCCGAGCACCTCGACCCCGGGGCAAGGCTGCGACTCGGCGAGGGCTTCCACGACAGCATCCTTGGTCCGGTGGTCGAGCTCTTCGCCGTCGCCGCGTCGCGCGGTGAGCTCCGTGACGCCGTGCAGCCGTCGCTCGCCGCGGCAACGCTGCTCGGTGTCGTGATGGCGTTCCTGCCGTCGGTCGATCCCAGCGGTGATCCTTCCTGGCAGGTGGCACGCCCCAACGTCGAGGGAACGCCGAGCATCGACCCGGCGGTGGCCGCCGAGCTCGTCGCCTCGCTCGTGCTCCGCGGAGTTTCCGTCTAGCACCCTGGTGGCCTGTGCCCCCGGACGCGCGCAGCCATCACCCCGGCGACACAATGCCTCGACATGGATGAGCGCCGCCAGCGACTGATCCTGGTGCGTCACGGTGAGACCGAGTGGAGCCGCGAGGGCAGGCACACCGGTCGCAGCGACATCGAGCTCACCGACACCGGCCGCAGGCAGGCGCTGCTGACCGGTGAAGCCCTCGCCGCCCACGACTTTGACGCTGTGTTCACCAGTCCGCTGCGGCGCGCGGTCACCACGTGCGTGCTCGCCGGCTTCGGCGATCGCGCGGTTCTCTGCGACGCGCTCTGCGAATGGGACTACGGTGCCAACGAGGGACTGACCACCGCGGAGATCCGCGAGACCCGTCCCGGTTGGTCGTTGTGGGAAGACGGTGTCGTCGACGGGGAGACGGTGGACGAGGTCGGCGCCCGCGCCGACTCGGTCATCGCCCAGGCGAAGGCGATCGACGGCGACGTGGCCCTCTTCGCCCACGGTCACGTGCTCCGCATCCTGGCGGCGCGATGGCTCGGTCTCGCCGCCGTCGGCGGTCGCATGTTCGTGCTCAGCACCGCGACGATCAGTGTCCTCGGCTACGAGCGCGAGGAACCCGCGGTGCTGCGCTGGAATGACGACTCCCACCTGCGCGCCCCGGTCGAGGGCGTCCCCAACTAAGCGCGGGCTCTGGTGTTGCCCAGCCAGCTCTCGTAGAGCGACGCGTACACGCCGCGAGCGGCAACCAGGGAGCGATGGTCGCCGCGCTCGACGATGCGCCCGGCGTCGAACACCAGCACGCTGTCGGCGGCCTCGGCGGTGCTCAGCCGGTGGGCGATGGTCACCGTCGTGCGTCCCCTGGAGAGCCGCTCGAGGGCGTCGGCGATGACTCTCTCCGTCTCCGGGTCGACGGCGCTGGTGGCCTCGTCGAGGATGAGCAGGCCGGGGTTGGCCACCTGCGCGCGCGCCAGCGCAACCAGCTGGCGCTCGCCGACGGAGATGTTCTCGCCGCGCTCGCCGACGCGCGTGTCCAGTCCTTCGGGCAGGGAGTCGAGCCATTCGCGCAGACCGAGCGCGGCGAAGGCGCGCACGATGTCGCCGTCGTCGACGCCATCGCCGCCGAAGCGCACGTTCTCACGGATCGACGTGTCGAAGAGGAAGCCGTCCTGGGGCACCATGCGCACCGCGTGGCGTCGCGACAGCGGCGATGCGTCGCGCAGGTCGATGCCGCCGACGAGGATGCGCCCACACGACGGATCGGCGAGGCGGCTGACCAGCCGGGCGAACGTCGTCTTGCCCGAACCCGTCTCCCCGACCACGGCGACATGGGCACCGGCGGCGACGTCGACATCGATGTCCTCGAGGACCGGTCCCCCCTCGCGATACGCGTAGGCCACACCCTCCAGCCGCAGCGGCAGCGGACCGGCGGGAAGCGAGACACCGTGCGCCGGCTCGTCGAGCTCGACGGGCAGGTCGATGACGGTGAGCACCTTGCGCCAACCGGCGATCGCCGTCTGCGTCTGCTCGAAGACCTCGCTCAGCTCCATGAGCGGCTGGAGGAAGAGGGTCACCAGGAAGAGGAAGGCGACAAGGTCGCCGAGGCTCAGCCCCCAGGCCCGGCCGTAGTGGGCGCCGACAGCGACGACGGCGGCGATGGCCATGGCACCGAAGAGGTCGGCGATGGGAAACACGGTGGCGGCGAAGCGCTGCGCATACATCTCGGCGCCGTACTGGCCGGCGATGGCCGTGCGCAGGCGGCGATCGGTGCGCTCCTCGAGTCCGTAGGCGCGGACCTCGGCGGCGCCCATGACGCTTTCCGAAACCTCGCTGAGGGTGTCGCTCACGCGGTTGCGCCAGCGGTCATAGGCGCCCAGCATCGCCCGCTGCATGGTGCGCAGGACGAGCACGATGGGAGCGACCACGGCTACGGTGATCAACGCCAGCTGCCACGAGTAGACGAACATCGCCGCGGCGCAGCCGAGCATCAGGGCTCCGCTGATGACCCAGCTGAGGCCGCCCCATTCGAGGAACTGGGCGAGGGTGTCGACGTCGGCGGTCACGCGCGAGACGAAGACGCCGCGCTTGTGCGCCGTCTGCTCGGCGATGCTCAGCTCATGGATGTGCGCGAAGGCGCGCACCCTGAGTGACGCCAGTGCACCCTCTGAGATGGTGACCATCCGTGCGTAGGTGAACCGCGCGGCGACGTAGATGAAGACAACGGCCACGGCGGCGGCAGCACAGGCGGGATAGACGAACGCCGGACGGAAGCCGTCGGCGCCGAGCAGTCCGCGGTCGACGACCTGCTGCAGCAGCACGGGGACGAGCAGCCGGCCCAGGGCCATCGCGATCGCCAGCCCGATCGTGTACCCGAGGCCCACGCGAAGCTCGGGAGATTCTGCCAATCCACGCCGGAACACGCCCAGCGCGCCTTGCAGCGAGGTCATGTCTTCGACCTCGGGGGTCGCAGGTGGAGGCGGGGAGGCTCCCTCGGTGAAGCGGGGATCCGTCGCGTCGGCCTCGGCGGACCGGCGCAGCGACTCGTCGTCGGCGGGTGCGTGGGCGTGCTGTACCGGTGTCATACCGGCACCCTCTCGTAGGCTTGCACCATCGCCGCGTATGTGGGATGTCGCAGCAGCTGGCTGTGCGTGCCCGAGGCGCTGATCCTGCCGTCCTCGAGGAGGAGGACGCGATCGGCCAGGGCGATCGTCGAAACCCGATAGGCGATCACCACCAGCGTGGTATCGACCTGCTCGCGCAGAGCGTCGAGGATCGCCGCCTCGACGGTGGCGTCGACGGCCGACGTGGCGTCGTCGAGGATGAGCAGTCGCGGCCGCCGCAGCAGTGCGCGGGCCAGGGCGATACGTTGCCGCTGGCCCCCGGACACGGTGACACCACGTTCGCCGAGTACGGTCTCGTAGCCATGCGGCATCTCGCTGATGAAGTCGTGCGCCTGGGCGATGCGAGCTGCGTGGATGACCTCGTCATCGCCTGCGTCGTATCCCAGAGCGATGTTCTCGCGCACCGTCGTGGCGAAGAGAAAGCTCTCCTGGAAGACGATGGCAACCGCGGCGCGCAGCGATGCGGTCTCCGCGTCGCGGAGGTCGATTCCGCCGATGCTGATGCTGCCCCGCTGCGGGTCGTCGAGCCGCACCATCAACTCTGCGAGCGTGCTCTTGCCGGCACCGGTGGGGCCGACCAGGGCGACCGACTCACTCGGGCGGACTTCGAATCTCACCCCGTCGAGCACGAGATTGTCGGCGAAGCCGTGGCTGACATTGTCGACGGCGAGCGCGAGTGGCCCTGGAGGAACCGGTGTCGCCGACGCTCCGGCGGGTCGCACTGCGATGGGCTCGGTGAACACCTTCTCGAGTCGCTCGCGGCCGACCACGGCGCGGGGAACATCGGCGAGGACGAAGCCGATCACGCGCATGGGGAACGCCAGCAGCTGGAAGAGGCTGACGAACTGGACCAGTCCGCCCGTGGTGATGGCGCCGGTCGACACCCGCCAGCTGCCGACTGCCAGCAACGCGACCATGGCCAGGTCGGGAAGCGTGTCCAGGGCGGGTTCGAAGGCGGCGCGGAGTCTGCCGACGGTGACGCGCTCAGCGCGCAGGGCATCGGCGACGGCGCGGAAGCGCTGCACCTCGGCCGACTGCCGGCCCAGGGTCTTCACCACGAGGGCGCCGTCGATGCTCTCGTGGGCGACGGAGCTGACATCACCGATGTGCTGCTGGGCGCGAGTCTGCGGCGCCTCGACGCGAGCGCCGTACGCATGGTTGAGCAGCGCCAGTCCGGGCAGGGTGATGCAGCCGATGGCGGCGAGCAAGGGGTCGGCCACCAGCATCGACACCGTGGCGAAGACGATGAGCAGCACCACCGCCGTCGAGTAGGGCAGTGGGCCGACGACCTCGGTCGCTGCGGTGACGTCAGCCTGGGTGTGGGCCAGCAGCTCGCCGGTCGGCTTCGACTGGTGATACGCCAGCGGCAGCTGCGCGTAGCGCTCAATGACGCGCAGGCGGAGAGTCCGCTGCACGCGGTGCTGGGTCATCCCCGCGAAGTAGCGGCGGGTGACGATGCCGAGCGCGCGCAGCACGGCGACACCGAGGATGGCGACGACGGCGGCGACCGTACTCGATGCGGTGGAGCCCTGATGGAAGGCGGGAACGAGCACCGAGTCGGTGATATGGCCGAGCACCACGGTGCTGGCCACCGTCATGCCCGCGTAGAGCGCGGCGCCGCTCACCGAGATGATGAACGGCAGCGGATGCATGGCGACGTAGGAGGCGACGATGCGCAGTCCGCGCCAGAACACGCCTCGCTGCGGTTGGGATCTTTCCGCCGTCGCGGTTGCCACTTCAACTCACCTGTTCGATTCGGATACAACGAAAAAGGACCGGGTGGCGGGGCCACTCCGATCCTCGGTGAGCCGGCTGGAACGCGCGACTACCGGGTCAGTCTGTGGCCTCCGCCGGGCACACGTCTCCCTCGATGGGAGGGAACGCGTGACGCATGAGCCGGCGCATGAGCTTGTCTCCTCGTGACTCCGACGGGCCTCGGGACTCGGTCAGTCTAGGGTTGGCCCGAAGTCGCGTCAACCGGCGACGGTCAGCGCCCAAGCCCTTCGCGGCGACGAGTTGGAACTTGCGCCGGCGCGGCGGCGGGGCCTAGGCTGACGGTTCCGTGCCTTTCGACCCCACAGCCCCCGGGGCCCCATCCCGGGGTGTTCCAGGGCCCGCCGCGGGCCCTGCACGAGATCGAGGGCGTCCTCGCCGGCGTCGTGCTGGTTTGGGCACGCCTACCCCGCCGCGGCGGCTGGTCTTCCCTGTGCTGCTCACCCTGTTCGGGTTCATCGTTTCCGGAGGCGCGGGAGCCTTCTTCTACTTTCTTCCCGTCATCCAGACGGCGTTCAGCGCGACCGGGCACAACGACCTCCCCGCGGCGACGCAGCCGCCAGCCGGCAGCTCGCCGCGCGCTGCGCCAGGATCCAACGATCCCTTCACCGTGCTGCTGCTCGGTTCCGACAACGATGCGAAATTCAGCAGCACCAGCTTGCTCACCCAGTCGATGATCCTCGTCCGAGTCATCCCGGCGACCAAGCAGGTCACCATGCTGTCCATCCCCCGCGACCTGTACGTCCCCATCAACGGGGGCGGGACGGCCAAGATCGACACTGCATTCGCCTATGGCGGCGCCCGCAACGCCATCGCCACGGTGCAGAACGCATTCCATGTGCATGTCGACCACTACGTGTGGATCGGGCTCAAGGGTCTGACGGCGCTCATCGATGCGGTCGGCGGTGTCGACGTGGTGACCGGCAACCCCGTTCTCGACGACTTCTACCCGGCCGATCTCAGCGGCGGCAATCCCTACGACTACCAGCGTGTCGCCGTCCTCCCCGCCGCCCAGCACCTGGACGGCATCCACGCGCTGGAGTACGTGCGCTCACGCCACGGTGACCTCCGCGAGGACTTCGGACGATCCGAGAGGCAGCAGCAGGTGCTGGTGGCGCTGCGCGCCAAGACGAAGACACTCAGCGCCACGAACCTTCCTGACATCGCCGCCGCCCTGGGCAACCAGCTGACCACCGACATGGGCATCGGCCAGGTCGCCGATTTGCTGCCCATCGCCGGTGGGATCCCCAGCGAAAGCATCAAGCACGTCCTGCTGCTGCCGCCCTACACCAGCGGCGCTCAGGTGGGCGACCAGGACGTGGTCATGCCCAACTGGTCACTGATCCTGCCATTGGTGGCACAAACGTTCCCAGCGTGAGCCGGCGGCCGCTCATCGTCGGCCCGCTCCTGGTGTTGATGGCCGGCTTCGGGCTCGGCGTGTACCACGTACTGGGCACCTTCAAGACCGATACCACCCAGCCCGCCGCCAATCCCACCGAGTCGACTCCGGTCTTCACGCTGCCCGGCGTGCTGTACCTCTCGCAGCATGGCGTCATCTACAAGCTGCAGGGTCAGAAGTTCACCGCCATCACGGACAACCGCGGCTGGATGCAGCCCGCGCTGCTGCCCGACGGCACCATCCTCGCGGTGCGCCGTGACGCCGAGTACTCCGACCTCTTTCACCTCGACGCCAATGGTCACGTCATCCAGCAGCTGACCAACGACAAGGGCAAGGCCATCGACGAGAACCACTGGGTGTTCTACCCCAAGGCATCGCCGGTGGGGTCCAGCGTCTTCTATGCGTTCGACCAGCCCAAGTTCGGCTATCGCGTCGACATGGCGATCTGGAGCAGCACGCTGGACAGTGCCGCGGTGACGCCCCGCGCGGGCAACGGCTCGCTGGCCAAGCAGTGGACGTCGCCCGACCAGTACACGGGCGGCGACATTGAGCCGATTCCGCTGGCCGACGGCGGTTTGATCTACGTGGGATACGGCGTCACTCCCAAGGAACACATCAACGCCACCATCCTGCTGGCGTCCGCTCCGCTGCGACAGAGCAAGCCGCTCACCAACATCGAGGACGACTGCTCGTGGCCGGCGCTGTCGCCCGACGGTCGCACCCTGGCGATGGTGTGCACGCACGGCTCGCAGGTCGCCTCGCTCGAGGTCGCCGCCTTCGATGGCAAGGCGCTCGGGCCACCGCGCACCGTGGTCAGCAGCGACCTGGTCTCCGCGCCGGTGTGGGCGCCCGATGGCAGCGGCCTGGCCTACCTCGCGCCCGCCGCAACCGGCGGTCACTTCCAGCTGTGGTGGCTGGCCGGCGCGGCGAGCGCAGCCGTGGCGCCGGCGTCGACGCCGTCTCCAGCGTCGCGCGCGGCGACGCCGTCCCCGGTGGCCAGCGCGAGTCCATCGCCCGCGGCGACTGCTGTCGGCGGCCTTGCCGCGCCGCAGCAGGTGACCCGGAACCTCGACTTCGACGCCACGTCAGCGCCGGCGTGGACCGCGGGATAGTGCTCGCCATCTCGCCGCGAGCCGGTCAGCGCAGGGTGCGCCGCTCGACGTAGAGAGCCTGCGCGGCAAGGCCGATGGAGCCGCGGCGGTCGTAGAGCCCGCTCGAGGCAAGCCCCGACCCGGCACCGATTCGGGTCCGGGCGTCGAGACAGACCCATTCCCCGACCAGGGGGCGGTGCAGGTAGACGGTGAGGTCGGGGTTGATGAACAGGTCATCCCAGTCGAGCACCGCGCTGACTCCGTTGCCGAAGTCGGCCGCGGCGACGACGCGCATCAGCGCGGTCGGCTCCTCGTCGGGGATCACCGGGACGGCGAGCCTGATCCACACGGTCGCGGGTCCACGCTGCGCGAACGCGCCACGGACGAAGCGCAGCTCTGCCCCGGTGGTGGGGAAGCTCTCGTAGTCGATCGGTGGACGCTGCTCGTCGCCCGCCTCCGGGCCGGGCCATGGCGGTGGCGAATCCTCCTGCCCGGGCGGCGGCGGCGCCTCCTCCGATCGGATGCGCAGGGCGGCGGCCTTGGCGACCTCGACATCGCCGGAGTGAAGCGTGGCCTCGACGAGCTGCACTCGGCGGCCCGGGCGCAGCACCCGGGCGGTGACGCGCAGTGGCGTCAGCGGAACGGGGCGCAGCAGCTCGAGGGTCATCCGGACGACGTTCATCGGAGCGGGCGCTTCGAGAGCCTCGACGGCACGGGCGAGCAGCGCCGCCGGCGGTCCTCCGTGCTGGGCGTTGCGGTCCCAAGGCCCTCGCGCGTGCCCGGTGGGGACGAAGACGTCGCCGTCGGGGATGAAGAGGGCAGCTGTCATCGCCGGGGAATGATCGCGGATGGCACGGCTACACTCGGGCGGTGGACTGGTCCACCGTCGCATCCCTGGCCACCGCCGCAGGCACGCTCATCCTCGCCGTGTCGACGTTTGCAGCAGTGAGGTCAGCCAACCGTGCAGCACGAGTGGCGGAGCGATCGCTCCTCGTGGGGTTGCGTCCGGTGCTGGTGCCGGCGCGCTACCAGGACCCGCCGGAGAAGGTCGGCTTCGCCGATGCGCACTACCTGTTGGCTCGCGGTGGCCGTGCCGCGGTCGAGGTGACCGACACGGTCATCTACCTGGCCATCGCCATTCGCAACGTGGGCAGCGGCCTCGCCGTGCTGGACTCCTGGTCGCTCAGTCCCAACGCGCAGATGGGTGACACCCCGCACGCCGGGCTGGACTCCTTTCGCCGGCTGACGCGGGACCTCTACGTCCCCCCGGGTGACAACGGGTTCTGGCAGGGTGCGCTGCGCGATCCTTCGGACCCGCTGTTCGCCGCGACACGCGATGCCATCAACGATGGCCGGCGGATGACCATCGAGTTGCTCTACGGCGACCATGAGGGCGGTCAGCGCACCATCAGCCGTTTCGGCATCAATCGCCGCGAGGACGGTGAGTGGCTCGCCGCCGTCTCACGCCACTGGAACCTCGACCGCCCCGATCCCCGCTAGCACCGCTAGTCGTTCGAGACGAGTTGCCCGTCGGCGGCGCCGAACTGATCGACGACGTAGTAGACGGCGATGGCGCCGTGAAGGGCGAGGCAGATCGGTGCGCTGACGAACGCGACGGCGATGGTGGCCGTGTACGGGACGTTGCCAGCGCCGAAGCGTAGAACGCTGCGTCGTACCTGGTCTGCGGGGAAGGCATCGCCGAGCAGCCGGCGGCCGACGGCAGCCCAGGTCCACAGCGCAGTCCAGGCCAGCGCGTTCACCTCCATGGTGACGCTGTACATCACCGCGGCGGGTGTCGCGCCGTGGCCCGCCTCCAGGAACCGTCCCAGGACGCCGGTGGGATAGGGCAGGAACACCACGGTCATCAGCAGCAGAAGATTGAGAAAGAGGAACACGCGGTCGACGCCGGCAAGTCGCGCGATCAACGCGTGGTGGTTGACCCACATGATGCCGATGACGATGAAGCTCACCGCGTATGCGGCGTATCCCGGCCACTCGTCGAGCAGTGCCCGACTGACGTCTGCCGTGCCGACAGCCGGCGTCACCAGGGTCAGCACCAGCAGAGTGATGGCGATGGCGAAGACGCCATCGCTGAAGGCCTCGACGCGCGCTTTGCTCACTCGGGCTATTGAACATGGAGCAGAGGTGATGGCGGCGACCTGTCGCCATTCTCAGGTGGCACCGTCCCGGCTCTTGACAGACGTCGCCGGAGGGCTAGACTGGATTTCGGCTCTGGCGCGGCGACGTCCCGTTGCGCCGGACGGCTAGGGGCTCCGCGGACGTGTGGGGTCGCGACCGGGCCGGGTGCCCGCCGGGCGGAAACGCCGGGTTGGCGCCCGGCGCTGTTTTGTCTGGGAACGCCCTCGCTCGTGCCGGCGCGGGCTACATGCGGCGTGCGCTGCGGCGACGGCGCAAGCGCAGCAGCAATGGCGCGCCCACTGCCCCAACGAGCGCGGCAACGATCACGACCACGAACCACGGTGCCCGCCACCAGCGAGTGTCGCCGCCGGTGGCGGCGGTGGCGACCAGGGGTGCTGCCGGCGTCACCGCGATGCTGCTTGGCGCGGGCGTGGCCAACGCCGGCGATGTCGCCACGGGGATGGCACCCAGCACTGCTGTCTGGTTGCTGTTGCCCTCGGCGAAGCCCAGCCGCTGCACCTCGTCCTGGTGCGGCCCCCGGTAGCGAAAGATGAACATGCCCTGGTTCTGGTCGACCACGAAAATCAGCCCGTCGTGGATCACTGGTGTGCTCCACGTCAGCGTGGCGCCGAAGCCCAGCGCGGTGTCGCGCTCCTTGGGGTTGACGCCGGTGGGTCTGATCTCCGCCAGCTGAACCGGCTGGCCGGGTGCGCTGATGTCGAAGACCTGGAACCCCGCGCTGTACCAGCTGATCAGTGCCAGAGACGGAGTCAGTGTCGCGTTGTGCGTGCTCCACGTCTGGTGCGCCACGGCCGCGCAGCGTTGCGGGTCGTTCTCGGCAACGCGCAGCGTCGAGACCAAGCGAGGGTGCGCCGGGTCGGCGACGTCGACGAGGTGACCAGAACCGAAGGGACAGCCGAGCCCTCCCGGTGGCGGATACCGCTCGTCGGTGGTGAGCACCAGGTCGCGCCCGGGAACGGCGACGGTGCTGTGCACGTTGCCCGGGGGATTTCGATAGGCATCGGCTGGCGCGGTGAGCAGTCGCAGCTGCGGGTTTGACCTACCGCTCGCGTAGTCGCTGGTGTCGGCGAGCAGCAAGCCCGCCGTCCACGCCGACAGGTAGGCGCGGCGCCCGTCGTTGGAGAGCGAGATGGAGTGCAGCCGCGGCGCCGGCCCGAGCGCGGCGGGTCCGTCCCAGCGGCCGAGGAATCGTGGTGCCGCGGGATCGGAGGCGTCGACCACCTCGAGGTCGGCGTGACCGTTGCTGCCGCCGCTGAAGAACATGGCGACGAAGAGCAGCACCCGCTGCGGCTGCGCCGGGTCCTGCCACAGATAGAACTCATGTGGCAGCCGGCCGCCGAAGCTGTACGTCCCAACCGCAAGCGGATGGACACAGTCGTTGGCCCAGCGATAGAAGTCGAGCGTGTTGACGCCGCCGCCCGTCTCCAGGCTCATGTTGAGCACCACGAGTACGTGGCTCGACTGGACGATGCGAAGCTCGCGCGCCGAGGTGCGCGGATGTGCCGCCAGCTCGGCGGCAACCCTGGGGTTGGCGGGATCGGCGACGTCGAGGACGGCGATGGCGCCGCCGCCACGGCTGCCGACGTACGCGCAGTGATCGGCGACGGCCACCGACGCGTTGACCCCGCGGGCGCCGAGGTCGTTGTGGCCGACCTGTTCGATGACTGCGCTGCCCGCTGCCCGGTCGCTGGTCAGCGTCGCAGCGCCGGCGACGACGGTGGCGATCAGGGTGGCGACGGCGACGATCAGGCGGGTTCTCACCGCGGTTCAGGCTAGCGCGGCAGGTCGCCGAAGCCCGTCATCTGATCTCTGCGCGGCACGCTGCGATCGCTGTGCGGGCGGCGGCAGCGGTGGCGACGCTGATGTCGCGCGACAGCTTGACCATGCCGCGAATCCTCGCCGGTCGCTTGATCACGTAGCGCAGCATTGGACCCACGCGAGGAGTGCCGTCGGCGTTGGCCAGGCCGGTGAAGGAATCGTCGACGATGTTGTCGACGAGGCGGTCGCTGATCGCCCGGAATGCCGTCCACGGCACGCCCTTGCGCTGACAGACGGCGGCGACCGACGCGGTCTCCATGTCGACAGCGGTGACCTGCTGCTCGCGGAGTCTGGCGAGGACCTCGGGGCCGGTCGCCAGCACGGCGGTGGTGAGCAGCCGGCCGCGCAGCGTCACCTCACCCAGCGGTGCCGGCCGGTACTCGGTGCCGGTCGAGGCCATGACCACGACCTCGGGGACGACGACGTCACCGATGCGTATGTCCGGCTCGACGCCACCGGCGACGCCCACCACGACGACGTGGTCGACCCCTGTCAACCGCAACAACTGCTCGGTCGCGTCGGTCGCCGCCTGCGTGCCGATGCCGGTGGCCACGGCGAGCACGTTCTGCGCTCCGAGCATCCCCGAGTAGGCGCGCAGATCGCCGAGCCGGGACCGGCGCAGAGAAAGCGTCTTGACGAGCGGGCGCATCTCCACACGCATGGGAACAACGAAGCCGATCCGGCGCCGCTCCCCCTGTTCGCTCACCCGGCGATGGTGACCGATGGAGCGGCGCCCGGGGGCGGCGAACCCGGTCGCGCGGACAGGGCTCGCGGTGTGGCATCATCCACGGGCATAAGTTGATAAAGTCGATCGACTTTATCCCCATTGCTCGACGCGAGGTGCCCGTGACCATGTGGGCCCTGTCCGACCCGCTCAGGAGCTTCGCTGCCCGTGACCAGCACCCGGCCCCGCGGTATGCGGCTCTCCAGCCACACGGCCATCGGGGTCGCCGCGACGGCGCTGGCCCTGGCCCTGGCGGGGTGCGGCAGCGAGGCCTCGGGTGGGGGCGGCTCGACGGTCACGCTGCGCCTGGGCTTTCTCCCCACCCTGCCGCAGGCTCCCGCGCTCATTGGCATTAAGAACGGTGTATTCGCTCAGGACCTGGGCGCCAACGTGACCCTCAAGACGCAAACCTTCAACGCCGGACCCGCGGAGATAACCGCCCTGATCGCCGGGTCGCTGGACGCCGCGTTCGTCGGACCCAGCCCAGCGATCACCGCCTTCGTCAAGAGCAAGGGGGCCGCGCTGCGCATTGTGGCAGGTGCCACGTCGGGCGGCGCCGGGCTCGTGGTCCGCAACGACGAGAACATCGCCAGTCCGGAACAGCTGCGGGGAAAGACGCTGGCGACCCCGCAGCTGGGCAACACCCAGGATGTCGCCCTGCGTACGTATTTGCGCGCGCACGGTCTCACCACCGATCCCCAGGGTGGCGGTGACGTGAAGGTGGTGCCGACGGACAACCCGACGACGCTGCAACTCTTCAAGCAGAAGCAGCTCGATGGCGCCTGGGTGCCCGAGCCATTCCTGAGCAGGCTGATCCTGGAGGACGGCGGCGCGCTCGTCGTCGACGAAGCCACGCTGTGGCCGGCCGGCAAGTTCCCCAGCACCGTCCTGGTGGTGTCGACGTCCTTCCTCGCCGACCACCCCGACGAGGTCAAGGCCCTCGTCCAGGGTGACCTCGACGCCATCGCCATCCTCGACGGCCAGGCCGCCGACGCCAAGGTTGCCGTCAACGATCAGCTCGAGGTACTGACCCAGAAGAAGCTGTCCACCGCGGTCCTCGACGCCGCTTGGGGACGCCTCACCTTCACTCCGGATCCCCTTGCCGCGTCGGCGCAGAAATCAGCCGACGATGCCAAGGCCGCCGGTCTGCTCGCCGGTGACGTCCAGCTCAAAGGTCTCTTCGACCTGCGCATCCTCAACGATCTCCTGCGCAGCCGGAGCGAGCCTGCAGTCGATTCTGCGGGACTTGGCCAGAACTGACGATGACCAGCGTTCTCTCTCGGACCGACGTCGCCAGTGCCGCTGTGTCGGTCGCGCCGACCGTGGTCTCCGTGCGCGACGTGACCAAGACGTTCGGTCACAACGGGGGATCGGTCACAGCCCTTGACCGTGTCTCACTGGACATCGCCGAGCGCGAGTTCGTCTGCCTGGTGGGTGCCTCGGGTTGCGGCAAGTCGACGCTGCTGTCGATCATCGCCGGCCTGGAGCGTCCCAGCAGCGGCAGCGTTGCCGTGCGCGGCGGTCGCGCCGCCCTGATGTTTCAGGAACCCGCGCTGCTGCCGTGGCTGACGGTGGAGAGCAATATCGAGCTGCCGATGCGGTTGCAGCACGTTGCACCGAAGCAACGGCGTGCCCGGGTCGCCGAGCTCATCGACCTGGTGCGTCTCGGCCAGTTCGCCCAGAGCCGGCCGCACGAGCTCTCCGGGGGCATGCGCCAGCGCGTTGCACTTGCCCGGGCACTGGCCCAGGAGGCGACCGTGCTGCTCATGGACGAGCCTTTCGCGGCACTGGACGCCATCACTCGCGACGTGCTCCACGACGAGCTGACGCGCATCTGGTACGAGCGGGAGATCACCGTGGTCTTCGTCACCCACAACGTTCGCGAAGCCGTGCGGCTCGGCGACCGCGTCGTCCTGCTCAGCGCACGGCCGGGACGCGTTGTCAGTGACCAGCAGGTCGACATCACGAGGCCGCGTGCCATCGAGACCCCGGCGGTCGGCGCGCTGTCGCTGGAGATCACCGAGCAGCTGCGAGGACAGATCCGTCTCCATGGCCATCAGTGAGCGTGACCTCGCCGCACTAGAAGCGGGTCTCGACGCCCTCGAGCAACCGGCGGCGCCGCCGCGTTCCCGCGCCCGTCGCGTCGCCGCCGTCAGCGTGCCTCCGGTGCTCGCGCTGGCCGTGCTGCTCAGCATCTGGCAGATGCTGGTGACCCTGCATGTCAAGGCGCCCGAACTGCTCCCCGCACCCATCGACGTCGCCAGGACCTTCAGCGACCAGTGGCGTGCCGGGCATGTCACTGAGGTGATCTGGAACAGCCTGCATCGGGCGGCGATCGGCTACGCGATGGCGATGGTGCTGGGCACGCTCACCGGTCTCGCGGTCTCCCGGTTCCGCTCACTGCGCCTGGCCATCGGCCCGTTGCTCAGCGGGCTGCAGAGCCTGCCGTCGGTGGCCTGGGTCCCCTTCGCTCTGCTCTGGTTCGGGCTGTCAGACGGCGCCATCTACTTCGTCGTCGTCATGGGCGCCTTCCCGTCGATCAGCAACGGACTTGTGGCCGGAATCGACCAGATCCCCCCGCTGCTGCTGCGCGTCGGTGATGCCATGGGTGCAAAGGGCCTCGCCCGCTACCGGCACATCGTCCTCCCCGGAGCGCTACCGGGTTACCTCGCCGGGCTCAAGCAGGCGTGGTCGTTCTCCTGGCGCTCACTGATGGCCGCCGAGCTGATCGCCCAGAGCCCCGATTTGGGACTCGGTCTCGGCCAGCTGCTGCACAACGGACAGGACCTTCTCGACATGAGCCTGGTGCTCACCGCCATCGGTCTCATCCTCGTCGTCGGCATCGCCGTCGACGTTCTCGTGTTCGCGCCGCTCGATCGCGCCGTGCGCCGGCGGCGCGGGTTGATCACGTCGTGAAGACACGGTGATGTCGCGGCTGCTGCGCTTCCCCGACCCGGTCAACGAGGTCTCGGCACGCCTGGTCGCCGCTGGCGTCGTGGTCATGGCGGCGCTCATCCTGGGGCTGCGCCAACCATGGCTGCTGGTCCCCATCGCCTACGGGTTCGTCGCCCGTGTGGCGACGGGGCCGACGCTCAGCCCGCTGGGACAGCTGGTGACCAGGGTGATCACGCCGCGCCTGCCGCTGGCCTCGCGGCCGGTCCCCGGTCCTCCGAAACGGTTCGCCCAGGGGATCGGTGCGGTGGTGACGGTCACCGCGGCGTTGTTAGCCCTCGTCGCCGGACTGACCGCGCCGGCCTATGGGCTCGTCGTCATGCTCCTGGTCTTCGCCAGCCTCGAGTCCTTCGCCGGTTTCTGCGTCGGCTGCACAGTGTTCGCGGCGCTGATGCGCGCCGGCGTTATCCCCGCGTCGGTGTGCCAGCGTTGCCTCGACGTCCGGCGCCAACCGGGGCAGGCCGCGGCGCGCGGCTGAGAGGGCGGAGTCAGACGGCGGTCAGGCGCGCGGCTCGCACCGGAGCGACGGCCGCGCCGCCAAGCGCGGCGAGCACCTCGGCGGCGACCCGCTGTCCGGATTCGACGGCGCCGTCCATGTAGCCGTGCCAGCGTTGTGCGGTCTCCGTTCCCGCCCAATGGATGAGGCCGACCGGCCGGCGCAGCGCGTCTCCGTACTGCAGCCACACACCGGGCGGGAAGATCCCCACCGGACAGCCTCCGGTGTAGGGCTCGCGGTTCCAGAGCATCTCGATGTAGCCGTTGATGCCACCCAGTGGTGTGGCCGCCTGCGGGCCGAAGAACTTGGTCAGGATGTCGACCACCGCCGCGTAGCGCGCCTGCTTGGTCTGCGATGACCAGTAGCGGCCCTGGTCGGCCTCGATGAATCCCATCAGCACACCGGGCGAGACGTCGCTGCTCTTGCCCGTCTGGGGGTCGGGGTAGGGACTGTTGTCGAAGGTGACGCGAATCGGACCCGTGTCGCTGGTCACCTGCCCGGCGAGACCGGCATCGCGCCAGAACGGCTTGGCGTAGAGCACGTTGACCTTGATCACACTGGCCATCGGGCAGCGCTGCGTCAGCTGATCGCGGCGTCCTCCGTCTCCGCTGACGTCGGCGAGAAGCGGCTCGTAGAGGAGGCGCCCTGCGAGCGCAGGAGGGATGGCGATGATGGCATGTTTGGCCACAACTGCAAAGCCGTCGCCCTGGGCGGTCACCTGTCCGTTCCCCTGGATGATCCTGCGCACCGGGGCGTTGAGCACGACCGCGTTGCCGAGGTTGCGCGCAATGGCGTTGGGGATGGCCTGCGAGCCGCCGATGAAGCGGCTGTCCTGGGCGCCGTTGGCGGTGTCGACGAGGTTGTCGAGGTTGCCTGCGGAGGCGATGTAGAACAGCGCCTCGAGCAGCGAGATCTCCCGAGGCTCTGCTGAGAAGATCGCCTCGACCGCCAAGGTGACCAGGTGGTTGGTCGCTGCATCGGGACCGCTGGACGGCACCAGGTTCTCGCGCATCCACGTCTCCACGGTCTGCGAGTCCCACGGCTCGGCGTTGGCCGCCGTCCACGGAGTGTCGGTGGGCACCTGCTTGGCCATGTCGTTGAACTGACGCAGCGTCTGTCCGGCGTTGAAGAACCCGAGATCAGGGGGAATGCGGGTGGTGCTGCTGTAGCGCAACGTCTGGCCGGCGAAGTAGTTGATGTAGTCGCCGAGGTTGTAGGTCTTGAAGATGCCGACATTGATGTCCGGCTGCTGCGCCAGGGCGAGAACTCGGTCCTGGGGGTTGCGCACCGTCTGGTCAGGGAAGGTAGCCGTCGGCGGTTCGTCAGGCAGCGGACCGACGAACTGTCCACCCCGCTCGATGACGCGTCCGGGAAAGCCGTTGGCGGCAAGGTCGTAGTTGAGCACGCGTCCGCCGACACGGTCGCGCGCCTCGAGGACGACGACGGACACCCCCTTCTGCCTGAGCAAGCGCGCCGCGGTCAGCCCGGCGAATCCGGCGCCGACGATGACGACGTCGGCGCGCCGCGTTCCACTCGGCGGCGCTGTCGACGAGCCGGAGGCGCTCGCCGACGCGCCGGCCGGCGATAGCCCGCGGCCCAGCGCTGCCGTCGCCGCGGTCGCCGCCGCACTGCCCAGTAGCGCGCGGCGCGAGATGCGGCGTGCGCGCCCGTGCAGCGTGCGCTCCCCGGCGTGCTCGCCCGGCGCGCCCGAATCCCCAGTCGCGGTCATCTCATTCCCTCCACCCCCTCCTCCTCGCTCGAGCCCGCGCTCGCCACGAGGCGTCCACATCGTATCTGGCCGGTCCCATGCCTCTTAGGGTTAACGCGGCATGCGGCGTCGCCCTGTGCGGCTGCGCGATGATGCGCGCCGTGAGCAGCAAGCCGGCAGCTGCGCGACACGTCGAGAGCCTCGATCCCTACGCGCTGCTCGAGGTCGAACAGAGGCGGGCGGTCGACTTCCTGCGCGGGCTCGACGAAGCCGGCTGGGAGGTGCCGACGGCGTGCCCCGGCTGGAGGCGGCGGGAGATGGCAGCCCACCTCGCCGGCGGCGAGGACTACAACCGCTCCACCATCGACGGCACCCGCGAGCAGTTCGTCGCCGAAGGCGTTGCCGCCGGCGCTCACGACCTCGACTCCTTCAACGACTGGGGCGTGCGCCGGCGCGCCGACCGCTCAGCCGGCGAGGTCCTCGACGAGCTCGATCAGAAATCGGCGGCCACGCTTCGCGGCCTCCGCGATCGCGACGGCAGCGACCTGGACACCATGGCCGGACCGTATTCCGCGGGTCTTCAGGCCTTTCACCTCGCCTTCGAATCAGCGATCCACAACGACGACATGGACGTCCCCATCGACAGCTCCGACCGCGCGGCGCGCGACGCTTGGCGGGCCGCGGTGTCGCGGTTCATGATCGAGGAGGCGGGGCGTCCCCTGGAGCTCGAGGTCGTCGACGGCTCCACGCGAGTGCGCAACACCAGCACCGGGGACGAGGCGATCCTCGACGACGATGACCTGGTGCGAGCCGTCGCCGGCCGGCTCCGCGATCGCGCGGCGCGCTATCCGCAGGCCGTCGTCGAGGTGCTGCGCGGCGAGGGCTGAGGGCCGAGGGTCCTGGAATCCGCTGTCAGGTCCATCGGATGCGCACCGAGTCGCGCCACCGGTCGAGCAACCCTGCGTCGCCTGCGACGGCGAGACCCTCGGCGGTGCGCCGGTTCCAGAGCAGCAGGTAGAGATCCGACGCAGGTGCGCTCACCGTGACGTCCCCGCTCTCGCCCTCGGTGCGCACGACGACACCCAGCGCGTCGGCGAACACCGTCCACTCTGCCCCGACGTCGGTTGCCGTGACGTGTAGTGACCATGGCGGGTCGGAGCGCAGCCCGGATTGCGGTCTGACGAGGAAGCGGAGCAGCAGCTCGTCGATGCCGTCAGCGGCGAGCGACGGGGCAAAGGGTGTGATCGGTCCGCTGCAGCACTCCGCGTCGGCGCGGTGAATGCCGGTCTCATGCGCCTGCCGACGCGCCCAGAAGGCGAGCGGCGACGGAGCCGGAAGAAACGTGAAGCACGCCACATCGGGGTCCGCCTGGCGAAGGGTTCTCACCAGGGCCGCGTGTCCGTCGCGGTACCAGTTGATCAGTGCGGCGTCGCCGGGCCAGCGTTCGACAACCTCGTCGAGGTCGCCAATGACCTCGGGGCGCTGCTGCGCGACGTGTGCAGCCGCCCAGCGGTGCACGCCGCCGATGTGTTGCAGCAGGTCACGCATGCTCCACCCCGGGCAGGTCGGCACGGACGTATTCAGGTGGCAACGGGTTGCCGCTTCGGCAAGGAGCGTGCCCTGCTCCTCGATCGCATCGATGAGGTCGGCGATGTCCATGGTGGCAGCGAGGACCTTACCCTCGAGCAGCCTCAGACCGCGACGTACCGAGCTCCGAGCGTCGTCGCCAGCGTCCGGTGCGCGGGCCCGGCTCCGACGAGAATCGAGCGTGACGGGTCGACGCCGTGTGCTCGCGCGAAGGCGAGCGCAAGCCCGGGAAGCGGCGGCCGGCACCAGCAGCTCGGCGGACCGGCGGGGTGCGGGCACAGCCCGCCGTCCACCTGGCCGGAGACCTCGGCGCGGAGACTGGCGACGCAATCAGCGAGGGCATCGGGCGTGCCGCCGGGGCTCCAGTCGTAGACAAGGTGAGGCGCGCCCCGATCGCTTCGCTCGAGCACGTGCTTCCATTCGGCGTGGCGCACGACTGCGGCGGCGACGAAGACACCCGCTTGAGTGCGCCCGGATGTGGGCGCGCGCGCGAACGGCACGTGCTCAACGGCGGCCAATCCCTCGTCGGTCGACGGTGGCTCGAGCTCGCGTAACGCGCGCATCTGCGAGGTCGGCATGAGCACGCCCGGCTCACCGCGTGCCAGCACCCTCAGTTCCCCGGGAGTCGGCAGAGAGCCGTACCGCTCGAGCAGCCGCTCGACGAGGTTGCGCTGGGCTTGCGCGAGCGGCGTGTCGAGCCAGATGCACCGAGCCGGGACCTCATGCCGGTTCGCAGCTTCGATCACACGGCTGCGCACCGCGCGGCTCAGGTACGTGTTGTCGAGGACGACCCGCCGAACGCCTGATGACAGCGCGTTGTCGAGTACGCCGGCGAGCTCACGCAGGGACCCTCCGCGCTCGTCGCGGTTGAGACGAAGGTAGCCGCGGGCGACGTATTCCTCGGCGACGCGGCTCTTCCCCGAGCCCGGGATGCCCATGACGAGGACGACGTCTGAGTCGTCGTCTGCCGCGCGCGCTCCCTCAACGTGAGCCGGGCGAAGCCCGCCGAAGGCGCGCGCAAGGAGCGCTCGATCACCGGGGTCAAGGCGCAGCGTCGCGGCGCGGGCGGCCGAGCGCGCTGTCTGTGGGCGCCGCGCACCGGGGATCGCGACGACGGTGGGAGAAAGCTCCAGCAACCATGCGAGCGCGACCTCAGCAGCGGTCGCACCACGTGCGTTGGCAACGTCGGCCAGCACCTGGTGGTGAGCGAGGCGTCCGGCGCGGCGCGGCCCTCCGAGCGGGGAGTGGGCGATGACGGCGATTCCCCTCTCGGCGCAGCGCTCGACAAGCCCTCCTCTCAGCGCGCTGCCGTCGTAGGGATTGAGCGCAACCTGGACGGCGGTGATGTCGGTGAGCTCGAGCGCCTCGTCCAGCTGGTGGCGGTTGACATTGGAGAGCCCGATGCGGCGCACCACGCCTGCGTCGAGGAGTCGGGCGAGCGCGCGCACGGAGGTTCGCCACGCTGTTCGCGGATCGGGTGCATGGAGGAGGTAGAGGTCGATCGCCAGGCCGCCGAGTGCAGCCAGGCTCGCTTCGCAATCGCTGCGAATCGCGCTCGCGCGACCATCCGGGATCCACGCGCCGCCGGTCCGTGTCATGCCCCCCTTGGTCACGACGCGTGCGCTCTCGTGCGCGCCACAGCGGCGAAGTGCGCGGGCGAGGAGTCTCTCGTTGTGTCCGAGATCCGCGGCGTCGCGCCCGTACGCGTGCGCTGTGTCGAACACGGTCACACCCGCCTCGGCGGCAGCCGCGATGGTCTCCAGAGCGAGCTCC
>DASZGL010000114.1:0-7921 GCA_035938875.1 Candidatus Dormiibacterota bacterium
TGACCCCGACGATCACCTCGACACCATCGCCGACCTGCTCGCAGACGAGGACGCCGTCGAGCCGTGCCGATGGCAGCGTTTGCGCCGCGTGCTGGCGGAGGCGACCGGCGGCGCTCACCGCGTCCTTGGGGGCGACTCCGACGGCGACGAGGCCGTGCTCGCTGCGGTGGGGGATGTCCGCCGACGCCGTCTTGAGGACGACGAGTCCATTGGCGCCGGCCAGCCGGTTGGCCGCAGCCTCGACCGCAGCGTCGTCGCCGGCGAGCTCGCAGCCGGCGACGACGATGCCCGCCGCGCCGAGGATGCGCAGCGCATCGACATCGGGAACCACGCCGCTGTGCGACGCGAGCATGGTCGCCGCCGTCTGCGCTGCGTCACCGGGTTTCGCCATGGCATCGGCGAAGGCCGACCGGTAGCGAGTCCGCAGGCCGTGGTAGTCGTAGTAGGCGCGCACCCCGCGGATGCAGTTCTGGAAGTTGCGGAACACCGGCATCCGCTGCTGCTCGAGAAGCATCTGGTAGGCGGGCTGGGTCGCGTCCGGCGAACCCCAGATCACGACGATGGGGACCGGCGAATATTCACTGACGGCGATCAGGTCGTTGACGAAGCGCTCGGCCATGAAGGGAAGCGCCCCGGTGATGGGGACGATGACCAGGTCGATGTTGGGATCCTTGACGATGGCGTCGGTGATCAACCGACCGCGCTCGTCGGCATTGGGCCCGGCACCGGTGTCCACCGGGTTGTCGGTGCGCAGGAACCAGGCGATCCACTGGTGCAGCGTGTCGGCGGTCTCCTGAGTGAGACGCGGCATGCGCAGGCCGGCGGTGGCGGCGAGGTCGGAGAAGTGCGCGCCAGTGCCGCCACTGATGGCGTAGACGCAGACGCCGTCGCCACGCGGCGCCGGCAGCCGGCTGAACATCGCGCCGATCTCGAGGAGCTCGTCGAGGCCGTCGACACGAACGACTCCGTGCTGGGCGAGCACCGCGTCGACGACGGCGTCCTCGCCGGTGAGATGCGCGGTGTGGGCCATGGCCATGTCCTGACCCGCCGCAGTACGCCCGACCTTGATGCAGATAACCGGGACACCGCGCTCCAGCGCATGCTCGCACGCGCGGCGCAACCGCTCACCGTTCTTGAAGCCCTCGATGTACATGGTGATGGCGCCGACCTCGGCAACGTCGGCGAAATACTCGATGAAGTCGGCGCACTCGAGGTCGGCCTCATTGCCCAACGGAGCCCACGCGTACATGGGGATGCCGACGGTTTCGCCTTCGGCGACCGGGCGTCCCTGGTGACCGCTCTGGGTGATCAGCGCCAGCTTGCGCCCGCCGAGGTCGGTGCGAAAGGCCTCGAAGGCGTTGGCGTTGGTGTTGGGCCCCATGAGCCGAGTCCGTCCCGGACCGCAGAGCTCCGTCATCCGCTGCTGCGCCTGCCGTCCCTCTTCGGTGCCCACCTCGGCGAATCCCGCGGCGAAGACGATGACGTAGCCGACGCCCTTCTGCACTGCCTCCTCGACGGCGGGAACCGGGTCACCGGTCAGCACCACGGCGAGGTCGAGATCACCGTCGATGTCGAGCAGTGAGTGGTAGCAGCGCACCCCATCGAGGGAGTCGCGTGTCGGGTTCACGGGGAAGACAACAGCGCCCTCGGGCTCCACCTTGGCTTTCACCTTGCGGTACAGAGCGGTGTTGGGCCGATGAGGGGTGTCTGACGCACCGACGACGGCGACGCGCCGCGGATGGAACAGCCGATGCAGGTCGGCGCTGGTGCCCGGCGTCGTCGTCGCTGTCATCCGCTCCTCTGCGTCCTCCGCCGGGGGCGGACATGGTCGTTGTCGAGCTCGCCGGCAAGCCGCGTCAGGCAAGGATCTGCTGCGCCGGCGCGGAACAACGCCCAGAAGAACCGGGCGATGTCCTCATGACGATACAGCCCGCGTGGGTCGTACCACGCGTACACCCAGTTGGCCAGGCTGACCATCCCCTTGATCAGCAACCGCGGATTGCTCGGCGCGAGGTCGCCGTCGGCCATCGCCTCCTCGAACAGCGTGGTCAGCACCGTCTCGTAGGTTTGCTGCCTGCGCTTGAGCACCGCTCGCGCTGAGGGTGCCAGGTCACCTGCCTCGGCGATGACCAGGAAGATCGCCTGAGGGTCGGCGGCGACGCGCGATAGATGGAGGTGGAAGATGCGTTCCAGCTTGTCGATCGCCCTGCCTTCGCCGCGGGCGATGGTGCGTGCTTCGCGGCTCAGGTTGTTGAAGCCGCGCTCGACGATCTCGAGGAGGATCTGGTGCTTGTCGGTGAAGTAGTGATAGATCGCCGGGCGGGTGAGACCGAGGGCGGTGGCGACGTCGTCGAGAGACGTTGCCGCGAATCCCTTGCGCACGAACAGCGGAGCAGCGACGCGGAGGATCGCCTCGCGCCGCGCCTCGCGACGCCGCGTCCGCCGCGCGACGCCGGTGGCGTCCCCTGCGGCCGCAGCGGCGCTGGGCCACTCCGAGTCGGCATCGGCGACGGCAACGGCGAAGCCGGCGAAGTCGTCTTCGGGCGGCGCATCGGCGAAAGCGTCGACCGCAGAACGCCGCGAGGAGCCGTCCTTGACGCTCCCCGGGGGCGCTGGTAGGATGCGCCTGCTCACCGGATTTTTACGCTCGCGTAAAATTGACGCTGCGTAAAGATCTTAGCACCCGGGGCGACGACGTCAATGAGCCGTCCCCGGAGGGTCACGGTTGGAGGAGGAAACAGCCCGCCGGGATGAACGCATACGACCTGTGTGCCATCCCAGCGGCGATGTTTCCTGACAGCGAGTGTCTCGTCGCCGGCGAGCTCCGCCTCAGCTACGGCGAGCTCGATGCGTGGACGGCCGCGATCGCCCGCCGCCTGGAGCGTTTGGCTCCCGGCAGGGTCGCCGTGTGCGACGTCAACTCCGCGGGGCTCGTCGCTCTGGCGCTGGCGGGCTGGCGTTCGGGGCGCGCGGTTGTCCCACTCAACGTCCGCGCTCGCGGCGACGAGCTGGAGTTCCTCGTCGAGGCCAGCGAGCCCGCCGCCGTCTTCGCCGGGCTGCGCTACCTCGAGTCGGTCCGCGCCGCGGCCGCGGCGACCGGCGCTGTCGTCGAGGCGGTGCCGCTGTCGCCGGACGCGCTGGCGGCGCCTGGCGAGCAGACTCCCGCCGACCTCGACGAGGCCGCGGTCGCTCTCGGCCTGTTCACCAGCGGATCGACGGCGCGGCCCAAGCTGGTCGAGCTCAGTCACGGCAACCTGTTCGCCCACGTCACGTCGACCACGGAGCTACCCGCCGACGGTCCTGTCGGAGCGGTTGTGGTCGCTGCGCCGCTGTTCCACATCGCGGCGTTCGGGAGCATATGCACGGGGCTGTTCGGTGGACGGCGCTTGGTCTTGCTCGACGAGTTCGACCCGGACGCGTGGATGTCGGCGGTGGAGCGCGAGCAGGCGACGCACGCCTTCCTGGTGCCGACGATGCTCCGGAGGCTCATCGACTCGCCTGTCTTCGCCCCTCAACGCCTGACAACGCTGCAGACGGTCGCCTACGGCGCAGCGCCGATGCCCGGGCAGCTGCTCGAGCGCGTGCTCGAGGCGTTTCCCGCGACCACCGGCTTCGCCAATGCATTCGGGCAGACGGAGACGACGTCCACGGTGACGCTGCTGTCGCCCGACGATCACCGCATCGAGGGCAGCGCGGAGGAGGTCGAGCGCAAGCGCGTCAGGCTGCGCTCGGTGGGCCGGGCGATCGAAGGCGTCGAGGTCGCCGTGCTCGACGAAAACGGCGTCCCCTGCCCAACGGGAACGGTGGGGGAGGTCGCCGTCCGCGGGCCGCGGGTGATGCTTGGCTACGCCGGCGCGGCCAGCAGCGGCGACGCCGGCGACGATGGCTGGCTGCGCACTCGCGACCTCGGCTACCTCGACGACGACGGCTACCTCTTCCTCGTCGGTCGCGCCAACGACCTCATCATCCGCGCCGGCGAGAACGTCGCCCCAGCCGAGGTGGAGGCGGTGCTCGCCAGTCACCCGGGTGTCGCCGACGTGTCGGTCGCCGGGGTCGCCGACGAGGATCTTGGTGAGCGCATCGGTGCGGTGCTGGTGGCGAGGCCGGGCGTCACCCTCGAGCCGAGCGAGATCGTCGCCTTCGCGCGGACGAGGCTTGCGGCCTTCAAGAAGCCGGAGATCATCGCCGTGATCGACGAGATCCCCCGGTCGCCGCTGGGCAAGGTGCGCCGTCCGCTGGTGCGCGAGATCCTTGAACGCGACGGCGTCGCCGTGAGCCCCTCCGGTGCGATCGCGGCGCAGTGAGCGCTCCACCAGGGAGAATCAGCTGATGGCCAACGGCATCGGGCAGCGACTCAGCGACGAGGCGAGCGGCGCCGGTGTCCTCGTCACCCGTGCCGGTGAGGGCGAGCTCAGCTTCGGCCCGCCCCGCGAGGACGCGCCCAAGCTGCTCCTCGGCAAGCGCTTCAGCTGCGCGACATGCGGAACCACCGTCCTCTGCACCAAGGCGGGTGACGCCTCCGTCCTCTGCCATGGGGCTCCGCTCCAGCCCGTCGAGGCGAAGCCGCTGCCCTCGTCGGACTGACCGCGGCCTGGGGCTAGTCCGGCGCCGCTGTTGCCAGCCGGCCGGTGGCGCTGGGCGTGCTGGCCGTTTGAGGGCGGCCGGTGAGGTCGACGGAGGTCGAGCTAAGCGCCTTGCTCACCGCTTCGAGGAGAGTGCGCACGGCAAAGGGCTTGCGCACCACCCCGACATCGAAGAGGGACAGCGAGCTGGCGCGGTGAACCTCGTCGTCGCCGGTGACGATGAGGCAAGGCAGCCCCGGGCGGACCCGCTGCGCCTCGACGATGGCGTCGGTCCCGGTCATATCGGGCATGCGGAAGTCGGTGAGGAAGAGGTCGATCTCCGTCGCCCCACCGATGGCGCGGAGCGCGCTCTGGGCGTCGCAGGTCTCGATCACGGTGTGACCGGCGGTCTCGAGGACGAGGCGGATCAACTTGCGCAAATCGGCTTGGTCCTCAGCCAGCAAGATGGTTGCCACGTCACCCCAGTCCATTCCGCCCAACCAGGCTCTCCCAGCGGGCCTCTTTACAGCTCTTTGCATCTTGGGACGAGACGATACGTGACCGGATGGCATTGACGTAACGCTTCAATGGCACGCCGAATTGCGCAGTCAGGTGACCGCGGCGCCGGTTGCCTAAGATCGGTTGACGTTGGAGGAGCCCGCCCTCGTCCTCGCCGCCGGCGCCGAGATCGCCGAGTGCCCCGTCTGGGACCAAGCGACGGGGCGCCTCCTCTGGGTCGACCTCTACGACAGCGCCCTGCATCGCTTCGACCCGGCCAGTGGCTGCGACGAGGTGCTTCGGCTCGAGCAGCCGATCAGTGCCGTGGCTCGCAGGGAGTCAGGCGGCTACGTGGCCGCGTGCCGCGACGGGTTTGCCGCGATCGACGAGGACGGCAGCATGCGGATGCTCGCCGAGGTCGAGGCAGACCGCCCCGACAGCCGGCTCAACGACGGCCGCTGCGACCACCGGGGACGCTTCTGGGCGGGGACCATGGCCGACGACATGCGCCCCGGTGCCGGGGCGCTGTACCGGCTCGGCGCCGATCTACGGATCAGTCGGGTGCTCGCCGACGTCGGGATCTCCAACGGCATGGACTGGAGCGCAGACGCCGCGCTGATGTACTACGTCGACAGCCACTCGCGCACCGTCGACGTCTTCGACTTCGACGTCGCCTCCGGTGAGGTGGAGAACCGGCGCACGCTGTTGCGCTTCCTCGACGGCGAGGGCATTCCCGACGGTCTCACAGTCGACGCCGAGGGATGCATCTGGCTGGCTCTGCCGCGGGCGTACTCTCTGCATCGCTACACGCCAGATGGCCGCCTGGACCGAAGGCTACGTTTTGTGGTGCGGTTGGTCACCAGCTGCGGATTCGGCGGTGCTGCCCTCGATGAGCTCTACGTGACCACCGGGGCGCGCGACCTCACCGCCGCGCAGAGGGTGGATCGACCAGAAGCCGGCGGCATCTTCCGGGTCCGTCCCGGCGTCGTCGGACAGCCGCCGCGAGCGTTTGCCGGGTGAAATAGCTGCGCCCAAGGCTAGGGGGCGGGACGCACCGAGGGCGCCTTGCCGGCACGCACTCCGTGGCAGACGAGCACCTCCGCGTCCCACCACAACAGTCCCCGCGCCTCCCACAGGCGCATTCGGCCCTGTCGACGAAGCGTGTCGATGTCAGCCAGGTCTCCGCTGAACTGCTCCTTGGGGAGAAAGAACTGTCGGTAGGCGGCAATGGTGCGCACGCTGAACAGGTTGTCGAGACGCCGCCGGATCGCCGGCGTGAACTGAACGGACCCCAGTGGCTGCACCAGGCGTCCACCATTCGGGCGCAGCATGCGGGGCGCGCTGTCGATGACACGAAGCGGCAGTGCGATCCCGTCTCCTGCACCGCCGTGGCGATCGGGGTACCACCCCATTCTGTCGGCGACCGCGTCCGGCACACCGGAGATGTCGTTGATCAGCACATCGACGTTCATCCTGTCCTGGTGGAAGGCGTCGACTCCGTCGGCGCAGACGAATCTCACGCGATCGTCGACCCCGGCTCGGACCGCGTTGCGCCGTGCGAGACAGATCGCCGCGGCAGAGACGTCCGTGGCCACCACACGCGAGGCTCCCAGCCGCGCCGCCACGATGCCGAGAAAGCCGCCTCCGCAGCCGACGTCCAGCACGACGCCCATGTCGTCGATCGTCTGCAGGGCCTCGACGATGGCTTCGGAGGTGAGCGTGGGCATGAAGACACGGGAATCGAGCTCGTACTCGAACGTGCCTCCTGCGCCAGTCCAGCGCACGAGGCTGTCTCCCAGTCTCACGAAGTTACTCACGGCAAGGTCCCGCTGATTCCGAGGTCTTGAGCGCCAGGGACCCAGGTTAGCCGTTCAGTGGCTCATGTCGACGTAGCGGCACCGTCAGCCATCGGGCACAGCCGGGCCTCGTGCGTGGGCGTGGTCGTCAGCCGCAGTCCCAGGCCGCTTTGGACGGGCTGGCCGTCGTGCACTTGTTGTCGTGGAAGGTCTGGGTCCCGCCACCGTCCCACCGCAGGTCGACCACGGAGTTGTGATGAGCGCTGTTCTCGACGAAGGTGCTCCAGTTGGTGCTGCTGACCACGATGCCCGACCCATTGTGATTGGCGGTGTTGTCGCGCACCGTGATGTGCGTCGAATGGCCGATGAAGATGCCGTCGGGAACGTTGCGCGCCGACCAGTTGTCCTCGACCCGTGTGCCGTCGGAATACTGTACGTCGATACCGTTGTGTGTGTTGTCGGTCACCACGTTGTCGGTGACGGTGACATCGTTGGCCGCATATACCTCGAGACCCGGTGCCGTCTTGCCGACCTTGACGGAGTTGTTGACCACGGTGTTGTCGGTGACCGTGTCGAATGAGCTCTTGATCGTTGTACTGCACTGGCCGTCATAGATGCCCTGGCGGTCGTTGTCGCTCACCCGGTTGCCGGCGATGAGGTTGTGCTGGCCGATCCGTGTCGTCCCGGGGATGGGGTCGACGCAGATGACAATGCCCGTGCCCTGCACCCCGGTGGCGTCCTTGTCGCCGAAGACGACGTTGTCCAGGATGCGATTGCGGCTGCTCTCCTGCAGGTAGATCCCGTTATTGTCGTCGTGGACGCGATTGTGGCTCAGCGTCGCACGATCAACAGAGGTGATGAAGTTGATGACGTTGTCGTCTCCGCCGACCAGGATGCCTGTGCCGGAGCCGTTGGCCCTCTTGAACCCCGAGATGTCGAAGCCGCGAATGGTGACGTCGTTGGCAAGGACGGTGATGCCAGTCTCCGGGGTCGGCCCGGTGGCACCTGCGGGTACCAGGAAAGCCTTGCCGTCGTGCCTGGCCTTGAGCGTGAGGTGCGCCTTGT
>DASZGL010000115.1:0-57468 GCA_035938875.1 Candidatus Dormiibacterota bacterium
CACCAACATGGCCAAGTACGCGCCCATCGCTGGACCCTACACGCGCTACGTCATGCTCGGCGGCCGCAACGTCGGCCAGGGCGCGCTCATACGCTTCTACGTCCTGCACGTGGTGGCGCTGCCACTGATCGGATTCATCCTCATGGTCATCCACTTCTGGCGTGTCCGCAAAGACGGCTTCACCGGAGGCCTGTAAACATGTCGAGGCACCAGTCTGCCCATTTCACAGGGAATTGTTGAAGCATGGCAACCGTGGTCGGGGGCAACGGCGGGGCTGACGGCGAGGGCAACGGCGGACCGGTGCGCACGGCGACGCGCGCAGCGACGCGCACGCGTCCCGCCACCGGCCCTGAGCTGGTCACACCGCCGCTGGTCGTCCGCCGTCGTGAGGAGGAGGAGACCGTGGTCACCTTCCCCGCGCTCATCTATCGCGAGTTTCTCGCCGGCCTGGCCATCTTCGTCTTTCTCATGCTCGTCTCCATCTGGGTCAACGCGCCATTGCTGCAGCGAGCCAACACGGCGATCACGCCCAATCCGGCGAAGGCTCCGTGGTACTTCCTGGGTCTGCAGGAGCTGCTGGAGCGCTTCCCGCCGGTCATGGCCGGCGTCGCCTTTCCCACGTTCGTGATCGTCGGCATGATGCTCACCCCCTACCTCGACAAGAATCCGAGCCGCCGCCCCCAGGACCGCAAGGTGGCCATCTCGCTGTTCACCGTCTACGTCATGCTCGCCGTCGCCTTCGTGGTCATCGGCGTCTTCTTCCGCGGACTGGCGTTCACCTGGGATTGGTTCCGCATCCTCGGTCATCCGGGGGTGAATCCCCAGGTATGAACAAGCTGTTCCTGGTGCTGGCAGCGCTGCTGCTGGGCCTGATCGGCGTCGCCGCCGCCAAGGACAGCCACGATCGTGCCTATCTCTCGATCCAGGACCAGTACCGCAACGATCACCCCGGCTCGACCTTCGACTCACAGGTGCAGCAGCTGTTCCCCTCGTTTCCCACCGCCAAGCGCGGCGACACGTTCCGCACCGAGCGCTGCATCAGCTGTCACGTCCCTGACATCTCGATCATCGGGCCGCAGCAGGCGGCCGCCAACCTCTCGGCCGACTTCCTCAAGTACGAACCCGACGCGCAGCACCTCATCCAGGCATACGGGCTGACGCTCAAGCATCCTGCGCTGGTCACCCAGGCGCTGTACGACACCTACGGGCAGGACACCTTCGCCACCAGCGACGGCTTCCACCCATACTCCTTCACCCCGCTCAACCAGAAGACGCCGCAGCAACCCAAGCTCGCTGGATTCATCCCCGCGTTCATCAGCCCCGCCGCCAACGGCGGCAAGCCGCTGGGCATCGACCAGACGGGATGCATCGTCTGCCACAACGGCCAGCGCAATGCGCTCGACGACACCCACGCGCATCTGAACCTGATCATCAACCCCGAGTACTCGTACACCGCAGGCGCAGCGCTGTACTACAAGTTCTGCGCCAGCTGCCACGGTGGGCTGGGTGAGGGCAACGTCGGCCCGCCGCTGAGCAACCAGGATAGGCTCGGCTTCTTCAACGAGGACTACTACTACCGCTGCATCGAATACGGCTACACGGACTTCGAACATCTCGGTAGCGTCATGCCGGCGTGGGGATCGGTGGCGCCCGACTTCACCTACGACGCCACGCGCGACAAGACCCGGCCCACCGGCAACGTCCGGCAGCTGAGCGAGGACCAGATCCACACCCTGGTACAGTTCATCCGCCACTGGGAGAGCTACGACACCCTGCCATGAGCAGCCAAATCGCCGGCTCCGAGATGACCCGTACCGCGGCACGGCGCGGGCAAAGATGGTGGGCGCCGTACGCGGTGGCCCTGGTGCTCGGCAACATCTTCGGGCTTACGTTCATGGTCCTCTTCCGTGCCAGCCAATCGCCCCGGGCTCGTGACATCTTCGGCACCGCGCTCGCCTTCAGCGTCATCATCCAGTTCACCGTCGTGTTCATCCTGGGGGAGAAGTTCCTCGAGAACTTCAAGTCACACTGATGCATCCACTCGCCGCTCTGATCGCCTCGCTCGACCCCGGTGACGCCGGTTGGGGTGACGTGCTCTTCGTCACCATCTGGGCCGTCGGCTCACTGGTGCTGGCTGCGTACTACTGCTATCGCAGCTTCCTAGCGCGGTAGCGCACAGACGCGGTGACACCGCAGACGGTGGATGAGCCAGTGACAGCGCAGCCCTCGCTGCCGGCGCCGCAACGGCTGCAGCGCAACCCGGTTGTTGCCGCCTCGCTGTCGATCGTCCCCGGACTCGGCCAGGTCTACAACCGTCAGTGGCGGCGAGCCGTGTTCTTCCTGCTCAGCACCCTGCTCACCATCGGTCCGGCGGTGCTTCTCATCATGGCCGGCGAGCGCCTGGGCAGCACCCTGCTCAACAACAAACAGTTCACCGCATTCCTGCTGCTCGCCTTCGGCTCCATCATCGTCTTTCTTGCGCTGTTCCTTCTCGGACTTGCCTTCTGGGCGAGTGCGATCATCGACGCCCGACGCAGTGCCGTGGAAGCCGGCAGCGATCGCGCCAGCGCCGGGCGCTGGTGGTTCATGAACCTGTGAGAAGCGCCTTGCTCACGTCGGCGGCCGGCGCGGTGCAGCGCATCCTCCCCCGACCCAGCGCGGGGCTCGACTGGCCGCGTCGCAGCCGCCCCCAGAGCGCGCTATCCGTCGAGGAGCGCGGCCGGCTGCAGCATTACGAGAGGCTCATCGGCTTGGCGCATCTCACCGTCGTGCCGCTGGCGCTCGCGGCCACGCTGGTGCGCGTTGACTACCTGCCGCCACCGCAGACTCCGTGGCTGGCGAGCCTGCTCGGTGGCACGCTGGTCTATGCCGTCGTCTACCACTTCGTCCTGCCCCGTGCCTGGCTTTCGCACGCCAAGGTGGTCATCGGTCTGTGCGTCGACGCCCTGATCACCACCGAGGTTGTGCGGCTCACCGGCTATCACATGAGCCTGCTCGTCTTCCTCTACTACCTCATCGTCATCGCCGGCGCACTGACCCTGGAGACGAGGACGCTGTATGCGATCTGCGCGCTGATCAGCGTGCTCTTCTGCGCGGCGTTGCCGCTCGATCCGCTGTTCGTCGGCGCTGCGTCGGCGCAGGTCGGTCACGTCGTCCTCTTCGTCGTCTCGGTGTGGCTGGTCGGTCTGATCAGCGGCGGCGCGGCGGTGCAGATACAGGGGGCCGAGAAGCGCCTGATGGACAGCCTGGCCACCCAGCGGGCGATCGCCGCCGAGAACGCGCAACTGTCGGTCGAGCTCGCCCGCCAGCTCGAGGCCAGCCAGTCACTCGCCGCGTCGCTGGAGCGGCAGCGCGAGGAGACGAGACGGCTCGCGGACATGCTGATCCGCGCCCAGGAGGATGAGCGCCGCCGGGTGGCCCGCGAGCTCCACGACGAAGCCAACCAGACACTCGCGGCGCTCATGACCACCATCGACGCCGCCGAATCGGTGGGCAGACGGCAGGGCGGAGCCGAGCTGCTCGCCGCGCTGCAACGGTTGCGTCGCCTGGCCTCGGCGGCGCTGTCAGACCTGCAGCGCATCGCCACCGAGCTGCGACCACCTGCGCTCGACGAGTTCGGGTTGCTGCCGGCGCTGACCAGGCACGTTCGCGATCGCACCGAGGCGACGTCGTTGTCCGCCGACGTCGACGTCGAGGGTCGCCGTCACCGGCTCGAGCCGGCTGTCGAAGTCGCCCTGTACCGCATCGCCCAGGAGGCGCTGGCCAACGTGCAGAAGCACAGCCAGGCGCGCTGCGTACACCTGCGCCTGCGTTACCTGCCCCACACGGTGCGCCTCGACATCAGCGATGACGGCGTCGGCTTCGACTCCGCCGATGACGGCGACGGCGGCCGTCCCCGCCTCGGCATCGCCGGCATGCGCGAGCGTGCCAGCATCGTCGGCGGCACCGTCGACGTGACCACGCGCCCCGGTGGCGGGACTCGGGTCAGCGCGTCCATCCCGGTGGAAAGGGCCGCCGAGCTTCACGCGATGGCCGGAGGTGGCGCATGACCCGCGTCGCCGAGCGCATTCGCGTTCTCCTCGCCGACGACCACGCACTGTTTCGCGAGGGAGTCCGCTCTCTGCTGGAGACGCAGGACGACATGGAGGTGGTGGGGGAGGTCGAGGACGGCCGCAGCGCCGTGCAGCGCGCCATCGAGCTGAAACCCCACGTGGTGCTGATGGATATCACCATGCCCACCCTCGACGGCATCGAGGCGACGCGCCAGATTCACCTGCGCAATGAGGCGATCAAGGTGCTGATGCTCACCATGCACGACAACGAGGATGTCTTCTTCCGCTCGCTCAGCGCGGGCGCCTCGGGTTACGTGCTCAAGCGCAGCGGGGGCATGGAGCTGATGGGCGCCATCCGGGCCACGCACCAGGGCAACTCCTACTTATCACCCTTCCTCGCCAGGGCGTTGATGACCGACTACCTGCATCGCGTCGACCGCGGCGTCGAGGAACAGCCGGCCCACAAGCGGCTGTCAGCGCGTGAACAGGAGGTGCTGAAGCTGATCGCCGAGGGTCGTTCCAGCCGTGAGATCGCCGCGCTCCTCGACCTCTCGGTGAAGACGGTGCACAACCATCGCACCCGGCTGATGACCAAGCTGGACATCCATCGCAATGCCGACCTGGTGCGCTACGCGATCCGTCTCGGCATGGTCGCCGTCGATTGAGCGTCTTTACCACCCCACGGATTCCGCACCCGACCCCCGCGAATCCGTGGGGGCCCCGTGCTATGTTTCTGCGCCGTCATGGGACTGCTCGATGCGCTGCGCCGGCGACGAGGCGAATCGGCCACGACGCATGCAGGCAGCCGGCGCCTCCCCGATCCCGCACGAGTGCCCACCGCCCGGGGCACCTGGGAGGAGGCGGCGTTGACCAACGTCGACATCACCGAGGTGGTGAAGCGGCAGATCGGGACGATCACGCCGCCCTGGAAGAAGTGAATTCGCATCCGCACGGCGGATGGGTGCGGATGATCTTGGTTACGTCGACTCTGCTTCTGGCCGGCTGCGCTGACGTCGTCGTCCAGCACGGCGACCATCCCGATGGGCCGGTGCCCTCGGGTGCGGCGGCGGCGCCGGTCGATTCCACACCGTTCGCGGGTCTTGCCTCACCACCAGACGCCGCCGCTGTTGCCGCGCTGCGCGTGGCACCGCTGAGCGGCGGCTCGGCGATCAGCCTGGGCGGCCTGCTCGGCTCCAGGGCCACCGTGGTCGCCTTCTGGGAGACGACGTGCGCGCCGTGCGCCGAGGAGCTCCCCGGACTGCAGCGGATCGCGCCGCCGCTGCAGGCGCAGGGGGTTCGCGTGATCCTCGTCGACGTCTACGACTCCGCAGGCGACGCGCGCGGTTACCTCACCGCTCACTCGGTCACGCTGCCGTCGTTCTACGACGGCGATGCCGCGACCCACGACGCGCTGCGCCTGCTGGGTGTGCCGACCACGGCGGTGCTCGGCGCCGGCGGCTCGGTGGTGGCACGCCTCGAGGGTTCGGCGGACAACGCCGGGCTTGCTGCGCAGCTGGCGTCAATGGGCTTTTCGACCCAATGAAGGGTCGCTCTGGCTGCGATTTTCGAGTTGGGCCAGTGGGGCAATCGACCTATGCGTGGTGAGTTTGACGGCGCCTGCGAGAGCCTGCCAGAATTCCCCCTGCCCGGCCAGTGTCGCGTGCCGACGGCGCGGCAGGCCCCGTGTCCGACGCCTCAGCGCCACGCGCGGTGCCACAGGCGGCGGAGATTCTCCGACGTCACCAGACCACATGAGGGCCATGGCCGGTGAGCTTGCTCGGGGTTGACACCTCGCCGCTGCACTCCGCGGGCCCGGTCAACGACCACATCAACTTCGTCTACACATTCATCTTCTGGACCTCGGTGGTCATCTTCTTCGGGGTCGCCAGCGCGATCGTCTACTTCGCGCTTCGCTTCCGGCGCAAGAGCGACGACGAGGAGCCGGTGCAGACCCACGGCAACAACCGGCTGGAGGTGATCTGGACGGCGATCCCCTTCGCCATCCTGGCGACGCTCTTCGGCATCACTGCGTCCAACATGTCGTTCATCACCAGCGCGCCGGCCAACTCGATGAAGGTCTGCGTCGAGGGTGTGCAGTTCTCCTGGACGTTCTATTACGAGGACAGCTGCGGCACTCCGCACGCCACCAGCGGCGGCCGGGTCTCGTACCGGCCCGCCGACCCCGCGGTGGTGAGCAGCGGCGGCGGCAAGCTCTACATTCCCGTGGGCAAACCCGTGGCGCTCGAGGTCGTCTCTGACGACGTCAACCACAGCTTCTACGTGCCCCGGCTTGCCGGCCAGGTCAACGCCATACCCGGGCAGCCGAATCACATGTGGCTGCAGGCTGATCGGGCCGGTGAGTTCAAGGGTCAGTGCACCGAGCTGTGCGGCAGCGGACACGCCGGGATGCTGCTCGACGTCATCGCCATACCCACCGACAACTTCGACACCTGCCTGAATCAGCTGAGGAACAAGCAGCCACCGTCGGCGTGCACCGGAGGGAATGCCTGATGGCCGTGATGGAAGCGCCCCTACCACGGGCCCGTCACGCGACGCGATTCGACAAGAACCGGGGCATCCTCTCCTGGCTGACCACAGTCGATCACAAGAAGATCGCGATCATGTACCTGTACACGACGATCTTCTTCTTCATCGTCGGCGGGATCATGGCGCTGCTGCTGCGCATCCAGCTTGCCGAGCCTCACCTCAACGGCGGCGCGCCCTACCAGGGCAACCCCGGATTCCTCACTCCCGAGCAGTACAACCAGATCATGACGATGCACGGGACGACGATGATCTTCCTGTTCATCATTCCCATGTTCGCCGGCTTCGGCAACTACTTCGTTCCCCTGATGATCGGCGCCAGGGACATGGCCTTTCCTCGAGTCAATGCGCTGTCGTTCTGGCTCATCCCACTGGGCGGCATGGTGATGTACGCCGGGTTCATCTTCGGCGGCACCGGTCAGGCGGGATGGACGGGTTACGTTCCCTTGACCGAGAAGGAATTCTCGCCGCAGGTCGGCCAGGACCTCTGGATCCTCGGCCTCCACCTGCTCGGGGTGTCGTCGATGCTCGGCGGCATCAACTTCCTGGCCACGATCCACAACATGCGCGCTCCGGGGATGACATGGTTCAGGCTGCCGCTGTTCGTCTGGTCGCAGGAGATCACCCAGGCGCTGGTGGTTCTCGCCTCGCCCTTCCTCGCCGGAGCTCTGCTGATGGTGCTGCTCGACCGCCAGGCGGGGGCCACGTTCTTCGCCGTCAACCACGGCGGCAACGCCCTGCTCTACCAGCTGCTGTTCTGGTTCTACTCGCACCCGGCCGTGTACATCATGGTCTTACCCGGCTTCGGGATGATCAGCGAGATCATCCCGACGTTTACGCGAAAACCCATCTTCGGCTACCGCGCCATGGCCTATTCGATGGCGGCCATCGCTGTGCTCGGGTTCATCGTCTTCGTCCACCACATGTTTGCCACCGGTCTACCACTGGCTGTGCAGACGTTCTTCAGCGCCACCACGATGATCATCGGCGTCCCCACCGGGGTGAAGATCTTCAACTGGACGGCGACGATGTTCGGCGGCAGCATCCGCTACGACACGCCGATGCTCTTTGCCGTGGGGTTCCTGCTGCTGTTCCTTGTGGGCGGTGTCGACGGCGTCTACCTGGGCAGCCTGGCTGTTGACTACAACCTGCACGGCACCTACTGGGTCGTCTCGCACTTCCACTACGTCATCGTTGGTGGCAGCGTGATGGCGATGTTCGCCGCGCTCTTCTACTGGTTCCCCAAGATGACCGGGCGATTCCTCAACGAGCGTCTCGGCAAGGTGCAGTTCTGGGTCATGCTCGCCGGGATCAACATGACCTTCATGCCCATGCACATCCTGGGCCTGCTGGGGATGCCGCGACGAATCTCCAGCTATGAGTTCGACCGCGGCTGGGGTGACTGGAACTCGCTGGCCACGGTCGGCGCCTTCACCATCGCCTCCGGTGTCGCCCTGTTCCTGATCAACTTCGTGGTCAGCATGCGCGCTCCCAAGAATGCCCCCGCAGATCCATGGGAGGGCAACACCCTGGAGTGGGCGACGAGCTCGCCGCCGCCGGTGCACAATTTCGATGTCGTCCCTGAGGTGCGCAGCGCACGTCCGGTGCGTGACATGCGCCGGGCGGCGAGGACGGTCCCCGCACCCGCCGACCAGCCCGCGTGAGCTCGTTGTCCCGGCTGCTCTCCGCGACCGCACGCGACGAGGGTCGCCTGCCGTCGCCAGCGCTGCGCCGCCTGGCCGTGACCACCGTGGTGATCACCTACCTGCTCGTCGTCTGGGGCGGCGTGGTCCGGGTCAGCGGCAGTGGCCTGGGGTGCGGGACTCGCGACGACTGGCCGTTGTGCCAGGGACGCCTCCTGCCCACCTGGAACGAGTACGCGGTCATCGAGTTCACCCATCGCTGGCTGGCGGCGATGGCGACCGTGCTCGTCGTCGCCCTGGTCGCCGTCGCCTGGGCGCGATATCGCCACCTGCGTCGCATCACAGTCGCCGCCAGCGCGGTGGCGGCGCTCTTCATCGTCCAGATCCTGCTCGGTGCCGCGACGGTCGAGCTCAAGCTGCCCGGCAGCGTGGTCATGGTGCACCTCGCCAACGCGTTGCTGCTCCTCGGCGCCCTGGTGTTCATCGCCGTGCAGACGTACGCGGTCGCCCTGCGCCGCACGCTGCACCGCGTGGCTGAGGATCTCAGCAGCAGCCGCGCGGCGCGGCGGATGATGTACGCGGCGGGCGCGACCTATGCCCTGGTGCTCAGCGGAGCGCTCGTCGTCGCCGACGGAGCCGGGGCGGCGTGTGACGGCTGGCCACTCTGCGGCAACGGTTTTGGCCTGGACAGCGGCCGGCTGGCGACGATCAACCTGGTGCACCGCGCCGCCGCCGGCGTCGTCGCGGTCTTCGTCGGCTACGCCACCGCGAAGGTCCTGCGCAGCCATCGCGGCGGCACAGCCGTCAGAGCGACGGCCGCAGCCGTTTACCTGCTGCTCCTCGCTCAGGTTGTTGCCGGCGCGCTGGTCGTCGAGCTACGGCTTCCCGCGACCGCTCGAGGCATCCACCTGGCGCTGGCCAGCGCGCTGTTCGCGACCACCACGCTGCTGGCCATGCTGGTCAACCGCGGACTCCTCGAGGACGTGGCGGCGCGACGCGCGACGGTGGTGGCGCGAACGTTGCGCGAGCCGGCAGCCCACGCAGGAACCGCGACGTCATGAGCATCGCGCTGCGCGTCGACGTTCCCGTTCTCGAGGCGCCGGTGCGGGACCTGGTCGCGCCGCGGCTGCGCTCGCGCACCCAGCTGCTGCGCGACTACGTGGCCCTGACCAAGCCTCGGATCATCGTCCTGCTCGAGGTCACCGCGCTCGCGGCGATGGTCATGGCCGCACGGGGATGGCCGGGCACCGGGGTGGTTCTGGCGACGCTTGCCGGCGGGGCGCTGGCCGCAGGAGGGGCCAACGCCATCAACATGTGGTTCGACCGCGACATCGATCGCAGCATGGGCCGCACCTGTTCTAGGCCCATCCCCAGCGGGCGGATCGCAGCGACGCACGCCCTGTGCTTCGGCAGCGGCCTCGGGCTTGCCGCGTTCACCGTGCTCGCCGTGTTCACCAATATGCTGGCGGCGTTGCTGGCCAGCGCCGCGCTGCTCTTCTACGTTCTCGTCTACACGATGTACCTGAAGCGAAACTCGATGCAGAACATCGTCATCGGCGGCGCCGCCGGCGCGGTGCCACCGCTGGTCGGCTGGTCGGCGGTGACCGGGCGTCTCGACATCACCGCACTGTTTCTCTTCGCCGTCGTCTTTTACTGGACGCCGCCGCATTTCTGGTCACTTGCACTGCTGATACAAGGTGACTACGCGCGCGCCCATGTCCCCATGCTGCCCGTCGTCGCCGGGGTGCAGCGCACCCGGACGTTCATCGCGCTGTACTCCTTGATCCTGGTGATGGTCACCGTCCTCCCCTGGCTGGCAGGCTCCTTCGGTGGGCTGTATCTCATCGGCGCGCTGTGCCTCGACGCGCTGTTTCTCGCCGACGCGCTGCGCGTCGTCTACGACCCGACGCCCCGGGCGGCGCGGCGCCTCTTCCACTTCTCATTGCTCTACCTCGCACTGCTCTTCGCGGTGATGGCCATCGACCGCGTGGTCATCGGCGGCTGAGGCATCCGGAGGAACGCATGGACAAGAACCTGGCCCGACGCAACCTGCGGCTCGGCATCGTGCTCTTCGTCGTGCTGCTGCTGATGCTGGGCATCACCTTCGTCTGGGCCGAGATCTACCTCGGCGCGGTGAAGTGAGATGACCGAGTCCCACAGTGTCGGCCCACACGATGATGGCCAGGACGCCGGGCATGGTCATGACGAGATCCACCTGCCGCCGAACAGCTGGAGCCCGATCGTCCTTGCGCTCGCGCTGACGGCGACGTTCATCGGCTTCATCGTCGGGGCGTGGTTGTGGATCGTCGGCCTGGTGGTCACGGTGGCCGCGCTCATCGCCTGGCTGCGCGCCGCCCGCACCGAGTTCGGCGACCTCCCGGACTGACCGCGCGTCCACAGCTATGACGGGGCATCTCGGCGTGGGTGACTGGACGCTGGAACCCACGGTGACCTTCGGACTGCTCGGCCTCGTGGTCGTCTACGCGGTTCTCATGCGTCGCGGACAGCTGAGCTCGAGCGACGACGTCTCCCCGTGGTTCGCGTCGGTGCGACTTCGCCCTGTGTTCTTCGCCATGGGCATCATCAGCGGGTTCGTCGCGCTCGCCTCGCCCATCGACACCGGCGGCGACACCTACCTGCTGTCGCTGCACATGGTCCAGCACCTGGTCTTGATGATGGTCGCGCCACCGCTGGTGCTGCTGGGAATCTGCGGTGCCGCGCCGGTCGCCGACGACGTCGCCCGGGCGTGGCGCGGGTTGTGGACGTGGCTCACGCGCCCCTGGCCGGCAACGCTGCTGTTCAACGCGGTGCTCCTCGTCTGGCACATTCCCGCGCTGTACGACGCGACCCTGACGACCGAGCCCATCCACGTGTTCGAGCACCTGACGTTCATCGCCGTCGGCGTCATCTTCTGGTGGCCGATCGTCGATCCGCTGCGCAGGCGCCAGACACGGCCGGTGAGCCCGTTCCAGAAAATCGCCATGCTCGTGCTCGCCGGCATCCCGCCGACGGTGCTCGGATTCGTCCTCGCCCTCGGCCAGTCGCCGTACTACGACTTCTACGCCAGGGCGCCGCGACTCTGGGGGATCTCGGCGGTATCCGATCAGCAGCTCGCCGGGGTGATCATGCTCGGCGTCGGCAACCTCATCTACTTCGCGGCGATCTCGGTCATCTTCCTGCGCCTGTTCGCTGATCCCGCCGCCGACGAGCGCGAGGCCGCGCGTGCACCACGCCATGCCGCCGGCTGAGCTGCCCGGCGAGCGGCATCGACCGCTGGCGATAATGTCGCCGGTCCGCGAACCGGACCCCGGGGCGACGTGGCCTGGGGTGATCACCCCACAGCCCACTCGCGACCTTGGCACCCATGGCCCAATGGCGGTGCCCGGCGGTTCATGGCGCAGGGCCACGGCCACCAGGAGGAGGCGGCTGATGCGGAGATGGCGGACCATGCTGCTGGGCCTGTGCTCGAGCGCGGTGCTCGTCCTCAGCGCCTGCGGCAACGGTCCCCCGTCCGACCAGGGCAACGACGGCGGCGGCGTCGACACCAGCGGCATCCAGGCCGTCAACCCTCCGGCCACCGCCGCAGGAGCGCCGATCAAGGGGACCGACAACCTCACCTTCGATCCGGGGACGTCGTCCGCCAAGGTGGGTGACGTGGTCGAGTGGGACGCGCAGACCGTCGACCACAACGTCACCTTCGACAATGGCCCGCGGGCGGACCTGCCCGCGGGTGGGAAGGTCCAGTTCAAGTTCACCAAGGCGGGCAGCTTCCACTACACCTGCACCATCCACCCGGGCATGGAGGGAACGCTGAACGTCAGCTGAGGCAGCGCCCTGCGCCGACGGGCGCGGCGGCCGCCGAGGACGGCCGGAGGGGGTGAGGCCGATCCGCGCTCAGCCCGGTCGGCAGTGAAGAGGGGGGAGCATCCCCCCTCAGTCGAGGTGGATGTCGCCGGCGACCAGCCGCTCGACGCCGGCGGCGGTGCGCAACAGCAGCGCCCCATCGTCGGCGACGTCGATGGCGATCCCGCGAATCTCTCCGCGGGGCGTCACGGCGACGACCGCCTCGCCTAGGCCGATGGCGCGCGATCTCCAGTCGGGGAGCAACCCCACGAGTCCCGCCTCCTCGAGCGTGTCCAGGCGGCGCCAGAGCGCGTCGAGAACGAAGCCCAGCAGGACGTCCGCAGCCGGCGGGGCTGCCGGGGGGGCCATGAGCCGGTGCAGGCTCACACCGCGCACGCCGTCGGGGAAGGCCGTGACCGTGAGGTTGACGCCGGCGCCGAGCACCACGGCGTTCTCCGGCCCCGGTGCCAGCGGCTCGAGCTCGGCGAGGATCCCGGCGAGCTTGCCACCGCCGGCGACGACGTCGTTGGGCCACTTCAGCCGGGCGTAGACGCCGCACCGAGTCTCGAGCGCGTCACATAGCGCGAGGCCGGCGGCGATGGGCACCCCGGCTGTTGCCGCACTGCCCACGCGCAGCAGCACGGAGAAGAGCAGCGCAGTGCCCGGCGGTGCCACCCAGCTGCGCCCCTGGCGTCCCCGACCCGCCGTCTGCTCGGCGGCGATGCAGCAAAAGCCCGGGGCGGCGCCGGAGCGAGCCGCTTCGCGGACGACGTCCTGGGTGCTGCGCGTTCGCGCCAGGCGACGCAGAGTCACCTGTGGTGTGCCGCGCTGCGCCATACCGTCCGGTGGGGCAGGGCTCATGGCTCGGGAATCTCCATCTTGACTGGCCCTCCGAGTGGCAATAGCATGCCCATGACGCATTGGGGTGGAGGCTCCATGCGTCGCGCGCGGGTCTGCGAGAGCAGAGCACAAGGGGCAGGGATGATCGAAGAAACATGCATGGAGATCGGCGAACTCGCCGAGCGGCACGAGGTGGAGCGCGAGCGCCGGTACGCGCGTCGCAACAAGATCCGCTTCATCGATGAGCTGCTCAATGAGTTCGAGCTCCTCAACCTCGCCGACGAGGGCGAGATCCCCCGAGAGCTGACCGGGCGTGCCTACCGGTTCATCGAGGAGGAGGAGCACCCAATCTCGCGGCGGCCGCTCCAGGAGATCCGCATCACCGAGTGGATGGATGCTCTCTACGACGTCCAGGACACCCTGATGCTCAGCGTCGAGGACGACATCGACTGACGGGTCTCCGGATCGCCGCGGCGCCGGCGAGGCCGATGCCGCGGGTTGATAGGGTCTGTCCGCGTGCTCCAGCCCTTCATTCCCCCTGATCTCGACGCCGACACCGAGCCGTTCTGGCGCGGCTGCGCCGAGGGTAGGCTGGTCATCGCCCGCTGCCGTGTCTGCGGCCTCTACCTCCACCCGCCGCGTCCCGCCTGCCGCCGCTGCCGATCGATGGACATCGAGCGCGTCGAGGTCAGCGGGCGCGGCGTCGTGTACAGCTTCACGCTGGCATACCACGCGTTCATCCCCTCGCTCGAAGTGCCCTACGTCATCGCCATCGTCGAGCTCGCCGAACAGCCCGGGCTGCGGATGATGACCAACATCGTCGGCTGCGATCCCCACACGGTCCGCATCGGCATGGCGGTTCGAGCGACGTTCGCGGTATTCGCCGGCGTCGACGGCATCGCCGCGCCGCACTTCGTGCCCGACGGCGACGTGGCGGCGTGAGCAGCGGTACCGGCGCCGCGGTCACTGGCGCAGCCTACTCGGCTGTCGGTCGCAAGCTCGGTCGCACCGTGCTCTCGCTGGCGTGCGAGTCGGGGCTTGCCGCGATCGCCGACGCCGGGCTGGCGGTAGACGACATCGACGGCTACTGCGCGTACGGCGGCGCCGGCGGTCGCGGCTTCAGCGGGCCATCCTCGTACGAGGTGATCGACAGCCTGGGCATCTGGCCGTCGTGGCATGCCACCGGAGCGGAGATCCCCGGACAGCTCGGCGCGGTGATGATCGCGGTCATGGCGATCGGCGCCGGTATGGCCAGACACGTCCTCGTCCAGCGCACCGTCGCCGAGGCGACGTACGGGCTCAGCTCACAGCAGATGGGCAGCAGCGGCGGGCGCGCACCAGGTGGCGACTTCTCCTTCCTGCTTCCCTTCAACGCCGTGTCCGCAGCCAACTGGCTGGCGCTCAACGCGACACGGTACATGCACACCTACTCACTCACCCAGGAGCAGCTGGCCTGGGTGGCGCTCAACGGTCGTCGCCACGCCGCGCGTAACCCCCGCGCGGTCTTCCGTGCGCCGTTGACCATGGACGAGTACATGGCATCGCGCTGGATCTCCACGCCGTTCAAGCTGTTCGACTGCGACGTCGCCGTCGACGGCTCCACCAGCTTTGTCATCAGCGCCGTCGACGCCAGCAGCGGGCTGCGACACGAGCCCGCCGTGGTCGAGGCGATGGGTGCGGCGATGCGCGGCCGGCCTTTGTGGGACCAGTGGGAGGATCTCACCACCACAGCCTCTCGAGACGCCGGCGCCGAGTTATGGTCTAAAACGGCATATACGCCATCTGACGTCGACGTGGCTCAGCTCTACGACGGCTTCTCCTTCCTCACCATCACCTGGCTCGAGGGACTTCGCCTGGTGCCTGTCGGCGAGTCGGGGGCGTTCCTCATGGGTGGAGCCAACACCGACCTGGACGGACGCCTGCCACTCAACACCTGGGGTGGCCAGCTGAGCAGCGGACGGCTGCACGGTTTCGGCTTTCTCGCCGAGGCCTGTCACCAGCTCTGGGGCGTCGCCGGGGAACACCAGGTCGTCGCCAAGCCAGTCAATGTCGTCGCCGTCGGCGCCGGCGGAGGCAACACCTGTGGCTGCCTGCTGGTGCGCCGCCCCGACTGACCCTGCGACAATCGCGCGCGCCATCGCCAGCGGAGGAGAAATCGATGCCGTTCGCCGAGGTCAACGGACAGCGCCTCTACTACGAGGACACTGACGGCGACGGCGCGGCGGTGATTTTCTCCCACGGTCTGTTGATGGACCAGGAGATGTTCGCGCCGCAGGTTACCGCGCTGCGTGGCGAGTATCGCTGCATCAGCTGGGACGAGCGGGGTCATGGACAGACGGGACCGGCCACGCAGGCCTTCAGCTACTGGGACTCGGCTGACGACGTTCACGCACTGGCTGCTCACCTCGGCGTCGATCGAGCTTTCCTCGTGGGCATGTCGCAAGGCGGTTTTGTCGCTCTGCGCGCTGCGCTGCGCTATCCCGACTTCGTGCGCGGCATCGGCCTGATCGACACCCAGGCCGGGGTCGAGGATCCCGACCTGGTGCCCCAGTACCGTTTGATGAGCGAGACGTGGCAGGAGCACGGACTCAACGACGATCTCGCCGAGATCATCGCCGGGATCATCATGAGCCCAGGCTTTCCCGGCAATGGCGATTGGATCGCCAAGTGGAAGGCGCAACCGGTGGATCACCTCGACGTGCCGCTGGAGACTCTTTTCAGCCGCGAGGACCTGCACGACCGCCTCGCTGAGATCCGCTGTCCCGCGATCGTCTTCCACGGCGAGGCCGATGCGGCCATTCCCATGGAGCAGGCCGAGGCTCTGGCCACAGGGCTACCCAACTGCGACGCGCTGGTGCGGATTCCCGGCGCGGGGCACGCCAGCAACCTCTCGCACCCCGACGCGGTCAACGGACCGCTGCTCCAGTTCCTGCAGCGGCACGCGTAGGCGCTTTGCTGCGGGCATAGAAGATTCGACGGTCGGAACGGCTTGTCGCGCACCAGGCAGAGGCGCCTGCAGGGGGTCGGGCATGAACTTCGCTGATGTCGTCCATCGCCGGCGCATCGTCCGTCAGTTCGAGGAGACGCCGATCGCGCGCGAGGTGCTGGAGCGAATCGCGGCTGTGGCCCAGCGCGCGCCGAGCGCCGGATTCAGCCAGGGTCAGCGTCTGGTGGTGGTCACCGAGGAAGCGATGCGCCGCCGCGTCGCCGCCGTCGTCGGTGAGGACTTCTACGTCGCCGACGGCTACGGCAGCTGGATCAGCAGGTGCGGAGCACAGTTCATCCCCTGCGTCAGTGAGCGCATCTACAAGGAGCGGTATCGGGAACCCGACAAAGTCGCCGAGGAGGAGCGCTACCACGACCTCGTCGGAGATGCCGCCGGAGCAGGGGATGAGGAGTGGGCGATTCCCTATTGGTGGATGGATGCAGGATGCACGGTGATGCTCCTGCTCCTCGCGGTCGTCGACGAGGGACTGGCCGCGGGATTCTGCGGCGTCAACGAGCCCGCGGCTCTGCAGGCGGCACTGGGAATCCCCGAGGACATGATCCCCGTCGGTGTCATTCCTGTCGGAAGGCCAAGACCCGACAAACGGTCGCCGTCCCTTGGTCGCGGGCGCGTCGACTTTCCCGAATTCCTGCGTTGGCAGCGGTGGTGAACCCAGGCTGGTGATCCGCCGCCGCGTTGGCGGCGTATCGATGACCGTGCGATGACTCCGCGATCGCGCAGGGGCGATCGGGCGTCGACACGGGAGGTCACGGCATGGCACGACTGACTCGGCGCGGCTTTCTCCAGACATCCGCGGGCGCGGCGACCGGAGTGGCCGCCATCAGCGTTCCCGGTCTGGCGATGGTGCTCGACCACGGCAGCGCGGCCGCCGATCTGCCCGCGTCGGCCGGCGAACCCGTCGTCGCCTACATCCGCGACGCCTCGACCGGCGAGGTCACCGTGATGGCCGGTCACAACGAGGTGACCCAGCACGATCCCGAACTGGTCAGGCGCCTGCTCAAAGCGGCGAAGTAAGCCGCCTCCTTCCTGCGACAGACCCACTCGCACTCATCGAGGTATATCCATGTCTTCTCATCGTGAGGCGCCTGCGATCTCCAAGGATCCGGTCGCCGACAGCACCGATCTGTACGCGTTCGTCAGTCCTGACGACCCCGGCAGCGTCACCATCATCGCCAACTACGTTCCACTCGAGGGCCCGGCCGGCGGTCCCAACTTCTACGAGTTCGGTGACGACGTCCTCTACGAGATCCACATCGATAACGACGGCGACAACGAGGCGGACATCACCTATCAGTTCCGCTTCACGACGAAGCAGTTCGTCAAGGACACCTTCCTCTACAACAACGGCCAGATCCTCACGCTCAACGATGCTCACTGGAACCGGCGCCAGTTCTACTCCGTCACCCGGGTGAAGAACGGCGACTCGGATGTACTGGCGAGTGGACTCTCCTGCCCTCCGTGCAACGTCGGTCCGCGATCGATCCCGAATTACAGCGCACTGGCCGATGCTGCGATCCACAGTCTTCCCGGTGGAGGCTGGGTGTTCGCCGGCCAGCGTCGGGAGGGGTTCTTCGTCGACCTCGGCTCGGTCTTCGACCTTCTCGACCTGCGACCGATTCAGTCCCTTCACCTCCTCGGCACCCCGGACTCCCCGGGTGTCGACTCCGGCATGGAGGTCAACGTCCACTCCATCGCCATCAAGGTGCCGAAGAGCGCCCTGACACACGACGGCTCCACCCCCGCCGACCAGGCGGATCCGCGTTCGGTTGTCGGGGTTTGGACCACAGCCAAACGGCGCAGGGTGCGCGTGCGCGAAGAGCAGGACGACACCGAGACGGGACCGTGGATGCAGGTGTCGCGCCTGGGCAACCCGCTGTTCAACGAGGTAATCGTCCCCATGGGGGACAAGGACAGGTGGAACGCGCTGCCTCCCAAGGCTGACGACCAGTTTGCCAAGTACGTCAAGCATCCGGAGGTGGCCACGTTGCTGCCGGTGCTGTACCAGACGGGCGGCGTGACGCATTTCCCCAACCTCAAGACCCTCAACACGTCGGGTGCCGAGCGCACCGACCTGGTGCTCATCCTGCTCACCGGCATTCCCTCGGGCCCGATCACGGGGTTCCAGAACCACACCAGTGACAAGCCCGCCGACCTGCTTCGGCTCAACATGGCGATCTCACCGGGATCGCTCAACAACCCGCTGGGCGTCATCGGCGGCGATCTCGCGGGATTCCCCAACGGCCGGCGCGTCTTCGACGACGTCGTCGCCATCGAGCTGCGCTGCATCGCCGGCGCGGTGTACAAGCTGATCGACAACACCTTCACACCCGACGCCGCCATCCCCGCGATCAGCGACTTCACCGGCGGCACGTCGGTGGATGGGGCTGTTCCCGGCTCGGGCAGATACCTGTCCAAGTTCCCGTACCTGGGGCTGCCGCTCGACGGATTCAACGTCGAGTCGGAGGCGAGCTAGCCGTCCACAACGGTGACCGGCCGGGGATCGAGGCGTCGGTCCCCGCCGGCCACCGGCGGACGATCACTCAAGTGATCATCTCGGAGGAAACCAGTCGATGAGTGAAGCCCCGCCGCAGCGCACACCAACGGGGAGTGTCGTGCTCGACATCGGCGACGGCGTCGGCGCGCTCGTCGTGTACGCGCCATCGTCGTGCTGGGGGCAGGAGATCGAGGTGAGCCGCGCAGACACGGCGGCGCGCATCCACACCGACGTCCTCGAGCGCTGCGTCGACGGCAGCAACCTCTTCGCCGCCGTCTTCGCATCGCTGCCCGAGGGCGATTACACCGTGTGGCGAGACGCGCTCACACCCGGTGCAGCGGTCACCGTGGGCAGCGGCCAGGTCGCCGAGCTCGACTGGCGCTGAGAGCGCCTGGCTCGAGCTGACCTCCGCGAGAAGATCGAGCCAGGCCAGCATGGCCGACCCGCCGAGCGTCCCGACGAGCGCGCGCCAACGCACATGCGTGCGATGCCGATGCGGGTGCGCGCTCGCGCTCGGTGTCGCAGCCGATGAGAAGGGGCGATCTCGCCAAGCCGGGATCATGCGGATGGTCGAGGCCTGTGGGCCGGGGCCTGCAACGGGTGACGCCGGGACTTGTCATATCGACAGAGGGGATCACTCGGTTCAATGAGGCGCCCATGTCGCTGGTTGGGGGAGTTGGACGGCGGGGGATCGGCGCTGCCGTGGCCCTGGCGCTCGCCGCCACGGCCGCGCTGGCGATCAGTGCCGCCGCGGCGTCCCAGCTCAGCTCGGCGCAGGGCACAGCGGCGGGCGCAGACACCTGCACCCCGCGCCTCCTCGTTCTCTCCGCCTTCCCCGCAGAGCTCGACGCGCTGCTGGTCAAGGCGACCTTCAGCGACAACCCGACCGTGGTCATCGACGGGCGCAGCTTCTATCTCGGCAAGCTGGCGGGCAACGACGTGGTCATGGCGCTCACCGGCATCGGCCCCGTCAACGCCAAGGCGACCACGCAGTCAGCACTGGCGCACTTCCGCTGCGGCGGCGTGTCGAGCATCACCGGCGTCGTCTTCTCCGGGGTCGCCGGCGGGCGCACGTTCATCGGAGACGTGATCGTCCCGGCGCGCTGGACGCTGGACAACGGCGCCAGCTGGTACCACGTCGACGCGACCATGCTCCGGACAGCTGAACAGGTCGCCGACAAGCGCGCGATGAAGCTCGAACAGGACGATCCAGTCGGCGACCCATCATGCGCCTGCAAGGACCCGGGATTGGTCACCGTGGCGCACATCAGTCACACGCCCCAGATCATCCTCGGTGGCGATGGTCTGACCACCGACCCGGTAGCGGGTCGGGCGCTCTTCTGCGTCCCCTCAGGTGGCGACGTGTTCGGCTGCGAGCCGTGCCGCGCACCAACGCACGCGACCCCGGATGCTCAGCGGTTCGCCACCGGAGTTCTTCCCTTTGTCGACCCGAACTTCTTCCTCTCCGAAATTTCATCGCCGCCGGCGTCGGGTACGACGTATGACGCTTCGGACGAGGAGACGGCAGCCGTCGCCGGCGTCGCAGCGCAGAACGGGACGCGGTTCATCGCCTTTCGCGCGGTCTCGGACGGACAGGGTGATCCGCTGAACCTTCCCGGGTTCCCCGCCCAGTTCTTCGTCTATCGCCAGCTGGCAGCGGACAACGCCGCGTCTGTCGCGGCGGCATTCCTCGATGCTTGGGCGAAGCGGGGTCACGTGGTGGCGGCAGCTGAGCAGGCCGGGGCCGTGCCTGCGGCGGCACCGTCGGGACAGCCCGGCGGCGCCGTCTTGACGGGGTCGCCGAACACCACGGCAGCGGCACCGGGGTTGCCACCGTTGCTCGCGCTCGCGGTGGTTGCCGTCGTGTGCGCGGCGGCCCGGCTGCGCAGGCGGCGACCCACGGGTTAGCTGTCACCAGGCTCCGCGCCGCCGCCGGAATCCTCCACGCAACGCCGCCACCCAGATGGCCCCACGCGGGGCGGTGGCGTGGCACACTGCCGCCGCCACCGCCGCAACAGCACAGGGGGTTCGAGCAGATGGGCAAGGGATGGATCCGTTTGGCCGGAATCGCAGGCATTCTCTTCGTCGTTCTCGTGGCCATTCCCGGGTTTGCCGCGGGTTCGCCGCCAGACCCCGCCGATCCCGCTGCGAAGTACCTGTCGTACTACCAGGATCACCGCAGCGCGATCATCGCCGGAACCTTTCTCGCCGGCGCCGCGGACTTCTTCGTCGTCTTCTTCCTCGGCGGCCTGCTCAGTGCCCTGCGCCGCCTCGGCGGTTCCCCCTTGCTGCTCATCGCCGCACTGACGGCGCTGATCCTCACTGGCGCGCTCGCCACGACCGGCGGCGTCTTGACGACGGTCGCGGCGTTTCGAGTCGGCGAGGCACACCACGTCGACGCCGAGACGATCCGCCTGCTCGCCGATGGCTCGGCGATCTGCTTCACTCTGCTGGGATTCACGGTCGCAGCCTTCTTCGCAGCGACTGGGGTGATGATGGCGGCCACGCGCCTGTTCCCGAAATGGCTGTCGTGGGTCGCCGCGGTAGCTGCGCTGCTCGAGCTCGTCGGGACCGTTGCGGTGTTCTCCACGACCGGGACGTTCTCGCCGGGTGGTGCAGGCGGGCTTGTCTTCGGGTTGCTGCCGTTTGTTGTCTTCGTACTGGGGACCAGCATCGTCATGGTGTTGCGCGGTGACGCCATGGAGAGCGCGGCGGTCTGACAGGCACAGACGCGGACGCCTCCGGATCAGTGACCCTCACGAATCTGGACAACGTCAGCACCCAAGGGACTGAGTCGGGAAAGATCAGCTGGACCTGCTCCTGAGAAGAGCATCGCGCTGCGCGGCACGGCTGCTGATCAGCGTACGCCTGGAGGGACTTGAACCCCCGCTCCCGGCTCCGGAGGCCGGTGCTCTATCCAACTGAGCTACAGGCGCACGCGAGCCGAGTATACGCCGGTGATCTCGAGCGCTCGAACGCCTACCACCACTCGAAGGGCCGTCCGTCCCAGGGGTCGAGCAGCGGGTAGACAGGATCGCCGGCGAGCTCGCGCAGCCGTGCACTGAAGGCGGCGACCTCGTCGGCGTCGAGCAGCAGCGAGAGCTCTCGCCGCAGGGTGCGCCGGCGCGCCGCATCGTCGTGCAGCGAGCGCACCGCATCGGCGATAGCGTCGGGCAGCGCGGTGCCGCCGTATTCCAGTAGAACGGTGCGCTGCCGCGGGTAGGGCAGGAAGGTGAGCGCGTTGTCGATGCCGCGCAGGTCGGCGTCTTCGGTGACCAGCAGGTGTGCGCTCTTGCGGTCGGCGTTGTTGAGCAGCGCATCGAGTGCAGCCATCGCCTGCAAGCGCGGTTCGAGTGCGTCGCGTTCGCGCGCACTGACCTCGCGGTCGCGTCCCTGTACGAAGTGTTGCACCGAGCCCGGCCCCACCGGGCCGTCGCGCACCACGGTCACCGGCACAAGTGCGAAACCCAGCGCGGAATCGACGAGGTATGCGGCGAACTCGCGCAGGTAGAGCGTGCCGCTGGGGAAGTCCCACAGCGGACGCTCCCCGCGCAGTGGCTTGTAGACAGCGCGCAGGGGACGATCAATTGCGGTGGGATCCTCGGCGTCGAGCTCGAGGAGGAAGGTGGCGTTCGACGAGTAGACGATGCGGCCGATGTGGCTGACATCCGCGTTCGCCAGCAATCGCGCCAGCCCCGCGTCCTCGTCGCGAGCGCCCTCGCCGGCGGCGAGCGACGACGCTCTGGCGAAGCGCGCCTCGTCATCGAGCTCAGGGACCTCGGCAGAGCGCTCACGGCCCTGCACGCGGCGGGCGAGGAGGCGGGCCGCACCTGCGGCGGGATCGAGGTGCGGCCGGTGCCGCGATGGCGTTCGCCTCGGTCTCCGTCCGGGGTTGCTCAGGGTCTCACCCGCCGCGGCGCAGGATCACCGAGGCGGTGATCACCGCCAGCAGCGTGGGAACGCCGAAGAGCAGGCCGCCGACGAGCATGCTCCTCCCCGACCCGCCACCGATGCCCAGCCAGGCAACCGCCGCCGCGAGCAACACGATCACCGCGGTGACCAGCGCCGAGCGCACTCTGTCGATCCGCCGTCGTGGTACTGGCGCCGCCGGCGGCGATTGCGTGCGTCGAATCACGGTGATGTGTGGCGTCGCGCTGTTCCACCGGACGCGGGCACGTCGGGGCACGTGGTCGCGGGGAAGATCGCTACGCTCCAGGTCGGCCCACCACGCAGGCGCATCCTTCTGGCGCCGCTGGTCGGGCGGGTTGCCGGGTGTGGAGCGGGTTACCTCGTCGGACATCCTGTTGCCGCGGGGGCTGAAGCGAGAACGGGGACCGCGCCGTAATCGGGACGTGGTGAGGAGGCGTGGCGGCACAGGGATGATACGCCGGGGTGCTGTGGACGACGAGGCCGGCGCTGGTGCGGTTGGGCTGGCCCGCTTGATGGCCGAGCACCGCGCCTGCACCCGCTGCGCGGACGCCGGCTTCATCCCGCAGGCGAGGCCGGTGTTCAGCGGGCGCTTCGGTCAGCGCATCATGCTCGTCGGTCAGGCGCCAGGCGTGGTCGAGCACGACATCACCCGGCCGTTCGCCGGTCGGGCAGGCCGGCAGCTGGTGCGCTGGATGGTGCGCGCCGGCTTCGCCGATGAGGCCGACTTTCGCAATCGCGTGTACGTCACCTCGACTACCACGTGCTTTCCCGGGCGCAGGCCGGACGGGAGTGGCGATCGACGTCCGACTCCGGCGGAGATCGATCTCTGCGCGCCCTGGTTGGACGGCGTGCGCCGGCTGCTTGCGCCGCGACTGATCATCCCTGTCGGTGGACTTGCCGCGTCGCGGTTCCTGCCCCGGGCGCGCCTCGCCGACCTGATCGGCAGAACCCTGGCGCCGAGCGGCGTCGAGGTCGGCGATCCACACGGTGCTGAGCCGCCGCTGCTGCTGCCGCTGCCCCACCCGTCGGGGCAGAGCCGATGGCTCAACGATCCCGCGCAGCAGGCGCTTCTCGCGACAGCGCTGGAGCGCCTGCGCAGCCTTGTCAACTGGGCCGAGGCGGTGTGATCCGCAGCCCCGAACCCGGTCTGCGCGCTATGCTCGCGACCACGCCAACTTGGCAAAAACGCCCCCGCGTCTGGGGAATCCAGAAGGGACGATGACCGAGACCACCGATCCCACGGAGGCGGGCGAGAGCGCGGTCGCGCTCCAGGTGAAGAACGCCGAGGAGATCCTCGAGCGCATCTTCACGCCCACGCCCAAGGCCAGCCCTGCCGAGCAGGCCGAGCGGGCGTTGCGACGTCCCCGACAGCTGGTCTACGTGGGCATGAGCAACCGCAACTTCTACTGGCGTGCCCACATCACCAAGTTCGTTCTCGACGAGGGCTACGTGCCCATCTGTCCCTTCATGCTCTTTGACTACTACCTGCTGCACACCGTTCCCAAGGAGACGGTGCGCGAGGCCTTCAACAATCTCATCGTCCGTTGCGACCAGATGTGGGTGTTCGGCAACATGTCTCTCGGCGTGAAGGTGCAGGTCGGCATCGCCAAGCGGCTGCGCAAGCCGCTCAAGTTCTTCGACATCACCGACCTGCCCTATCGAGTGGTCAACGTTCCCGAAGCGCTGGTGCGCGAGGAGAAGCGCGACTAGCGTTCCACTCGCGTCAGACCCGACGGATGAGGTCTCGCTCGAGACGCTCGCGTGTTGCCGCGACCAGGCCGTGCAGAGGTCGCCGGCGCACCGCCTGCTCCATCTGGCGGAGCATTGAGTACAGGTTCTTGACGGCTTTGACAACATCACCGAGGTCAGCGCCGGGCGGAGGCTCGATCTCGGCGAGGGGCACGCCGAGTGCCCAGTTGTAGGCGGCTTCGACGTAGTCGTGGGAGAGCGGCCGCAGGGTGTCGAGGCCGTGCTCGCGCTCGAGCCCGGCCAGGCTCGCATGCGCGGAGCGGAAGACGCGCCACGTCTGCTCGACGCGTTGCGTGGGAAAGTGGCGGCGGGCCGGCTGCCGCTCGCGTCCGCGGTCCTCGGCGACGAGCATGACGAGCGTCGCCGCCAGGTCTGCCGGCTCCATCTCCTCGAGCCAGCCCTCGTCGATGGCCCGCGCCACCAGCAGCGCACTCTCCCCATACAGTGTGGCGGCGAGGTCACCCAGCGCAGTGGGGCGGTCACGATCCAGGAAGCCGGATTCGGTGAGCACCGCACGAAAGGCGCGGAACTCGCTGCGATAGCGGTGCCTGGCCTGACGCAGCTCGGCCTCGCCGCCGCGGAGCATGGTCTGCAGGTCGCGGATCTCCATATGGTTGGCGCGGTGGTCGCTGAAATACGGACAGCGGCGGCAGGGGCTGTCCTGCTCCTGGGCATGGAACGCCTTGACCTGGCGGCGCATCGCCTCGAAGCGACCACCGACGTCGGTGCTCCGGCCTCCGTAACGGCCTCGCCTGCCGTCGCGCCAGTGATCCTTACGAGCGCGGCGCAGCTGCGCCTGGAGGCCGGCGATCTCAGCTCCGGCGTGAAGGTACTGGGTCAGCGTACGCTCCGTGCAGCGCACCTTCGGATGACGGAAAACCCGGGCACGCAGGTCGTCGAGGCGTTCGCGAAGGTTCTGCTCCTTGTGCACCCAGTGCTCGGCGCGCTGCACATTCTGGTATTGGCCGAAGCTGCGCTCGAGCAGGGTTTCCGACTCGGCGACGCTGTGCCGGCGCAGCAGGTTGAGTGTCATCGTGTACGTCGGTGCGAACTTGGAGACCACCGACATCTCGCCGCCCATGGCCGCGTCGTAGATGTCGCGAACGTCGACGTCGCTCTCCTTGAGGATCACCCCGTGACCCAGGGTGTCGATGCCGCGTCTGCCCGCCCGGCCCATCAGCTGCGTCAGCTCGGCGCTGGTCAGAGCGTGGAAGCCGGTGCCATCGAACTTGGTGAACGACGACACCACGCATGCTCGCGCCGGCATGTTGAGACCGAGCGACAGGGTCTCGGTGGCGAAAACGACCTTGATCAGGCCGGTGAGAAAGAGCCGTTCCACCGTCTCCTTGGCGTAGGGCAGCATCCCTGCGTGGTGCATGGCGACGCCGCGCCGTAGCGAGTCATGGGACAGAGCGTCGCGGACGACGCTGCGCTCATCGTCGTCGTCGACCGCCTGCAACCGCTGCTCGTAGAGCGCGTCGATGCGCGCCTTCTCGGCCGCGGTGGTCAGATCGGTGCCGTGCACCTCGCAACGCGCCAGGGCCTCGCGGCAACCCCGCCGCGAGAAGATGAAGTAGATGGCGGGGAGCATGTCGGCGCTGCGCAGTGCGTCGATGACATGGAAGAGATCGTTGTCGGGAGCGCGGTGTACCCACCGCGTCCGGGCATCGTGAATGGCCTCGTTCTGGGCCAGCTCCAGGGTGCGGCGGTCGGCGTTCCCCGCGCTGTCGAAGAGGGGATGTAGGCGATTGGCAATGGCCAGCCAGAGCTTCAGCTCCACAGGACGCTCGGTGCGCACCACGGTGGCCACCTCGCCGCGCAGCCCGCTCATCCACGCGGCCACCTCATCAACGTTGCTGATGGTTGCCGAGAGCCCGATGAAGCGGATGTGCGGCGGCGCCTGGACGATGACCTCCTCCCACACCGTGCCCCGCGGGTAGTCGTCGATGTAGTGGATCTCGTCGAGGACCACGTCGCCGACGACATCGAGGCGCTGCGGCTCGTCGTAGATGACGTTGCGCAGGATCTCGGTGGTCATCACCACCACCGGTGCTGAGTCGTTGATGGTGTGCTCACCGGTGACCAGGCCGATGTTGCTCTCACCGTAGCGGTCGCAGAGGTCGTTGAACTTCTGGTTGCTCAGCGCCTTGAGCGGTGTGGTGTAGACGACGTGGCGGGGAACACCGTGCGGCCGGCGCAGCTCGTCGGGTGCGGCCAGTGTTCGCCAGATCACATACTCGGCCACAACAGTCTTGCCGCTGCTGGTCGGTGCGCTCACCAGCACACCGCGAGCCTGCTCCAGCTTCTCCAGCGCCTCGACCTGGAAGCTGTCCAGGCGGAAGGGCAGCGTTGCCTCGAAGGCGGCGACGGTGTCGGTGATGCGCGGTTGGACGCTCATAGGTGGAGGAGTTCGAAATCCGACCGCGTGATCAGCGCGTCGGCTTCGTTCTCGAGATGGGAGAGCACCTTCTGACACATCTCGTCGGCGTGCCGCGAGTCGGCGCTGACGCAGGCGATGCCCAGCGTGGCCACCTGCCAGACATCCTGGTCGCCGACCTCGGCGACGGCGACGTTGAAGGTGTTGCGCAAGCGGCTCACCATGGAGCGGACGACCTGGCGCTTGTCCTTGAGCGACTGGCTTTCGGGGACGTGGATGGTGACGCGCAGCGAGCCGATGACCACTGCGGGCCACGCTAGCACACGGCGCCGGCGGCGTCTGACGCGGTCCGCGCGGCTATTCTTTCGCGGTCGCGGTCGACGATGGAATGGGGCCCGACCGTGACAGCAAGGAGAAGGCATGACCCCCAGCGCGCTCGCCGGGCACTCACCCGCGCCCTCGCCGGCGGCCGTCGCTCGCGGGACCACCCTGGTTGCGCACTTCCGCCGCCAGGTCAGCGAGCGCGCCGACCGACCGGCGATGTACCTGCGCGTCGGGGAGCGATGGGCGCCGATCACCTGGCGGCAGTACGGCGACGCGGCCAAGCGGATCAGCGCCTTCCTCCTCGACGAAGGCGTCGAAATTGGTGGCCACGTCGCCATCTGGGCGAGCAACCGGCCCGAATGGCACATCGCCGACGCTGCCATCCTCTCGGTCCGCGCCCGTCCGGTTCCGGTCTACCTGACCTTCAGCGCCGATCAGGGTGCCTATGTCCTCGGCCATGCCGGGGCGACGGTCGTCTTCGTTGACAGCGCCTCGGTCCTTGCCAAGGTGCTCGCGGTCCGCAGCGAGCTGCCCGCGCTTCGCCGCATCGTGGTCATGGAGGACGGTGAGCCCATCTCGAGCGACGGCGTGGTGCTGAGCTGGACGGAAGCGCTCCGCCGCGGCCAGGCGGCCACCGCGACGCACGGGGCCGAGGTCGAGCGTCGCATGGCGAGCGTCCTGCCCGAAGACGTGGCCACGCTCATCTACACCAGCGGGACCACCGGTCCGCCCAAGGCGGTGAAGCTCACACATCGCAATGTGCTGGCGGCGGCTGCCGCGGTCGCCAGCTTCGTCCCCGCGAGCGCCGAAGATCGCGTCATCAGCTATCTGCCGCTGGCGCACATTGCCGAGCGCGCCAACAGCGAGTTCCGCCAGTACATCTTCGGCAGCCCCGTCTACTTCGCCGTCGGCATGGAGCGGCTCTCCGAGCACCTGCGCGACATGCGGCCCACACTCTTCTTTGCGGTGCCGCGTATCTGGGAGAAGATGGCGGCCGGCGTGCACGCGCAGCTCGACCGTCAGAAGGGACCGCGACGCTGGCTAACCTCGTGGGCACTGGCGGTTGGCGACGACATCGCTCAGCGCGCTGCTGGTGGGCAGTCGATCAGCCGGGTGCTGGCGCGGCGTCATCGCGCCGCGGATCGGCTGGTGCTTCTCAAACTGCGCCAGGCGCTCGGTCTCGACCAGGCCAATGTGGTGGCCAGCGGCGCCGCCCCGATCGCGCCCGAGGTGCTCCGTTTCTTCGCCTCCATGGGTCTTGTGGTGCTCGAGGTCTACGGTCAGACCGAGAACACCGGCATTGCCACGATGAACCGTCCAGGACAGGCCCGCATCGGCACCGTCGGCACGCCGGTTCCCGGAGTCGACGTTCGCACCGCTGCCGATGGCGAGATCCAGGTCCGCGGTGATGTGGTCTTCGCCGGGTATCACAACGACGACGCGGCGACAGCGGAGACGATGGACGGCGAGTGGTTGTGCACCGGCGACGTGGGCGAGTTCGACGCCGACGGGTACCTGCGCATCACCGATCGCAAAAAGGACCTGATCATCACCGCAGGTGGTAAGAACATCGCGCCGAGCAATATCGAGAGTGCACTCAAGCATCACCGTTTGATCAGCAACGCCATGGTCATCGGTGACCGGCGGCCATTCGTCAGCGCATTGATCACCCTCGATCCTGGTGAAGCTGCGGCCTACGCGGAGGAGCGAGGCGTCAGCGAGCCGGCCGGCGCAGTCAACGCGCAGTCGGCGGTGGTGCGCGAAGAGATCCAGCACCACGTCGATGAGGTCAACCGCCACCTCAGCAACGTCGAGGCGGTCAAGCGGTGGACCTTGCTCGACAACGATTTCACCGTCGGTGACGAGCTGACGCCAACGCTCAAGGTGAAGCGCAAGGTCGTCCTCGAGAAATACGCGGCTGAGATCGAAGCCAACTATTCGTTGACGAAATAGTCGCAGCCCGGCCGCGCCCAGGTTCGGGGAGTAGCATCGCCACAGTGGCCCCCCAACCCCGAGTCCTGGTCGTCGAGGACGACGCCTCGCTTCGTCGCGTGATCGAGTTGCGACTGCGCATCGACGGCTTCGCGGTGTCCAGCGCCGAGGACGGCCAGGCGGGACTCGAAGTTCTCGACGCCGCCCGGCCCGAGGTCGTCGTCTGCGACCTGATGATGCCCCGGCTCGACGGCTTCGGCTTCTGCCGCCAGGCGCGGCTGCGAGCCGGGTTCGAGCATCTGCCCATCGTGCTGCTCACAGCTCACGAGCGAGACGAGGAGATCGACGACCTTCTCACCCTCGGTGGCATCACCTACATGGCCAAGCCTTTCGAGTCCAAAGCCCTCGCCGCCACCCTCCACGCCATGATCGACGGCCACGTCGGCGTGGGCAGGCGGGCATAGGGCCCTCGGGCGAGCGGCCGGTTCGTTACACGCCCGGGTCGGTGGCGTCGGTACCGGTGGCGTATACCTATGTCCTGTCTCAGACAGGACACTTGCGATGAGCCACTCATGAATCGCCGACTTTGTCGTGCCCTGGCTGTCGCTCTCGTCATCGTCGTCACCTCGGTGCTGCTCGCGCCGGTGCGCACCGGGCTCGCTGCTGCATCGCTGCCGGGTGACCGGCTCCACTTCGGCGTCTCCAGTGGGCCGGGCGACCTTGGCTGGATGACCGGCAGCGGCGTTCCCTGGCGTTACCGCTACCAGTACCTCGCCGGCGGGGTCAACACCGGGCACGGGTGGGAGACCTGGCAGGATCCCGCCAAGCCACCCGGCCAGTTCGCCCTCGACTACATGCGTCAGAGTGCGCCGTCCTACATCCCCGTGCTCACCTACTACGAGCTGCTGCAATCGGGCCCGGCGTCTGGTGGTGACGAGACGTCGAAGGACTTCAGCAACCTCAACAACGCGGCGACGATGCACGCCTACTACACCAATTTCGTCCTGCTCATGCAGCGCGCTGCGGCCTTCGGCGGTCAGGTCGTGGTCCATGTCGAGCCTGATCTGTGGGGATACCTGCAACAGCGTGCTGCCGGCCATGACGCCTCGACGCTGAGCGCATCGGTGCAGTCGTCCGGCACTGCTGACGTCAGCGGCATCCCCGACACCGTGCAGGGTTTCGCCGGTGCGCTTCTGCGACTGCGCGATCACTACGCGCCCAACGTGGTCATGGCGGTGCACGCCTCGATGTGGTCGAGCGGCATCGACGTCGCCAGCAACACCAGCGCCTCTGTCGACGTCACCGCCCAGGCCGACAGCACCGCGGCATTCCTCGGCTCGGCCGGCCTCTCCGCCAATCCCTGGGGCGGCACGTGGGACGCGGTGTTCAACGACGTCGACGACCACGACGCCGGCTGGTGGGAAGCCCAGGGTGCTGACAACGCGTCGTTCACCCACTGGTGGGACTCGAGCAACACGCGTTTTCCCAACTTCGCCCGCTACCTGCGCTGGGTCGCCGAGCTGCACGCGCGCAGTGGACGTCCCCAGGTTGTCTGGCAGGTGCCCATCGGCAACCAGGTGTATCTGACGATGAACAACACCTGCGGGCACTACCAGGACAACATCGCCCAGTACTTCATCAGCCACGCCGGCGATCTCCACGCCGCGGGCATGGCGGCCGTGCTCTTCGGCGCCGGCAACTCGTGCCAGACGACCAACATCGACGCCATGCACGACGGCACCACCAACAACGGCGGCCGGCCGACCAGCGATGCCGCCGGCTGGTGCAACGCGTGCAACACGCGGCAATCGACGGTGAGCGACGACGACGGCGGCTTCCTGCGGGCTGCCGTCGGCGCCTACTACGCGGGTGCTCCGATCCCCGGCGGCACCGGCGCTCCCCCGCCACAGCCACCGGCTGCAGTGCCCACATCACAGCCGCCTGCGCTGACGGCTGGCGGCCCACCTGCGTCGCAACCGTCGCCGAGCGCCGCGCCGGTTCCCGGCGAAGACCCGGCCGGTCTCGGTCCACGGTGGCACGCAGCGCCCTTTTCAGTCACGTCGGTTTCGCGGGTGATCGTCGCAGCTCACGACGATGCCCGAGGCTCAGCGCTGGCAACGGTGTTGCTCGCCGCCGCCGTGGCCGGCGGCGGCGCGGCTGCCGCTCTTGTATGGCGGCAACGTCAGCGCCGCCCCGGGGCGCATCCGGCGGGAACGGCCTAGCGCGCGTCGAGCAGCTTCTGGCGCAGGTCCTCGAGGCGCTCGAAGTCGTCGACCGACGGTTTGGTGACCGCGGGGCGCTGCGAGGTGGGGAACTTCAGCTTCTGCAGCGCGTCGGCCAGCAGGGCGATCTCGTCCGCGGTCAGCCTGACCAGTCGCCCCTCGGGCCGCCCCAACTGGTTGGGAACGTGAACGGGTTTGGCGGGCAGCTCAGGAGCGGTCTTGGCCGGCGGCGCGTCGGGCTGGGTGGGCCGGAACAGCTCATCCGAACCCCGCAGCGCCGCACGGCGGAAGCTGGACATCACGCCTCCCCTCCGTGGCTGTTCATGACCGCGGCGGCCAACGCCCGGTAGGACCTGGCGCCGGCGGAACTGTCGGCGTACTGAAGGATCGACTCGCCCTCCAGCGGGCACTCGGCGAAACGGATGCTCGAATCGACGCGCATCTCGTAGACCTGGTCTCCGTAGTGCTCCTTGACCAGGTCGAGCACCTCCTGGCTGTGCAGCGTCCGCGTCTTGTAGATGGTCGGGAGGATGCCGGCGATGCGCAGCTCGGGGTTGAGCTTGGTGCGCACCCTGTCGATGGTGCGCTGCAGCTGCTGCATCCCCTTCATGCCGAAGTACTCGCACTGCAGCGGGATGATCACCTCGGTGGCGGCGACCAGGGCGTTGACCGACAACAGCCCCAACGACGGCGGGCAGTCGATGACCACGTAGTCGTAGTCGTCGAGGAACGGCTGCAGCTTCTCGGCGAGGATGCGTTCGCGGCCGAACTCGGTGACCAGCTGGAGCTCGGCACCGCTGAGCTCGATGTTCGACGGGAGGAAGTCGACACCGATCTTGTCGCTGTGCAATCGGACATCGCCAAGACTCACCTGGGGGTTGACCAGCAGGTCGTAGACGGTGAGCTCGAGCTCGTCGGGGTAGCGGCACCCCATGTTGATCGTGAGGTGTCCCTGCGGATCGAGATCAACGCAGAGGACGCGCTGCTCGGCCTCAGCGAGCGCCCCGCCCAGGTTCACCGCGGTGGTCGTCTTGCCGACCCCGCCTTTCTGATTGGCGATGGCGAGGACGCGGGTCACCGATGACCCGTGGTGGGGAGGGAGGGGACCGAACAGATGCGCTCCACCAAGCCGCTATCATACCCAAGCCGCCGCGGCCGCCAAGGGGAATTCAAGTTTCGGCGGAGACCGGCGCCGGATGCGCGGCGCACACACACGGCATGGTCGACCCACCGGCACTGCCGCGCCCACGCGTCAGGTCGGGATGGAGTGCAGCTACTGATGATGGAAGCTGAGCGCGTCAAGCCCCGGGCCGTCTTTGTCGATGAGGCCGTTCAGCTCGCCTTGGAGAGCCGCTGGGCCGACGCACTCAGCGTCAATCGCCAGATCCTCGAGCGCTACGGGCCCGACGAGGACACCCACAACCGCCTCGGCAAGGCGCTGTCCGAGCAGGGCGACCTGAAGGCGGCCCTGCAGAGCTACGAGAAGACGCTGGAGCTCAATCCGCTCAACACCATCGCCCAGAAGAACGTTCGCCGGCTGCGCATGCTCATCGACGCGTCGGCCCGCGTCGGGGGCAGCACCGCGGCGATCGACGTCGACCTCTTCACCGAGGAACCGGGCAAGAGCTCGCTGACGGTGCTGACGCCACCCCACGGCGGTGTCGGAGCGACGGTGGCAGCCGGCGATGGCGTGGAGCTGGAACGCGACGGCAACGCGCTGGTGGCGCGCACCGCTCGCGGGGTCGCTCTCGGCGGCGTCGACACCAAGATCTCTCGCCGCCTTCTTCCCCTCATGGCAAGTGGCAACCGCTACTCCGCGGCGGTGGCGCGCGTCGACGACAACCGCATCGAGATCATGATCCGGGAGACGTACCAGGCGCCCGAGAACGCCCGCAAGTCATCGTTCCCCATCGCCCGGGGCACCCGCCGCGACGAGTTCCGTCCTTACGCGAAGGAGTCCCTGCTGGCCGCGCGCGAGGCCGACGTCGAGAGCGCCGACGATGACGACGATGCGCTCGACTCCTCGAGCAGCGACGGCGAGGACGACGAGCTCGAGGGGATGCAGGCCGTCGAGGGCGAGCTCGAGGAAGTGGTCGGCGTCGAGCCCGAGGACGAGCCCGACGAGGACGTCCGTCCCGAGGACAACTACTGAGGCGGCCGCTCAACAGGGGGGATGCTCCCCCCTATTCATCGCCGACCGGGCAAAGCCCGGATCGGCCTTACCCCCCTCCGGCCGTCCTCGACGGCCGCCGCGCCCTCAACGGCGCGGGCGCTGCGCGCTCCTCAATCGCGGGCGCGTGCGCGGCGGGCGGCGGTAAGGATGAGAACGAGAGCGGTGACCGCGGCGCCGGGGAGCGGACTCGGCGGCGGTGATGCCGTGTTGGGCACCGACACAAGAGGCGAGGTGGTGTCTGCGGTCGGCGAGGTCACATCGAGCGAGCCGTCGGCCGCGGCTGCGTGGATGCGAGGACCGCTGGCGACGGGCAGGCGGAGGGTCGACGGGTGGGCCGGGTCCACGGTGAGCGTGATGACGTTGGCCAGTCGCGAGCCGACGTAGGCCTGGTCGGTGGCCGCCAGCACCAGCTGGATGCGGTGACCCTTGGCGAAGCGATGGACGATCCCGGGCAGGTTGATGTGCACCGGCTTGCTCGTGTCGGCTATGCGGACCGGCGACACCAGGCGATGCACCAGGTCGATGCTGCCGTCGGGGGCGACGTCGTACAGCTTGGCGAAGAGAACCAGGTCGGTCGAGGGATCGACCGAGGGCAATGACGCCTTGATGCTGGCGTCGAGAGTGGGGATGCCGACGTTGTCGAGGTCATGCGTCAACGGTGCGGTGGTGAACGCGGCGGACTCGCCCGGAGGATCACTTGGCGGGATGCTGCTGAACGGCTGTGTGTTCTGCACGTCCGAGGTCTCCGAATAGCTGGCCGGGATGCCATTTACGGGATTGACGAATGTGGCGGTTCCCGACTGCACCTGGTCGAGGGAGGCGACCAGCGACTTGTCACCGGAGAGGTAGAGCGTCTCCTTGGCAGGCAACGGGTACCTCGACGAGGCTCCGTAGGCCGGTTGCGCCGACCCATTATGGTCGTAGCTGACCCAATCTCGGAAGTACTCGAACGCCGGCCCGGTGGGTGTGCCATCGCGCTTGAGGTAGTGGTCGTACCAGTTGAGAAAGAGCTGCGACTCGTATCCCTTACTGGGGTCGTCGTTGTTGACCTCGCCGGGAGCCGCGGGCCCGCTGTGCCCGCCCATCTGCAGGACCAGCTTGGCGTCGACGCCGTGGGCGCGCAGAGCGCGGTAGTTGGCAGTGGCGTCGGCGATGTTGAACAGCGTGTCGGTCTCGCCCTGGACGAGCATCGTCGGCGGAATGTGTGTGCCCGGCTTCTCGAAGAGCTCGTACTCCGCAGACGAATGCCGAAGGTAGCTGATGGTGTCACTCGTGGGGTAGCCCGCTGCCGTGCTCTTGGTGTTGATCGTGCAGACGGTGGGGTCGAATCCAGGACACGTGGGATTGGGCGGATTCGAGCCGATCCATCCGCTCTTGCCGGGGTTTGCCGCCACCTGGGCATTGCCGTCGGCATAGAAGAGGTCTGACCATTCGAACTTGAGCACCCCTGGAGGCGACTTCGCGTACTTGAAATCGGCGGCGTCGTTGTTGGGCGCCAGCGAGTAGGCGAGGTCGTTCCAGGTGATGATGGGAATGAGCGCGTCGATGCGCGGGTCCACCGACGCCGCGGCGAACTGGAAGCCACCGCCGTAGGAACCGCCCCACAGTCCCACGCGTGGGTCGAAGGTCGCCGGGTTGTCCTTGAGGACCTCGGCGCGCTTGCCCAGCAGGGTGATGAACTGCGACGCCGCCTTGCCGTCCCATTCCGGCGAGTCGGTCTCGATGGGGCAGGTGCTACCGCCGAAACCGAGTCCCGAATAGGACAGCACCTCGTAGCCGTGGTTGGCGAAGAGCCCGGCCTCACCCGCCTGGTCGTTCTTGCTGCCCCCGAATCCGTTGGTGGTGAGGATCGCCGGCACCTGCTTGCTCGGCGAGGCGCCGTTGGGCACATAGAGGTCGTAGACGACGTCGCAGGGCTGATCGCCCTTGGGTCCGACGAGCACGGTGAGGTGCTGGCCGCTGAGAACCGTGTAGCCGGCCGGCGAGGCGGCGCGTGCCTGGGTCAGCGGCGTCGCGGCGGCTGCCAGGCCGAGAGCGGCAAGCCCCGCCCCGGCACGACGAAGGGACATCAGTGAGGAAGGACCTTGACTTCACCTCGAACATTGCGTCAGGCACGGCGAGAACCCTTGACTACACTCGCGACGATGCGGCTTCGACGATCGCTGCCCCGGGTGTGCGCCGGAGCCGCGGCCGTGGCCGTGGTTGCCCCTTTCATGGCCGCCTGTGGCAACTCGAGCACCACCGGCGGCGCCAGTTCGCCACGCACGGTCACCGTGTCGCCGACGCCGATCGCGCCGTCGCCGAGCGCTGCGGGCGTGCCACCGCAGGGCGACCACAGCAGCCCGGCGGCTGCGGTGACCGGGTTCGTCCAGGCGGTGACTGCATTCGACGGCAGCGACCCGGCGCCGCTGCTGCAGTGGATCGCGCCGTCGCAGCGAGCTGTCTACGCTGCGTCGCTGCAGTCGCTCGCCGGCAGGAAGGTGTCGCTCCGCATCGACGGCTTCCGGATCACCGACATCGCCTTTGCCGGCAACAGCCCCGACATCGCCGAGGTCACCGTCAGCGGCACCGCGGTCCTCTGCACCGGGGGCGGCGCCGGGCAGCCGGCGAGCACCTGCTCGCCTTCGGCAATCGGTCCCGGCCAGGGCGGCAGCCGGCTGCTGTGCCAGCGCGAGGGCGGGTTCTGGTACGTCGCCCTGCCGGCCGCGGCGACCCCGTCCCCGTCGGCGGGAGCCACACCATGACCCACGGCGGGCGCGCGCCCACCCTCTGAAGGGCCGCAATTCGAGTACCGGTACACTCCGTTCCATGCAGGACGCCTCTGCGATCGACGGCGCCGGCGCGCCGCGGGGGCGGGCCGGAGGCTTCTCCGACTGGTTACCGGGCGTCGCCGGGCGCCGCCGCAGCGTCGCAGAGACGATGCTGACCACCTTCGAGGCATGGGGCTACGGCCTGGTGGCGACCCCGCTCGTCGAACCCCTCGACACGGTCAGCGCCGGGGTCAGCCCCGAGCGCCAGTCGCAGCTGTTCCGCTTCATGGACGCGGATGGCTCGCTGCTGGCACTGGTCGGCGAGCGCACCGTGAGCGTCGCCCGGGTGGTCGCCACGCAGCTGCGCGACGGGCCATTCCCGCTTCGCCTCTGCTACAGCGGACCGGTGCTCCGCAACCAGGCTCTGCTCGGCGGCCGCCGGCGCGAAGCGCTGCAGGCGGGGTGTGAGCTGATCGGAGCCGCGGGACTTGGCGCCGACGCCGAGTGTGTCGCGCTGGCCGCCGAGGCGCTGGAGCGTGCCGGGCTGACCGGCGCTCAGATCGACGTCGGCCACGCCGACTTCCTCCCCGGACTGCTCGAGGGAGCAGGGCTGGACGAGCCTGCCCGCGGTCGCGTCCTCGCCGCCCTCTCCGGCCGCGACCTGGTCGCCGTCGAAGAAGCGCTCGAGCGCACCCCCGTCGGTGAGGCGGAGCGCACCCTGCTGCTGCGCTTCCCAGCGCTGCGTGGCGGCCGGGACATCCTCGACGCCGCGGCGGTGGGGCTGCGCGGGGAACGGCCGCGCCGAGCGCTGCAGGAGCTGGCCCAGCTCTGGGACCTGCTCCAGGCACACGGTGTCGGCGACGCGGTGCACCTCGACCTAGGGGCCGTGCGCGACTGGGACTACTACACCGGTCCGACCTTCGAGCTGTTCAGCGGCGACCTGGGGTTCCCCCTGGGCACCGGAGGCCGATACGACACGCTGCTCGGCCGATTCGGGTTGGCCATGGCGGCGACCGGCTTCGTTCTCCACGTCGACCGCTGCTGCGACGCCCTGTTGCGGCGCGGCCCGGTCGCCGTCGCTGAGCCGCCGGTGATGCTCACGGTGTCGCACGTCCCCGGGGTCGAGACCGACGCGATCACCATCGTGCGCCGCCTTCGCGCCGCCGGGCGCAGCGTGGTGCGCGTCCTCGAGGCGAGCAGCTCGCCGCCGCCGGGGGCCGACCTCCACGTATGCCTCGACGGGGGAGTGCTCTGGCGGGCCGGCGACGATTGGCGCGAGGCCGGCGCCGACAACGTCGTGGCCCTCTACGCCGTGCCCACGCAGCGCGGCGCGGTCCGGCGCCGGGTGGGCACGACCGCTGGACGGCGGGTGTGGTGAGCGGGCTGTGCATCGCCATCCCCAACGGTGCTCTGCTCGAGGGCGCCTGCGCGCTGCTCCGTGCTGCCGGCATCGCCGACGTCAGGCCGGAGCTGTTCGACATCGGCCTTCTTGTCGAGAATGGCGGTAACCGCCTGGTCAAGGTGCGTCCCACCGATGTTCCCGTCTATGTCGAGATGGGCGCCGCGGACTGCGGCATCGTCGGCAAGGACGTGCTCTGGGAGGCGCATCGCGACGGCTATGAACTTCTCGACCTGCGCTTCGGTGAATGCCGGCTGGTACTCGCCGCGCCCGAGGGCGCGCCGCTGGCGCGCGGCGAGTGGCCGCCGTCGCTGCGCGTTGCCACCAAGTATCCGAACGCGGCGCGGCGTTTCTTCGACCGCATCAACGTCACCGCCGAGCTGATCAAGCTGCACGGCTCGGTGGAGCTGGCGCCGGCCACCGGGCTGGCCGATGCGGTGCTCGATATCACCGCAACGGGGCGAACGCTGCGTGCCAACCGGCTCGTCGAGGTCGCCGAGGCCGGCCGCTCGACAGCGCGACTGATCGTCAACCAGGCGTCGTTGAAGACTCGTGCCGCCGCCGTTGACAGCCTCGCTGCCGCGCTGCGTCGTGCCGTCCACGGCGCAGCGCCCGCCGAGGGCGCGGCGTGACCGCCCGCCTGCGTCGCCTCGACGCGGCGACATTCACCCGCGAGACCAGCCGGCAGAGGCGTTTTGCCGAGCCACAGCTCGACGCCGATGCGCGACGGCGCCTGCGCGACGTCTTCGATCGCGAGCTCAGCGCAACCGAGGCGGTGCAGGCCATCGTCGACGACGTGCGCACGCGTGGGGACATCGCGGTGCGGGAGTGGACGTTGCGGCTCGACGGCGTCGACGTCGCTGATCCGCGCGTTCCCCCGTCGGCGATGGCCGAGGCGTGGCAGGCGACAGCGCCGGCGATTCGCGACGCGCTGAACACCGCGGCGCAGCGCATCCGCGCCTTCCATGAGCTGCAGCGCGACGGCGTGCGCCGGGGCAGCGACGACCTCCACCTGCGCGCCGTCCCCCTGCGCCGCGCCGGCTGCTACACACCCGGCGGCCGCGCCGCGTATCCGAGCACAGTTCTCATGAACGTTCTGCCGGCCAGGATCGCCGGCGTCGAGAGCGTGGTCGTGGCCAGCCCGCCCGGACCGGGTGGGCGCCCGCATCCTGCAGTTCTCGCCGCGGCGCATCTCGCGCGTGCCGACGAGGTGCTCAGCATCGGCGGCGCCCAGGCGGTTGCCGCGCTCGCCTACGGCACCGAGACCATCGCCGCCGTGGACACCATCGCCGGTCCGGGCAACGTCTTCGTCACCCTGGCCAAGCGCGCGGTCTACGGCAGCGTCGGTGTCGACGGCCTCGCCGGTCCGAGCGAGATCATCGTCGTCGCCACAGACGGCGCCGACCCCGCCTACGTCGCCGCCGACCTCGTCTCTCAGCTGGAGCACGATCCCCTGGCCTGGGCGGTGTGCATCACCGACTCAACGCCGCTGGCGGCGGCGGTGGAGCGCGCCTTTGAGGACTGCGCCTCACGCGCCGCGCGCTCGGGGATCATCGCCGCGGCCGCCGGCGAGCACGGCGTGCTGGTGGTCTGCGAGGACATGGAGGAGGCACTGCGCCTCGTCGACGACTTCGCCCCCGAGCACGTCGAGCTGGTCGGCGCCGCCGCCGAGTCGCTGTGCGATCGGCTTCGCACCGCAGGAGCCATCTTCGTCGGCGCCGACAGCCCCGTTCCCATGGGCGACTACATCGCCGGGCCCAACCACACCTTGCCCACCGGCGGGGCGGCGCGCTTCAAGGGACCGCTCTCGGTCATGGACTTCGTCCGCTGGCCCAGCGTCACCCGCCTCTCCCATCGCCAGGTGGAGGAGCTGGGCCCGGCGGCGTGTGTCATCGCCGAAGCCGAAGGACTGCACGGTCACGCCGCCAGCATCCGGTTGCGCCTCGACGCCGGCAGCGCCATTGTCGAGGCGCCGGCGACATGAGCGCGCCGGTACGCAGCGCAGTCCGCGAGCGCAACACGCGTGAGACACAGGTTCGTGCCGACGTCGTCGTCGACGGCAGCGGCGTCGCCGCCATCGACGTGCCGCTGCCCTTCCTGCGCCACATGCTCGAGGCCTTCACCAAGTACAGCGGCATGGACATCAGCCTGCGCGGCGCCGGTGACGTCGACGTCGATGCCCATCACCTCGTCGAGGATTGCGGCCTGGTCCTGGGCGCTGCCATCGCCGAGGCTCTCGGTAACCGCAGCGGCATCCGCCGGTTCGGCGATGCCCACGCGCCGCTCGACGAGGCCTTGGTCCGCTGCGTCCTCGATTTCAGCAACCGGCCCTTTGCCGTGTACGAAATGGCGCCGCTGCGGGGACTGATCAACGAGTTCGACGTCACCCTGCTCGGTGAGTTCGTGCGCGCCCTGGCACAGACGGCAGGGATCACCCTGCACCTCGACTACATCCGCGGAGAGAACCTGCACCACATCGCCGAGGCCGGGTTCAAGGCGATGGGCCTGGCAACCCGCCAGGCGTTGACGCGTATCGGTGGGGGGGTTCCCAGCACCAAGGGCGTCCTGTGAGCACCCGGATCGCCATCTGCGACTACGGCGTCGGCAACATTCGCAGCGTCGAGCGCGCGGTCATCGCCGCCGGCGCCGTGGCCCAGCTCAGCCGCGATCCTGCGGTGATCGCCGCCGCGGACGGCCTCATCCTGCCGGGAGTCGGCGCCTTTGGCGCCGCTGTCGACGCCCTGCACAGCGCCGGGCTGGCGCGCAGCGTCGTCGACTACGCCTCCTCGGGACGGCCGCTGCTCGGTGTCTGTCTCGGCTTCCAGCTGCTGTTCGAATGGAGCGACGAGAGCGGCGGCCGTCGCGGGCTTGGACTGCTCCCCGGCAGCGTCATCCGCATGGTTCCTGGCGACGGTCGAAAGGTGCCGCACATGGGATGGAACCAGCTGCGCATGCACCGGCAACACGCCATCACCGAGGGCCTCCGCGAAGGCGCCTACGTGTACTTCGTCCACTCCTATGCGGCGCGAGCCGAGGGCACGACAGTGATCGCCACCTGCGACTACGGTGGCGACATTCCCGCGGTGTGCGCCAGCGGCAACGTCGTGGGGACGCAGTTCCACCCCGAGAAGAGCGGTGACGACGGGTTGCGCATCTACGCCAACTTCGTCAGCGCCTGCAGCACCACGGCCGCGGTCCGATGATCGTCATCCCCGCGGTCGACGTGCGCGGCGGTCGATGCGTGCGCCTCCTCCGTGGCGACTTCGCGCGCGAGACGGTGTATTCGGAAGAGCCGACCCAGATGGTCCTCGACTTCGTCCGCCTGGGCGCCTCGCGAGTGCACATCGTCGACCTCGACGGGGCGCGGGGCACCCCCGATGTTCTCTCGCGCGACGCCGTCCGAGCGGCGGTGAAGGCGCTGGCGGCGACGCCGGCGGGAGTTGAGCTGGGCGGCGGCATCCGCAGCGCCGCGGCCGCGGCCTCGTGGCTCGATGCCGGGGCGAATTTCATCGTGCTGGGAAGCCTCGCCGTGCGCAGTCCCGCGGCCGCCGAGGAGATCTGCCGGGCCCATCCCGGGAGGGTGTTGCTCGGCCTCGACGTGCGCGACGGCGACGCCCAGGCGCAGGGTTGGACCGAGGCCGCCGGCGACGCCGCCGAGCACCTGGCGCGGTGGCGGGAATGGCCCGCGGCCGGTGTCATCCGCACCGACGTCGGTCGCGACGGAACCCTTCACGGCCCCGACCTGGAGGGACTGCGCAAATGCATCGCGGCGTACGGCGGGCCGGTCATCGCGTCCGGAGGCATCGGCTCGCTCGACGACCTCAGCGACTGTGCCCGAGCCGGCGCCTACGGAGCCATCGTTGGCCGGGCGATCTACGAGCGCACCATCGACCTTCGCGCCGCGCTGGAGCTGTTTCCCCCGCAGGCCGAGGAGGTCGTCTCGCCGTGAGCCGAGCGACATGACCCTCGCCCGGAGGATCATCCCCTGCCTCGACGTCGACCAGGGCCGCGTCGTCAAGGGGACGCAGTTCGTCAACCTGCGCGACGCCGGTGATCCCGCCGAGCTGGCCGCGCGGTACGCCGCCGAGCTCGCCGACGAGATCGTCTTTCTCGACATCACGGCGTCGCACGAGTGCCGCAACATTCTCATCGACGCAGTGCGCCGCACGGCCGAAGCGATGTTCATCCCTTTGACCGTTGGCGGCGGAGTGCGCAGCCTGGACGACATGGAGGAGTTGCTCTGCGCCGGCGCCGAGAAGGTGTCGCTCAACACAGCGGCGCTCAACGACCCGGCGTTGATCACCGCGGGCGCCGAGCGCTTCGGCGAGCAGTGCATCGTCGTCGCCGTCGACGCGCGTCGTGAGAATGGCGGTTTCGGCGTCTACACCCACGGCGGCCGGCATCCGGCGGCTCGCGACGCCGTCGACTGGGCACGCGAAGCAACCGAGCGCGGCGCTGGTGAGATCCTGCTCACCAGCATGGACCGCGACGGCACCGGCGACGGCTACGACATCGACCTGTGCCGCGCGGTTGCCGACGTGGTCACAGTCCCGGTGGTCGCCAGCGGCGGTGCGGGGACGCCGGCGCATCTCTGCGAGGTGCTCACCACGGGACACGCCGACGCTGCACTGGCCGCCTCGATCTTCCACTACGGCGCCCATCCTGTCCCGGCGACCAAGGCGTACCTGCGGGCTCAGGGCATCCCGGTGCGGCTGTGACGACGACCCAGAGCCGTCCCCCACGCATCCCGGCCAAGGCCGAGCGCATGCGCGTGCCGCTCTGGCAGCGCAGCCAGGCCAGGCTGCGCGAGCGCTACGGATTCGACCTCAGTGATCGCGATGCGCTCGACAAGGTCAACGCTCTGGTGGCGCAGAGCCCCGACGACGCTGAGTTGCGTCTGCTGCTCGCCGCGGTGCTGTCGACGCGCGGCGAAGCCACGATGGCCGAAGCCGAGGTTCGCCGCGCTCTCGACCTACAGCCTCGCCTGGCACGGGCGCGGACGACGCTGGCGACACTGCTGGTGCAGCGGGGCGCGTACGCGGAGGGGCTCAACGAGGCCCGCAACGCCGCGGCGCTCGACATGCATGATCCCACCATCCTCTTCAACCTCGGCCTCGCCGAATGGTTCGCCGGCGAGCGCAAAACCGCCAAGGCCGCGTTCGACCGCGCTGCGGAAGCGCTGCAGCCACCGCCGTCTGCGGCCGGCGCTTCTGCCCGGCGACGCCGCTTCCCCTGGCGGAGGCGAGACGATGGCTGAGCCTCTGGAGCCGGCCTTCGGCAGCGATGGTCTGGTGCCGGCGATCGCCCAGGACCGCAACACCGGTGAGGTCCTGACGCTCGCCTACATGAATCACGACGCCTGGCAGCGCACGCTGGAAACTGGATTGGCGACGTTCTGGAGCCGCTCGCGCCAACGTCTGTGGCAGAAGGGCGAGACCAGCGGCAACGTCCTTCACGTGCACGGAGTCCGCCTCGACTGCGACCGTGACGCCGTGCTGCTGCTCGTCGACCCATCAGGACCGGCGTGCCACACTGGGGCCCGCAGCTGCTTCTTCACCGAGGTCGACAGCGGCACCGACACCGCCTGATGAGACGCATCGAGCGAGTCGACGGCTACCTTCCCATCAGCAGCTACGGACTCATCGGCGACTGCCGCTCCGCCGCGCTGGTCGGAGCCGACGGAAGCATCGACTGGTTGTGCTTGCCGCGCTTCGACGACGCCTCGATCTTCGGGCGCATCCTCGACGCCAGGAAGGCCGGTCACTGGCAGATCGCGCCGCGCGGTCCCTTCGAGTCGCTGCAGCGCTACAGCGATCGCACCAACCTCCTGCAGACCATCTTCACCACGCACACCGGCAGGCTGGTGGTCACCGACTTCATGCCGGTGCATCCGGCGAGCATCGAACGCCACGCTCGCCCGAGCTCCGATCCTCGGGTGATCCGCCTGGTGGAGTGTCTCGGCGGAGAGCTGACCGTCGAGTGCGACATCGTCCCCGCGCCCGACTACGGGCGCGCCGACTCAAGCGTGTTCAGCGCCGCCAACGGCCGATTCCACGCGGATGTCGGCGAGCTGCACGTCTGCGCACGCGGCACCATGCCGCTCAAAGAGGGCCGTTTCGCTCGCCACATGCGCAGCAGCGAGTCGGTCGCCTTCTGCCTGACAACCGCTCCCCGCGGACACTGCCCGGCTGACGCCCTCACCCTGGAGCACGCCCACGAACTTCTCCGCCAGACACAGGAGTTCTGGTGGAGATGGGTGAGGCGATGCGTGTACACCGGGCCCTACGTCGCTTACGTCGAGCGGTCGGCGCTGGCACTGAAGCTGATGACCTACGCGCCGACGGGGGCCATGGTCGCGGCGCCGACGACCAGCCTCCCCGAGGCCATCGGCGCTGAACGCAACTGGGACTACCGCTTCACCTGGCTCCGCGACGCGTCGTTCACCCTCTATGCCTTCTTCCAGCTGGGACTCACCCAGGAGGCGCACGCTTTCTTCGACTGGATGACCAGCGCCGGCATCGGCGCCATGGGCCGTCGCATCGACAACCTCTATGCCATCGCCGGCGATCGCAGCCGCGAGGAGGTCATCCTCGATCACCTCGACGGATACCGCGGATGCCGGCCGGTGCGGATCGGCAATGGGGCAACCCATCAGCTGCAGCTCGATGTCTACGGCGAGGTCCTGGACAGTGCATACCTCTACGCACGCTTCGGTGGCGCGATCAGCGACCAGCTGTGGCGCGACCTGAGTCATATCGTCGACCTGGCCATCGACCGTTGGCAGGAGCCGGACAGCTCGATGTGGGAGGTGCGCGGCCCGCCGCAGCAGTTCACCTACAGCAAGGTGATGTGCTGGGTCGCCGTCGACCGTGGCCTGCGCATCGCCGAGCGCTACCGATTGCCTCACGATGCCCAGAGGTGGCGGGCGGCGCGCCGGGCCATCCACCGCCGTGTCACCGCCAGAGCGTGGTCGGAAAAGCTCGGCGCATTCACGCTGGCGATCGATGGCGAGGGCCTCGACGCCTCGCTGCTGCGGCTGTCGCAGGTGCGCTTTCTCGCCGACCGTGACAAGCGGGTGCGCGGCACAGTGGAAGCGATCGCCAAAGACCTCGGCCAGGGAGAACTGATCCGTCGCTACCGCACGGACGACATCGACGATGGCGTCGGTGGCGACGAGGGTGGCTTCCTGATGTGCTCCTTCTGGCTGGTCGACGCGCTGGCCCACTCCGGCCGAGTCGAGGAGGCGCAGCGCAGCTTCGAGCGGCTGCTGACCTTCTCATCGCCGCTGGGCCTGTTCTCCGAGGAAGCCGATGGTCGCACCGGCGCCCTGCTCGGTAACTATCCCCAGGCATTCACCCACCTGGCGCTCGTCGGCGCCGCCGTGAACATCGAGCGTGCCCGCCACGAGGGCGGCAGTGCCGGTGGTCTGGGCAAGGGCAAGCGCGGGGGCAAGCGCCAGACCAACGGCGAAGCAGCCTCCCTAGTAGTTGCATAAATATGCAGCGATAGGGTATACATACGCGATGGTCGGCGGATCTGTGGTGCGGGCGGCGGTGGCCGGTGCCACCGGCTATATCGGCGTGCAGTGCGTCGAGCTGCTCGCTGCGCATCCGCGGTTCGAGCTGAGCCGCCTGCTGGCGCGCAGCAACGCCGGCCGTCGCTTCAGCGACGTCGTGCCGGGGAGCAGCGTCGGCATGGCGCTCGACGAGGGACTCGATCCCGGCGACGCCGACGTGGTGATCGCGGCGCTGCCCCACACCGTTGCCGCCGCGCACGCCGGCGCGTGGCTTGCACGCGGCGCTGTCGTCGTTGACATGAGCGCCGACTTCCGCCTGCACGACCCTGCCGCGTACCGGCAGTGGTACGGGCTCGAGCACCCCGCGCCGCAGCTCTGCGACGAGGCGGTGTACGCGCTGCCGGAGCTCAACGCGGCCGGGCTGGGCGAGGCCAACCTCATCGCGGCTCCCGGCTGCTTCTCCACCGCGGGGCTGCTCGCCACCCTGCCTGCGGTGCGCGCCCGGCTCGTCGAGAACGACATCGTCGTCGACGCCAAGAGCGGTGTCAGCGGCGCGGGACGGTCCCCGTCGCTCGGCGTCCACTTCGCCGAGGTCAACGAGTCAGTCAAGGCCTACTCGGTGAGCGGTCATCGTCACAAAGCCGAGTTGCTCCAGGAGCTCAACGCGGCCGCCGGCGTGCCGGTGCGCCTGACGTTCGTCCCGCACCTGGTGCCGATGACCCGCGGCATCCTGGCCACCGCGTACCTGCGTACGCGCGACGGTGTCAGCGTCGCCCAGCTCGTCGACGTCTACCGCGGGCTCTGCGACGCCCACCCATGTCTGCGCTACGACGAGGAGCCACCGCCGACCAAGTCGGTGTCCGGCACCAACCTGGCGGCGCTCAACGTCGTTGAACAGGACGGCGCCGTGGTGGTGACCTGCGCCATCGACAACCTGCTCAAGGGTGCAGCGGGTCAGGGCATCCAGGCGCTGAATCTGCGACTTGGATTCGAGGAGACAGCGGGGCTCCCGCTGCGACCGGCGTGGCCATGACCGCTCCGCGGGCCGTTGAGCTCGACCTCGGTGTCTGCGCACCTCGGGGTTTTCGCGCCGGTGCGGCCGCGGCCCACGTCCGCGGTGACGGCGACCCGCAGCGGCTCGACATCGCATTGGTGCGCAGCGACCGACCCTGTACGGCCGCCGGTGTCTTCACCCGGAACACGGTCAAGGCCGCGCCGGTGGTCATCTCTCAGCTCACCCTGCGCCAGGGACATGTTCAGTCTGTGGTGATCAACAGCGGAAATGCCAACGCCTGCACCGGACCTCAGGGGTTTCGCGATGCGCTGCAGATGTGCAAGGCGGCTGCTGACGCCGCCGACCTGGATCCCGCCCAGGTGCTGGTCTGCAGCACGGGGGTGATCGGCCGGCCCATGCCGATGGACCGCATCGTCAGCGGCATCGCCTCGGCGGCGGCGACGCTCGACGCCAGCGGCGGATCCCTCGCGGCAAGAGCGATCATGACGACCGACACGGTGGTCAAGCAGGCGACGGCGACGCGCGACATCGCCGGGCGTCGCATCACCGTCGGGGGCATGGCCAAGGGCGCGGGGATGATCCACCCTGACATGGCGACGCTGCTCGCGGTGGTGACCAGCGATGCCCCGGTGTCGCCCGGTGCGCTGCAGCCGCTGCTCCAGCGCGTCGCCGACCAGACGTTCAACTGCGTCACCATCGACGGTGACACGTCGACCAACGACACCCTGTTGCTGCTCACCAACGGGGCTGCGGGCGGCGAACCGTACGCCGCTGGGTCGCCTGAGCTGGCCGCCTTCGAGTCCGCTGTGCTCGAGGTCTGCGATTCGCTGAGCGAGCAGGTGGTTGCCGACGCCGAGGGTTCCAGCAAGCACTTCCGTGTCCAGGTGCGCAACGCCGCGGACGTCGACCAGGCACGGGCTGCGGCGAGGACGGTGGCGTCGAGCCCGCTGGTCAAGACCGCCATCCACGGCGGTGACCCCAATTGGGGCCGCATCGTCGCTGCGGTGGGGCGCAGCGGGGCTCAGTTCTCCCTCGACAGCTGCACGGTGCACGTCGGTGGCATCGTCGTGCTCGCGGAGGGAACGCCGGTGGACGCCGACCTCGACGCCGTGCGTGCCGTCTTCAGCCGGCCGCGCATCGACATCGACATCGACCTGGGCGCCGGCGCCGCGACCGGACACGCGTGGGGCTGTGACCTCAGCGCCGAGTACGTCCACATCAACGCCGACTACACGACGTGACGGAGGGGAGATGACCACCAAGTCGATCGAGGAGCACATCCACCGCGCCGAGGTGCTGGTCGAGGCGCTTCCCTACATCCGGCGATTCAACGGACACACCATCGTCGTCAAGCTGGGCGGCTCGGCCATCGAGGGCGGTGACATCGAACCGGTCCTCCAGGACGTGGTCCTGCTGCGCTTTGTCGGCATGCGCCCGGTGCTGGTGCACGGTGGCGGTCCGGCGATCAGTGCGTGGCAGCAGCGCATGGGCATTCAGTCGCGATTCGTCAATGGTCTTCGCGTCACCGATGCCCAGACCATGGAGATCGCCAAGATGGTGCTCACCGGTAAGGTCGGGCCGGAGCTGGTGGCCACCATCCACCGCCTCGGCGGCAACGCCATCGGGTTGAGCGGCGAGGATGGTCCGACACTGCTGGTGCGTCCCCGCGCCGCCGAGGGTGGTGAGGATCTCGGATTCGTCGGTGAGGTGGTGCAGGTCAACCCCGAACCCATCGAGGCCATCCTCGACCAGGGGCGCGTCCCCGTCGTCGCCTCGATCGGCCTCGGCTACGACGGCCAGGCGTACAATGTCAACGCCGATGCCGTCGCCGCCGAGCTGGCGGTGTCGCTGCGCGCCACCAAGCTGCTGCTGCTCACCGACGTCGACGGCGTCCACGACAGTGACGGATCGCTGATCAGCGAGCTGGACTCCACCCGGGCGAAGTCGCTGATTGCCTCCGGCGTCATCAGCGGGGGAATGATCCCCAAGGTGATGGCCGCGCTGCGCTCCCTCGACGGCACCCGCGCGGCGCACATCATCGACGGACGCGTCCCCCATACCCTGCTGCTCGAGCTGCTCACCGAGCACGGTGTCGGCACCATGCTCACCGACGAGCCCACCACCGATGACGAACCGGAGGCGGCATGAGCGCTTCTTCGACCACCGGCGTCAGCCTCCTCGAGCAACTGCGCGAGGAAGAAGCGCGCTACCTCATGGGCACCTATTCACGCCAGCCGGTCGCCTTCATCCGGGGAAGCGGCGTGCACGTCGTCGACAGCGAGGGGCGGGAGCACATCGACCTCGTCGCCGGCATCGCCGTCAACGTCCTCGGTCACTGCCCCGCCGCGGTGCGCGCCGCCCTCGAGCTGCAGTCGTCGACGCTGCTCCACGCCAGCAACCTCTACTACACCGCGCCCCAGGTGGAGGCTGCGCGGCTGCTCGTCGAAACCGCATTCCCGGGGCGCGTGTTCTTCTGCAACAGCGGCGCCGAGGCCAATGAGGCGGCCATCAAGATCGCCCGCAAATGGGGACAGCGTCATCGCGGCGGCGCCTACCGCATCGTCTGCGCCAGCGGGGCATTCCATGGACGAACCCTGGCGACGCTGGCCGCCACCGGGCAGGAGAAGTACCTGGCGCCGTTCGCCCCGACCGTCGAGGGGTTCACCCACGTCGCCTTCGATGACGCCGGCGCCGTCGCCGACGCGATCGACGACAGCGTGGTCGCGGTGATGCTCGAGCCGGTGCTCGGTGAGACCGGGGTGCACCCCATGAGTGACGAAACTCTGCGAGGCATCCGTCAGCTGTGTGATCAGCGCGACGTGCTGCTCATCCTCGACGAGGTGCAGACCGGCATGGGGCGGACCGGTCGCTGGTGGGCGCACCAGCACGCCGGCATCACCCCCGATGTCATGACCGTCGCCAAGGGACTCGGCGGTGGGGTTGCCATCGGTGCCGTCCTGGCCGCGCCGCGTGCCGACGTGCTCGAGCCCGGCGACCACGGCTGCACATTCGGCGGCAACCCGCTGGCGACGACGGTTGCCGCCGCGGTGATGCGCACCATCACCGAGCGCGACCTCGTCGGCAACGCCGAGCGCGTCGGCGCTCACCTGCGCACTCGCCTCGAAGCGCTGCGCGAGGCCGGGCTTCCCGTCTCCGCGGTGCGTGGACGCGGCCTGATGCTCGCCGTGGTGCTCGGCGACGACCTGGCACCGCAGGTGGCCCGGGCGTGCCTGACAACCGGCGTGGTGATCAACGCCATCGGCCAGCGCGTGCTTCGCCTGGTGCCACCGCTGATCCTCACCGAGACCCAGGCCGACGAGGCGGTTCACCGCATCGAAGCGGGCATGCGCATGGTGCTCGCGGAGCGATCGGCGTGAGCTCGGCAGCTCCCGTCGCGCCACGGGCGCCGGAGTCGCCGCGCACCGCGAAGTCGGTTCGCCAGCGCGCCATCCTCGATCTGGTGCGGGCTCGTGCCATCCGCACCCAGGACGAGCTGGTCGACGCGCTGCGCGGCCTGCACCTCGACGTCACCCAGGCGACGGTGAGCCGCGACGTCCGCGACCTGGGATTGGTGCGTGCCGCCGACGGCGAGGGACTCCGCTACGTCAGCGGCGTCGGCGACGTCGACCCGCAGGGGCCGTCATCCCGGGTGCGCTCGGTGTTCCGCGACCACGTGCGCAGCATCGAGTTCGTCGACCATCTCGGCGTGGTCAGGGGCCGGCCGAGCACGGCGCCGCTGGTCGCCGCGGCCATCGACGCGGCCCACTTCGAGGAGGTCGCCGGCACCGTCGCCGGCGACGACACCGTTCTCGTGGTCGCCCGTGGTCGCGCGGCCGCGTCACGGCTTCAGGCGCGGTTGGAGTCGTTCATCGGCGCTCGACGATGACCGCGGCCGCGCCGCGAAGCAAGTGCGTCCTCGCCTACAGCGGTGGGCTGGATACCTCGGTGGCGATTCCCTGGATGATCGAGCACCTGGGCCATGACGTGGTGGCGCTGAGCATCGACCTCGGCGAGGCCAAGGACCTCCGCGCCGTGCAGGACCGAGCTCTGCGCACTGGGGCCGTGGCCGCATACGTGATCGACGCCCGGCGGTTGTTCCTCGACAACTTCGCGTTTCCGTCACTCATGGCCGGAGCGCTCTACGAGGGGGTCTATCCCCTGGCCACCGCACTCGGCAGGCCGCTCATCGCCAAGCTGCTCGTCGACCTGGCCCGGGAGGAGGGGGCAACCGCGGTCGCCCACGGCTGCACCGGCAAGGGGAACGACCAGGTGCGCTTCGACGTGGCCGTCGCCGCCCTGGCGCCGGAGCTGCGCGTGGTCGCCCCGGTGCGCGACTGGGACATGGGCCGGCCGGACGAGCTGCGCTACGCCGCCGAGCATGGCATCGAGGTGCCGGCGACGGTGGAGTCGCCGTACTCGGTCGACGCCAATCTCTGGGGACGCAGCATCGAGGCGGGGATCCTCGAGGATCCCTGGGAAGAACCGCCTGCCGACGTCTTCCAGTGGACGGCTGACCCACGCCAGGCGCCATCGCGCGGCTCAGTCGTCGAGGTTCGCTTCGAGCAGGGACGTCCCATCGCCGTCGACGGCGAGGCGATGGCCGCGGAGGACCTCGTCTCGCGACTCAACGCGCTCGGCGGCGAGCACGGCGTCGGACGCATCGACCATGTCGAGAACCGCCTCGTGGGCATCAAGTCGCGCGAGGTCTACGAGGCGCCGGCGGCGACGATCCTCTTCGCCGCACACCAGGCGCTGGAATCGCTGACCCTGTCGCGTGACGTCATGCGCTTCAAGCGTGTCGTCGCCGACGAGTGGGCCCGGCTGGTCTACGACGGCCTCTGGTTCAGCGCGCTGCGCCAGGACCTGTGGGCATTCGTGCGCTCGACACAGGACTTCGTCAGCGGCGACGTGCGTGTGCGCCTGCAGCAGGGATCCGTCCGGGTCGTCGGACGCAAGGCGGCACAGTCGCTCTACCGGCACGACCTGGCCACCTACGACCGTGCTCACGACACCTTCAGCCACGGCGCCGCCCGGGGATTCATCGAGCTCTTCGGTCTGCCGCTGCGCACCCAGACAGAGGTGCAGGGCACCCTCGGCGACGCATCGCGCCGTCTACTGCCTGAGCGACTTGATCGCCTCGAAGCACCGGGGGAGCGACCGCGTGGCTGACCGCCCCGCCCAGGGGGGTAAGGCCGATCCGGGCTCTGCCCGGCCGGCAAGTCATAGGGGGGAGACTCCCCCTGCCCAGGGGGGTAAGGCCGATCCGGGCTCTGCCCGGTCGGCAAGTCATAGGGGGGAGTTTCCCCCCGCCAAGGCGTGGTCGGGGCGTTTCGCGAGCAGGACGTCTCGCCGCGTCGAGGAATTCACCACCAGCCTGCCGATCGATCGCCGGCTCTACGCGGAGGACATCGAGGTATCGCGGGCGCACGCCCGCATGCTGCGTTCGATCAGGGTGCTCAGCGTCGCCGAGCACCGCGCCATCGACTCCGGTCTTCGCGCCATCCGCGGCCAGCTGGAACGCGGCCAGTTCGTCTTCGACGATGCCGACGAGGACATCCACATGGCGATCGAGCGCCGGCTCGGCGAGGTCGCCGGTGCCGCGGCGGGAAAGCTGCACACCGCGCGCAGCCGCAACGACCAGGTGGCCACCGACCTGCGCCTCTACGGCAGGCGCGCCTGCGTGGAGCTGAGGCTGAGCATCGCTGGTCTGATGGAGGCGCTGCTCCGCCGCGCGCGGCAGCATCGCACCACGGTGATGCCCGGATACACGCACCTTCAGCGCGCCCAGGTGGTGTCGCTGGCTCACCATCTGCTCGCCTACGTGGACATGTTGCAGCGCGACGTCGAGCGCTTCGAGCGCGCCGAGGACAGCTGCGACACACTGGTGCTCGGCAGCGGCGCTCTCGCCGGGACGACGCTGCCCATCGACCGCGAGATGGTCGCCGAGCTGCTCGGCTTCAGCCGTGTCAGCGCCAACAGCATCGACGCCGTGGCCGATCGCGACTTCGCCGTCGAGATCATCGCCGCGTGCGCGCTGCTGATGGTGCATCTCTCGCGCTTTGCCGAGGAGATCGTCCTCTGGACGTCGTCGGAGTTCGGCTTCGCCAGCCTGCCGGATTCGCATGCCACCGGATCCAGCCTGATGCCGCAGAAGAAGAACCCCGACGTTCTGGAGCTCATCCGCGGCCGCACCGGCCACGTGACCGGGTCGCTGGTGTCCCTGCTGACAACGATGAAGGGGCTTCCCCTGGCCTACAACCGCGACCTGCAGGAGGACAAACAGGCGCTGTTCGGCGCGCTGGACACCACTCGCGCCTGTGTCGACATGCTCGCCGACATCGTCGACGTGCTCCGCTTCGACGTCGCCGCCATGCGCCGAGCGGCCAGCGATCCGGCTCTGATGGCCACCGACGTCGCCGAGTACCTGGTGGTCAGGGGCGTGCCCTTCCGCGAGGCGCACCACATCGCCGGCGGCGCGGTGCGCGAGGCTCTGCGCAGGCGGCGCACCCTGGCTGACCTCGACGCCCGCGACTGGGCGGCCATCGACAGCCGCCTGGGGCCTGACGTCGTCGAGCTCTTCGACGTCGAGGCGGCGCTGAGGCGTCGCGACCTGGCCGGCGGTCCCGGCCCTCGATCGATCTCGCGGCAGCTCAGTCGCGCCGCGGCGCTGGTGGCGCGCACCGGCCGCGTGTCCCCTCGCTGAGGGTTGGTTGGCGACGGCGTATCCTCGGGGGCATGGCGACGCGTCCACTGCTCATCGTCGGCGACGTCCAGGGGGACGCTGAGCGCCTCCGCGAGGCACTGGCGCCATATCCCGAGGAGGCGGTGGACACCATCTTTCTCGGCGACTTCTTCCAGGGCGGTCCCCCGGGGGCCGGTGGCGGTGCGGCGGCGGCGCGCATCGCACGCGCGCGGCGCAACAGCCGCAGCATTCTCGGCAACCACGACCTGCTGCTGCTCTGCGTCCTCGAAGAGGTACGCACCGGCTGGACCCCCGACAAGGTGCGCGAGTGGGGACCGCGAACCCTTGCCGAGATCTGGCTGTGGCGCCGCGGTGATTGGGCCGACCTGCGCGCTGTCGCCGACTCCCCCGACCTCGAGGCGTGGCTGCGTTCGCTGCCGCTGATGATCAAGCTCGATGACGGCACGCTGGTGCAGCACTGTGACGACGACGCGTATCGGCGGCTCGGCGACGATGTCGAAAGCGTCAACGCGGCCGCGCAGCAAAAGCTCAAGGAACCCCACGGAGCGTGGTCGATCTTCTGGCACACGGTGGGACGTCGCGCCTTCACCGACGAGGCACGTCTCGACGAGCATCTCGCTCACTTCGGCGCGCGTCGCATCGTCCACGGTCATACACCACATCACGGCGCGGGCCCGACACCGGCGCACAATGGTCGCGTGTGGAGCTTCGACGGCTGCTTCAGCCGCTTCTGGGCCGAGGACGGCCAGGGGACGGGACCCATCGAGGCCACCGTCGCCCTGCTGCCGCCGATCGCCGCGCGCTGACCACTCCCGACCTCGGGTATCCTTGGTCGCGCCCAGTGCGGAGGCGTCGATGAAGCGTCCCCTGACCAACACCTTCGGTTTTGCGTCGAACTGTTTCGTCTGCGAACCGACCAATCAGCACGGTCTGCGCATTCCCTTCGTGCACGACGACGAACGCGACGTCGTCGAAGCGACGATCACCTTCGACGACTGTCATTCAGGTGCACCGCAGCTGGTCCACGGCGGACTTCTCGCACTTGTCTGCGACGAGGCGATGGCCTGGGCAGCGATCGCGCTCGCGGGACGCTTCGCTCTCATCGCCGAGGCGCGCTATGCGTACGCCACGCCGCTGCCGGTTGGCACTGAAACACTGGTCACCGCGCGAGTGATCGGCCAGCACCGCAAGCAGCTGTGGCTGATGGCGGATGTGCGCTGCGGTGACACAGTGCACGCCCGTGGCGAGGCTCGAGCGCGCATCCTGAGCGACGAATTGGCCACCGCTGCGGGAGTGATCGCCGGCGCCGGGGGTGGTCTTCCCTCGGCACCGCCCACGTGAGCACCGCCACTCGACACACCAAGCCTTCGGAGCGCGTGAGCGCGACTGGGCTGCGACGGCCGTACCTGCGCGGCTGGTCACACGCGCTGTCGATCGCCCCTGCCGTGGCCGCGACCATCGTCCTTGTCGTGCTGGCGCGCGATGACCGGGGCCGTCAGCTCGGCCTGCTGGTCTACGGCCTCACCTCGGTGCTGCTCTTCTCCATCAGCGCCGTGTACCACATCGGCACCTGGTCGCCGTCGACGCGCGCCGCTCTGCGCCGCCTCGACCACACCAATATCTTCCTGCTCATCGCCGGCACCTACACCCCGGTCACCGTCACCGTGCTTGACGGCGCGTGGAGGATTTCGATCCTCGCCGCGGTCTGGGCGCTGGCGCTGTTGGGAATCCTCCTGACCGTGGTGGCGATGCATCGCGTCCCCCGCAGCGCGCTGACCCTCTGCTACCTGGCCCAGGGATGGGTTGCGCTCGTCGCTCTGCCCAAGATCGGTGGGGCTGTTGGCTGGGGCGGCCTCGCGTTTTTGCTCGGCGGTGGCCTGCTCTACTCGCTCGGCGCGTGCACCTACGCCGTGCAGCGGCCCAGGCTGTGGCCGCGCTTCTTCGGATACCACGAGGTGTTCCACCTGCTGGTCATCGCCGCCAACACGGTGTTCTTCCTCTTCATGCTGCTGCGCATCGTCCCCTACGGCCACGGATGACGCGCGACGCCGCGCGTCGCTGACTCACCCCCGGTCGAGGTCTTGGTGGCCTGTCGCAGACAGGGCACTAGGCGCCGCCGCCGTGAAGGCGCGGCATTCCCTCCTCGACGGCGAACTGCACGCCGCATGCCGGGCACTCGACATGGGTGGCGAGCGGGTCATCGTCGGGCGGCAGCATCTCGGTGGCGCACGCCGGGCAGACGAGAGTCGGCGGCGCGGCGGTGCGATCGCGGACCATCTGGCGCGCTGCGGCGGCGATGTCCACGGCCACGCTCGCGCAGGTCGCGCAGACGTACGTGGCACGCTTGGAGTCGTGCTCGAGGTAGCGCCCGCTGGCGTCGACGAACAGTGGAGCGTTGAGCGCCTCGAAGTGTGCCGGCACACACCCGTTGGGACACTGCAGCTGGAGACGCCCGCTCACCGGCGCATCGTCGCAGGCAGGGTCGTCGTCGCGCTCAGCTCGGGGGAAGGTGGAAGCTGAGCCCGATGCATCCCGGTCCGGCGTGGGTGCCGACGATGGGACCGATGGTCATGAGAATGGGGTCGCGATCGCAGTGCTCGCGAATCCGCGCAGCCACCGTCTGCGCGTCCTCGACCTTGTCGCCGTGTCCCACCACGGCACGGGCCTTGCGACCCGACTCGCCGACGGCGGCGATGAGCTCCTCGGCGATGCGCTCCAGGGCGCGCTGGTTGGTGCGCACCCTGTCGTGGGGCTCGATGCGGCCGTCGAGCACCTGGAGCACCGGCTTGATGTTGAGCACCGAGCCCAGCAGAGCACGGGCGCCGCCGATCCGCCCGCCGCGCTTCAGATACTCGAGTGTGGGCACGGTGAAGAGGCTGCGCTGCCTGCGGATGAGCTCGTGGATCCGTTTTTCGACGTCGTCGGCGCTCGCCCCCGCCTCGGCGATCTCCACCGCGTCGCGGACGATGGCCTGATGGCCGAGTGACACGGTGCGGGTGTCGACGACCCTGACGTCGAGGTCGGCGACGGCCTCGCGTGCGGTGACGGCGGCGCCGTACGTGCCGCTCATCTCCGCCGACATTGTGGTGCAGATCACGGTGTCACCGGTGGCGCACGCCTCCCGATAGGCGGCCTCGAACTCTGCCGGGGTCGGCTGTGACGTCGTCGGGTTGCGCGTCGAGCTGCGCAACCGCTGGTAGAAGGCGGCGGCGTCGATGTCGACGCCGTCGACGAGGGACTCATCACCGAAGTTCACCTTGAGGGGGACGGTGAGGATGCCGTGCTGCTCTCGGTAGCCGGGATCGAGGTCAGCCGTGCTGTCGGTGACAAAACGCACGCCAGGCACCCTACTCAACCCCCAGGAATCGAACTGACCGCCGCCTGGCCGAAGGAATCGGCATCGGACGCAGGGTAGGGAGGTGCCAGGGGACAGTCAAGCGAGACAATCGCGGCGATGACGTTTCCACCGCTGACGCCGCTGCCGCTGGACAAGGCCGAGCAGGGTCGAGGGACGCTGGTCGACGATGCCGTCGACAGCATGGTGCTGGCCGGCAATCCGCTCGGCGATCCCTCACGTCGCCGCCTGCTGGTGTGGCTGCCCCCCGACTACGACGATACCGGTCGTCGCTTTCCGGTGATCTACGTGCTGCCCGGCTACGGCGTCTGCGTCGAGCAGTGGTGCAACCGCCGCCTCTATGCGCCGACCATCTTCGACCGGCTCGACGCGCTGTACTCGGGTGACGATGCGCCCGCGCCGTGCATCTACGCCTTCGTCGACGGCACCACGCGATATGGCGGCAGCCAGTTCGTCAACTCGACCGCGACGGGACGCCACCAGGACTACGTCAGCGACGACGTCGTCGCCCACGTCGACGCCACATATCGCAGTCTCGCCGCCGCGCGACATCGTGGAGTCGCCGGTCACAGCAGCGGTGGCATCGGCGCGCTGGTGCTGTGCATGCGCCGCCCCGACGTCTTCGGCGCCTGCGCCTCGCACGCCGGTGACACGCTCTTCGAGCACTGTTACGCGCGCGAGCTCGGCGACTTCGCCAGGGCGTTGGCCGAGCATGACGGCGACGTGGTTGCCCTGAGCGACCACCTGCTCGGCGACGAGCAGTACCGCGCCGCGCACTTCGGCCCGCTCATGGTGCTCGGCTGCGCCGCGGCGTACTCCCCCGACCCCGATGCCCCGCTCGGGATCGGGCTTCCCGTGGATTCGCTGGGACGTCTCCAGGAGCGCCATTGGGAGCGCTGGCTCGCCGAGGATCCGGTGCGCCTGGCGCCCTCCCACGCCGACGCCCTGCGCGGTCTGCGGGGTATCTACCTGGACGCCGGCGACAGCGACGAGTACTACATGGACCTGGGCACCGCGGCGCTGGCGCAGGTGCTCACCTCCATGGGCGTGAGCCACCGCTACGAGCGCTTCGCCGGCGGCCACGACGGCGTCGCCCATCGCTTCCCACTGGCCTACGCGTTTCTCGCCCAGGTGCTCGCCGCGGGTTGATCATGCGGGCACCGACGACGCGGTGCTCAGACGGCGACGTCCTGGTCGAGCAGAGCCAGCGCGCCCCACAGGTTGCGATCCTCTCCGAGCGTGCCACGAGTGATCACGGGGCGCGCCTGGAGATGCAGGTACTGGTCGACTGTTGCCGACAACGACGGCCAGAACCTGTCCCACGAGGCGATCACTCCGCCGCCGAAGACAACGGCGTCGGGATCGTGCATGGCGACGGCGTTGACGATCGCCAGCCCCAGCCATCGGCCGACATCGGCCCACGCGTCGGTGTCGTCGAGCTGCTCTGCGGCGACGCCGAACCGGCGGGCGATGGAAGGCCCCGACACCAGCGCTTCCAGACAGCCGTAGCCGCCGCAGCGGCATGCAGGACCGCCCAGCCACCTCGGCCAGAGAACCTGGTGGCCGCCCTCGGTGTCGTGGCGGCCGGTGACCAGGCGTC
>DASZGL010000116.1:0-3883 GCA_035938875.1 Candidatus Dormiibacterota bacterium
ATGACGCCGCCATCGAGCATGGTTGTGTCGGCGATCCAGGCTGCGTTGCGGTCGGATGGCACGGGGGGCGGCGCGTACGTGGTCGTGGCGAAGGCGCCGGTGCGCCACCGGAGTGACAGTCCGGCCGGATCACCGATGACCAGCGCCTGTGCCGGCGCCCCGTCGGCGCGGTCACGAGAGGCGACGAGGACGGACAGCGTTCCCGGCGCCGCGGCGGCGCGCGTTCCGAGCGCGAGCATCGCCTGGGCCGCCGCGTCGAGCGTGGCGGTGTCGAGCCTGGCGAGAACCACGGCGGTATCGCGGCCGGTCGGCCCGCCGATGAAGGGATACGGCAGCGCGTCGAGCGAAGCGCCCAAGCCGGGACTGGAAATGCGCAGGTTGGAGCCGGCGACGTCGAGGCGCACGTCGCCGCCGGCCTCCGCGGGGAGCTGCACCGCCAGAGCGACGCCGTCAACGCCGGCATGCACGCCGGTGAGCGCGAACGCCGTCACGCCGGTACCGGAGGAGTCGACGTGCAGGGGCACTGTCGACACGCGGGCACCGTCGACCTCGCTGGAGACCACGGCAGTGCCGGGGGACCGCCCAGGCGAGTATTCGAACCGCAGCTCCAAGTTCGCCGGTGACGCCGCGTCCGTCCCCAGGACGGGGAGCCCGAAGACGACGCGATGCTCCCCGGATCCGGCGAAGGCGAGCGTGCCGGGCAGGAGGGCCTGCAGGTCGCTGATGTTCTTGGCAGCGGACGCCGGCTGCTCGTCGCTGTGCAGCACGACAGCGCTCGCGCCGGTCAGGTCGAGGCGACGCGCACCGAGGAGTGCGCTTGCCGCGGCATCCACGCCGGCGTCGTCCTCCCCGCTGACGACGATCAGGGAGCTCGCGTGGTCCCATGGGGACACCACGCTGGCGAGCACGCCTTCACCGCCGCGCGCCGGATGATCGGATCCGGGAACACGCCACGTCCCGCCGGCACGTGTGAACCCCGCGGCACTGAGGATGGTGTTACTCGCCGGCAGGTCGTCGAACCGCCCGACGACGAGCGCCGGTGAGCCGCCGGCCTGAAGTCGCTGGTCTCCGGTGGCCACGTTCAGCTTCAGGTGCGCAGGACGCAGGCGACGCCCGGTATCAGCGACCAGGCGCAGCGCAGCGGCGACCTCCGCGTCGTCTGGTGTTGAGCCCAGCGTGAGCAGCAGTTGCACATCGTCGAGCGAGCCCGCATAGCGCCCGCCGAGGAGCGAGTATGGATAAGCCGCGATCGCGCTGTTGGGAATGGCGAGGTCGTAGTGCAGCGCGGTCTGGGTGTCGATGCTCCCGTAGAGCACGTCGGCCGATGACGATCCCGTCGGGAGGAGACCGAAGTCGAACGCGACGAGGTTGGGGCTACTGACGTGCAGCGCCGAGCTCGGCACGGCGACGACGAAGACAGAGCCGTCGGCCGTCGACGCCACGAGCGGGATGCTGAGGAGAGCGACGTCGTTGACGAAGACACGCAACGTCGACCCACCGGCGGCCGCGGCGCTGTGTGCGAAGAACACACGCAGGTAACTGCCAGAGCTGGCGAGATCAGCCGCTGGTGGGGGGAAGGCGACAGCGACAGACGCAGACGGCCCATGGACGGTCTGGGAGGCAAGCCCCAGGCCGGCGAGGCTGACTTCTTGCGCCGGAACGGTCGGCTCGGCCGCAAGAGTTCTTGCGGTGCTCGCTGTGGCGCGATCCGCCGCCGTGGCGAGCGGTGAGCCCGCGAACGCCACGCAAAGTACGGCGGCGCCGCAAATCGATCGCACCCCGCATACCCCCGATCGCACCCCGCGTACCCCCTACGCGAGGCGCCACAAGAAGGTCAGCGCTGGAGGTTACGACTTTGCTAACCCCGATTGATAGTGGTTAGTGACAACAACACACTCATGATGAACACGGGTGGGGCGCTACGCTGATGCCCGGTTCGTCCGCCACGCAGCGACTTACAACGGGTCGGTCTCGGCGAGGGGTGGCCCCAGGACCTTCATCCAAGCGCTGTCGGCGATCGCGCGGTAGGCGTCGGGATCGAACGGACCTGTCGGCAGCTCGGCCACACCCTGGAAGAAGCGCTCCATACCTGCCGGCGTGAACATGACGAGGAGTCTCGCCGGTCCGTCACCAACGTTCTGGAAGCAGTGCGGCGTGCCGCGCGGGATGAACATGAACGAGCGCGTCGGGGCGTCGAACATGCGGTCATCGGCCTTGAAACGCACGTGGCCGTCGAGCACGTACCACATCTCGTCCTCTCGGACGTGGAGGTGCAGGGGTGGCCCCTGCATCGGCGGGATGACGTTCTCGAGTGCGGTGAACGTCCCGTTCGTCGTCTCGGCGCGTGCCTTGAATGTGGTCGGCCCGCCGACCGGGCCGCGAATCGTCTCCCCTTCGCCGGGAAGGATGACGAACGGGATCACAGGATCAGGCATGAACTCCCCTCGCTCTCTAGAGTGTAACTCTATATAGTAGTACTATAGTCTCTCATGGGCGAGCCAGTCAAGGGGAGATCGGAGGCCGGGCGGCGGCGTGAGGAGCGAGCCCGCCACACCCGTCGACGCATCATCGACGCCGCCCTTCGCCTGTTTCTGGAACGCGGCTACGTCGCGACCACGATCGAGGCGATCGCGCACGATGCGGGCGTGGCGCCGGCCACCATCTACCAGGCATTCGGCAACAAGCAGAAGATCCTTGCCGCCGGCCTCGACATTGCCGTCGCTGGTGACCATGCACCCGTTGCCGTGCTCGCACGGGACTGGGTCCATCGGGCAAGGGCTGAGTCAGACCCACATCGCCGACTGGCCACCGTCGTGAAGCACGCCTGTGAGATCGCGGCTCGAACCGCACCACTCAAGGAGGTCATGCGAGACGCCGCGGCGACAGAACCTGCCGTGCGTGACCTTATTTGGCAGGACCACGAGCGCCGCTACCTCACCCAACAAGCGCTCGTGGACATGCTCATCGAGCAGCGCCGTCTGCGGACGGGGGTCGATCGCCGACGGGCGGTCGACATCTTCTTCACGCTGGTCAACAGCCACACCTACCAGCTCATGGTCAACCACCTCGGTCGGAGCGAGCGGCAGTGGCGCGAGTGGCTGGTGCGACTGCTGGACGAAGAGCTCTTCGGCGACGGTGGTCACGCCCCTCGTTAGATTCGTGGGCCCGTTGATGCGGACCCACGAGCGTGCGTGCGTCGGGGACTGCGTGCCCGCGAGCACGCAGTCCTCGATCGCTCCCGTCAACTGGCGGCCGCGGCCTTAGGGGACTCCAATCCGGCGGGTGCCTCGCGGTTTGCCTGCATGAGGTTGAAGGCAGCGCCGCAAGGGTCGACAGCGCCAGCCAGACGACCATAGGGCGTGTCCATTGGCTCCATGGTGATGCTGCCGCCCAACTGCTTGATCCTCGCGGTGACGGCGTCCGCATCGGCGACACCGAAGTACACCACCCAGTGCGAGGGCACGCTGTCGGGTGTGTGGCCGGTGTCGTCCATGATCCCGGCAAGCGGAGTCTCGCCCGCCTGAAGCAGCGTGTAACGCAGTTCGTTCGTGTCGCTCGCGATCACAGTGTTCCAGCCGAAGACCTCGCGGTAGAAGTCGACGGCCGCCTTGTAGCCGCGGCTGTGCAGTTCGAACCACGTGGGCGCGTTGTCCTCGTAGACGACGCCGAAGCCGGGATGAGTGCCGGGCTGCCACGCGCCAACGGCGGCGCCCGACGGGTCGGTGATTACCGACATGGTGCCGAGGTCGGCGACGTCCATGGCGTCGACGATGACGCGGCCGCCATGAGCCTGGGCGTCCTTCAAGGTCTGGCGCGCATTCGGGGTGCTGAGGTACACCGACCACACGTCGGGACCCTCTTGCCCGGGCATCTTGCCCATGCA
>DASZGL010000117.1:0-3184 GCA_035938875.1 Candidatus Dormiibacterota bacterium
GAGGTGATCACCTCACCGCTCACCTTCGTGGCGTCAGCCAACGCCGCTCTCTACTGCGGAGCTGTGCCCGTGTTCGCTGACATCGGGACCGATCGCTCCCTCTCAGCGGAGGCGACGGCTGCGAAGATCACCGGTCGCACACGAGTGGTTGTCGCGGTCGACTACGCAGGCCTCCCTGCTGATGTCGACGCTCTGCGCAGCGTGCTCCCCTCGGAGTGCCGCCTGGTCATCGACGCAGCGCACTCGCTCGGCGGCACGTTGCGCGGCCGGCCTGTGGGCAGCCTGGGTGACGTCACCACGTTGAGCTTTCACCCGGTCAAGCAGATCACCACGGGTGAAGGTGGTGCCTGCGTCACCGACGATGGCGACCTGGCTGAGCGGATGCGGCGGCTGCGCAATCACGGTATGACCAGCGAAGCGGCGCAGCGCACCGGAGCGACCTGGCGATACGACATCACCGAGCTCGGCTACAACTATCGCATCACCGATCCTCAGGCCGCACTAGGATGGTCACAGCTTCGCCGTCTCGACACCGTGCTGACACGCCGGTCCGAGCTGGCGATGCGCTACGACGAGCTGCTGACGGATCTTGCTGGCGTGTCGACGCCGCCACGTTTCGCCGACCGCCGCTCCGCATGGCACCTGTATGCGATCGCCATCGACGAGGCCACCTTCGGTTGGCCGCGCGACCGAGTCATCGACGCCCTGCGCGCCGACAACATCCAGGCGACGCTCCACTACCCGGCAGCGCATCTGCTCGGCATGTACCGTGCCCGAGGACACCGGCCCGGTGAGGCACCGGCGGCGGAGAGGCTGTGCGAGCGACTCATCACCCTGCCGCTGTTTCCTTCGATGACCGAGGACGATCAGGACGACGTGGTCCGTGCGCTCGCTCGCCTGTCGGCATGGCGTCCGGCGGTCGTGGCCTGAAGAACATGGCCGCACCGGTTGTGCTGGTGCCGGAGTGCGGCGCAGGCATCGGCTTCGGCCACCTGGAGCGAATGCTCGCCCTCGCCGATGCCCTGCGTGAGCAGGTGGAACCAGTGGTTGTCACCGTCGCCGAGGCATCCGCCGTCGAGCGCGTCCGCAACCGCGGTCACGTCGCCCTTCCCCTCGCCGGCTCAGCGCCGGACCGAGCGATGCGTGCGGTCGTCGAGTGCGCGGCCCGACTGGTCGTCCTCGACGGGTACGTCTTTCCGGCCGGTGTACAGACGGCGATCAGAGGGAGCTGCCCGCTGGTCGTGGTGGACGATCTCGACGGTCCGTGCGATTGCGACGTCGCCGTCAACCCCGCTCCCGGCGTCGAGGACTCGCCCGGGCCGGCTGGCGCATCGGCAACGCTGCGAGGCCCCGCCTTCGCCCTGCTCGCGGCTGCATATCGAACAGCGCGTGACCAGCGGATGCGGGAGCCCCACTCAGCCACCTCGCTACTGGTGTCCAATGGAGGTTCGGACCTCGGCTCGATCGGTGTGCCTCTCGCGCACGCGCTTCTCACCTGCAGCGTCGATGGCCGCGTCGACCTGGTCATCGGACCAGGCGCGACGACGCCGCTGGATCACCCCAGGGTGACTCTCCACCGCAGCCCGACGACGCTGGCGTCTCTGCTCGCGCAGGCAGCGCTCTATGCCGGCGCAGCGGGCACCACCGCGGTGCAGGCGGCGTGCGTCGGCGTCCCGGCGATCATCGCTCCGGTGGCGGACAACCAGCGCCGGCAGGCCGGCGCTCTCGAGCGTGCCGGCTGCGCAGTGGTGGTGTCGCCGCCCATCGACGAACGGGTTGCGCAGTCCGCATGCCGCCTGCTCAGCGATCGAGAACGCCTGCAGGCGATGTCGCGCGCCGGATGGGAGCTCGTCGACGGCCGGGGCAGCGAGCGAGTCGCCGCGGCGATCGCTGAGGTCCTGTCGGCACGAGCGATGTAAATGACCAGCGCTCTTGTTCTCGGCTGCGGTTCCATCGGCCGGCGTCACGCTGGCAACCTGGCGCAGATGGGTGTCGACGTCTACACCTTCGACGCCCGGAGCGACGCCGCGGCCGCCGTGGCGATGGAGATGGGCGGGCGGGCGATCGATCAACGAGACTCGGCACCCGACGTCGACATCGTCGTCGTCGCCACCCCATCGGTGGATCACGTCGGCGACATCGAGTGGGCGCTCAGGCGCGGAGCTCACGTCTTCGTCGAGAAGCCGCTGGGCACATCCACGGCGGATGTCAGGCGTGCTCGCGAGCTGGCTGCGCAGTACTCAGATCGCCGCGTCATGGTCGCCTGCAACATGCGATTCACCCAAGGCTATGAGGCATTACGACGTACGCTCGACGACATCGGCCGGCCGATCACCGTCCTCGCAGAGTTCGGCTGGTACCTGCCCTGTTGGCGTCCACACGCCGACTATCGCACCTCGTACAGCGCGCGTCGGGAGCTCGGAGGAGGGATCGTCCTCGACGCCATACACGAGCTCGATTTCGTGATCGCACTCGCGGGTCCCGTCGCCGGCGTATCGGCGCTGTGCACGACCTCGGGGCTGCTCGAGCTCGACGTCGAGGACACAGCGGACATACTGCTACGTCATGAAGCTGGGACTGTCTCGCACATCCACGTCGATTACCTTCAGCCTGTATACACCCGCTGGTGCAAGGTTCTGACCGCAGATGGCATGGCAATGTGGGACTTCGCTCACGGCACGCTCAGGGTGTGCCGGAAGCCGGGCGCGGAGTGGACGACGCTGCTCGATGACGTCGACACGGACCGCGACAAGATGTACGTTGCCGAGATCGCCAGCTTCCTCGATGCCGTGCAAACCGGCAGCCGACCCATCAACGACATCGAGGCTGCGGCGGAGGTGCTCGAGGTTGCCCTGGAAGTCCGTCGCGTGGGAGGCGTGGGGTGACCGTCGCCGCCGTCATCCAGGCACGCATGGGATCGACGCGGTTTCCGGGCAAGGTCGCGGCCCATCTGGATGGACGCCCTGTGCTTGCCCATGTCGTCGACCGGGCGCGACGCGCCCGGTGTGTTGATCGTGTCGTCGTCGCCACCACCACGAAGGACCGCGACGACACCATCGTCGAGGTCGCCACTGCGCTTGGAGTCGACCACGTGCGCGGGCCCGAGGACGACGTCCTGCGCCGGATGGTGATCGCCGCCGATCACGCCGGTGCCACCGTCGTCGTGCGGATCACCGCCGACTGT
>DASZGL010000118.1:0-3426 GCA_035938875.1 Candidatus Dormiibacterota bacterium
GGCACGTCCATGTCCACCGCGACGTGGTAGTACTGGCCGAACGGCAGGTCGGCGGCGAACTGCCAGGTGTCGCCGCGGTCGTGGCTGATGCCGACGCCGCCGTCCTCGCCGGCGATCAGGTAGCGCCCGTCGTGCGGATCGATCCACAGGGCGTGGTAGTCGCCGTGAATGTCGCGGGAGTGGCCCAAGGGATGGAACGTCTTGGCGCTGTCGTCGGAGACCCGCAGGCGGGCGGTCAAGCTGTAGACCCGGTTCGGCCACTGCGGATCGACGCGGAGGTCGGCGTAGTAGAAGGGCCGCTCGCTGGTCGTCGGGTCGGTGTTGGCGGTCTGCCAGGTGCGGCCGCCGTTCTCGGAGCGCAGCACGACGTTGTTGCCCTCCGCCTCCACCAGGGCGTAGACGATGCGCGGCTCGGAGGGCGCGATGGCGAGGCCGATGCGGCCGAGGTTGCCCTTCGGCAGGCCGTCGTCCTCGGTCAGTCGCTTCCAGCTGTCGCCGCCGTCATCGGTGACGTAGAGCCCGGAGCCCGGCCCGCCGGAGCGGAAGAACCAGGGCCAGCGGCGGTAGTCCCAGAGCGTGGCGAAGAGCTTGTTCGGGTGGGCGGGGTCCATCACCAGCTCGGAGCCGCCGCTGCGCTCGTCGGCGTAGAGGATGCGCTTCCAGGTCTTGCCGCCGTCGGTGGTCCTGAAGATGCCGCGCTCGGGGTTCTCGCCCCACTCCTTGCCCTCGGCGGCGACGTAGGCGACGTCGGGGTCGGTGGGATGGAGGACGATGCGGCGGATGCGCTCGGTCTTGTCGAGCCCCAGGTGATGCCAGGTGCGGCCGCCGTCGAGCGAGCGATAGACGCCGTTGCCGACCGAAGCGCTGTTGCGCGGGTTGCCCTCGCCGGTGCCCACCCAGACGACGTCCGGGTTGCCCCGGAAGATGGCGATGGCGCCGATCGACGCCACCGGCTGGTCGTCGAAGATCGGCTCGAAGGTCAGGCCGCCGTCGGTCGACTTCCAGACGCCGCTGGTCGCGCCCCCGACGTAGATCACCTCGGGGTCCGATTCCACCGCCGCGACGGCGACGACGCGGCCGCTCATCGCCGCCGGTCCGATCGAGCGCGCCTTCATCCCCGCCAGCAGGGCGGGGTCGATGGCCGCGGCCTTCCTGCCCTCGGCCCGGTGCGGCGTCTTGGCGTGCGCTTCCTTGGCCGCCGACGTCTCGCCGGCGGCGGTGAGCGGGCCGGCCACCAGGCCGGAGACGAAGGCGGCGAGGGCGAGACAGAGCGGCAGCGGCTGTCGACGCATGGTTCCCTCCAGGAGAGTCACAGGTGAAAGGAGCGCGGTGCCCAATGACCGGCCCCAGATCTCCATAACGCCCGGCGGCGCCGCGGGTTGCCGGCAGGCCGACCGGCAGTTCGCGCGCGGCCGCAGGGCGCGGGCCGCCGCACCCCCGGCGCGGCCCCCGAGATCGCCGTCATCGCCTCTCACGCTTCACTCTCGGGTTCGGCATGAATGAGATGGCGTGTGGTCGGCTCACCACGAGTGTAACTACTGATGAGTTGCTCGAGCTCGCTATCGCCGCGGGTGAAGCGCTCGTGCTGGCGGAGGTGTTCGGCCCACGACGGCACCAGGAAAGTCTCGAGATAGACGTCGGCGTGCTCGAGGTCACGAAAGACGCCCCAGCTTGATGCGCCGTCGCGGCGCCTGACGCGTCCATACTTCTGTACCGCTGCCAAGAATCGCTGCGCGTTCCGCGGCTCGACACGGTACTCGAGGGTCACGAGCACCGGCCCCTGTTCGAGCTCCGGCGCGGCGTCTCGAACGATGGCGGGCATGCGCCAGTGGTTCCACGGGCTCACGTCGGTGGTGTTGTCCGGCAGTCTCGCGATCAAGCCGAGCGCTGTCGTCGCGATCGTGCAGAGGCCTGCCCACAGCAACGCCGTATCGACGCTCGCGCGCGAACCGACCGCCCCCCACAACACGCTGCCGGCCGCGAGACCTCCTTGGGTGACGAGCATGAAGATCGCCGAGACGCGGGCCCGCACCCAGTCGGGCGCCAGGCTCAGGACGAGTGCGTTGGCGATCGCGACGAAGGTGAGCCAAGCTCCCCCGCTGACGAGCATGACGAGCATGAGGCCGGGCAGGTGGTGTACGCGTGAGAGGACCACGATCGTCACGCCCAGGATGGCGACGGCCATCGATGCGACCGCTTCCGTCGACCATCGGGCTCGGACGGCCTGCATCGCGAGGGCGCCGCCGACGGCGCCCGCTCCGAAACACCCCAGGAGGATGCCGTACCCGATCGCGCTGCTGCTGACGCTGTGCGCGACGGTGGGCAGCAGCGCCAACGGCGCGCTCGCACAGAAGATCACCACGCCCGACCGCAGGATCACCGTGCGGGTCGTTGCAGCGTTGTACACGTAGCGGATCGCGGCGACGGTGGCACCGCCGAGCGTCTCTGCCGGCGCGGTTCGCGCGCGAACCGGTCTCTTCCACCGTGCGACCACCAGGATCACGCCAAGAAACGATCCGACGTTCACCAGGAATGCGGCGCCCACCCCTGCACCGGCGATCAACGCGCCGGCGAGCGCCGGCCCGATGGCCCGCGCGATGTTGAACTCGATGCCGTTGAGCGCGGAGGCGGCGGGCAGATCCTCTCTCGGCACGAGCTCCGGCAGCACCGCGCGCCAGGTCGGCGTCTCGACGGCGTCTCCGGCAGACAACGCGAAGGTCAGCGCGAGCAGGAGCCATGGCGTTATGACGCCGGTGAGCGTCGCTGCCGCCAGCGCGATCGCCACGCACACCATCCACGTCTCGGTGTACAGGATCAACCGGCGGCGGTCGACGATGTCGCCGATGGCTCCGGCGGGCAACGCAAAGAGGAAGAACGGGAGGGTCGAGGCGGTCTGCGTCAGCGCGACGTACAGCGGGCTCGCGCCGATCGACACCATGAGCCACGCCGCTCCCACGCTCTGCATGAACGTGCCGACATCCGACACGACGTCCGCGATGAGCAGCTGGCGGAAGATCGGCGTCCGTAGCGGGCGCCACAAGCGCGCGGCTTCATGCTGGGGCGACGTCGCGTGAGGCATCGAGCACGTCCATGGCCGCAGGGGCCGCAGGCACGATCGCCTGTGCGCGTGGCCTTATCGAACCAGGACCAGGGGAGCCCGTCTCAGACCGTGATCCTGGTGCCGTCGAAGCGGGTGAAGGTGTAACCCTGGAAGAAGCCGCCGCGGTTCTCGTTGTAGGTCGGGCGCTGATCGGCCAGCATGGTGATGGCCATGGCCTCGCCGAGCAGCAGCGACTCCAGGGCGTCGGAGCGCCAGTGGACGCCGGCGAGGTTGCGGCCGGTGGCGATGTTCGAGGCCAGCTTGTGGAGCTCGCCGCCGACGGTGAGGGTGGCGCTGCCGCGGTAAGGCTCGAGCGACAGGCCGTC
>DASZGL010000119.1:0-3591 GCA_035938875.1 Candidatus Dormiibacterota bacterium
CTTGATGCGCGACGTCACCCCGGCGATGAACCCAAGCGCGGTGTATGCCTCGAGCATCTCATGCTCCGGGGGTCCGAGGTGCCCGATCTGGAAGAAGTGGTCCATAACGCTCAGGCGGTCGAAGCCGGCGGACTCCGCCGCCTCAGCGATGTTCGTCAGATCGGACCGCATCCGTGGCGGACCGCCCGGCCAGGTGAAGTCGGAGACGTGGAGGCCCAGCTTCACGCGCCAGCTGCCACCTCGCGCACCTCGACGTCGACGAGCTTCACGGGCGGAGGTGGCTTCACGCCGTCGGCCGCGGCACGGGCCGACGCTTCGTCCTTGTAGATGACGAAGGACAGTCCATCACGACCAGTCGGTGGGGATAGCCAGTAGCCGGTGACGAACCCCGGATGGCTTTTGACGTCGGGGATGACGAACGTCTCGAGCATCTGGCGACCCTGCTCGATCGTGTGACCCTCGGGGAGTTCGACCTTGACTACCACCGCAAACTGGGACATGGCGCACCTCCCTTGACAATGACGCGACGACGGCAGCTTAGCCAGCCGGAACGCAGGAGCGCAGCGACCACTGTTGCTGGGCAAGCGAGCCGGATGTCAGTCGTGCTTGGCCGATGAGCCGGTCTCGCGTTACTGCGGACGCTGCGGGCGCTCCACGTCCCAGAAGCGCGCCGACCGCTCGCGAGCCCCTGTCGTCGCTGCGTTGTACTCGGGGTCGAGCAGCCGCTCCGGATGCACGCCGTCGACGAATCCCATGAACGGTGGATGGATGCTGTAACCGAGCATCGATCGGATCCGCGGCGAGTAGCGCGCAGCGGCCGGACCGACCGCGAGCATCATCGCCTCCTGCTGTCTGGCCCAGGGCTCGCAGTACTGCGGGCTGATCGCGCATCGCGGCGCGCTGCTGCGGTTGGCGCCGCCGCGATGCCACAGCGTGCCCATGAACACCACCGCCGATCCCGCCGGCATCGTCACCGCGACGCGCCGCGCATCCTCACCCTTCGGCTGCTGCTCGTCGTCCCACTGATGACTGCCGGGGATCATCTCGGTTGCGCCGTTGCTCTCGGTGAAGTCGTCGACCGCCCAGATCGTGCTGATCGACACCGGCTTGCGCGGCCGGGGGATGGTGTAGAAGCCGTCGTCGTAGTGCCAGGGTTGTTCGGTCTCACCGGGCAGCAGGTTGATCGCCTGGCATGCGGTCAGCAGGTAGTTGGGCAGCAGCAGCGCGTCCATGATTTCGAGGACGCGAGGATGCTCGACGAGTGGAGCTGCGGACTCGGCCTTGGCCAGCAGCGCATAGACACGGTTGCTGCGCTCCCCCTCGAAGGGATTGCGCCCCAGCGGGCCACTCGCCAGGTGGGGCCGGAGCTCCTCGCGGAGAGCGTCGAGCTCGGCGCCACTGAGCAGGTCGTGAAGCACGACGTAGCCGTCCCTGCGGAGAGTCGCAAGGGCTGTGTCGGTGGTCGGCACCGGGGGGCGGCTCAGTCGAAGCGGTGGAAGATAACCTCGCCGTCGTGCCACTCAGGGTCGCCGGCGGTGAGCGAGCGCAACCTCTCGAACCGCGCCTGCTGCTCGGGTGAATCCGAGCTCCGCTGGTAGACCTCTTTACTCTCGAACATGCCGGCGATCCAGATGGTGTCGGGGTCAGAGTCGGCCCGGTAGACGGTGACGCCCCGGCTACCCTTCGGCTGGCCCAGCTCTTCCATGAGGCGGGCGACCTCGGCCGCCTTGCCCGGCTGCAGCTTCACCCGTGCGACGCTTCCGTACATCGTTCTTCCTCCGTGATGACTGCCCGTGGCTGCTCGGCGGGCGAGGTTACTACGCGGTGACCTCAGCCGTCTTCGGCGAAGGCGAGGCAGGTGATGCTGCCAACGTCGCGTGCCAGCACATCCCAGGTCCCTCCGCCGTCCGGTGACCAGTGCACCGTCCCCTGAGGCGCGCCGATCGCGACCCGCTCACCTGACGCGGCCAGGCAGTGGGTGTCAATGTTCTTGCCGAAATCGGCAGGAAGACCTCCGTCGCACTGCTGAAAGGGGCGATCGGCATCGAGCGATGTCCGGTGCACTCCGCTGCGGCTACCGCCTGGGCCCGACGACGCGGTCACCAGGATGCTGCCCCCGCTGACAGCCACCGCGCGCAGGTACGTCGCCGGGAGGCCCGCCGTGTGGAATCGCCAGGTGGCGCCGGCATCGTCGCTGACGCCGAGACCGCGCGCGGTGGCGGCGAGGAGCTGGCCACGGCGCCGACCGGCGATCACCTGGTGAACGTCGGCATGAATGTCGATGGTCGGTCGCCACGAGGTCGCGCCATCGCTGCTGCGCAGGATGCCGCCGACGTGCACGTTGACGAAGATCCCGTCGTCGCTCTCGCACAGACTCCGCACGTCGGCCGGGCCACCCCATGGTGTGTACCAGTCGTCACGCGAGGCGGCGTTATCGAAGCCGTCGACGATGCGCAGCCGATCACCGTCGAAGCGCAACAGATGCCCCTCTGCTGTGCCGACGAGCGTCCCGGCGCTGGTCACACCGACGCAGGTGGCGGCGGGCCCATCGAGCGTCTGCACCTCGTGCCAGGTGTGCCCATCACCGCGCAGCAGTCGGCGTTCGCCGGCGAGTGCCCACCAGTCGCCGCCGGCACCGCTGAGCCCCGTCACCGGCTGTGCCGCGAGCTCCCGCTCGCTGCCGCGTTCGGTGAGCGACATGAGGCCTTCAGAGGTCCCGACGAGCAGGCTGGGCATCGCCTGCATCCTACCCCGGCGGAGTTGCCGTCACACCGGACAGCGAGACGACGCAGACTCCGCGACCATGCCCAGGCTGCTCGGTCCTCACCTCCGCGGCAACCGCGACTTCGCCCGCATGTGGGCCTCGCTGACGGTCAGCTCGCTGGGCGATCGTTTCACCAGCCTCGCTCTGCCCACCGTCGCCATCCTCGCGCTGGGCGCCGGGTCTACCACCGTGGGCCTCTTGGCCATGTTCGGCGAGCTTCCCGAGCTCCTGTTTTCCATGGTCGGTGGGGTCATTGCCGACCGGGGGCCGCGACGCACCATCCTGGTGACCTGCGACATCGTCAACGCCCTCGCGATCGGCTCGGTCCCGTTGCTGTCCGCCTTGGGCCACCTGAGCATCGCCCAGCTGTATGCGGTCGCGACCGTCGAGGGCATCGCCGCGCTGCTCAGCTTCCTGACCTTCTACGCGGTGCTTCCCGGGGTCGCCGGCCGCCACGCGCTCAGCGACGCCAACGCTCGTCTGGAGGCGTCGCGCCAGGCTTCGCTGGTCGCCGGACCGGGGCTCGCCGGAGGCCTGATCCAACTGGTCGGAGCCGCCCGGGCGATGATCGTGGACTCTGTTTCGTTCATCTGCTCGGCGGTGCTTCTCGCCGGACTGCGCGGCACCGGCAGAGCGGCGATGACGGGCGAGCGGCCCGGCTTCCTCCGTGACCTGCGCGACGGCGCCCGGCTGGTCTTCGCCGACCGCCACCTCCGGCGCCTCGCCTTCTGCAGCTCGCTGGCCAACTTCGGCGCCGGCATGGGCCTCGCTGTCAGCCTCCTCTTCCTGTATCGCGAAGCGGGCATGACACCGGGGGAGATCGGTGT
>DASZGL010000120.1:0-9855 GCA_035938875.1 Candidatus Dormiibacterota bacterium
GCTGCTGGAGCTCACCGGACCCAGGGTCCGCGCCGGGCTACGGTGGCGGCATCAGCAGCTCGAGCTGGACACCGGCGTCATCGCCCGCGCCCACGCCGCCTTCGCAGCAGCGCTCACCGGCGGTCGACATCTGACGAGACCTGAGCTCGGCGAGATCCTGCGCGCCGCAGGGATCGAGGCCGACGGGCCGCGGCTGGCCCACCTGATTCTCTTGGCGGAGCTGGATCGGCTCATCGTCAGTGGGCGCCGCAAAGGAAAGGCGTTCACCTACGCGCTCTTCGAGGAGCGCGCGCCATCGACGTTGACGATGGAACGGACGGAGGCGCTTGTCGAGCTGGCACTGAGGTATTTCCGCAGTCACGGTCCGGCGCAGCTGCAGGACTTCGTGTGGTGGTCGGGCCTGACCACGGGCGACGCACACGCCGGCATCGCACTCGCCGGCGACGCGCTGGAACGCCGCGTGGCCGGCGGTGCCGAGTACTGGCTCGATGCTCCGGACGAGGCGCTTCCGAAAGCGTCATCAGTCGCCCACCTGCTGCCCAACTTCGACGAGTACACCGTCGCCTACCGCGACCGCTCTGCGCTCATAGACCCCAGTCGACCCTTCGACCCCGCCTTCTTCGCGCTCGGAGGTGTTATCTCTAACGTGCTCACCGTCGGCGGCCGGGTGGAGGGGCGCTGGCGCCGGACCACTGCCCGCGGGCGGGTGTGCCTCGAGGTTGACCTGCTCCCCACCGCGAAGACGGTGCGGGAGGCGCTGATCGCGAAGGCCGGTCGCCGCATGGAGCGGTTCCTCGAGAGCCCGATGGAGGTCGCGCTGCGCCACTAGCGGACCGCCGCGTCACAGGCCGGCGCGACCGGCTTGCGCACCGACCCTGAGCCGGCCTATAGTGAACTATATGGTTCAGTGTAGCCCTCCCCGGCTCGACGGGCCGTTTGCAGCCCTGTCCGACCCCACGCGTCGCGGCGTCCTCAAGCGGCTGGGTGGCGCCGACGCCTCGATCAGCGAGCTTGCCGCTAACTTCGCGATGACCCTCACGGGGATGAAGAAGCACGTGACCGTCCTCGAGAGAGCCGGACTGGTGACCACAGTGAAGGAGGGCCGGGTGCGGCGCTGCAGGCTGGGACCGCACCGGCTGGAGGACGCATCAGCCTGGATCGAGACCTACCGCCAGATGCTGGAGGCGCGCCTTGACAGGCTGGGCGAGTTCCTCGAGCGCACACATGGAGCCGAGCAATGAGCACGTCCACGAATCAGCCCGTCGGCACCGCGACGATCACCACCCCCACGGACCGCGAGGTCCGAGTGGAGCGGATCTTTAACGCACCCCGCGAGCTGGTCTGGCGAGCGTTCACCGACCCGGAGCTGGTCGCTCAATGGTGGGGTCGCGGCAACAAGCTGGTCATCGAGCGCATGGACGTCGAACGCGGCGGCCACTGGCGCTACGTCGAGCACGCCGCCGACGGCGTCCACGGTTTCGAAGGGCGGTACCGCGAAGTGACGCCACCGGAGCGCATCGTGCAGACCTTCGAGTGGGATGGGATGCCCGGCTACGTTGCGGTCACAACCGCGACTTTCGAGGATCTCGGCGACGGTCGCACCAAGGTCATCAGCACATCCCTCTTCCACACCGTCGAGGAGCGCGACGGCATGCTGAGCTCGGGCATGGAGCATGGGCTGAACGAGAGTTACGCCGCGCTCGACAAACTGCTCGCAACGCTGGGTTGATGGCGACGTTCCGGACGGTGCCTTGTCCGGCAGGAAAAGTCTGGAGGCGCCGGGTATCGAACCCGGGTCCGAAGCCGCGTACCGCAGGACCTCTACGAGCGTAGTCCCGGTATTCATCTCACCGAGCGGCGCCCTGGGACCAGGCTCCGGACCGGCCAGCCTCGGTGGGTGTCCCGCCCGGCGCCGAGGCGCCACCGGGCGGCGAGGCCGCTGGTATTAGCGTCGGGTCCGTCTCCCGCGGTCGAGAAGCCGGTCGACGTCGGGCCTAAGCCCGAGCGTTTGCCCTTATTTACGCCGCGAGGGCGAGGGCAGGAGTGCTGTTCGCACTTGTATTGGTCCCGGTTTTACGAGCCCGGGGCTCGGCTCGCCATCCTGTGACCCACGACCCCGTCGAAACCATACGCCCCCATCGCCAATGGGGAGGCGGCTCGCGCGGAAGCTGCGTCCTTGATGTGCAACCAGCATCCTACCCCCAAGGCGCGCAGACGATGCGCGGCGCCGATCGCGCCCTTCGCCTACGCTGTGCGTTCATGGCAGCGCAACCGGCTCCCGCTGTGTCCGGCGCCGACCCCGGAGTGGGCGACACCATCACCCGCGTCGTCGTCGTGGGCACCGCCGATCGAGCATCGCGGCGCGACCGCGCCGAGATCGAGCTGGACGAGCTCGAGGAGCTGGCACGCACCCTCGGCGCCGAGGTCGTCGAACGGCGCCTGGTCACCCTGCGCGAGCCGCACCCGGCGACCTACCTGCGCGAGGGCACGGTCGAATCGCTGGGATCGCGCCTCGGCGAGCTTGGTCGACCGGCGGTGCTGGTCAACGACGGGCTGACACCGCGCCAGCAACGCAACCTGCAGAGCGCGTGGAAGGTCTCGGTTCTCGACCGCACCGAGGTCATCCTCGCGATCTTCGCCAAGCGCGCACGCACCGCCGAGGGTCGCATCCAGATCGAGATGGCTCAGCTCGAGCACCTCCTGCCCCGCCTCGCCGGGGGATGGCGCCACCTCGAGCGGCAGCGCGGTGGCGTCGGGCTGCGTGGCGGTCCCGGTGAAACGCAGATCGAGGTCGACCGCCGGCTCGTCGGACAGCGTCTCAAGCGCCTCCGGGTGCGCCTGCGCGAGCTGGAACGCCGTCGCGGCGTGCAACGCCGCGCGCGTCTCGATGTGCCCCTGGCCACGTGTGCGCTGGTCGGCTACACCAACGCGGGCAAGTCGACGCTGCTCAACAAGCTGACCAACTCCGAGGTCTACGCCGACAACCGGCTCTTCGCAACGCTCGACCCCACGTCGCGGCTGTTGAGCCTCGCCTCGGCGCGGCGGGTGATCCTCACAGATACTGTCGGTTTCATCCAGAACCTGCCAACCGAGTTGGTCGAGTCGTTCGCCGCTACGCTCGAGGAGGTGCGCGCGGCGCGGATCCTCGCCGTCGTCGTCGACGCCTCACACCCCGACGCCGACGCGCAGCTGACCACGGTGCTGGAGACCCTGCTGCAGATGGAGTGCGATCAGCCGGCGATGCTGGTGCTGTCCAAGGCGGATCGCCTCAGTCGCGCCGAAATGGCCGAGGTCGCCCAGCGACTAGGCGACATCGCCGAGACGGAGCCGGTGGTCGTTTCCGCGAAGAAGGGAACCGGGCTTCGCGAACTGAAATCAGCGCTCGACGAGCTGGCGGCGCGGGTGGTTCCAGAGACGCGCGCCAATCGGCCGGTGATTCCCTCGACGGCACCCGAGGTGCTCGGAGGCGGCCTCGACACCGAGATCGCCGGCGACGAGATGGAGATCGCCGCGGGCCCGGCGGCGCGGCGCCGCGCCGCCGGCTGACACCGCCCAGCTCCGCCTGACGCCGGCTCGCGCCCACACGCAGCGCAACGCGCGCCCATTTCCGACCGTCCTTAGGTTGGGAAGGGGGATCGTGCCGTGGACTCGGGGCGCCTTCCCGCCCCGTTCGGAGGAGCCTCATGCGCAGCCGTGCAAGGCTGGCGACCTGCGGTGTCGTCGTTGCGGTCCCCCTGCTGATCGCCGGTGCGGGCATCCCCGGCAATGCACGAGCGGCGACCCAATGGAAGCCCGACAACCCCAGCTACGACGTCCTCGCGGTCAACGACATCCCGCTGACGATGAGCGACGGCGTGGTCCTGCGCGCCAATGTCGGCATCCCCGTGCCACCTGGTGCGAAGCAGCCGGATCCCAAGCTGCGTTTCCCCGTGCTCATCGAACAGACGCCGTACCGCAAGGACGGCGGGCTCTTCACCGTCGACCCGTTCTTCGTGCAGCGCGGTTACGCGATGGTCGTCGTCGACGTCCGCGGCACCGGTTCATCGCAGGGACAGTGGGAATCCTTCGGTGCGCGTGAGCAGCAGGATGGACCCGCGATCGTGCGCTGGGCCGCGCACCAGTCCTGGGCCAACGGCACCGCGGGACTGATGGGCGCGTCGTACCTCGCCATCAACCAGCTGCTCACCATGGAACAGCCCGACGCACCTAGCGAGGTCAAGGCGATCTTCCCCGTCGTGCCCATGGGCGACGCCTATCGCGACGTCACCTACCACGGCGGCAACCTCGATGCGGCGTTCATCCCACCGTGGCTCGGCCTGGTCACCGCGCTCGGCGCGCCGCCGGCCAATCAGGCGACGGACGGCAAGCCCGCCGACGCGGCCGGCGCCGGGCAGGTGCTCGCCGATCACGCCAAGGGAGCGGCCGCGTTCCAGGTGCCGCAGACAACCGGGGCGACCACCGGCGGTCCGCAGTCCTACGACGGCGACTTCTCCAGGGTGCGTTCGCCGATCTACCACATCAAGCGCGTGCACGTTCCCACCTTCATCGTCGGCGGCGAGTTCGACATCTTCCAACGCGCCGAGCCGATGCTCTATAACGCCCTCGACGTTCCCGCCAAACGTTTGATCATCGGTCCGTGGATCCACCTCGAGGGCAGCACGGCGAGCAGCCTGCCCGCCGACAACATCCCCGACCTCAAGACGCTGCAGCTGCAGTGGTTCGACCAGTACCTCCGCGGCCAGGATGCCGGTGAGCAGAACGCGCCGCGTGTCCTGCAGTACGAGCTCAAGGGGGCGACCGGGAGTCATTTCGTCGCCTCGGCGTCGTATCCGCTCGACGGCATGCACGCGATCAACATGTTCCTCGGCGAAGGCAAGTCGGGATCAGCCACATCGCTGAACGACGGCACGCTGGTGCCCGCGCCACCGTCATCGGCGGGCTCCGACCAGCTGCCCTACAACCCCACGGGGACAGGCTGCACGAGGACGACGTTCCAGTGGGGCGACGCCAGCGCCTCTATGGCGCCGAATGCGCCGGCCATTCCCTGCGAAAACGACGAGCGGCTCAACGAGGTGCAGGAGCTGACCTACACCACGCCGGTCCTCGATCAGCCGCTGACCATCAATGGACCGATCAACGTGCATCTCATAGCCGAATCGCCGCAGGGCCGCAACCTGACCTTCTCGGTCCACCTCACCGACGTCGATGCATCGGGGCAGTCGACGCAGATCACCGCCGGCTGGCTGCTCGCCTCGCTGCGCCAGACAACCACATCACCGTTCACGCTGAAGGCCGACGGACGGCTGCTGCGCGTCTTCCATCCCTTCACGCAGGACAGTGAGAAGACGCCGCCGGCGACGCCGACCGCGTACGACATCGAGGTGTTTCCCACCTTCGAGACGTTCGCCAAAGGTCATCGCATCCGTCTCGACATCGGCACCGGCGACGCGCCGCACATGAGCCCCAGCGTCCCCCACCAGGCCGGCAGCCTTGGCGCCGTTTTCACCGTCGATCGCAATCCCGCCAACCCCAGCTACGTCACCCTCCCGGCCATCACCGGTAAGCAGCTCACCGTCCGCGCGGCCAGCAACGGCGACGCGATCAATGTGGTTGCCGACTCGATCGGCAGCTCGCCGAACACGGGCGGCGACGCCGGCGCCGGGACGGGCGCCACCGCAATGGTGGCCCTATCACTGCTCACGGCGTGCGCCGCAGCCGCGAGAGGCCGCAGACCTACCCGCGCATAGCTCTCGACGTGATCCGCTCCGCCTCGCGCCTGGCGTCAGCTTCGGCGAGCGCCTGGCGCTTGTCCCAGAGCTTTTTGCCGCGCGCCAGCGCGAACTCCAACTTGATGCGGTTGCCCTTGACGTAGAGGCGCAGCGGCACCAGGGTGAGCCCCTGCTGGGTGACCTTGCCGTTGAGGTACTCGATCTCGCGTCGATGGAGCAGCAGCCGGCGCCGGCGGTCGGGCTCGTGGTTGGCGCGATTGCCCTGCGCATAGGGGCTGATGTGCACGCCGAGCAGCCAGGCCTGGCCGCCCTCGACGCGCACGTACCCATCGCGCAGCTGGGTGCGTCCACCTCGCAGAGCCTTCACCTCGGTGCCGTGGAGCTCGATGCCGGCCTCGAACGTCTCAATGAGATGGTATTCGTGGCTGGCGTGGCGGTTGCGGGCGAGCACCGGGTCGCGTTCGCGTGGCTCGGCCTTGGCGGGCATGCCTACTGTGTACCCGATCCGGCACGTCCAAAGGGCTGGCAACCGCTCCGCGCCCGCACCCCGCTACCTCCGTCCTCGCAGATACGAGGCTGCATCCATGGCGCGACGACCCGGTGGCTGCACCGTGCGCACCGTGTAGACGCCGTCGATGGTGGCGACGTCGATGGATGTCGCGTCGACGCGCACGATGTCGCCCGTGACGGCGCCGTCAGTCGACCCGCCGACTCCGCCTTCGAGGATGCGCACCTGCACACCGCTGAGGGTGGCGATAACGCCCGGCCACGGCTGCAGCGCCCGCACACGACGATCGACCTCGACGGCGGTGTGCATCCGCCAATCGACGATGCCGTCAGTGCGCGTCAGTCGCGGAGCCATCGTCGCCTGCGCATCGTCCTGGGGCTGCGCTGACGCCGTTCCCGCCTCGAGGGCGGTGAGCACCTCGACGAGCAGATCGGCGCCCATCGTCGCCAGCCGCGCTGTCAGGTGCGGGGTGGTCTCGGCTGCGGCGATCGGCGTCGCCCGCTGTGCGTACACGGGTCCGGTGTCGAGCCCGACGTCCATGCGCATGATGGAGATCCCCGTCTCCGCGTCGCCGGCGAGGATCGCTGCAGCGACAGGGGCGGCGCCGCGCCAGCGCGGCAGCAACGACGCGTGCACGTTGACGCCACCGAACCGCGGTACGTCGAGCAGCGCGGCGGGAAGGATCTGCCCATACGCGGCAACGACGAGAACGTCGACGTGATGACCGAGCAGCTCGTCGACCACGGCCGTGTCGCGCATACGCGGCGGCTGCCACACGGGGAGGCGAAGCTCACGGGCAACGTCGGCGACAGGACGCGGCGCAGGCTTGCCGCGATCGCCGGGTCGATCGGGCTGTGTCACCACCACGGCGAGGTCATCGCCGCGCGCCACGCAGGCGCGCAGTGAGGGGACGGCGAACTCCGCGGTGCCCAGAAAGGCGATGCGCAGCGCGACTACACCGCCAGAGCGACGGACTCGCCGCTGGCAACATCCTCCTCGCTGCCCACCTCGACCTCCTTCAACGTGTCGAGGCTGGTCAGCTTGTCGATGAAGAGGATGCCGTCGAGGTGATCGATCTCGTGCTGGATGGCGCGGGCGAGCAATCCCTCACCCTTGATGCGCACCTGCTTGCCGTTGCGATTGAGCCCGCGGGCGACCACCTTCTCGGCGCGCGCCACCTCGCCGATGTACCCCGGCACCGACAGGCAGCCCTCGTAGCCGATCTGCTCACCGCTGGAGCGCACCACCTCGGGGTTGGCCAGCGTGTACAGCTGGTTGTCGACCTTCATCACGATGACGCGGAGCGGCACGCCCACCTGGGTTGCGGCGAGCCCGACGCCGGGGGCGTCGAGCATCGTCTCCACCATGTCGTCCATCAACCGGCGGACCGGGTCGTCGACGCGCGCGACCCGCTTCGCTCGAATGCGGAGTCGGGGATTCTCCTTGGTCAGGATCTCGAGGATGGCCACTGCGTTCCTAGGCTGCCGGGTCGACGTCGATGCTCCAACCCCGCTCCCGAGGCAGGTGCGGGAAGGCCGGCTCCAGGGCGTCGCCGCGGAGGGTGAACTGCCAGCGGTACTCGCCACGGAGACGGTGGAGGAAGGCCGGCGTCGGACCGAGGACATCGATCCCGGCGCCATCTCCGAGTGTAGCAGAGAGATTTTCCACGGCCGCCCGCGCCTTGGCCTCGGCGACGTCGTCGCTGCGGTGCGCCAGTGTGCACACGCAGAGCCGCGAGTACGGCGGGAATCGCAGCGCCTTGCGGATGCGAATCTCCTCGCGCGCAAAGCCGAGGTAGTCATGCGACTGGGCGTGGCGCACCGCGTAGTGACCAGGACTGTACGTCTGCAGGATGACGCGGGCGGGCTCGTCTCCCCTGCCGGCGCGACCGGCTACCTGCGTCAGCAGCGAGAACGTCGTCTCCCCGCTGCGGTAGTCGGGGAAGTGCAGCGCGGTGTCGGCGTTGACGATGCCCACCAGCCGCACGCCGGCGAGGTCCCATCCCTTGGCGACCATCTGCGTGCCGATGAGGCAGTCAGCGTCGCGCCGGCGGAAGCGCTCGTAGATGTCAAAGTAGGCCTCACGCTGCTGCACGGTGTCACGGTCCATGCGCAACAGACGCAGCCGGGGAAAGCGATCGCGCACCTCGGCTTCGAGCCGCTCCGTCCCCATGCCAAGTCCGCGCATGTTCACCGAGTGGCACGCGGGGCAGGTGCGCGGCACCGGTTCCGAGGCGCCGCAGTAGTGGCAGTCGCAGCGGCCGCGCCCGGCGTGCAGCACCAGCGACACGCTGCAGTTGCGGCAGGAGTACACCTCGCCGCAGTCGCGACAGACGACGATGGTCGCCGTGCCCCGGCGATTGAGGAAGAGGATCGACTGTCCGCCCGCGGCGTGACATTCGGCGAGCGCGCGCTCGAGGTCGAGTGACAGCGGACTGCGATTGCCCGCGTGCAGCTCCTCGCGCAGGTCGACGACCTCGATCGGCGGCAGCGGGCGATCGGCGATTCGCTGCGGCAGCGCGGTCAGCTCGATGTCGCCGGTGTGGGCGCGGTAGAACGTCTCGACACGCGGCGTTGCGCTGCCCAGGACGATCGGCACATTGCACAGCCTCGCCAGCTCGATGGCGACGTCGACGGCGTGGTATCGCGGGATGCGATCCTGCTTGTACGCGGACGCGTCCTCCTCGTCGACGACGACGATGCCGAGTCGCGGCAGTGGGGCGAACACCGCGCTGCGGGACCCGACGACGACGTCTGCCTCGCCGGAGCGGATGCGCCGCCACTCCGATGCCCGCTCCGACTCCGTCAGCGCGGAGTGGATCAGCGCGAGGCGCCCGGGGAAGCGCGCGGCGAAACGGCGGATGGTCTGCGGCGTCAGGCTGATCTCGGGAACGAGAACGATCGCCTGCCGGCCGCGCTGCAGCGCCGCGTCGATGGCGGTGAGGTACACCTCGGTCTTGCCGCTGCCGGTGACGCCGTGGAGCAGAACGCGACGATGCTCGTCGGCGGCGATGGCCTCGAGCAGCGGCGCGGCCGCGACGCTCTGCGCCGGAGTCAGCGGCGGTGCAACCTCGGCGGATTCCGTGGCGTCGCGCGCGGCAGCCACGGCTCGTGATGTCGTCCGCGGTCCGCGACGCCGCCCGCCGGGTCGAGCGCTGCGAACGCCGGCGGGAAGCATCGCCTTGACAACCTCGCCGAGAGGAGCGCAGTAGTGCGCGGCGACGAACCGCGCCAGGGCGACGTGGTGGGGAAGCAGCGGCGGCGGCTCCTCCAGCACCGAAGCGACGGCGCGGGGCTCGTCGACCTCGCTCGCCGCGGTGCGCTCGACGACGTAGCCGATGACCTCGCGGGCGCCGAAGGGCACGACCACCCGCGCGCCGGGGATGGTCGCCGCGTCGTGGATCTCGGGGACCGCGTAGGTGAAGGTGTCCCTCGGCAGGATCGAGCGCAGATCGGGGACGACCAGGGCGAAGGCGGTCGAGGTCACAGGCTCAGAGGCGGGCGCACGAAGCCAATTGTCCCACCCCGAACATCCATTCGGGAAGGGTTCAAGGTGTGTCACGGCTCCGAGTCGCAGCCAGGTGCGTCCCGACCACATCCACTGTTCGACGGCTCCACG
>DASZGL010000121.1:0-6186 GCA_035938875.1 Candidatus Dormiibacterota bacterium
TCTCGAGGGGATCCTCGACGCCGACCTTCTCCTCCGGCGACAGCGCAAGTGCAGCCCAGACGCGAGTGTCCTCGCGCGCGCGAGTAAGGTCGTGATCGAACGACACCTTCATCTCGATCATCATGTCGAGGTCTGCCACGCCTCGGTTCGCCCGTGCAGCCCCCTCGGCGACGGCGGGGACGAGAGTCTCGCTGTAGAGCGCGGGCGCCTTGCCGCTGGTGCAGATGAAGCCGTCGGCGACGCGACCGGCAAGGCGAGCTGCGGCCGGCCCTGACGCGGCGATGTACAGCGGGACTGCATGTTCCGGTCGGTCGTAGATCGTCGCCTTGTCGAGCCTGTAGTACGCGCCGTCGAAGGTCACCCGGTCGCCACTCCACAGCGCGCGGATGATCTCCGCGGCCTCTCTCAGCCGGGCGAAGCGCTCCTTCTGCTCAGGCCAGACGACGCCCAGCGGAACCTCGTTGAGCGATTCACCGGAGCCGATACCGAGGACGACACGGTCGGGATACAGGCAGCCGAGCGTGCCGAAAGCCTGGGCGACGACCCCCGGGTGGTAGCGAAATGTCGGGGTGAGCACGCTCGTGCCCACGGTGATGCGCTCCGTACGCGCACCCAGCGCACCCAACCAGGACAGGGCAAACGGGGCGTGACCCCCGTGATGGCGCCACCCCTGCAGGTGATCGCTGATGAAGACGGAGTCGAACCCGAGCTCTTCGGCGAGGACGCTGAATCGCAGCAGCGTCTGCGGATCGAACTGCTCGGCTGATGCCTTGTAGCCCAGACGCAGCACAGGTCTCTCCCTCGCCCCGGTCCTGCTGGCCTCAGACGCGCGCTGCCGGTTCACCCACAGGGTCGACGAAGATGTCGCCGCGCAGCTCGGTGCCGGGCTTGACCGCGTAAACGTCGAAGTCGGTGATGCCCGCCTCGGCGAGCACCTCGTCGTCGATGTACGTGTGGCCGGTGCAGCTGCGCGGATCTCTGCGCAGGATCTCGTACGCTGCATCGGCGTAGATCTCCGGGGTGCGCGCTCGCGCCATCGCCTCGTCGCCGCCGAGCAGATTGCGTATCGCCGCGGTGGCGATGATCGTCCTCGGCCACAGGCAGTTGGCGGCGACGCCGGCGTCGGCGAGGTCGCGTCCGGCGCCGAGTGTGAGCATGGTCATGCCGTACTTCGACAGCGTGTACGCAGCGTGCGGCGACAGCCAGTGCGGAGCCACGTTGAGCGGCGGGCTCAGCGTCAGGATGTGCGCGTGGTCGGAGCGGCGCAGATGCGGGATGCACGCCTTCATGCAGACGAAGGTGCCGCGCGCGTTGATGTCCTGCATCAGGTCGTAGCGGCTGACCGGAAGGCTCTCGATGTCGGAGAGGTTGATGGCACTGGCATTGTTGACGCAGATGTCGATGCCGCCGAAGGTTTCGACGGTTTTGGCCACCGCCGCCTCGACCTGGTCCTCGAACCGGATGTCACCGACGATGGGCAGCGCCCGGCCACCCTCGTCCTCGATCTCCTTCGCCGCGGTGTAGATCGTTCCCGGCAGCTTGGGATGGGGCTCCGCGGTCTTGGCGATCAGGGCGATGTTGGCGCTGTCTCGCGCGATGCGCTTGGCGATCGCCAGCCCGATGCCCCGGCTCGCGCCGGAGATGAACACAGTCCGTCCGGCCAGATCGGCCATGTCCCATGCCTCCCGCAGAGCAGATCAATTGCGACTGCACGCCGGCCCGCGATCCTGGACGCGGTGACTGTAGTGGATTCGACGGGCCGATCTCGGTCATCGGCGCGTTGCCCGGCTGTGTGGCTATCGGCCCGCCGTGGCTGCCCGGCGCGAGAGGGCGTCGATCATCACGGCGACGAGCAGCACCGTGCCGGTGACGATGTACTGCCAGTGCGTGTCCAGACTGAGCAGGAACATGCCGTTGTAGATGCCGCCGATGACCAGGCCGCCGAGCACGCCGTGGATGGCGCGGCCCCTGCCCCCGAACAGGCTTGTGCCGCCAATGACGGCCGCGGCAACCGCGTAGAGCACCACCTGGCCGCCGTTGAAGTTGTTCGACATGCCGTTCTGCGACGACATGTAGAGGATCCCGCCGAGGGCACCGGTCATGGCGCAGAGGGCGAACGCCCAGGTGCGGATGGAGGAGAGGTTGATGCCGGCTCGGCGCGCAGCCTCCGCGTTGCCGCCGATGGCGTAGATGTAGCGGCCGAACCGGGTCATCTCGAGGAGAACGGTCCAGAAGACGAGGACCGCCAGGACGATGAGAATGAACCACGGGACACCGTTGATCTCGGGGGTGCCCACGCTGCGGTTGACGTTGCAGATCAGCACGACGACGACGCCCGCGATCGCGATCATGGCGATCTTGATCAGGGTGAGGCTCGCCGGCGGGGCGACCAGCCCGCTCCTGCGGCGGCGCGCGTCGCGGAACCAGAACAGGCCGCCGAGCCCGAGCACCACGCCCACCATGAGGAACCAGCTGACGGTGGGATCGAGGTTCGCCCACATCAGGTTGTGCATCATCACCAGGTTGTTGTCGTCGCCGACCAGGGTCGGGTAGCCGGAGAACGGCCCCAGCAGGAGGAGGCGCAGCATCATCCCCTGGAAGATGAGCAGGCCGGCGAGCGTGACGATGAAGGACGGGAGTCGCAGCCGCGAGATCAGCGTCCCCTGCGCTGCGCCGAGGATGCCGCAAGAGGCGAGGGCGATGATGATGGCCGACCACCACGGCCAGCCCCGTGTCACCGGCTCGACGAACTGGATGGCGATGACGCCGCCCACGGCGGCCAGGAAGCCGAGCGAGAGATCGATCTCGCCGAGAAGCAGCACGACGATCTCCGCCATGCTGATCACCATGAAGACCGCGCTCTGCTGGAAGAGGTTGACGATGTTGTCCGCGTGCAGGAAGACGTGGTTGGGGCTGATCGCCTGGAAGACGATGGCGATGATGACCAACCCGAGGACGACCGGCAGGACGCCGCTGTCGCCGCTCCTGATGCGGACCAACCAGGCGCGCAGGTAGCCGCCCAGTGACTCGGCGATCAGGGCGGGCGGAACCACGACGACGGCGGCGGCCTCGGCGGCCTGGGTGTCATCCGCGACCTCGCCCGGGGCGGCGACCTCCTGCCGCTCCGGCGGCTCGGTGCCGACGGGATCGACGTCAACCCGCGACATCGGCGTCCTCCTGCGTCCCGGCGGGTCGCGGCGCCAGCGCCGCCGCGTGCTCGGACCCGCCGTAGGTCATGTACTCCACGACGCTCTGGCGGTCGAGCTCCGAGATGGGCTTCTGCGCCACCATCCTGCCGAGATAGAGCACGGCGACACGGTCGGCGACCTCGAAGACGTCGTTGAGGTTGTGGGAGATGATCATCACCGCCAGGCCGCGGTCGCGCAGCCGCCGGACCAGCTCGAGGACCATCTTCGTCTGCACCACCCCGAGCGCCGCAGTCGGCTCGTCGAGCACCACCAGCTTGGAGTTCCACATCACCGCCTTGGCGACGGCGACGGACTGACGCTGGCCGCCGGAGAGCGACGCCACCGGCTGCCTGATCGACCTGACCGTGGTCACCCGCAGGCTCTTCAGCGTGTCGGCCGCCGCCTGCTCCATGTCGTCCTCGTCGAGGAGCACCCCGCGCCGGAGGCGCTCGCGTCCCAGGAACATGTTCTGGACGATGTCGAGGTTATCCGCGAGAGCCAGGTCCTGATACACGGTCTCGATGCCCAGCCGGCCCGCGTCCCGCGCGTTGCGGACGTGGACGGGGTGGCCCTCCCAGAAGATCTGCCCGTGGTCGGGCTGGTAGATGCCGGCGATGCACTTCGTCAGCACGGACTTGCCGGCGCCGTTGTCACCGCAGAGGCAGGTCACCTGCCCCGACGGAATGTCGAGGTCGACCTTGGTCAGCGCCTGGACTGCACCGAAGTGCTTGTCGAGCCCGCGAGCTCTGAGAAGCGGCTCGTCGGACGTCTCACGTTCCGCGACCGCCTGCCCGACGGTCTTCCCCGCTGTCGAATCGGTCACAACACAGGGCCTCGCGCGAACTCGCCGGATCCGGCGATCTGAACCAATGATGCTCCATCCGCGTGCGCCATCCGCCGATGGACCGGTCGACGCCGCCGCGCACGGTGCGCGGCGGCGTCTCGGTCACGAGTGGATCAGCCTGAGATGCCGGCGGCTGAGCAGACAGTCGCTCCGACCGCGGCGCAGAGCGCCGTCACGGATACGAACTTGTCCTTGATCACCGTCGACGCCATGTTCGTCGCGTTCACCCAGACCGGGGTGAGGAGCGACGCAGGCTGCTGGCTTCCGCTGACACCGCTGGGCGGCGAGGTCGTGCTGTTCACCAGTGAGGCGGGTGGTGCCTGGCCGGCACGCAGGTACGTCGCGAGGGCGACTGCATCCTGGGCCTCGAGGTAGACGGCCTTGTAGACCGAGCCGCACTGGAAGCCCGTCAGGACGTTCTCCATGCCCTGCAAGGTCGCGTCCTGGCCGGTCGTCGGGACCTTCTTGGCCGCGACACCCTTGTTCTTGAGGACCTGGATGACGGCGTTGCCCAGCCCGTCATTGGCCTCGATGGTGGCGTTGATCTCCGGGTGTGCGGTGAACTGCTGCTGGAAGACCGTTCCACCCTTGCCGTTGTCCCAGCCGGGGGCGATCTGGTCACCGACCAGCGTGAAGCCCTTGCTGTTGGTCTTGCCGGCGGGCTCCGGGGTGGTCGTGTCGCCCCAGACGACCGAGTTGTAGCCCTGGGCGAAGGAGACTGCGTTGGGGTCGGTGTCCTGGCCACCGTTGAGGGTGAACACCTTGGGGCTGGACACGCTCCACGCGGTGACGCAATCCAAGAGACCCTGGCCGATCAGCTTGCCGACCTGGACGTTGTCGAAGCTCACGTAGTACGTATTCGTCCCCGTGAAGGTCGCCCGGTCGTAGCTGATGGTCTTGACGCCCTTCGACTGCGCGAGCTGCTGGATCTGCGAGCCGACGGTGCTGTCGAGCGGGTCGAACACCAGGACCTTGGCGCCCTGGGTGATGTCGGCCTGTGCGATGGCGAGCTCGGTGGCATCGTTGCCCTGCGCGTTGTCGATCTTGTAGTCGGACGAGGAGTACCCGGCCGCATCGAAGGCCTGCTTCAGATACGGCTGGTCGAAGTCGACATAGCGGGTCGACGATGTCGTGTCGGGAAGGATGACACCGACGAGACCGCTGCCCGCCGAGGTGACGCTCTTCAGCTGGCTCATCACTGAGAAGGTGGCGTCGAAGGAGGTCACGCTCAGCGCCGGTCCCGACGACGAGGATGCCGCTGACGACGACGACGACGACGAAGACGACGTGGTACTGCTACCGCATGCTGCGGCCAGTCCGGCCACGGCGAGCACCGCACCCCAGCATGTCGCTCGGTTGAACCTGCTGCTCAAGCCCATATTGGATACCTCCGCACCTTGATGGCGTAATTTGCCGTTCCTAACTCTTCTGTGGCTCCCGGCGCCGGCGAGAGCTGCGTTCGACGCGCCACCTCCGCGTGCGTCATGGCCCCGCCCAGCCGGACGACGTCGACAACCCGCTCGACGTTCGCCTCACGCAGTCGCGTGCCGTAGCCCGCCTGTCCTCGTCCCCCACGAGCGGCACAGTGCACGAGCCGATGGTCGCCCGTCAAGTTCCACCAGGCGCCAGCGGACTGATTTAAAGAATTGGCGGCCCCAGCAGGCGGGCGGCAGACGACGAGCCGGAGACTGAACGAGCAGGCGATCTTGACGTGTGCGAGCGGGCTGTCCCCGCCGCCACCAACCAGGCGTTCGCCTCGGCGCCGCCGATGGAACGGTCATCGCCAAGCCGGTTCTCGACAGCACTGGCAACATCTTCGAGCTGGTCACCACCCAGGGCACCGGCAATGGGCCGCTGAATCCGCGGCGGGTCGTCGTGTCCAAGGACCAGGGCCGGGCCCCAACACCACGCTTGCCTTTCTTGATAGGACTATTGTTATAATATCTGGCACCAGCACCCTCTGAGGGTGTTGCCCCGGCAGCGCCGGTCCCGCGTCGGGGATGTGCAGCATCGGACCCACCCGAGGACAGCCGACATGGTCGCTCTGCTGCTCTGCCTCCTTCTCATAGCCCTGCTGTTCGGCGCCGGCACTGCGTACAGCGCTCTGTACCTGCTCGCGGTGTTCATGCTCGTGATCTGGCTGCTTGGATTTGT
>DASZGL010000122.1:0-29519 GCA_035938875.1 Candidatus Dormiibacterota bacterium
ACGTCGAGGTGCATGCGGTTCTTGCCCATCTTGACCTCGGGCACGCCTTGGAGGAGGAGCTTGGGCCGGCCGTCGTCGGGGTCGGGCACGAGAGAGATGTACGTCCCCGCGGCTCCGAAGCGGCGGTAGCTGAGGGCGGCGGTCCAGAAGTCTGCAAGGCGTTCCGCGTCGGCGCAGTCCAGCACCAGTTCGATCCGTTTGCTCATCGTTGTCTCCGTCTATACCGTCGCCGCGGCTTCGCGCAGGGTGAGCAATCGTTCGCGCGCGGCCTCGAGCGTGGCCATGCGCTTGGGGAACGCGAAGCGCACCTGCGACCGCCCGTGTGCCGCCTCTGCGTAGAAGCTGCTTCCCGGAACGACGGCCACACCGACCTTCTCGACGAGCCGGCGCGTGAAATCGACATCGCTCTCGTCGGTGAGTGCGCCGATGTCGGTCATGACGTAGTAGGCGCCCTTTGGTTCGAAGACGGTGAAGCCGGCAAGGCGCAGCGTGTCGAGCATGTGTGTGCGGCGTTCTGCATACGCGGCAAGCAGGTTGTCGTAGTAGGCGTCGGGCAGCGACAGGGCGGTGACCGCAGCAACCTGCAGTGGCGCGGCGGCGCCGACGGTGAGGAAGTCGTGTACCTTGCGGATGGCGTTGGTGACCTGCGGGTTGGCGATAGCCCAGCCGACGCGCCAACCGGTGAGGCTGTACGTCTTGCTCAAGCCGTTGACGGTCACCGTCCGTGCGGCCATCCCGGGAAGGGTGGCGATGGGGATGTGCGTCCCCTCGTAGACGAGGTGCTCGTAGATCTCGTCGGTCACCGCGAGCGCGTCGTGCTCGATGCACAACCCGGCGATCAGCTCGAGCTCGGCGCGGGTGAAGACCTTCCCGCTGGGGTTGTGCGGCGTGTTGACGATGATCGCGGCGGTGCGTGATGAGAAGGCGGCGCGCAGCTCGTCCTCGTCGATGTGCCAGTCCGGTGGCCGCAGCCGGACGTAGCGCGGCACCGCACCACTGATCAGGCAGGCCGGTCCGTAGTTCTCGTAGAAGGGCTCGATGATCACCACCTCGTCACCGCGCTCGAGGACGGCGAGCAGCGTGGCCATCATCGTCTCGGTGGCGCCGCAGCAGACGGTGACCTCGCGTTCGGGGTCGACCTCGAGTGAGTACGTGCGCAACGCCTTGCCGGCGATCGCCGCGCGCAGCTCAGCGTTTCCCCAGGTGACCGCGTACTGGTTGATGTCGGCGCGTATGGCCGCGCAGGCAGCCTCCTTGACCTCCGCCGGCGCGGCGAAGTCGGGGAAACCCTGGGCGAGGTTGATGCCCTCGTCACCGTGGTGGAGGACGATGAGACGGCTCATCTCCCGGATGACCGACTCGGTGAATTGCGTGGAGAGGCTGGAGACGTGGCCGGGCATCAAGCGAGCGCCTGGTCGAGATCGGCGATGAGGTCCTCGACGTTCTCGACGCCGACGCTGAGCCGGATCAGCCCGTCGCTGACGCCGACCTCGCGGCGCCGCTCCGCGGGCACAGACGCGTGGGTCATCCGCCCGGGGTGCTCGGCCAGCGACTCGACGGCTCCCAGGGACTCGGCGAGCAGGAAGAGCCGCAGCCGTGCCAGCACTCGCAGAGCGCGTTCTTCGCTGTCGACCTCGAAGGAGACCATGCCGCCCGGTGCGCGCATCTGCCGTTCCGCCAGCGCGCGCTGGGGGTGCGAGTGAAGCCCGGGATAGTGGACCACGCGCACGGCGGGGTGGGTCTCGAGAAAGCGGGCGACCGCCAGGGCGTTGCTGCACTGCTGATCGACACGCAGCGCCAGCGTCTTGACGCCGCGCAACAGCAGCCAGCAGTCGAACGGCGAGGGCACCGCGCCGACAGCGTTCTGGTGGAAACGCAGCGTCGATGCCAGGTTGTCGTCGTCGAGCATCACGGCGCCGCCGACGACGTCGCTGTGTCCCCCGAGGTACTTCGTCGAGCTGTGCAGCACGATGTCGGCGCCGAGCGTCAGCGGACTCTGCAGGCACGGTGTCGCAAAGGTGTTGTCGACGACGGTCATCATCCCGCGTTCCCGGGCGATGTCGGCGACGGCCTGGATGTCGACGAGTCGCAGCAGCGGGTTGGTCGGTGACTCGAGCCAGACCATCCGGGTTTGGTCGGTCATCGCCTCGTGCACCGCTTCGGGGTCGCGCGCGTCGACGGCGGTAAACGTATAGCCATATCGAGTCAGGACGCGGTTGAACAACCGTGCCGTTCCACCGTAGACGTCGTCGTTGACGATCACGTGGTCACCCGCCTCGAGGAGCAGCATGACCGTGACCGTCGCCGCCAGCCCGGACGCGAAGGTGAGGCAGTGACGGGCGCTCTCCAGCGCGGCCAGGCACTGCTCGAGCGACTGCCGCGTGGGGTTGTTGCTCCGCGAATACTCGAACCCCTGGTGGACACCGACCGCGTCCTGCCGGTACGTCGTCGCCATGTGAATGGGCACGACCACGGCACCGGTTGCCTCGTCCGGTCCCTGACCGACGTGCAGGGCGCGCGTGGCGAAGCCCCAGGCAGGAACCGCGGGATCGCCCTCAGCCACGGGGGTGGGCGACGAACTCGAGGAGGTCGGCACGGGTCACCATTCCGATCGGCGCCGTGCCCTCGACGACGACGACCGCGGCGTCGCCGCGGAGCAGTGCCTGGAACGCCTCCTCGATGGGCGCCTCGGCAGGCATGGTGCGGAAGGGTGGATCCATCGCCGCTGTGACTGCCTCACTGACCACTCCGGGATCGCGGTAGATGCGGTCGAGCAGTGTCCGCTCCTGCAGGCTGCCGACGATGCCGCCGCCGCCATCGGCCGGCGTTCCCTCGCGAACGGGCAGCTGGGAGATCCCGTAGCGCTGCATCACCTCGATGGCCTCGCCCACGGTGGTTCCGACCTCGACTGTCACCAACTCGGGAAGCTTGTCGTGGGCGTGGTCGTGCCCCGCCGCTGCGGCCGCGGTGTGCAGCACCTCGCGGATGCGCGCCGGGGTGATGCGCTCGATGTAGCCGTTCTGCCGCATCCACTCGTCGCTGAAGAACTTGCTCAGGTAGTTGCGTCCGGTGTCGGGAAGGACGACGACGATGACCGCGCTCTCGTCGCGCTCGCCGGCGACGACCAGTGCCGCATGAAGCGCCAGCCCGGACGAGCCGCCGACGAGGATCCCCTCCTCGCGTGCCAGCCGCCTGGCGGCGACGAACGACTCCTTGTCGGTCACCTGGACGATGCGGTCGACGATGGACAGATCCATCGTCTCTGGATAGAAGTCCTCGCCGACTCCCTCGACGACGTAGGGATGGATGTCCTTCGACGAGTAGATGGAGCCCTCGGGGTCGGCGCCGACGATCTGCATGGACGCCTTCTGCTCCTTGAGGTACCGACCAGCCCCGCTGATCGTCCCGCCCGTTCCCATGCCGACGACCAGGACGTCGACCCGGCCCTCGGTCTGCCGCCAGATCTCCGGGCCGGTGGTGCGGTAGTGCGCCTCGGGGTTTACCGGATTGGCGTACTGGTTGGGCTGGAATGCCCCGGGGATCTCACGCGTCAGCCGGTCGGCCACCGAGTAATACGACTGCGGCGACTCCTTCGCCACAGCCGTCGGGCAGATGACCACCTCTGCGCCGTACGCCTTGAGCAGGTTGATCTTCTCCACGCTCATCTTGTCGGGCATCACGAAGACGCAGCGATAGCCCTTGATGGCCGCGGCCATGGCGAGGCCGTGGCCGGTGTTTCCCGAGGTCGGCTCGACGATCGTCCCCCCGGGGCGCAGGACGCCGCGGCGCTCGGCGTCCTCGATCATTCCCAGGGTGATGCGGTCCTTGATGCTGCCCCCGGGATTCAGCGTCTCGAGCTTGGCGAGGACGGTCGGCCGCACTCCCGCGGCAACCTTGTGCAGGCGTACCAGCGGGGTATCACCGACCGCGTCGAGGATGCTCTCGAGATACTGCACGAAGCCCTGAGTGTACGCCGCGCCGATCAGCCTGACCGTTGTTCGGCGCAGAACCCCCTTTGTCGTCGGCGAGCCTCGGTGGCTCCGGTCACGGAGCCAGGCGGAACGGCGGGTACTCGTCGGTTACCAGGGCGAACGCGTACGCCTCGACCCGGAGCCCCCAGCGCAGGACGCCCACCACGAAGCCATGGAGCCCGCGGGGGTGACGGCCGGTGATGATGATGACCAGCCAGGCGAAGATGGTGACGACGATGCTCGCGATGCCGAGCAGGACGAGCACGACGATCTGGGGGATGATGAGGAACCACTTGACCAGCGGTAACCATTGGCTGACCGCTGCGCCACTCTGCGGGTCGGGAAGCTCGACGTGGACGTGCTGCGCTTCGTCGGTTGACGGGTACTCATCGCGCAACAGCAGAAGATACGCCACCACTCGATTGAAGAATCGGATGATGTTGAGGTTCCAGTCGTACCACCAGCTTGGATACTTGTGGCGAAAGACGAGCATGAGCAGCGTCGCCACGAACAAGACCCCAGCCCGCGTGGCAGCCGCGACGAGGAGGATGGGGATGGCGAGGATGAGGCGGAACGCCACGGTGAGCCGGTTGCGCGAACCATCGGGGTAGTCAACGCTGAGCTGCGCTGGGTACGGAGTTGCTGCCTGCATGGTGACGCCTCAGGTTACGGAGCTGTGCGAATGGGCGTGGCCCATCGCAGCGTGTTCGTCCGGCGGAGCTTCCATCATGCGCAGCATCGCCACGCCGCCGGTGCGCAGGAATCGCATGGCGAGTACAGCGATGAGGGCGATGAAGGCAACGTCGAGGAAGGTGTCGTAGTTCCACGAGATCGTCGTGTCGAACACGGTGATGGCGCGATCCGTCGGCGTTGCCCGGGCGAGGTCGAACACCGAGCCGACGGCAAGACCGGCGAGCACCATCGCCACGTAGGAGACGGCGAACAGGTACAGGCTCACTCGGATGCCGTAGTACTTCCGGTAGATGTTGAGGATGGGGAGGATGATCAGATCGGCGAAAATGAAGGCGATCACACCGGCGAAGCTGATGCCGCCGCGCCAGAGTACCGCCGCAAGTGGGACGTTGCCGACAGAGCAGACGAAGCTGACGACCGCGATCAGCGGGCCGATCAGCGCTCCCCACACCGAGGTCGCCGCGCCGTGTCCATTGATGAACAGCTGCGACCACACCGAGTCGGGTACCCACGCGCCGAGCGCGCCGGCCAAGAGGAACCCGATGAGCAGGTCGGACCACAGGCTGTAGACGCCCATGAAGAAGTAGTGGCTGATCGAGGTGTACGCGCGGGGTGAGAACAGCCGGCGGAAGAAGGGTCCGTCGGTCACCGACATGTCCATGGCGCCGTGGCCTTCCATTCGTCCGCGGATGCCCTTGTCTGCCTGCACTCTCGCCTCATCGACCAGGCGGCGGCTCAGCGTGTAGCGGAAGATGACGGCGAGGATGATCACCATCAAGACTCCGCCCGCCAGCTCGGCGCCGAGAAACTGCCAGCCGAGGAGGATGAGCAGCACGAATCCGAGCTCGAACACCAGGTTGGTCGACGCAAACTCGAAGATGATCGCGTTGGCGAACGTCGCTCCCTTGCGGAACAGCGTTCGGGCGACGGCGACCGCCGCGTAGGAGCACGACGACGAGGCCGCGCCGAACGCGCCGGCAAGCGCCACCGACTGCGACGAGTCTCTGCCCAGTGCCCGGGTGATCGCTTGTTTCGACACCACCGTCTCGACGATGGCGGAAAGCAGGAAACCGAGGGCAAGCGGCCAGAGCACCTGCCAGAACATCGCGAACGACAGGCGGAGCGCGTCGCCGAGGTGGTGGAGAACGAACTCCATCGGCCGCTAACTCTGCAGGTAGCGGCCGATGGGTACGGTCAGAAAGCGAGTCGGGTCAGCGCTTCGCGTAGTCGGCGAAGCCCTGCCAGTCGATGACCACGCAGTCCTCGTTGCCGACGACCCAGGCGTCATGGCCCGGCGGGCAGATCATCACATCGCCGGGACCAAAGTCATCCTCGGTGCCGTCATCCATGACGATGTGCATGCGGCCTGAGATGGTGTAGCCGACGTGCGCTGCCATGCAGCTGTCGGTCTTGGCGATGGGCTTGACGTTCTGGCTCCAGCGCCATCCCGGCTTGAAGACGGCACGGCCGATGGGCCCGCCATCGACGTTGACCAGGGCAAGCTGTCCGGAGTTGCCTTCGAACGGCCGGACCTCCTCGGGGCTGTCGAGGCTCAATCTGCGCAGTCCTGTGGTGGCTGTTCCCATGGGCTGTCCCCCTGCCATGTGCCCCTCTGCGGGGCTGGAGCGCCAGTATGCGCGCGCCGTCCCTGCCGCGTGTGAGCCCTGCCCATCCACCGGCATGACGTACGCTCGGCCCCGTGACCGGCAGGAGCGCAAACCGGCGTTTGGTCCGCCTCGACGGCGCCGGTCGCAGCTGGCGCAGCGATCAGGTCGTCGTCGAGGAGCCGCTCGAGCTGCGCGTCGCCGGCGTGCCTGTGGCGGTGACCATGCGCACCCCCGGCGACGACTTCGACCTGGCAGTTGGCTTCCTTGTCACCGAGGCGATCGTCGACGGTGCCGAGGAGATCAGCGCGATCCGCACCTGCGAGGGCAAGCCGAAGGGGCGGCACAACGTCCTCGACATCGAGCTCGCCCCCGGCGCCCGCGGATTCGACGCCGCGCAGGCGCGGGCCTTCTACACGACGTCGTCGTGCGGCGTCTGCGGCAAGGCCAGCATCGACGCCGTCCGCACCCGGTCGCGCCACGAGGTGGGCGACGACCCGCTGCGTATCGAGCGAGCCGTACTCGCGGCGCTGGCCGGCCGACTCGCGGGCGCCCAGCGCGTCTTCCGCAGGACCGGTGGGCTCCACGCCGCCGCGCTGTTCGACGCCGGCGGCGAGCTCGTCTGCCTGCGCGAGGACGTCGGCCGCCACAACGCCTTCGACAAGGTGATCGGCTGGGCGGCGACCAACGGGCTGCTGCCGCTTCGCTCCCACGTGATCCTCGCCTCGGGGCGGGCCAGCTTCGAGCTGACCCAGAAGGCGCTGATGGCCGGCATCCCCTGTCTGGCCGCGGTCTCGGCCCCCTCGAGCCTGGCCATCGACCTCGCCGCCGAGGCGGGGATGACCCTGGTGGGATTCCTGCGCGACGGCGCGATGAACATCTACGCGGGGCAGCACCGGGTGGCGGACTGAGCGGCGGCGGCCGCCGTCAGCGGCTCAGTCTTCGGTGTCGAGGGCGAAGATCCCCTGACCCGCTCGGCCGACCAGCACCAGCCGGCCCGAGGTCTCCGTCGCCAGCGGCACGCTCAGCTCGGCTCCGCACTCCAGGCAGCGACCGCGCAGCTGATCGCCGACCTCGATGAGCACCCGCCGACGACCTTCGCACTGCGGGCAGGAGGCCAGCCGGGTGTAGCCGACGAGATCACGCGGGTCCGATGTGACGGAAGTGACGGCCGTGGAGACGGGCATGCTTGACCTTCAGGTGCGGGGGGTTCGCAATTGTTTCATTGATCGCCCGCAGACGCAAGGGGTTATCCAGAACCTGCCGGTATTGACAATAACCATGACGCGCAGTGCCATCCCAATTGGCGGTCAGCTGTCGGTGCGCAACACCCTGTCAAGGAACTCGGCGACCCGAGGATAGGCGTCGAGACGATTGTTCAATCGCGCCAATCCGTGCCCCTCGTCGGGGTAGACGAGCAACTCGGTGGGTATTCCCTTGCCGCTCAGCACACTATGCATCTGCTCCGCCTCGCCCAGGGGCACGCGGGGATCGTTGCTGCCGTGGATGATGAACAGCGGCGCGCGGATGTGATGCACGTGGCTCAGCGGCGATGCCTCGAGAAGGAAATCCCGGTCCTCGTCGAGAAAGCCGTATTCGCGTTCCCGGATTCTCCGCCGCCAGGGTGCGGTGTTCTCCAGGAATGTGACCAGGCTGCTGATGCCGACGATGTCGACGCCCGCTGCCCAGAGCTCGGGCTGGAAGGCCAGCCCGGCGAGCACCATGTAGCCGCCGTAGGAGCCGCCGTAGAGGACCGCACGGCTGGCGTCAAGGCCCGCCGACGGCAGCCAGGCGTGCAGCGCGGCGAGGTCGCGCACCGAGTTGAGGCGAAGGCGGCGGTCGTCGAGATGGTGGAAGCGTTTGCCGTAGCCGGTGGAGCCGCGCACGTTCGGCGCCAGCACGGCATAGCCGCGGGCGACCAGGTACTGGATGACCGGGTTGAAGGTGGGCGTGTGCTGCGACTCGGGGCCACCGTGGATGTGCACGACCACCGGGGGCTGCCGGTCCTGCGGGTGGATGGGGCGATAGAGGAAGGCGGGGATCGGTTCGCCGTCGAACGAGGGCACCCGGTGCAGCTCGGGTTCCACGCAACCCTCGACGGGCACGTCGCGCGGGCTGTTGGTGAGCCGTGACCAGCCGCCGCCGTCGAGGTCCACCAGCCAGGCGTCGCCCGCCTCGGCGGCCGACTGGTGGGAGAGCACCAGGCGCGAGCCGTCACCCGAGAAGCGGGGGGGCGGTGCCGGGTAGCCGGTGCCGACCACCCCCGGTGAGGGGAGGCGCAAGCGCCGCAGCGGGCGCATCGAGCTCGCCTCGAACAGGTCGATGCGGCTGTAGCCGTCCTCGTTGCTCACCACCAGCGCCCGCCGGCCCTGGGGGTCGGTCCAGCAGTCGACGTCCCACGAGCTCTCGCCCAGGTACCGCCAGGTGTGCGTGGTCATCTCGTAGCGCGCCACCGCGGAGACGTCGCGGCCGGCGTCGGTGGCGAAGAGGAAGGCATCGCCTCCCTCGAGCCAGGCAGGCTCGCCGAAGAAGGCGTCGCCGTCGTGGGGGCTCACGTGGATGATCTCGCCGCCGACGAGGTCGCAGAGGAAGAGGTCGTTGTCCATGGTCAGCTCGGTGGGCTGGGACACGGCGACGAAGCGACCGTCGGGGGAGAAGCCCCCGGCATGGCACCAGCTGCCGCGATCGAAGACGCAGCGCTCCTCACCGCTGCGCAGGTCACGGACGTAGATGTCGAAGTCGACGCCGTTGCGCCGGTTGGACGCGTAGCTGATCAGCGAGCCGTCCCGGCTGATGCCGCCGAGGAGATGGATGTGGTCGGGGTCGACCACCAAGGGTCGCAGCGCGCCTCGGGGCTCGGTGAGGAGGTGAAGCTGATGGCGCTCGTTGCCGCCATGGTCGACCGAGACGATGACGTCGCCGGATCCGGGCAACAGACGGCCGGTGCAGGGGTCGTCGAGGTCGGTCAGCTGGACCATCTCGTGCCCGGCGGCGGTGGACACCTTGTACAGCTGCATGGTGCCGCTGAGGTTGGACACCACCAGCGCAGTGCCGCCGTCGCCGGAAAGGTCGACGGCGAAGGTGGAGCGGACCTCGAGGAAATCGCGGAGCAGCTCGGTCGGGCCGGCTGCGGGCAGCGGTTGCCGGCCCGAAGCCGCGTCGATGCCGGCCATCAGGCGGCGCGGTAGTACGGCGCCGGCGGGGTGTTGAAGCTGTGCTCCTCGTCCTGTCCGATGACCAGGGTCACGACCCTGGGAGCCGGCGGTGCCGGCTTCGCCGTCGCCCCCGGCGGCGAGGTCGACGAGGCGGCTTTGGCCGCGGTCACCAGGGGCGTCCCGGTGGCGAAGTAGCCGGCCAGCCAGCTCGCCGTGGCGGTCCCCTTGCCGCCGCTGCCGTCGAGCACCTTGGTCGTCGCCGACACCGGCTGCGTTCCTCCGTCGCTGGCGTTGAAGCCGAGCTGCTGGAGCATCGAGGCCCAGCGAGCTGAGGCGCCGTCGTTGCCGCTGGCGTTGACCACGCTGACGGCCGTCTTCTCGCGCAGTGCAGTGGGGTCGGGGATGACATTCGCCATGTAGTGCTGCACCGACTTGTACGTGGGGTCGTGGGCGAAGAGGACGTAGGCACCGCAGTTGGCGGGCCATCCGCAGGGATAGAGGAAGTTGGTGTAGTCGATGACCACGTGCTCGATGGCTGTGCTGTCGACGCCCTTGATCGCGCTGTACAGCGCCTCGGCATCGCCCAGGGTCATGTCGGTGACCACGTGGTCGCCGAGGGCGCTGAGGACCGCGGGCAGTCTCGTCAGGCCGCCGAGGCCGACGACCTTCTCCTTGACGGCGGCGATGACCAGCTGCTGGCGGCGTGATCGCGCGAAGTCGGTGCCCTCGTTGAGGTCCGTGGACTTGCGCGAACGCGCGAACTTCAGCGCCCTCGCCCCATCCATGTGCTGAGGGCCGGCATCGAAATGGATTGTGGTGACAGCACAATCACCCTGGTCACACTCGCCGTGCGGATACTCGGTGTCGGTGAAGGTGTGCTCGACGTTGATGTCGACACCTCCGACGGCGTCGACGGCGTACTCGAATGCGTGGAAGTCGAGTCCGATGAAGTGGTCGATGTGGATGCCGAGCAGGTGATCGAGGGTGTCGTTGGCGAGGCGGCCGGGACCGAACTCACCCTTGTAGATGTCACCCCGGTTGGGAAAGACCTCCTCGGCGGCGTCGGCATACGCCTCGTTGACGCGGGTGTACTGCGTGTGTCCGTTGCCCAGGTCGATGGGCACGTACCAGTCGCGGGGCACGCTCACCTCGGCGATCTGCGCGCTCCCGTCGCTGCGCGGCTGGATGACGACGAGAAGAATCGTGTCGGTGAGGAACGCGCCGTCATGGCCGCTACCGCCGTATCCGTAGATGGCGACGGTGATCCGCTGCAGATCGTGCACCGCGGTGCCGACGCTCGACCCGCCACCTCCGGCGACGACGTCGTGGATGACCGAGAGAGGGTTCTGATGGGTGATCTTGCCGATGCGTGCAGCGATGATCCACACGTATCCGGTGACGGCGAAGACCACGACGAGCACCGCCGCGACCACTGTCCTGCGGCGTGTCAGCCACGCGGGGAGGCGTGAACGGCCAACGACGGTGCCGGGCTGAGTGACTGCTACTGACGCGGCGCGCCGTGCGGCCCGACGGTTCATCGGGCGACCGCCTCGCCGCAGCCTGAGGGGGCTGGGGATGACAGGGCTCCTCTCGGACGCCGGGCCGCACGGCTCCGGCGCTTCGACCGGCGCGAGGCTACCAGACCCGGGCTTGCGAAAGGCTTAACGCGCTCCCCGGCCCATGCTGCGATAACGCTTGACGCTGGCCACAACGACGATGACCAGGCTCACGATGGTCAGGTAGAGCCCGTACCTGGACACGGTCTCAGCGACGCTCACGCCCCTGTCGCCAAGCCGCCATCCCAGGGTGATGAGGAAGGCGATCCAGGCCAGTGTGCCCAGCAGATCGGCGGCGATGAACAGCGTGAAACGCATCCGCGTCTCGCCGGCGAAGAAGTAGAAGATCGCGCTCGGAGCCGGGAGGAAGTACGCGAACAGAATGGTCCACACCCCCCAGCGGGCAAAGAACCGCTCGACGCGCGCGATGCGCCGGCGCCAGCGCGGGTCGTTGGCGGCGAGGTAGCCGGCCAGTCTCTTGCCGTAGCGGCGTCCCGCCCAGTAGTAGAAGGGGTCGGACCACATCAGCACGACGATGGGTGCGATCGCCGCCTGCCAGAGGGCGATGCGGCCCTGCTCGGCAAACGACCCCGTGGCGATGATCGCCGCGATGCTGCCCCTGATTGCAGAGAGCAGCAGCGGGTGGGTGCCCACGAGCAGGGGGGTGAGCGGCCCTCCGAAGAGGGCGTAGAGGTCGGCGACCAGGATCGGGCCGATGCAGGCGACGTCCGCGCCGCTGATCTCGATCTCGGGGGGACCGCCATGAGCCGGCTGCGCCTGCGCTGCGTCGCCTGGTGGAGGGGCGCCCGTCGCCGCGGTGGCAGGCGGATCCTCGAGCGCGTCCATCGCCGGCCATTGTCATCGACGCGGCTTGCTGGCGCGCCCGGACTCTCCTGCGGCGGCTGGCGGCTTCGACGTTCGACGTACGGCGCCGTAGCATGGAGCCGTGGCCACTCAGACGCGCAGCCTTCGCTCAGTCGATCCTTCCACGGGCGAGATGGTGGAGGAGTTCGCGGTCATGCACGCCGGGCAGATCGACGCCGCGCTCGGTGCCGCGGCTTCGGCGTTCTCGCGCTGGCACGCCACGCCGGTGAGCGACCGTGCTGCGCGACTGCGCGACGCCGGGGCCGTCCTTCGCCGGCGCAGAGATGAGCTGGCGGCGACGATCACCAGGGAGATGGGCAAGACCATCGTCGAGGCCGAGGCCGAGGTCGAGAAGTGCGCCTTCTGCTGCGACTACTACGCGGACAACGCGGCGCGGTTCCTCGCCGACGAAGCCTTCCCCAGTGATTCCGCGCGGAGCTTCGTCGCCTACGCGCCCATAGGCCCGGTGCTCGCCATCATGCCTTGGAACTTCCCACTGTGGCAGGCGTTTCGCGCGCTGGTTCCGGCGCTCTGCGCAGGCAACGTGATGCTCCTCAAGCACGCCGGCAACGTGTCGCGCTGCGCGATCAATATCGAGTCGGTGCTCAGCGAGGCTGGGTTACCCAGTGGCGTCTTCACGACGCTGCTCATCGACGGCCCTTCGGCGTCGGAGCTCGTCGCCGACCCGCGCATCCGCGGCGTCACCCTCACCGGCAGCGACGCAACCGGAGCGCGCGTCGCAGGACTGGCCGGCGAACACCTGAAGAAGACTGTTCTCGAGCTCGGCGGCAGTGACGCGTACATCGTCCTCGAGGACGCCGACCTCGGCCCCGCCGCCAGCACCGCGGTGCGCTCGCGGTTCCAGAACGCCGGACAGAGCTGCATCTCCGCCAAGCGCTTCATCGTCGTCGCCTCGGTCGCCGAGGAGTTCGAGGAACGCATGGTCGCGGAGACAACCCGGCTGCGCGTCGGCGAACCCCGCAGCCGAGAGACTCAGATGGGGCCGCTGGCACGCGAGGACCTACGCGCCGAGCTGGAGCGCCAGCTCGCCGAGTCGGTGAGCGCCGGCGCCGAGGTGCGCACCGGCGGTCGCAGGCGCGGTGAGCGTGGCTGGTTCTTCGAACCCACAGTTCTTACCGGCTGCACGCCGGAGATGACCGTGTTTCGCGAGGAGACGTTCGGCCCGCTGGCGGCGGTGATGCGCGTGGCCAACGACGAGCACGCGGTCGACGTCGCCAACGCGTCCGTGTACGGACTTGGCGGCAACATCTGGACGCGCGACATCGACCGAGGCACAGATCTCGCCCGGCGGCTCGACACGGGTGGTGTCTTCATCAACGGCATGACCCATTCCGACCCGCGTCTGCCATTCGGCGGGGTGAAGCGCAGCGGTTACGGGCGCGAACTGTCGAGCGTCGGCATCCGCGAATTCACCAATGTGCAGACGATCTGGATGCCGGACGGTGGTGCCGCTGGGTCGACCCCCGGCGCAGCCGCATCCGGCACACCGGGGGTCGAGTGAGCTGAGCTGAGCTCAGTTCAGCTGGTGGCGGCGCCCGCCGCGGCTGGCACCAGGCCGAGCTGCTCCATCAGGTCCATGCGGTCGAAGAGCAGACGCCCTTTGGCCACTTTGTCGCCGCGCAGTTCGAAGACCTGGATGTACTCGCCCGAGACGGACTTATTGGTCGGCGGGATGTCACCCATCGGCGTGTGGAAGACGCCGGTCTGGGTACCGGTGAAGGTCCCCTCGATGATTCCCACCGTCCCTGCGTCGTGGACCGCTCTTGCAGTGAGCTTGGAGTCCGGGAAGGCCTCCTGCCAGTTCTTGTTGAACTGAACGAGCTCCGACTTGCCCCTGATGGTCATGTTGCCGGTCACGGCGACCTCGATGTCGTCGGTGACGTCGGCCACCACCAGCGCGTCATCGCGCGTGTTGTACGCCCTGATGTCACGGTCCGCGATGTCCCTGATCGTCCCCATACTGCACCCTCCTGTGTGCTCTGCCGGCTGCCGGCAGAGGCACGCTAGCACCGCCGCACAGCGGGTACAAGGCCCTCGCGGCTAATGCTTTGTGACAGCGTCTTCGACATGTTCGGGCGTGCGTACAGACGTTTTGCCTGGTGGCTTTGCACGGTCCGACGGGCTCGCAATCAGGCGCACCGGACGGTTGTAGAAGAAGTAGTCGAAACCCCAGTTGAGCAGCGCCGCCAGTTTGCTGCGAAAACCGACCAACAGGATGAGGTGCAGGCCCAGCCACATCACCCAGCCGACGAACCCGGTGAATGACAGCGGACCAACCTGTGCCACCGCCGAGTTACGGCCGATCGTCGCCATGGTGCCCTTGTCGCGGTAGACGAAGGGCGTTGCCGGCTCGCCGCGAAGCGCCGCAGCGATGCAGGCGGCGGCGTGCTTGCCCTGCTGCATGGCCACCGGCGCCAGCTGGGGCAGCGGGGCACCGCGAAACTCGAGACGGGCCAGATCCCCGATGACGAACACCTCGGGGTGTCCGGGAAGCTGCGTCGTCGGCGTCACCGCGATCTGCCCGCCGCGAGTCGTCGCGACGCCGAGCATGCCGGCGACGGCGCTGCCCCGGACCCCGGCGCTCCAGACGATCGTCGCTGCGGCGATCTCCTCACCGCCGTCGAGGACGACGGCGTCGTCGCGCGCTTCGCCAACAGTGACGCCGAGACGCAGCTCGACACCCTTTCGCTTCAGGGTGCGTATCGCGGCGCGCTGCAGCCGTGGCGCAAACGCGGTGAGCACGCTCTGCTGCCCCTCGACGAGGACCATGCGGACCTCACCCATGTCGAGGCGGGGAAAGTCCTTGCGCAGCACCAGGTGGACCAGCTCGCTGAAGGCGCCCGCGAGCTCGACGCCGGTCGGCCCTCCACCGACCAGCACGACGGTGAGGAGGCGGCGGCGTTCGCCGGCGTCGGCGGTCGCCGCCGCGCGCTCGAACGTTGTCAGCAGGTGGTTGCGCAGCGCGAGGGCGTCGCCCAGCGATTTGAGCGGAAAGGCTCGCTCCTCGACGCCGCTGATGCCGTAGTAGTTGGTGACACCACCGGCAGCAACGATGAGATGGTCGTACTCCAGCTCCCCCGTCGAGGTGAGCACCCGACGCGACGCCACGTCGACGCCATCGACGGTGGCCAGGCGGAAGTCGACGTTGTCGCGGCGCCGGATGGCGGCACGAACCGGGTAGGCGATCTCCGAGGGATCGAGCAGCGAGGAGGCGACCTGGTAGAGGAGGGGCTGGAAGAGATGGAAGTTGTGCTGGTCGACCAGGGTCACGTCCACCGCGACCTTGCCCAGCGCCCGTGCCGCGGCCAGGCCGCCGAAGCCGGCGCCGATGATGACCACGCGCGGGCGCACGCCTTCGGTCATGGTCAGGACTTGGTTGCGTAGATCCAGTCGGAGATCTGCCGTCGGTGCCAGTCGGCGTCGCCGTACTGCAGCTCCAGCGCCTTGCCCCGCTTGAGCCACAGGTGAAGGTCGTGCTCCCAGGTGAAGCCGATGCCGCCGTGTAGCTGGAGGGCCTCGGTGTTGGCCTTGCGCTCTGCGTCCGTGGCGTAAGCCTTGGCGACCGAGGTGGCGATCGATGCGTCGGGGAGGTCGTTGGCAAGCGCGTAGGCCGCGTAGTACACGGCCGAGCGTGCCGACTCGACGACCAACAGAGTCTCGGCCAGCTTGTGCTGCACGGCCTGGAACGACCCCACCCGCCGGCCGAACTGCTCGCGCTGGCTGACGTAGGCCACCGTCATGTCGAGCAGCGCCCCGGCGACACCGACGAGCTCGGTCGCCGTCGCTGCGGCGGCGTGGTCGAACGCCCACTGGCGATGCTCGGCTGAGCTGCTCATCCGCGTGTCGTCGCCGGTCTCGGCGGTCACCGAGAAGAGGCGCCGGGCGCCGTCGACGGAGCGTTGGGGAATCAGGGTCAGCCTCTCCTGGGTCAGCGCATGCAGTTCGCCGTCCTGTTCGAGGATGACCAGGTCGGCGGTCGCGTCGGCGACGAAGGGGGATCCGTGCAACCCCACGGTGACCGTCGCCGCACCGCTGGCGAGGCGAGACAGCCATTCCTGCTTCTGCGCGGCGGTGCCGGCGCGCGCCAGCAGCGGTGCTCCGACGGCCGTGTGCTCGAGCAGCGCCTCCGGCAGCAGCGCACGCCCCGCCTCCTCGAGCAGCAGGACGAGGTCGACCTCGGTCATGCCGGAACCGCCGTGTTCCTCGGGGATGGTCAGTCCGGTGACGCCCAGCTCGACGAGCTTCGCCCACCGTTGTGGAGAGCGGCCGGAGCTGTCGTCCCACATGGCGCGGACATGCTTCGGAGTGCATTCGCGCCGCAGCATCTCGCGGAAGGTGTCGCGGAGCAGGTATTGCTCGTCGGAGAAGTCGAAGTCCACGGTGTCTACGACTCGCGCGGCAGCCCCAGGACACGCTGGGCGATGATGTTCTTCTGCACCTCGGACGTGCCCGCATAGATCATGCTGGCCCGCGCGTAGAGGTACTCGTTGAACCATTCGCCGTCGCGCACCGCCTCCGGCGCACTCGGCGCAAGCTCACCCCTGGGCCCGAGCACGTCGACGGCAAGCTCCTCGATCCTCGTCTCCATCTCCGACCAGTAGAGCTTGGTCAGCGACGCCTCGGAACCGAGTTCGGCGCCCTTGCTCAACTGCGTCAGTGTGCGCTGGACGTTGAGCTCGAAGACGCGCGTGTCGATGTATGCCTGGGCGACGCGGCGGCGCACGTCGGGATCGTCGGCGGCGACGCCGTCATAGCGCGGCTGTCGCCGACTGAGGTCGATGACCTGGTCGAGGAGGCGGTTGAAGGCCGCCGGGCTGCCCAGCCCGGTGCCGCGCTCGAAGCCCAGCGTGGTCATGGCCACCCGCCATCCGTCGTTGACCTCGCCGACGACGTTGGATACGGGCACGTGCACGTCGGTGAAGAACACCTCCGCGAAACGCTTTTCGCCGTTGATCTGCACCAGCGGCCGGACCTCGACACCCGCGGAGTGCATGTCGATGAGGATGAAGGTGATCCCCTTGTGCTTGGGCACCTCGGTGTCGGTGCGCACCAGGCAGAAGATCCAGTCGCCGAACCGTCCCAGCGAGGTCCAGATCTTCTGGCCATTGATGACGTAATCGTCTCCGTCGCGGACGCCACGGGTGCGCAGCGAGGCCAGGTCGCTGCCCGCGTCGGGCTCGCTGAATCCCTGGCACCAGATCTCGTCGCAGCGGAGGATCGGGGCCAGGTGCGCGGCCCGCTGCTCCTCGGTGCCGTAGACCATCAGGGTCGGGCCGAGCAGGCCGAGCCCGAGCCGGTTGATCCGCTCCGGGCCGTCGGCGCGGATGTACTCGTCGGTGAGGATCGCCTGCTGGGCGAGCGTCGCATCGCGGCCGCCGTACGTCTTCGGCCAGTGCACCGCGCCGAGTCCGGCCTCGAAGAGCGTCCGCTCCCACACGCGGTACATCTCGAAGGAATCGCCGCCGTCCTCCCAGCGGTGCCGCCGCACCGCGGCGATCTGCTCGCGATGGTCGGCGAGCCAGCTGCGCACCTCGTCGCGGAAGGCCGCGTCCTCGGGGCTCAACTCAAAGTCCACGACGATTCCTCCCGGCGTGTCGCTGTCACTGTGCCCGGCGGGATCATGGCATGTCGCCTCGGCGAGACGGGCGCCGGCGGTGCTCGAGGACGTCGAGCGGGTGGCGCCCTCGCAGCGAGGCGTCGACCAGCTGCACGGGGTGAAGCACGGGCATGCCGGCCCCGGCGGCCGAGAGCCACGCGCGGATCTGCAGCACGCATCCGGGATTGCCGGTGGCGACAACGTCCGCGCCGGTACCCCGAATGGCCTCCGCCTTGGCCCGACCCAGCTCGGCTGCGGTGAGCGGCTGCAGCAGGTTGTAGACGCCGGCGCTACCGCAGCAGACGTCGCCTTCGGGCACGTCGATGAGTGTGAGCTCGGGGATGCGCCGCAGGACCTCGCGCGGTTGCAGGCGGATGCCCTGGGCGTGAGCAAGATGGCAGGCGTCGTGGTAGGCCACGCGAAGTGGCAGCGGGTGAAGCGAGGGCTTGGTATCGGCCTGCAGCTCGGCGAGTAGTTCCATGACGTCGCGCACTAGCGGGGTGAATCGTGCCGCCCGGCGTGTCCATCCCCAGGATTCGGCGAGGAGGTCGTCGTACGCTTTCATCGCCGACCCGCAGCCCGCCGAGTTGACCACGAACCGGTCGACGTTGTCGCGCTCGATGAGCGCGAGCAGCGCCAGGGCCCGCTCTCGCGCGGCCGACTCGCGGCCGGCGTGAAGCTCGAGGGCACCGCAGCACCCCTGTCCCACGGGAACGACGACGTCGCATCCGTGCGCCGCCAGGACACGCGCCGTCGCCGCATTGACCTCGCTGAACATCGCACCCTGGACGCATCCCTCGAGCAGCACGACGCGTGCCCGACGCCGGCCCATCGCCGCCACGTGGCGACGGGTGACCCTGCGCAGGGACGCGGCGGTCACCGGTGGGACGAGCCGTTGCACGGTGCGCAGAGACTCGGGAAGGTGCCTCTGCACAATCGGACGTCGCAACTGTCGCTCCACACCGGCGGACCGATAGACCATCAGCGCATACGCCACGGCGCGAACGCGGCGTCGATGCGGGAGCACGGCGAACAGTGCGCTGCGCAGCAATCGCTGCCCAAGCGGGCGTCGCAGACGTCGCTCCACCTGCTGCCGGGTGCGCTCGATCAGCCGGTCAAAGCGCACCCCCGACGGACAGGCGGGCACGCAGGCCATGCAACCGAGGCACGCGTCCCAGTGCCCCGCCAGCTCTGGGCTAAGCGCCAGCTCACCGTGCAGCGCGGCGTCCATCAGATGGATCCGGCCGCGGGGTGAGTCCGCCTCGTTGGCCCAGAGGCGATAGGTGGGACATGCGGGGAGGCAGAAGCCGCAGTGCACGCAGTCGGCGATGACCTCTGCCTCTGGAGGGCGCAGCGAGTCGAATGCCGGCGGAGGTGCGGTGCGGAGCGACACCGGTCACACGCTCCCGAGATGGCGCCCGGGGCTCAGCGTCGCGGTCGGATCGAAGCGTGACGTGACCGCGCGCATCAGCTCGACGGCTGTCTCGTCGGCATCGCCGAAGGCCGCGTCGCCGATTGCCCCACCACCGCGATGGACGGTGAGGTGGCCGCCGACACCGGTCACCGCCGCGCGGAAGCGGATGACGACGTCGCTGTCGGTGGGGACGAGCGCCTGCGCTGTGCCGACGCACGGTCGGATCACCGCGCTGGCGGCAAAGTCGGAGCAGATGTCGAGCAGCTGGCGTATACGCGAACGAGGAACTCCGACACCGACGATGGTGCCGTCGCCCTGCCAAGGCGCGTGTCGCATGCTCTTCTGCAACAGGCGCGCGTCGCTCTCATCGAGGACCCTGCCGCCGAGCTGCGCGGCGAGCGTCGCCGCTTGGGCATCGGCTGACTCCTCGGTGCCCTCGACGCGGACGGCGAGCAGGCCGTCGGGCCAGAGCACGTCGGCAGCGCCGATCACCACCGGAGCCGTGCGCAGGGCGTCTCCGAGTTCGGCAAGGCGCGTTGCCGAAACGTTCTCGGCGACGACGGTCCGTTCTGCCTGCGGGACAGGATGCAGTCGGAATGCCGCCTGGGTGATGACCGCGAGCGTCCCCAGCGAGCCGCAGAGCAGCCGGGCGATGTCGTAGCCGGCGACGTTCTTGACCACCTTGCCACCGCTGTGGGCGATGGTCCCATCGGCGAGAACGAAGCGGGCGCCAATCACCAGGTCTCGCGGCGTCCCGTAGCGCGTGCGCCGGCCACCGGCCGCGTTGCAGGCGAGCACGCCGCCGACGGTCTGCGGTCCCGGTGGGGGCGGGTCGAGCATCAGTTGTTGGCGGTGTCCGGCTGTTGCCAGTAGCCTGCGCTGGAGAGTCGCCAGTTGCATCCCGGCCTGCACCACGCAGATGAGGTCTGCGGGCTCGTGCTCGACAAGCGCGGTCAACCGCTCGGTGGACAGCACCACGTCGCAGCGACGCGGCGGCCGGCCCCAATCGAGCTTGGTGCCACCGCCGCGAACGACGACCGCAAGACCATCGCGTGTCGCCAGACGGAGCACGGCGGCAACGCCATCCTCGTCTTCCGGCGCCACGACAAGAGCCGGCTGAACGCCGGCGACAGCATCGGCCGCCGTGGCGTCGCGGACCCACTTCTCGCCGACGAGGTCGACGAACGCCGGCAGCGCCGCTTCTGTTGTCTTCACATCCGCTCGGCAAGCCCGGCCCGCTCCAGCGGATGCGCGCGGTAGACGCCGGGGACTTCGCCGCAGAGTCTCGGCGTCGGCAGCACCTTGCCGGGGTTGCACAGGCCGGACGGATCGAAGGCCGCGCGCAGCCGCGCCATCACCTCGAGGGCGCCCTCGCTGAACATCTTGGGCATCTGGCACGCCTTGTCGACGCCGACGCCGTGCTCGCCGGTGATCGATCCACCGCTGGCCAGGCAGACATCGAGGATGCGGCCGGCCAGCTCGAGGGCGCGTGTTGACTCCCCCTGGATCGCGGCGTCGTAGAGCACCAGGGGGTGCAGGTTTCCGTCGCCGGCGTGGAAGACGTTACCGACGCGCAGCCCGTATTCATTCTCGAGCAGCTGGATTCCGTCGAGGACATCTGCCAGTCGTGTTCGCGGGATGACGCCGTCCTGCACGTAGTAGCTGGGACTCACCCTGCCCATGGCGGCGAACGCCGAACGCCGGCCCCGCCACATCGCAGCTCGTTCGCTGCTGTCCTCGGTGCTGCGGATCTCGGTGGCGCCGCAGCCGCGGCAGATGCTGTCAACGGCGGCACCAACTGCGCCGGTCTCGAGCTGTGGGCCGTCGACCTCGACGAGCAGCAGAGCCTCGCAGTCGGGGTAGCCTGCGCCCACGGCTGCTTCGGCTGCTTCGCGGGTGAGCCGGTCCATCATCTCGACGGCGGCCGGGACGATGCCTGCGGCGATGATCTCTGACACTGCGCTTCCCGCCGCCGCCATCGAGTCGAAGGCAGCCAGCATGGTGAGCACCGCCTGCGGTCGGGGCACGATGCGCAGCACCACCTCGGTGACGATGCCCAGGGTGCCCTCGCTGCCCACGATGGCGGCGCACAGGTCGAGACCGGGGGCATCGGGAGCCTTGCCGCCGATGCGCGCGATGCGACCGTCGGCGGTGACCAGCGTCACCCCGCACACGTGGTGCAATGTGAAGCCGTACTTCAGGCAGTGGGCGCCGCCGCTGTTCTCGGCGACGTTGCCACCGATGCTGCACACCGCCTGGCTCGAAGGGTCGGGTGCATAGAAGTACCCCCACGATGCCACGGCGTCGCTGACCGCCAGGTTGCTGACTCCGGGCTGCACGGTGACACGTTCGGCGGCGATGTCGACGTCGAGGATGGTGCGCATGCGGGCCAGGCTGATGACGATTCCCTCGGCGACGGGCAGCGCGCCACCGCTCAGGCCGGTGCCGGCCCCGCGTGCGACGAAGGGCACACCGGCTCGGTGGCACGCCTGCACCACCGCGGCAACCTCCTCGGTCGACGAGGGCAGCACCACCGCTGCGGGGATGACCCGGTAGCCGGTGAGGCCATCGCACTCATAGGCGCGCAATGCCGCGGGCTCGGTGAGCACCGCGCCGGCGCCCACCGCAGCGATCAGCCGGTCGACGACTGCGCGTTCCATGGCGGTGATGGTAGAGGGGCTGCGGCGACAGCTTCACCGGGCCCCACGGGCTACCATCCTGCGTTCATGGACGGGGGCACCGACTACCAGCACTACCTGCTCATCGACGATCTCCTCCAACTGCAACGGCCGCTGACCCCCGGGGCGCCCGATGAGCTGCTCTTCATCGTCGTCCACCAGGTGTACGAGCTCTGGTTCAAGGTCATCGTCAGCGAGCTGATCGGCGCCCGCGATGCGCTTCTCGGCGGGATCGCGCACGCGGCGCTGAAGCCGATGCGGCGCGTCGTCGCGATAGAGCACCTGCTCATCGAGCAGCTCGGCGTGCTCGAGACGATGGGACCCGAGGACTTCCTCACGTTCCGTGATCCCCTGGCGCCGGCCTCGGGATTCCAGTCGACGCAGTTCCGCGCCATCGAGCGCATCTCCGGGGGCGTGGCTGGCGGTGGTGCTGACTCCGCGACCGCGGGAGGGGACCCTGGCGGGGCAACACTCTGGGATGCGTTCTGCGCCGCGGCTCGGGCACAGGGGCTGGACATGCCCGTCGGTGACAACGGCGCGGACGCGCGGCGCAACGCGCTCGTCACCCTGTACCGCGATCATCTCCACGATGCACAGCGCACCTGTCTGCACGCCGTCGCCGAGCTGCTCTGCGACCACGACGAGAGCGTTGCCATGTGGCGATTCCGGCACATGCTGATGGCCGCGCGGGCCATCGGCACACGTCCCGGGACGGGCGGCTCGCTGGGTGTCGCCTATCTGGAGACGACCACCGACCGGCGTTTTTATGCCGAGCTCTGGGAGGTGCGCAACCACCTCTGAGGCCCGCTGTGGCGAGACCTGTGAGGCGGCCGCTGCGCTACCGTGGCGACCCGGCACCAGCCCCGAGGAGTTCGCCCGATGAAGCTCGGCCTGTCGACGGGCTACTGGGGATCCGGTCCTCCCGCCGGAGTCGTCGAACAGCTCGCCGAAGCAGAGCGGCTGGGTTTCGACTCGCTGTGGACGGCGGAGTCCTACGGCTCCGATGCGCTCACCCCGCTGGCGTGGTGGGGCGCCGCGACCACCCGGCTACGCCTGGGGACCGGCATCATCCAGATGTCGGCGCGAACTCCGGCAGCGACGGCGATGGCCGCGCTGACCATGGATCACCTGAGCGGTGGTCGTTTCATCCTGGGGATGGGGGTGAGCGGACCGCAGGTCGTCGAGGGATGGTACGGGCAGGAGTTCGGCAAGCCCTTGTCGCGAACGCGGGAGTACGTCGCCATTGTTCGTGCCATCCTTGCCCGAAACGGTCCGGTGGAGTTCAGCGGCGAGTACTACTCGCTGCCGTACCGGGGAGGCACCGGGCTGGGCAAGGCGTTGAAGTCGACGGTGCATCCACTGCGCGCCGATCTGCCCATCGTTCTCGCCGCCGAAGGGCCCAAGAACGTCGCCCTTGCGGCGGAGCTTTGCGACGGCTGGATCTCCTTCTTCTACGCACCACGGCACGACGCCGTCTACCGCACATCGCTCGCCGAGGGATTCGCCCGTCAGGGCGCGCGTCGCGGCGCCGGTGACTTCGAGATCTTCGGACTGGTGCCGATCATCGTCGGCGATAATGTCGACTCGTGCGCCGACGCGGTGCGTCCGTTCCTGGCGCTGTACATGGGCGGGATGGGCGCTCGGGACAGGAATTTCCACTTCGATGTGTTCGCCCGGATGGGCTACGAGGAGACGGCGACCACGGTGCAGGACCTCTATCTCGCCGGGCGAAAGGCCGAGGCCGCCGCGGCGATTCCCACGAGGCTGGTTGAGGAGATCGCCCTGGTCGGCCCCATCGCCAAGCTCCGCGAGGAGATCGGGATGTGGAAGGGCTCTTTGCTCACCACGGTGCTGGTCACCGGTCCTTCCGAAGTGATGCGCATCGCAGCCGAGCTGGTGCTGTAGTGGCCGGCGTGGTGACGGCAAAGTCCGCACAGCACGGCGATCCCTCGGCCACCCGCAGGTTCTGGGCAGTGCGCCGCCCCGGACCGCTCGCCGCCATCGCGGTCGCCTACCTGAGTCTCGCCTCCGGGATCATGATCTGGCGAGGGATTTCCGTGTCGCCCGATTACCTCGTCCTCATGATGGTGCCGGCGGCGCTGGTGAGCGGTCGCTTTCTACGCTTCGTCGGTGACTGGGTCCCCTTCGTGGCGATCTTCATGGGTTGGGAGGCGATGCGCGGAATCGCACCCAAGACCGGCTTCGCCCCTCACGTCGCCGACCTGGCAAACGTCGAGACGTGGCTCTTCGGTGGACACCTGCCGACGGCGGTTCTCCAGGACTGGCTGCACCGTGGTGGCGCCACCGAGGTCATCGACGACGCGGCCACCATCGCGTACTTCGGCCATTTCGCCTTTCCCTTGATCGTCGGCATGCTGCTCTGGATCGTCGACCGCACGCAGTTCCTTCGCTTCACCACTGCGCTGCTGGCCATGGCCTTCGCGGCGTTCGTCGTCTTCCTGTTGGTGCCCACCGCACCGCCGTGGTACGCGCAGGACCACGGTGCTGTCAGCGGCTTCAGCAGGATCCTCGGGACCACTCTGCCCAGCGCGGTGAGTCCCTACTACAACTCACTCAACGCCAACCAGGTGGCCGCATTCCCGTCGCTGCACGCAGCCTTCCCGTTTCTCGGTTACCTCGCGTTGAGGCCCGTCTTCCCGCGCGGGGCGTGGATCGCCCTGGCGTGGTGCGTGGCCGTGTGGTTCAGCGTGGTGTACCTGGGTGAGCACTACGTCATCGACGTCGTCGCCGGGGTCGCCTTGGCGATGGTCAGTTGGATCGTGCTGATGCGCGTTGCCGTGCCACGCGTGGCGATGCTGAGGGGAGCGCAGACAGCTGCCGCCGTCCGCCCACCGGGCGTGCTCGCCGTCAGGCGGCTGCGCTGAGCTCGACGGGTGTCACGATGATGTCGACGGCGCGGTCGTCACGCAGCGCGCGGACTGCCAGCGGACGGCCGATGGCCTCTGCGGTCATCAGCCGCTGCAGCGCGCCGGCGGTCTGCAGTGGAGTGCCGTCAACGGAGACGATGATGTCGCCGCGTCGCAGCCCTGCGGCCATCGCCGGACTGCCCTCGACGACCTCGACGACCTCCAGTCCATGCGGGTGACCGGCGAAGTGTGCGGCGCGCTGCGGTAGAGCGCGTGTCCCCCCGGCGATGCCCATGTAGGCGCGTCGCACCCGACCTTCGGCGATGAGGGCGCCGAGGATGCGCTGCGTGGTGGCGTTGATGGGCACGGCGAGGCCGAGGCCGATGCCGGCGACGGCGGTGTTGACGCCGACGACGCGGGAATGCGAATCGGCGAGCGCACCGCCGGAGTTGCCGGGGTTGAGTGCGGCGTCGGTCTGGATGACGTCCTCGACGACCCGCGTCACCGAGCCTGCCCGGGTGACCACAGAGCGTCCCAGGGCACTGACAACGCCCGCCGTCACCGACCCTGAGTAGCCCATGGGATTGCCGACGGCGACGACCAGCTGGCCGACGCGCAGGCGGTCGGCGTCGCCGAGCTCGGCGGCGGCGAGATCCGAAGCCTGGACTCGGACCACGGCGAGGTCGCTCAGCGGGTCGCGACCAACCACGGTGAAGGGGAGCTCGCTGCCGTCGACGAACACCGCCTCGCCACCCGGCGCGGCAGCGACCACGTGCGCCGAGGTGAGCAGGTACCCGTCAGGGCTGATGGTCACCGCCGAGCCAGTCCCGCCGGTGCGCCGGCCGCCGCGGCCGCCGGTGATCACCCGCAGGCTGGCGACCGATCGGGTCAGCCGCTCGGCAACACCGATGACAGTGGTCGAATAGGCGTCGAGCGCCTGGACCTCCGTAGCGTCGAGCGCCGCCATGTCAGGCCTGCTCCGGTCCTTCGGCGCGAACCTTCTCGACGTGCGATAGCGCATCGCGCAGGCTCTGGATCCAGTCCGACTGATGCTTGCCCACCAGGCGCACGCACCAGGCGAGCGCCTCGCTGCGACTGCGGGCGACGCCGGACTCGATGAGGGTGTCGAGCACCGCTCGATCCTGCATGCGGAGCCGGGTCATCACCGGCATGCTCACGGTGGTGAAGTGCTCACGGACATCGCCACACTCGGCGCCCCAGGACACCTTGCGCGCGAATCGGTGCTCGGCGTCCAGGGCGATGCGGACGCGCTGGTCACGCGTGTCCTCGCGCCAGCCGCTGATCCGCGCGCCGCGGGCGGTTGCACGTTCGGCGTCGGTGGCGTCCTTGCCGAGCTCGACATCGGGAAGGGTGCCGACCACGAGGATCTCCTCGCTGTCGGCGACAACGGTGGGCGGGCCGGAGAACCAGCCCTCGGGGATGCGCCCGGCGAACCAGGCGGCGGCTTCGGAGGCGGAGAGGGGAGGAGCTTGGGAGGCTTGCTGGAATTTCATAGTTACATAGTTACATCAAGCGGTGCCGAATGGCAAGTCGCCCCGCTGGGGCCGGTTGCGGGCCGGAGTACACTCGAATCGATGGAGCCACAGCGCCCGGATCCCCCGCTCCTCGTCAATCCCTACAAGGACCACGGCGTCGTCGCCGGCGAACGCGCCGCCGCCGGCGTCGGCCATGTGGCCCTGCTGGTGGCGAACCTGGCCGTCGTCGTCGCCGTCGCCATCGTCTACGGCTGGCTGATGTCCATCCTCGCCCGGCACATCGGTGAAGGGGTCGCCGGCGCTCTCGAGGTCTGCCTGCTCGTCCTCATGGGCGCCATCGGCGTCGCCCTGATCGCCGGGGGCACCTGGGCGATATTGCAGACGCGGTCGGTGCGCCGCCGCCTGCGCTGAGCCCAACCGCCGCCGAGATCAGCTCGCGGCGCTGCGATTCAGCGTGACGATGACGGCCTCCCAGGGGCCGAGCTTCAGCCTTCCCCCGATGCCCTCGCCGTCGCGGGCTCGGTCGCTGCCGACGGCCACGGATCCCTGCACATCGTCGACGCTGGTCACATGGTCGGCGAGGTTGAGCGCCACCAACGTGCCGGCTCCGCGGCGATACACCCACGCGCCGTCGGCGGATGCGCAGCTCGCGTACCCACCGCGGCGCAGATCCTCGCCGCTCCGTCGCAGGCCGATGATGTCGTGACAGAGGTGGAGAAGCGAGCCGGGGTCGGCGCGCTGCTCGGCGACGCTCGCGGCGCCGTCATCACCGATCGGCAGCCACGGGATGACGCCGTCACCCGTGAACCCGGCGTTGCCACCGGGTCGCCAGCGCATCGGCGTGCGCACGCCGTCGCGGCCCAGGCGATCACGGCGTGCGCCCGACGGTATCGGCACGTTGCCCAAGCCGATCTCGTCGCCGGAGTAGAGGAGCGGCGTGCCCCGCAGCGTGAGCAGCATGATCAGGGCGCAGCGAACGCGCGCTGCGTCGTCGCCACACCAGCGGCTGGGAAATCGCGGCACGTCGTGGTTGGACCCGGTCCACAACGGCCACGCCGGCGCCGGCAGGGCGCGATCCGTCGCCTCGACCAGGTCGCGCAGCGACGCCGCGTCGAACGGGGTGAAGAGAAAGGGAATGTTCAGCCCCAGCTGGATCTCGTCGTCGCGAACGAAGCGGGCCAGCCGGGCGACGTCGAAGAAGAAGGTCTCGCCGAGCAGCAGGCGTGGCGGTGAGTAGCGGTTGGCGATGCGCCGCCAGCGGCGGAGCACCGCGTGGGCCTCGGGTCGGTTGCCGCTGAACACCTCGCGCTGACCGCGCAGCTGGACGAGGCGGTGATCGCTCGCCCGTGCCCGCGGATTGTCGCGCAGCCGCGTGTCCTTGACGATCAGCTGCGCGGTGTCGATGCGGAACCCGGCCACGCCGCGGTCGAACCAGAAGCGCAGGATGCCGTCGAACGCTGCGCGCACCTCGGGATTCCACCAGTTGAGGTCGGCCTGCTCGACGAAGAAGTTGTGCAGGTACATCTGTCCCGTGGTCTCGTCGAGTGTCCACGCCGGTGCGCCGCTGAAGTCCTTCCAGTTGTTGGGTGGGCCACCATCCGGTTCGGGGTCGGCCCAGACGTACCAGTCGCGGCGCGGTGCCGTGCGCGAGGCGCGCGACTCGGTGAACCAGGGATGCGCGGTGCTGGTGTGGTTGGGGACGAGGTCGAGCAGGACGCGGATGCCCGCAGAACCGGCGACGCCGATGAGCTCGTCGAGGTCGGCGAGCGTTCCCAGCTCGGCGTGCACGCCGAGGTAGTCGCTGATGTCGTAGCCCCAGTCGACGTCGGGCGAAGGCATGGTCGGGCTCAGCCATATCGCGTCGATGCCCAGCCAGGCGAGGTGATCGACGTGGTCGATGATGCCGCGCAGGTCGCCGACGCCGTCGCCGTCGGAGTCGGCGAAGGAGCGACAGTAGACCTGGTAGATGACGGCGTCGCGCCACCAGTCGTCGTCGGTCACAGCGCCCGCGCGTGCTGTCCCGTCAGCCGACGGCGATTCCGATGAGCGTTCCCGCAACCAGCAGCAACCCGGTGGCGAAGTGGAGGATGACGTTGTTCTGCAGCGCCGGCATCACCTCGTACGGCTGGTCGTAGTTGTCGCGCAGGCCACGCGCAGTCTTGACCGCCAGGGGGACGGTGAGCAGGGCGATGAGCGTGGTCCACGGCACCACGCGGGTGGCCGCACCGACGATGCAGGCGATGTAGGCGAGAGCCGCCGACACCTCGTAGCCGCGGACGACTGCGGGCTTCGACAAGCGGACGACGAGCGTGCGCTTGCCCGCCTTGGCGTCGGAGATGCGGTCGGGGATCTCGTTGGCGTAGAGGATGAGCATGACCAGCAGCGCCACCGGGATGCTGAGCACGAACGGCTTGAGCGAATACTGCTGCGTCTGCACGTAATAGGCGCCGAGGACCATGATGGGTCCGAAGCCGAGGGCCACAGCGAGCTCGCCGAGTCCGTGGTGAACGAGGCGAAGCGGCGGCGCGGTGTAGAACCAGCTGATGAGGATGCCGGCGACGCCGATCCAGAGTAGGCCGGCACCGGTCATGGCCACCAACACCAGGCCGACGGCGATGGCGATGGCGTAGCACGCCGCGCAGAGAAGCGCCATCTGGCGAAGGCTGACAAGCCCGTACTGGATCACTCGCGAGCCACCGCTGAACATCGTCGGTGTGGTGTTCGCCTCGTCGGCGCCGCTCATCGCGTCGAAGACGTCGTTGGCGACGTTGAGTCCGAGGTGCACGGCGATGCCGCCGAGGAGAGTCAGCAGCGCAAGGCCGAGGGCGAAGTGATGCTCCGAGCCGGCCACGGCGATGCCGAGCGCGACAGGAACAAGCGTCGCGGTGAGAAACGGCAGCCGCGTCGCCAGGAAAAACCGCCAGCCGAGACTCATGCGTGGCTTCACCTCGATGCCACGGTCTCGGCTGAGTGAGGCCAGGTAGCGCCGCGCCTGGGGCAGCGCGCGCTCGCACAGCTCGATGAAGGGAACGTCCTTCTCGCTCCAGCCTCGCGCCGCCCTGGGGCGGAATCGCCAGCGGGGCTGTGACGTCTCCAGCGTTCCCGCGAACTCCATGTACTTGCGCTGGTCGTATCCGTATCCCGGTCGCGGACGCACGCTGCTGACCAGGATGCGGGCATCCCGCGCATCGCCCGAGAGTGCTGTGCCCGCATTCACCGGTTGCAGCTCGAGGGCATCGCCGTCGTAGGAGAAACGGGTGGCGACGTTGAGGGGATGACCGTTGGCGTCGCAGGTGACGATCACCGCGTGGCTGAACTGATCCAGCCTGCTCAGCGCGACATCAAGTCTCATGCGACAACCGGTTGGGCGATGCCGATCACCTCCGGCTCCGCAGAGGTGTCGCCATCCGGCCACCAGATCACCCGTGTCGGGGTGATCTCGATGACGGCACGTTCCCAGAACAGAGGTAAGCCGAAGCGCAGCTTCAACAGACTGCGAACGCCCGGTTCCTTGGCCAGCCACAGCGGCAGCACCCCGGCCCAGCCGTCGTGGAGGTCGTCCTCGATGACCCGAGCCGTGCCCTGGATGGTCACCGGCACGAAC
>DASZGL010000123.1:0-8720 GCA_035938875.1 Candidatus Dormiibacterota bacterium
CACGAACGCACTCGCACCGCGGATGACCACCACCGCGCCGAGGAGCAGCGACGCGCTCGTGACCAGCGGGAAAGCCCATGCTGGCAGGCGCTCGGCGACTCGGTATGCGGTCGGCTGGGCCGCGGTCACGGCGCGACATTCTCGCAGTTGGCGACCCACCGGCCAGGTCCCGCAGGGCCAACTGAAGCCCCCCGAACATTAGTTTGCGTTTCTGCCGGAACCGTGCTACAGTCGCGACGCCAGCGCAAAGAGGACTTTTCCATGGCTGACGGACTGAACCCGCGGCAGCGGGAGATCCTCGACTTTCTCCGAGAGCACGCGAGGACGCACGCCTACCCGCCAACGGTGCGCGAAATCGGCCAGGCGGTGGGCCTGAGCTCGTCATCGACCGTACAGAACCACCTCAACGCACTCGAGCAGAAGGGCCACATTCGCCGCGACCCGACCAAGTCGCGGACGGTGGAGGTCGTGGGCGCCGACCAGGCAGCCAACAGCCGCGTACACGTGGTGTCGGTGCCGCTGGTCGGACGCGTCGCCGCCGGAGGTCCCATCCTCGCCGAGGAGAACATCGAAGACCGCTTGGCGCTGGGAGCTGAGATCGCCGGGGGCGACGATGCCTTCGCGCTGCATGTGCGCGGCGACAGCATGATCGAATGCGGCATCAACGATGGCGACATGGTCGTCGTCCGGCCGCAGCGTGAGGCGCCCAACGGAGCGATCGTCGTCGCCCGTATCGAGAACGAGCAGACCGGCGAGCACGAGGCGACGGTGAAGCGTTTCTTCCGGGAGTCAGGCAGGGTTCGCCTGCAGCCCGAGAACAGCTCCATGGAGCCGATCTACGCGCGCGACGTGCAGATCGAAGGGGTCGTGGTCGCCGTCGTCCGCGTACTCCGCTGAGCTACTTGAGCTAGAAGAGCGCAACCTGCCCTGCGCCGGACGCCGGCGTGACGCTGTCGATGGTGACGCCGTCATGGCCGTTGGCGAACAGCTGGAGCATCTCCGCCGAGCCTGAGTGCTTGGCGACGACCAGCGACTGGTCGTGGGTGAAGACGCCGGCGTCGAAGCGCCCGTCGAGGTGGTGCAGGTTGGTCTTCACCCCGCTGTGCAGCAGCAGCAAACCGAAGTTGTCGTTCAGGCTGATCCCGGCGAAGCCGCCCGCGGCGCTGTCGTCGTACCAGGCAATGGCCGTGCCGTCGTCGCTGACGGCCATGATGCCGATGTTGTGATGCGCCTCCTGGAGGACGGAGGTCGGTGCTGAGCCGACGGTGAAGGTGCGCAGCGTGTTGAACGGGCCCTGCGGACCCGGTCCGGGTGCTGCGTCCGCGTCGTCACCGAGAGCGCTGTGGATGGCGTCGCCGGCGTGTAGGGCGTCGCGGCTGAAATGAGGTCCGGTCGATCCCGCGGTGTTGGAGACAGCCAGACGGTTGCCGTTGTGCGGATCCATGCGGACTGCGGCCTGAGGCCCGGCGTCGGCGAAGGCGACGATGGCCGTTCCGGCGAAAGCGTCGGAGGCCCAGACGGTGGGAACGTCGAGGGGGTTGCCGCTGAAGGTTCGCAGCGTGGTAACCGAGTGGCTGGCCAGGGCGACCACACGCAGCGAGCCACCAAGCGGCGATGAGGTCACCACGACGTAGGCGAATTGACTGTCGTCGGGGCTGAACGCGCCGCCGAACAGCTGGTCACCACCGCCGTCGTACGTCGTTGACACACCTGAGGCGATGTCGATCATGTGGATGGTGTGGTCGGACCAGGCCACGGCCACCCGCGCGCGGCCGGCGCCGAGCACGACGGCGTCAGCCGGAATGCTGGCCACGGTATGCGCGCCGGCGCCGCTGAGATCGACGGCGCGGATCTGTTGGGCGCCGGCTCCCTGGGTGACCCAGAGCACGTGCGTCGGCTGCGCCGTCGCCGTCGAGGTGGCCGTCGTCGTGGTGCTCGTCGACGTCACCGCCGGAGTCGTCGGCGGGAGACTTCCGGATCCGGTCGCCGTCGTCGAGGTGCCGCTGCCGCATCCGGCGAGGCCGATGATCGACAGCAGCGGCAGCGCGGCAGCCTGGCGCCTCCCTGCTCGGCGCGTCACCTCAAACGGCTCGGCTTTCTGCCGGGATCGACGTGAACTGGGCACGCAGAACCTTCTTGTCGAACTTGCCGACGCTGGTCTTGGGGACCTCGTCGATGAAGACCACCGCATCGGGGAGCCACCATCGGGCCACCAGGGGACGCAGGTAGTCGATGAGCTCATCCGCGGTGAGCCGGCCGCGGGCCTCGGGCCGGGGTACGACGCAGGCCAGCGGCCGTTCGTCCCACTTGGGGTGGGGGACGGCTATCACCGCGGCCTCGAGGACGTCGGGATGGGCCATCAGAAGGCCTTCCAGCTCCACCGAGGAGATCCATTCGCCGCCCGACTTCACCAGGTCCTTGGTGCGGTCGGCGATGCGCAGGTATCCGAGGCGGTCGATGGTGCCGACGTCGCCGGTGCGCAGCCAGCCGTCGACGAACTTCTCGTCGCCGCCCTCACCACCGTAGTACGCGCTGGCGATCCAGGGCCCCCTGATCTGGATCTCGCCCATGGTCTCGCCGTCCATCGGGGCTTCCTCGCCGCTCTCGGTGACGATGCGGATCTCGACGCCTGGCATGGCCTGGCCGATGGAGGTGACGTAGTAGCGCCAGACATCCTCCGACGGGTTCTCGCCAGCCTCGGCAGGAAGTCGCGAGACAGATCCCAGCGGGCTGGTCTCGGTCATCCCCCAAGCCTGGACGATGGGGACGCCGAGTTCGTTCTTGAAGGCGGCGGAGAGCGCCGGAGGCACCGCCGAGCCGCCGACGAGTGTCTCGCGCAGCGACGAGAGGTCGGGGTGCTCGCGCCGTGCGTACTCGAGGACGCCGAGCCAGATGGTGGGCACCCCGGCTGCGAAGGTCACGCGCTCCGATTCGATGAGCGAGCACAGGCCGGCGGGAGTGAGGTCGCGTCCGGGCAGGACCAGGGATGCACCGACCATCGCCGAGGTGTAGGGAATGCCCCAGCAGTTGGCGTGGAACATGGGCACCACGGCGAGGGCGACGTCGCGCGCGGTGAGCCCCGAGGCCGCGTTGAGCCCCTGGCCGAAGCTGTGCAGCACCGTGCTGCGGTGGCTGTAGACGACACCCTTGGGATTGCCGGTGGTCCCGCTCGTGTAGCACATCGCCGCCGCCTGGTCCTCGTCGATGTCGGGCCACTCCAACGGCTCAGCGGCGGCGATGACCGACTCATAGTCGGGCGCGTCACCGTCCTGTGAGGTGTCGTCGCTGTCGGCCAGGACGATCACCGGCCGCCGGTGATCCAGCCGTGGTTCGATGCTCCGCCAGGTAGCGAGCAGGCTGCGGTCGCAGAGCACGATGCTGTCGTCGGCGTGGTCGACGATGTAGGCGACCTGCTCGGGAAAGAGGCGGATGTTGAGGGTGTGCAGCACCGCGCCCATCGATGGCACGGCCAGATAGGCCTCGAGGTGGCGGTGGGTGTTCCAGGCGAAGGTCGCCACCCGGTCGCCGGGGCGGATACCCATGTCGCGAAGCGCACCGGCGAGCCGGCGCGCGCGCCTCGCTGTCTCGCCCCAGGTGGTCCGATGCACGTGTTCACCGACGCGGGCGACGACGGGGCGCTCGGTGAAGACACGCTCGGCGCGGGAGACGATGAAGCGGGGGATGGTCAGCGGGATGTCCATCATCAGCCCCTGCATTCGCCTCACCTCCTCATGCGCGGCACCGACCTGCACAGTCCTCGTTGACCGCATGTCCAGCGCGGCACGTCGTCAACTGCTTCGACCGCTCGTTCCTGCAATCGTAGGTGCAGACCGAGCCCAGCCATGCAAGGCCATCACGAAGGCGACACCGCCGGCGCCGCGGGTCAGGAGCCGTCGAGATCCTGGCTACCGGGCCAGCCGCCGGCCGCTCCCACCGCGACAGGCTCGCGACGCCCCGCAGTCGGCGCTTCCTCCGCCGCTTCGGGAGGCTGGGGAAGGTGAGCCAGGTAGGCGTCGAGAACAACGGCAAGGTCGCCCCACGCCTGGCCGTGGACGGTCACCCTGGTGACACCGGCGTCGTCCTTCATGGCTCCGACGGCGAGCAGCGGTTGGTCGTGGAAGAGAAGCGGAGCCAGGGGCAGCGCCGCCAGGGGCAGCAGCGCGATGAACAGCGCGGAAACCGCCGTCAGGATGAGGATGGCGAAGACCGCGATGACCGTGAGGGTAGCCGCGCGGCCGGTGGTGTACCGCTCCTTCTCGCGCGGCGAGAAGACCAGGTAGGTGCTCCCGCGCTCGGTGACCCAGGCGCCGGGAACGTCGAGCATCACCAGGTCGTCGAGCAGCCGGGATGCCGGCCGAGAGGTGCGCTGCGTCAGCTGGATGGGCGTCGCGTTGTGCCCGGTCATGGACTGCATATCCTTGCGTCAATTGACGCCTTCGCGTCGGGCTCCCAACCTTGGCGCATTGCCACTGTTGGCGTCAAGACGATCCTGCTACGGTTCGGCGGGATGACCCCGCCGGCCGCGACCGCGCTGACACTCAGTCCGATCCTGCTCGGCACCCTGGTCACATCCGCCGCCGTCGTCGCCCAGCGCCAGCTCGCATCACGGTCCCGGGGACTGCCGGCGTCACCTCTGCGGCTCGGCTACGCCGGCATCGGCCTCCTCCTGCTGGCTGTCGCTTTCGTCTCCCCGCTGGCGACGGTCGCGGCGCACTACCTGCTCGCCGCCCACCTGGTCCAGGTCACCATGGTGATGGGCTTCGCCCCACCGCTGCTGCTCCTCGCCCTGCCACCGCGGGGAGATCAGCCACGGCTGCCGGCATGGATTCGCCGGGTGGGCACGGGGCTGGTCTATCCCGGCGTCGCCATCGTCCTGGTGAACCTCGTCTTCTTCGGCTGGCACGCGCCGGTGATCTACCAGGCCTGTCTCGACCACGAGGAGCTCTACTCGGTGCAGCAGGCCAGCCTGCTCGGGGTCTCGCTGATCTTCTGGTGGCCGATCGTCGCACCTGGGGGCAGCGGACGCTCGAGCATGACCTCGCTGATGAAGCTCGGCTACATCCTGCTTGCCACCATCCCCCAGACTTTCGCCGGCCTGGTCTTCGCCCTGGCGCACCACCCCTTCTACGCCGGCTACGCGAAGGCGCCGCGAGCGTTGGGCATGGACCCCATGACGGACCAGCAGGTCGCCGGCGCGTGCATGGCGCTGATCAGCAAGCTGGCGCTCTTCGCGGCGTTCAGCGTCGTCTTCTGGCACCTGCTCGACCCCCACGGGGCTGACGGCGACACCGGCGACGACGGCGGACCGCCCGACGACCACGACGACGACGCGCCGCAGCCGGTGCGACCCCGGGCACCCGCGTGGCTGGCCATGCTGGAGCGCGGTCCGGTCATCGACGAGCCCGCGATCGCCCGCCGGGACCGAGTGCTGACGCCGTAGGACCCGTCTACTCGACGACCATCGCCTCCAGGGGCGCGGACTCGGAGAGAGCCCGACCGCCGGCGAAGAGCTGTCCCGCGGCCTGCTGCATCCCCAGGGCCAGCGTCGGGTAGGCGTGCACCGCCTGGGCGAGGCGCCCGGCAAAGGTCCGGGCCTGCATCGACAGCACCGCCTCGTGGAGCATCTCGCCGGCGTGCACTCCGACGATGTGGGCGCCGACCAGCTCGCCACCCGCGGCGCGACCGATGACCGGCTTGGCGGCAGTGACCAGCTTGATCCAGCCCTCGGTCTCCAGCATGGTGCGGGCGCGGTCGATGCGGGAGAAGGGGAAGCGCACCACCTCGACGTCCTTGTACTTGGCACGAGCCTCAGGCTCGGTCAGGCCGACGCGGGCGACCTCGGGGTCGAGGAAGGTGACCCAGGGAAGGACGCGGTAGTCGGCCTTGGCGCGCTTGCCCGCCGCATTGCTCCCCGCGACGCGGCCCTGGAGCGCGGCGGCGTGGGTGAACAGGTACTGGCCGGTGATGTCGCCGGCGGCCCAGACGTGGGCGAGGTTGGTGCGGCAGCGTTCGTCGACGGGGACGCCGCGCTTGTTGGTGGTGACCCCGAGCTTGTCGAGGCCGAGGCCCCCCAGGCGCGGCGTCCGCCCGGTGGCGACGAGCAGCTGGTCGCCCTGAGCCTGGCGGCGCTCCCCTCCTTCGGTGAACTCGATGGTGATCGTCGACCCGTCGAAGGACACCTTGTCGGCGTCGGCGTCGAGGTGCAGCTCCATGCCCTCGCGTTCGAGGAATGACTTGACCAGGCTGCCGACCTCGGGGTCCTCGCGGGGAAGCAGCTGGGGCTGCTTGGCGATGCTGACCACCTCGCTGCCGAGGCGGAGGAAGCACTGACCCAGCTCGAGGCCGATGGGGCCACCGCCGAGCACGATCAACCGCTTCGGCTGCGCCGCCATGCTGAACACCGTCTCGTTGGTGACGTGCGGGCAGGTGTCGAGGCCGGCGATCGCAGGTGTCAGCGGGTCCGTCCCCTGGGCGAGGACGAAGCGCTCCGCGGAGAACGTGGCGCCGTTGACCTGGATCTCGTGCGGCCCCAGGAAGGTCGCCCGCCCCTTGATGAGGCCGATGCCAACCTCCTCGAAGCTGGCGTCGGACTCATCTCTGTTGATGTCAGCGATGACGTTATCTTTGTGCGACATCAGCTTGTTGAAGTCCAGGCGGATGTTGTCGGCGTAGATGCCGACCTTGGGTGCGTGGTTGCGGAACTGGTAGAAGAGCCGCGCGGCTTCGATGAGGGTCTTGCTCGGGACGCAGCCGAAGAAGGTGCATTCGCCGCCAAGCTTCTCCTCGCGTTCGACGAGGGCGACGTTGGCGCCGAGGACGCGGGCGATCCGCGCCGCGGTCATCCCTGCGGTACCTCCGCCCAGGCAGATGATGTCGTAGCGCGTCGTCGTCGCCATGCGTACCCTCGGGAGTGATGACGGCCGGTGACCGCGCGACCGGCTCGGCCGGCTGCTGGTCGTGGGCCGCGATTCTACGACCCGATACGCGCGCCCACCGCAGGCCGGATCCATGACCCGGTGATCGCGACACGCGGGCGCAGACAGCCTCGACGACGCGGCGCTACGGCGGGGGCAGGAGGAGCTGCTGGCCGGGGACGAGCAGCGGTGAGCTCAGGTGGTTGGTGGCGAGGATGTCGTCGACCCGCGCTCTGAGGTCGCCGTCGCTGTAGTGGGAGCCGGCGATGCTCCAGACGGTGTCGCCCCGCTGGACGCGGACCGTCTGCGTGCCACCGGTGGTGCCGCCGTAGGCCACGCCGCTCAGCAGGATGAGGAAGAAAATGGCTCCCACCACGGCGCCGAGGGCGGCCATGAGGACGCGGCGCTCGCGCTCCCAGGGGTGGCGCCTCCGGTTGTAGGGACGGCTGAGGTCGGCGATCATCCTGGCCTTCCAAACATGTGTTCGCAGTGTTGTCGCCAGGATAGGGCGAACACCCGTTCGGAGTCAACCCCGGCGGTCGGCGCGGCCGGCCAGATAATGCGTGCGTGCGATTTCGCCAGATCCGCATTCGCGTGGCCGTCTGCCTCGTCGACGGCGAGCGCATCCTCCTCGTCCAGCACCGCAAGGACGGCCGCACCTACTGGCTGCTTCCCGGTGGTGGCGTCGAGGTGGGGGAGACGCTCGAGCAAGCCGCCCGTCGCGAGCTCAGCGAGGAGACGGGATACGACGTGGACCTGGCTCGTCTTCTCCTGGTCTGTGAATCGCTGGAGCCGGGCGGCCGCCATCTGCTCAACCTGGTGTTCGCCGGGACCGTCCGCGGCGGTGAGCTTCGCGTGGGCAGGGATGGCAGGCTGATCCATGCCGAGTGGCACCCCATCGCCGCGCTACCAGCCCTGGAGATGTACCCGCCGATCGCTGAGGAGATCCACGACTGCTGCGTCGCTGGCCTTGTCGGCGACGTGCGCGTCCTGGGCAATGTATGGAAACCGAGTTCAGACGAGGATAGTTGACTGTCTGTCTACCACAACTGAGTAGTAGCGATGAACTCAGGCTCGTGAACCGGCTCCAACCTCGTGGAGGTAGTCACCGAGGCGCTGGTAGGCGGCCCGCTTCCGCCGGTCGGTGATCTCTGTGTAGACCCGGAGCGTCTCCAGGGTGGCGTGACCGAGAACCTCCTGGACCAGCCGGACGTCGCCGTCGGTGGCCTCGAGCAGGGTTGTCGCCGCCGTGTGCCGCGCCGCGTGCGGGCTGCGCAGGTCGGCGATCAGCTCGAACAGCGCCGGGTCGGCGGAGAAGCGACGGCGCAGGGCGGTCAGGGCGCGACGGGCGCCGTCGGTGGTCAACCTGTTGTGCGCCAGCGGGCGACCCTTGGGCATGTCGGCGTGGGCCACGCTGATGAACAACGCCGGGCTGGGATCGGGGCCGCGTTGGCGCAGATAGTCCTGGACCGCCGCCAACGCGTCGTCGGTGCAGTAGACGGTGCGGTGCTTGCCACCCTTGCCGAGGACACGGAAGCCCTCAGCACGAACGTCGGAACGGCCGAGACCGACTGCCTCGGAGATGCGACAGCCGGTGGCGATGAGGAGATGGACCAGGGCGCGGTCGCGGAGGTCGCGCAGTGAGTCCCCGGGGAGCGCCGCCAGCAACCGCGGCACCAGCTCGGTGGGCACCGGATGGGGATCGCCGACGACGAAGCGCGGCACGACCACGTGCCGGCTCAGCTCGACGTCGATCCAACCCTCGTCATAGGCGTAGGTGAGCAGGCGGCGCAGGGCGACCAGGGC
>DASZGL010000124.1:0-4414 GCA_035938875.1 Candidatus Dormiibacterota bacterium
GCGGATGCCGCGAAGCGGTCCCGCGTCCGCGGGAAGCGATCCCGGATCGGGTCCGACGAACGGCGGCAGGTCGCGGGCGGCGGACATCAGGCGACACCCGCGGCGTGCAGCGCCGCGCCATCGACGGCGCCGACGTCGAGCTCACTGAGCACCTCGGCGGTGTGCTCGCCGAGTCGGGGAGCGGGACGCAGCGCCGGCTCGGCCGCCTCTGTTGAGTGGAACAGGCGCGCCGGGATGCGCAGCGCGCCGGCGACAGGATGCTCGACGTCGCGCCAGAAATCGCGTGCCGCGAGGTGGGGACAGGCGAGCAGCTCCGCGGGCGTCTGCACCAGGCCAAAGGTCAGGCGCCACTCCTGTGCGGTGTGGAACCAGTCGTACTTGCCGCGATCGGCGAAGCGGGTCACCAGCAGCCGGTCGAGCTCGGCCGCGTTCTCGATCCTTCCCGCGCGTGTCGCGAAGCGCTCGTCGAGCAGCTCGGGGATGTCGAGGAAGGCAGCGAACAGGTCCCAGTCGACGTTGGCGCCGGGCACGTACATAGGGGCGATGTGACCGTCGGCGCAGGGCATGAGCGCGTACTGCAGGCCGCCGCGACCCTTGGGCTGGCGGCGATGCACCACACCCATGTAGGAGTAGAAGCCGAACTTCGCCTGGAGGATGCTGGCCACGACCTCGTGGACGCTGACCTCGACCAGCTGTCCCTGCCCGGTCGCCTCGCTGTGCCAGAGCGCGCCGAGCACGCCGACCGCGGCGTGGGCACCCGCCATGTACTGGCACTGCTCCAGCGCCGGCTTGGTCGGGGGGTTCTCGTATTCGCCGGTGAGATAGGCGAGACCGCCCGCGCAGGCAAGCGCCAACTCGCTCGCCGGAGCGTCGCGGAGGGGACCGCTCAGCCCGTAGCTGGTGATGGCCACGCGCACCGCGCGGGGATTGACCGCGGTGATGGCGGCGTCGTCGAGGCCCAGCCGCTCCGCGCTCGCGGGCCTGAGCCCGCTGACCACGATGTCGGCGGTGGCCATCAGCCGGCCCAGCAGCGTCCGGCCGGTGGGCGTCGCCGCGTCGAGGGCCACCGAGCGCTTGCCGGTGTTGAGAGTGAGGAAGAGCGCGCCGGCGTCGCGGTGCGGCGACGCGGTGGCGAAGGGACCGCGACCACGGGTGGTGTCGCCGCGACCGGGCGGCTCGACCTTGATGACGTCGGCGCCCTGGTCGGCGAGGAGGCGCGCGCAGAAGGGGGCGGCGACGCCGCTGCCGAGCTCGACGACGCGGACGCCGGCCAGCGCCGGCTCGGCGCTGGGCACAGCGGGCGCGGCGGCTGCGCTGGTCATCCTCGGCCCTGGGTCAACGTTGGTGTCCTCCGATGGTCCCCTGCTAGACTTGGCCGGGAAATTTTACGCATGCGTAAAAAAACCGGTTGGATGCCCTGGGGACGGAGTCCGCGGCACAGCACCGCGCCGGCCGCCCCGGTCGCTGGAGTGATCGACAGGTGGACTTCGCCATCGCCGAGGATGAGCGGACTTTCCGCCGTGAGATTCGCGAGTTCCTCGCCGCCGAACTGAGCGCCGAGGCTGTGCGCGAAGCGCAGAGCGAGGAGCGAATCTCCACTGCGGGCAAGGAGTTCATTCGCAAGCTCGGTGAGCGTCGCTGGATCTCGCTGACGTGGCCCGCCGAGTGGGGCGGCCAGGGGCGTCCCGCGATGGACCGTTTCGTCCTCAACGACGAGCTCATCTACGCGGAAGCGCCCGGCGCGGTCGGCACCAATGTCGGCGGTCGCATCGTGGCGCCGACACTGCTCATCTACGGCAGCGCCGAGCAGAAGCAGGAGTTTCTGCCACGCATCGCCCGTGGCGAGGTCGACTTCGCGCTGGGCTACACCGAGCCCGATGCCGGCAGTGACCTGGCGTCACTGCAGACCCGCGCCGAGTGGGACGGCGAGGAGTACATCGTCACCGGGCAGAAGCTCTACTCCACCGGTGCCCACTTCGCCAACTACCACTGGCTGGCCGCGCGCACCGACCCCGACGCGCCCAAGCACGGCGGCATCTCCCTCTTCATCGTCGACCTGCACTCGCCGGGAATCAGCATCCGGCCGCTGTCGTCGATGATGGACCTCCGCACCAACGTCGTCTTCTACGACAACGTGCGCGTGCCGCGCAGCGCGCTGGTCGGCGAGCAGAACCAGGGGTTCGCGATCATGAGCACGGCGCTCGCCCTGGAGAGGATGTTCGTCACCGGCGACCTGCGTCGTGTCGTTGAGGAGCTGATCCAGTACGCGAAGACGACGACGCGGCTTGGCAAGCGCCTCTACGACGACGTCGCCGTGCGGCGCCAGCTCGCCTCACTGACCACACAGGTGGAGATCGCCCGCCTGTTCTCCTACCGGGTCGCCTGGCAGCAGTCGACAGGCAAACACCCCGGGCCGGAGGCGACGATCGTCAAGCTCTTCGTCACCGAGCTGCAGCTGCGCATCGCGACTGTGGCCGTTCAGCTGCTCGGCCACGACGGCGAGCTGATCCCCGGGGAGCCGGATGCACCCTACGGTGGATTCTTCGAGCGCTTCTACCGCCGCAGCGTGATGCGCAACATCGTCGGCGGCACCAGCGAGATCATGCGCAACGTCATCGCCCAGCGCCACCTCGGCCTACCGAGATGAACTTCGCCTTCAGCGACGAGCAGGAGTTGCTGCGCCGCACCGCCCGTGATGTCTTCGCCGACGCCGCGTCGCTGAGCATCGCCCAGGTGCGAGCCCTCAATCGCAGCGGCGCCGACGGTGACGGGGCCACGCATTTCTCGGTGGCCACCGACCTCGACGATGTCGCGTTGTGGAGGCAGATGGCCGAGCTCGGCTTCCTCGGCTTGCCGTTCGCCGCGGCCCATGGAGGCAGCGACGGCAGCTTCATGGACCTGGCGGTGATCCTCGAGGAGCTCGGCCGTGCGGTGGGCCCGCCCGCGTACATGCAGACGGTTGCCCTGTGCGGCATGACCATCGCCGCCAGCGGACCGGATGCGCTGCGCGCCGACTGGCTGCAGGCCATCGTCGAGGGCCGGGTGCGGCTGAGCGCCGCCATCGCCGAGGAGGACGGCATCGAGGAGGTGTCCGCGGTGCGCATGCACGTGCGCCGAGACGGTGACGATTTCGTCCTCGATGGCATCAAGCGCCACGTCGAGGAGGCGGGGCGCGTCGACGCCTATCTCGTCGCCACCGGCAGCACCGCCGACGGGATCACGCTGTTTCTCGTCGACTCCGGGGCACCGGGCATCACCCTGCGCCCGCAGCGCACCACCGCCGGCGGTGCCCGCGCCGACATCCACTTCGACGCGGTTCGCGTCCCGGCGTCGCGAATCGTGGGCGAGGAATCCCGCGGCGAAACGGCGCTGCAGGGGCTGTTGCAGCGCGGTGCGGTCGCGGCCTGCCTCGACATGGTCGGCGCCGGTGAGGCGGTGCTGGAGATGGCCGTCGCCTATGCCGCCGAACGGGTGCAGTTCGGCAAGCGCATCGGCTCCTTCCAAGCGGTGCAGCACCACGCGTCGAACATGGCGGTAGACGTCGACGCGTCGCGACTGATCACCTACCAGGCGGCGTGGAAACTCTCCGAGGGGCTGGACGCCGCCATGGAGGTGGCCATGGCCAAGGCGTGGACCGGCGAGGCGTACCGGCGCGTCTGCACTCTCGGCCACCAGATCTTCGGCGGCATCGGTCTGATGCGCGAGCACGACATGCACCTGTTCCTCCGCCGCAGCCGCCGCGACGACCTCCTCTTCGGCGACGCACCCGTGCACCTCGACCGGCTGGCAGCCATCCTCGACACCGTGGAGACGCCCTGGCCGCAGCTGCGCGGCTACGCACCATGAGCGACGCCGCTCCGGCGTCCGCCGCGCCGGCTCCACCGATCACCGCGACGACTCTCGAGGTCGACGTCAGCGACCACGTCCTCGCGGTGACGCTCAACCGGCCGGAGAAGCTCAACGCCTTCAACCGTGTCATGCAGGACGAGCTGGAGTCACTGTGGCGCTGGGCAGACGGCGAACCGTGGGTGCGCGTCGCCCTGATCAGCGGCGCCGGCGAGCGCGGCTTCTGCTCGGGCGTCGACATCCATGCATCCGCCGACGAGCGTGCCCGTCTCGGCGAGGCGCGATGGACCGAGGTCAGCGTCATCGGCAGCCGTCTCACCCCGCGTCAGTGCGGCAGCGACCTGCCCACCATCGTCGCCGTCAACGGCGTCTGCGCGGGTGGCGGGTTGTACTTCGTCGGCGACGCCGACATCTGCCTGTGCAGCGACAACGCGTTCTTCACCGACCCCCACGTGTCCTATGGCAGGGTCAGCGCCCTGGAACCGATCGGGCTGTTGCGGCACATCCCCTATCAATGGGTCATGCGCCTGGCGCTCGGTGGCCGGCACTCCGGCGTCGACGCCGCCAC
>DASZGL010000125.1:0-2412 GCA_035938875.1 Candidatus Dormiibacterota bacterium
GCCGCGGTGATCGCGTCGTCGATGGTTCGACCCCGCCCTACGCACGTGCCCGCCTCCTCATCTCGGATCTCGACGCTGTCAAGCATCTCGGAGACCCTGAAAATGCGAGACGTCTTTCCCTCCCAGGGGTACATCGCGTACTGCAGCCCCGCCGTCGCCGCCTCGTCGCTGGTCTCGTACAGGCGCATGACCGCTTCATTGCCTCGCCGCAGAGCCGCCGCTGCGCTCGACTCCCTGAACCCATCTGGTTCCAGCCCGTCAGTGGCCCAAGTCATGACCCAGTCACCGCCCTCTTTGGGCGAGATCCCCGTGACCAGGGTCGAGCGCTTGGGCTTTCGGAATCGGGGCAGTAGGGACACGGCGCATCAACAAGTGTGGCGGATGCGAAGGAGTCTGCTGGCGCCCGTCGAGGCAGAGGGCGGGAAGAGCCAGAGCTCAGCATCGTGAGAGAGCGTCCTGAACCACGCGACGGTCGCTGAACGTCACACGAACCGCCGGGGTCATGCTCTGGAAGGACAACGACCGCTGCACCCGCGCGGTCACCTCATCCGATGCGGCGCCCTGCCCGGCGTCAGCCGCCAGGCGCAGCGGCTGGCCCGCGGATGAAGGGCTCGAGCGGTCGCGGCGGGATGGGCAGCACCTCACGCTGACCATCGACGAGGACGATCTCCCAGCCGTGGACGTGAATCCAGTCGTGGTGCGTCGTGCACAGCAGGCGGAGGCGGCTGAGGTTGGTCTGTCCCTCGTGTGACATCCACTCGTCGGTGTGATGGATCTGGGTCCACGCCCCCCGGCGGTCGCATCCCGGCCACACGCACCCGCGGTCGCGGGCCTCGACGGCGATGCGCTGCGCCACGGTGGGCACGCGACGGGTGCGGCCGACGTTGAGCACCTCCGACTTCGGCCCCATGAGGATGCGGCGCACGTTCGCCGAGCAGGCGATGCTCCGGACGGTCGCGGAGGAGACCAACGGGCCGCCGTTGATCTCCCCGGCGGGGGCGCCAGGGAGGGCGAGCAGCGTCTCCAGGGTGGTGGTCACCTGCAGGTGGGGCACCTGGCGGTGGGTGGCGCCCTGGCCGCCGCTGTTCAAGGTGTACATGCACATCTCCACGACCCCGTCGCCCTGGCGCTGCCCGACGGCGCGGTGGTCATCGGCGCCACGCTTCTCCGACAGCGGCTTGATGGCGGCCTCCAGGATGGCGGCGCCGGCAGGGTCGAAGTAGCCGCGCACCCAGACGCCGTCGTCGGCGTTGCCGTCGCGCCTGATCTCGAAGAAGCGGCGGGTGGCCGCGTCTCGCTCATCCTCGGCGAAGCGCCTGGCGTCGGCTGCGTGGCGGGCGTGTCCACAGTCGCGTGCGAACTGATGCGGGCTCTTGGTCTCGGCCATGCGCAGCAGGCGTTCCTCGTCGAGGAGGGTGCCGCCGCCCCACCTCAGTCGGAAGGAGGTGTGTGCCATGTGGGCGAGGTGGGCGAAGCCGATGGCGCCGGCCTGCATGCGCTCGACACTGCGTCGGAGAGTCTCGGCCTGCTCGCCGACGCGGACGGCGTTGCTGGCGTTGCCGGGCGACATCCGGCAGGCGTTGGTGAGGAAGGCGATGGAGCTCGTGTAGTCCCCGACCCAGCGCTCGCCGTCGTCGCGCTGGGACTCGAAGAGGGTGTCGTACTGGGCGGCGTCGAGGGCGAAGTCGAGCTCGAGCATGTCGATGAGCCGGCGCTTGCGGAGGAGGCGCTCCCCGAGGTCGTCAAAGGACACGTCGCGGTCAGGAGGGCGTGACACGTAGCGAAACACCGCGGCAGAGACGTCCTCGAAGGGTCCCGGGAGGAGTGCAGCTGCGGAGGTCGACATCGCCTGATCAGTATAGCGAACAGATGTGCGCTACGCAAGGGATCTGCCTTGTGTCGTATGGGATTTCGCCCATCACCACCCGCGCTGCCGCCTCTGCCTGGTCAGCGAAGCACTCGCCGGAGTTCCACGTGAACCCTGCGCGGCTGTCGTCGTGGAGAACCCCGCCGTCGCGGCAATTCCGGCGACGGGTGAGACATCATCGAGTGCCGGCCCGTTCACGCCCGCCACCATGCCTCACAGACGGTCTGTCCTTGAGCCGAAGACCGGGACGAACCGTGTGGATAGGGATCTCATCGCGGACGACGTCAACGCCGCGGCGGTGCAGATCATCGCCGCAGGCGGAACGCGGGCGCCCGGCTGCGAGGACGGCGGTTCATGGTCATGGCCGACCCCCGAAGGCAACGAGTTCTGCGTCTTGCCAGCTCGGCCTGGGAGATGGACGCCGACGGCCTGGCACGGTGCTGGCTATTGGCTCGGGAGCGATCGCGGTAGCCCGAACCACGGCAGCACGATGTTGTCGAAGCGGGTCATGGCGGAGATCCGGTCGCCGGCAAGGGTGAGCACGT
>DASZGL010000126.1:0-13621 GCA_035938875.1 Candidatus Dormiibacterota bacterium
CTCGTCCTCGGTGAGCGGTTGCGTCCGCGCACGGCGATCGCCATCGCCGTCGGCGCGCTCGGCGTCTACGTGCTGGTCGAGCAGGGACTGGTCTCGCCACATCCGCTGAGCGGCGACCAGGCGCGCGGTGACCTGCTCGTCGTGCTGTCGCTGGCGCTGGAGTCGGTGGCCACCATCTGCGGCGCGGCGCTGATGCGCCGGGGTTCGCCGTTCACCGTCACCGCGGCGGCGATCACCCTGAGCCTGGTGGTGTGGCTCCCCGCCGAGGCAGCCTGGTCGGTCCACGCCGGCGCACCCCGGCTGAGTGTGTCCGGCTGGCTCGGTGTGCTGTACCTGGCGCTGGTGGCGACCTGCATCGCCTACGGCGGCTGGTTCTGGGGCCTTCAGCGGCTGACCCCACAGGACATCACCCCGCTGCTCCTCATCCAGCCGGTGGCGGGGTCGATCATCGCCGCGGCCGTGCGCGGAGAGCGGCCTACGGCGACCACCTTTGCCGGAGGGGCACTGGTCCTCGGTGGCGTGGCCCTGGTCGCCCTGTGCCGCCGGCCCACGGGGGCGGAGGCCGAGCTCCAGGCCATGGCACCGGAGGCGCCGTAGCGGCTACTGGCCGCGCAATCATCGGTGCGCGCCCATCGTCTAATCCTCAGGGTGGTGGGCTGGGATGGCACGCGCGCCGCAGGGCGGCACATTGGGGAGTTGAGACGATGACGGCGCCGAGGTTCCGCTTCATCGCGGCTGCGCTCGCCCTTCCCCTGGTGAGCGCCGCCGGAGCCCAGCAAGCCGACGCGGCGACGCCCTCGGTGCTCCTCGTGGGCAGCTTCAACGGCGTCACCGGAGGCTACTCGACCATCCAGGCGGCCGTCGACGCCGCCCAACCAGGCGACTGGATCCTGGTCGGCCCCGGCGACTATCACGAGAAGGGCACCGACAAGGCCGGCGTCTACATCACCACACCCGGCCTGCACCTTCGCGGCATGAACCGCAACAACGTCGTCGTCGACGGCACCAACTCCGGCGGCTCGATGCCCTGTGATCCGACCCCATCGCTGCAGGACTTCGGGCCGGTCGACAGCAGCGGGACCGCGGCCGGGCGAAACGGCGTCGAGGTGTGGAAGGCCGACGGCGTCAGCATCGAGAACCTCACCGCCTGCAACTACCTGTCGAGCGGTGGCGGTGGCAACGGCAACGAGATCTGGTGGAACGGCGGCGACGGCAGCGGCCAGGTGCACCTCGGAGCGTTGTCCGGCGCGTACCTGACCGCGACCTCGACGTACAACTACGACAAGGACAAGGCGCACAACCCCAACGGCGCCCAGGGCAAGTACGGGATCTTCACCAGCAACGAGAGCGGTCCCGGTGTCATCACCCATACCTACGCGTCGAACATGGGGGACAGCGCCTACTACATCGGAGCCTGCCCCGACTGCAACGTCGACCTCGTCGACGCCCACGCGCAGAACAGCGCCCTTGCGTTCTCGGGAACCAACGCGGGCGGACACCTGATCATCGAGAACGGTGAATTCGACAACAACAAGGCCGGTCTCGGCCCCAACACGCTGAACAACGACGACGCACCCTCACCGGCAGATGGGACATGCCCGAACGGCGCCACAGGCCCCACTGGCAGCCACTCCTGCGCGGTGATCCGCAACAACAAGATTCACGACAACAACAATCCCAACACCCCGCAGTTCGGCATCGCCGGCGCTGTCCCGGTGGGAACCGGCGTCGTCCTTCCTGGCGTGGCGAACTACACGGTGACCGGCAACCAGATCTACAACAACAACTCCTGGGGAGTGGTGATCACCGACTTCCCCGACACCGAGACGCCGCCGCCCACGTTGTCGGCGACGGCGTGCCGCGGCGGCATGGACGCCACCACTCCTGCGCAGTCACTCTGCTATTACCCGGCGTTCGGCAACGAGATTGCCGGCAACACCTTCAGCAAGAACGGCTCCTTCGGCAACCCGAGCAACGGCGACCTCGCCGACAACAACCTCGCCCACAGTCCCGGCAACTGCTTCCACGACAACACTGACGCCGCCGGTCTGACCAGCGATCCGCCGAGCATCCAGACGGTGATGGGCACGTGTGGGGCGCCGGGGGGCTGGACCGGCTTCACCCTGCAGCAGCTGGTCTGTGCCTCGGGACCGGTGATCAACATCGGCAGCACCGCGATCCAGTGCCCGCCCAACCTGCCCGCCGCGACCTATCCGCAGACGACCGGCGTGCAGATGACGGACATCCCCGCCGGCCTGCCGACGATGCCCGATCCCTGTGCCGGTGTTCCTGCCAACCCGTGGTGCGCACTCGGCGCGTCGGTCCCGGAGTTCCGTCCGGCGACCGTGGGTGCGGTCGGCGCCGCGATGCTCGCGGCGGCGTTCCTCGGCACGCTGGCCTGGAGGCGGCGCCGCACCGTCTGAGCGTCGCCGCGCAGGACGGCTGTGGAGGCTGATCGGCCACCATTCGCAGCTTGGTGTCCAGGCTCAGAAACCCATGCTGACCGCCGTTCGCTTCATCCACTACGTCTCGGGCATCGCCTGGGTGGGCGCGACCCTGGTGCTCTCGCTGGTGGTCTTCCCCGCCATCGACCGCTGCTCCGGTGAGGTGCGGGCGCCGGTCATGCGCGCCCTCGCCCGGCGCATCGCCCCATGGGAGGTGATCGCGTCGCTGGCGGTCATCGTCAGCGGCGGCGCCCAGGCGGTCATGCAGCACCGCCTCGACGACGGCCTCGGCCACGCGCTGCGGACCACGTGGGGCCAGGCGATCGGCGTCGGTGCGCTCTGCGCCATCGCGCTGGTGGTGTTGGGCCTCGCCGCACTGGCGCCGCTGACGCGACGGTTCACCGAGCTCGAGGAGGCGGTGGCCCGCGACCCGCTGCGCAGCCCGCTGAGCATCCGCGAGCTGGGACGCCGCGACGCCGCCTGGTGGCGCACCCGCCAGCGCCTCATCTACGCCACCACCGCGGAGATCGCCCTGGCGCTGGTCGCCATCGGCTCAATGGCGGTGGCGCGGGGAGCGTAGCTTCAGCCGGCGACGGCGTTGGTGGCGCGGAGGCGACGGCGCTCGGCGGGCCCGTAGCCGACGCGGCGCAGCCAGCACTCGGTGTGCTCACCGACGGCAGGAATGCGTGGGCCGCCGCCCATGGGTCCCGCGCTGCTGCGGATGGGCTGCACCGGGATGCGCGCCGTGCCGGCGGCGCTGCGCACCTCCTGGAGCAGGCCGCGCTCGGCGACCACCGGATGGGCAGCGACGTCGGCGACGCTGCGTAACCGCGCCGTGGCCAGTCCGGCAGCCACCAACCGCCTCTCCCACTCCGCGGCGGGCGCCGTCGCGAGCACCTCCTCGATGGCCGCGTGCAGCGCATCGCGATGCGCCATGCGGCCGGCCATGACCGCGAAGCGCCCATCGCCGGCAAGGTCGGGACGGTGGAACACGTCGGTGCACATCAGGTTCCATTCGCGATCCTGCTGTGCGACCAGGAAGATCTCAGCACCGTCCCCGCAGCGGAAGGGACCGTACGGTGCGACGTGGAGATGGTGCAGTCCGGCGGGTGTTGGTTCGTTACCGGTGGCGAGGTACAGCCCCAGGGTGGGTGCCGTCCAGTCGAGCGTCGCGTCGAACATCGACACGCTGAGCGACGCACCTCCACCGCCGGCGCGTCGCTGTGCCATCGCGCCGAGCACGGCGAGTGCCGCCGACGTCCCCGCAGCGATGTCGCAGAGGGAGACACCCGACTTGGCCGGGTGTCCAGGCTCACCGGTCACCGCGATCACCCCGGCCTCGGCCTGCACCAGTAGGTCGTACGCCTTTCGCTCGGCGTAGCTGCCCCCGTCGCCGTAGCCGCTGATGCTCGCGTAGATGAGGTCAGGACGGCGGTGGCGCAGCTGGCGCGGGCCGAGGCCGAGCCGCGTGGCGGCGCCTGGCGCGAAGTTCTGGACGACGATGTCGGCGGCATCGGCGAGGCGGCGGGCGACATCGCGTCCGGCCGCCGACTTCAGGTCGATGGCGACCGAATCCTTGCCGTGGTTGAGCCAGGCGAAGTAGCTGCTGACACCGGCGCAGTGGTGCTCGTAGTGACGCGCGAAGTCACCCTCGCCGGGACGCTCGACCTTGACCACGGTGGCGCCCTGGTCGAGCAGCAGGCGCGTCGCCAGCGGCCCCGAGACCGCCTGCTCGAGGGCGAGGACGACAGTCCCCCGCAATGGCAGTGTCACCGCGTTACAGCGGGATGTTGCCGTGCTTGCGCTGAGGGCGGAGGACCTGCTTGTCGAGCGTCATGCGCAGTGCGGCGATGAGCACCGAGCGGGTCTGCTTGGGCTCGATGATGTCGTCGACGTAGCCCCGCTCGGCAGCGTAGTAGGGATTGGCGAACTGCTCCTTGTAGTCCTCGATGAGCTGCGCGGCGCGTGCCAGAGGATCCTCTGACTGGGCGATGTCACGCTTGAAGATGATGTTGACCGCGCCCTGGGGGCCCATCACCGCGATCTCCGCAGTCGGCCAGGCGACGTTGTAGTCGGCGCGGATGTGCTTGCTGCACATGACGTCGTAGGCACCGCCGTACGCCTTGCGGGTGATCACCGTGAGCTTGGGCACAGTCGCCTCGCAGTAGGCGTAGAGCAGCTTGGCGCCGTGGCGGATGATGCCCCCGTACTCCTGGTTGGTGCCGGGCAGGAAGCCGGGCACGTCGACGAACGTGATCAGGGGGATGTTGAACGCATCGCAGAAGCGCACGAACCGCGCCGCCTTGATCGACGCGTCGATGTCCAGGGCGCCGGCGAGGACTCGGGGTTGGTTACCGACGACACCGACGCTGTGGCCGTCCAGCCGGGCGAAACCGGTGATGATGTTCTGTGCGTGGAAGTGCATCACCTCGAGGAACTTCCCCTCGTCGACGACACGGGTGATCACCGAGCGCATGTCGTAGGGCTGGTTGGGATTGTCGGGGATGATCGACTGCAACTCGACATCGGCGCGCCCCGCGTCGTCGAGGGTTGGGTGATGCGGCGGCTTCTCGCGGTTGTTGCTGGGCAGGTAGGCGAGAAGCTGGCGGATCTGGGCGAAGGACTCGTCCTCGCTGTCGGCGATGAAGTGGGCAACGCCGCTGCGCGCGTTGTGGACCTCCGATCCGCCGAGGTCCTCGAAGGTGACCTGCTCACCGGTTGTCACCTTGATCACGTCGGGGCCGGTGATGAACATGTAGCCGACCTTGCGCACCATGAGGATGAAGTCGGTCATCGCCGGTGAGTAGACGGCACCGCCGGTGCACGGTCCGACGATCAGTGACAACTGGGGGATGACACCGCTCGACTCGACATTGCGGTAGAAGATCTCGGCGTAGCCGGCGAGCGAGACCACGCCCTCCTGGATGCGCGCACCACCGGAGTCGTTGATGCCGATGCACGGCGACCCGGTGCGCATGGCCAGGTCCATGATCTTGCACACCTTCTCGGCGAAGACCTCGCCAAGCGAGCCGCCGAAAACGCTGGCGTCGTGGCTGAAGAGGAACACCTGGCGGCCGTCGATGGTGCCCCACCCTGTGACCACTCCATCGCCACGCACACGCTTCTCATCCATGCCGAAGTTGGTAGTGCGGTGCATGGCGAAGGCGTCCATCTCGACGAACGATCCCGGGTCGAGGAGGCGCTCGATGCGTTCGCGCGCGGTGAGCTTTCCCTTGCGGTGCTGCGAGCGCGCCGCCGCCCCGGCGCGATGGATGGCGTCGTAGCGCCGCTTGCGCAGCAAGTTGATCTTCCGCTCGGTGACGCTCCCGGGAACACCGGTGGCAGCCCCGTTGCTCTGCTCGGGGGTGGCAGGCCGCAGATCGGCGGGGCTGAGGCTGGGCCTGTCCTCAGCGCCCGCAGGGGGAATCCCCGGACCGACGGTTTTGGCCATGTCGCTCCAAGGCTAGCCGAACCAGCGGCTACTGGGGCCTGCGTGGCAAGCTGCGCCGCCGTGCCCGGTCCCCCTGTTGTGCTGGCCAAGGGCGTGTGGCGCATGCCCACGATCGGCCGAAGCGCGGTCAACTCATTCGCGTTCGAGGAATCCGACGGCTCGGTGACGCTGGTCGATGCCGGGGTTCGTGGGGCGACCAAGCGCGTCGTCGCTCACCTCGACGCCATCGGCAAGCAGCCCGAGCAGGTCCGGCGCATCGTGCTCACCCACGCGCACTTCGACCACGTCGGCGATGCCCGGCGTCTGCGCGAGCGCACCGGTGGCCGCACCTGCATCCATGAGGACGACGCCGAGTTCATGCGCAGCGGTAAGGCGCCGCCGCTGGATCGCAGCCTGCGGCTGGCGCGCATCGCAGCGATGGTGCCGTCGGGCAGCATCGGCGGCGGCCCTGTCGACGAGACGTTCACCGACAACGAGCTCCTCGACGTCGCCGGCGGTCTGCGCGCGCTGCACACGCCAGGGCACACGCCAGGACACTGCTCCTTCCTGCACGAACCGACCGGGGTGCTGATCACCGGCGACTCGCTGTTCAACTGGCGCAGCCGGATGCGCTACTCCTTCGCGCTCTTCTGCAGCAACTTCCGTCTCTGCACCGAGACCGCTGACAGGCTCGGTGAGGTGCAGTACGAGGTCGCTGCCTTCACCCACGGACCAGAGATCCGTGACCGCGCGCGGGACAGTGTGCGCGCATTCCTGCAGCGCCGGCTCCGTGCCGGCTGACCGCGCAACTCCCTGGTCTACCGGCGGCTGCTACTCGGTGACGATGGCGCGCAGCATGTCCGTCTTCGCAGCGCGCCGGGCCGGAAATATCGCCGCCAGCAGGCCGGCCAGGAAGGCGATGACAACGTAGGAGATCTGCTGACCGATGGCGATGTTGACGGTGTTGACGCCCAGTGACGCGAAGGCCTTGACCAGGGCGACGCCGAAGAAGAGACCGACGGCCAGTCCCAACAGCGTGCCGAAGATGGTGATCAGCACCGTCTCCCAGCGCACCATACTGCGCATCTGCCCACGGGTCATGCCCAGAGCCCGCACGAGGCCGAGCTCACGGGTGCGCTCGACGATCGACAGCGCCACGGTGTTGACCACGCCGAGCAGGGCGATGACGATGGCGAATACGACGAGCACGTTGATCAGATTGAGCAGGATGTCGATCTGATTTGCCTGGCTCTTCTTGTACTCGGCGTTGTTCTGCACCTTCATTCCGGGGAACGATTTCAGCGTCGATTCCACCTTGCCACGGAGGTCGGCCACGGCAACGCCCGGAGCCCCCTTGACGAGAACCGCGAAGTCCTGGACGTCGACGTTCTGTGCCCGCCAGGTGTTCAGGGTGACCACATAGTCGCCGAAGAGCGGGTTGCGCGCGAAGATGGTGGCGACGCGCTGACTGCGGACTCCCGGGCGGAAGAACTGCATGGGCACTGCGTCGCCGACCTTGATGGTGTGGTTTTTGGCCGCGTCCTCGCTGATCGCAACAGCGTCGTCGCCGAGGCTGGCGAGCGGCGCCCCCTGCTGGATCTCGGCGACGGCGGTCCTGTCGATGGTGGCGGGCTCGATGGCTATCGCCTGGTCGCCTTCGTTGCCGTAGTGGAAATTACCGCCGCTGATCTCCGAGACCGCGGCGATGCTGGAGTTGGCGCGCAGCGCCTGGGCAACACCCAGGGGCACGAAGCCGGCACCCTGGTTCTCCGGGGTGACGATGTAGTCAGCAGTGACGGTGCGGTCGATGGTGCTGCTGATCGAGTCCTTGAGGGACGCCGCCACCACCGTGAAGCACGCCACCAGGCCAACGCCGATCATCAGCGCCGACGCCGTCGCCGCGGTCCGCCGCGGGTTGCGACGCGCATTCTCCGAGGCCAGCTTGCCCGGTGCCCCACGCAAACGCCGCACCGGCCAGCCGAGGAACTCGACGACCGGCGGCACAAGGATGGCGGCGAGGACGGCGACTCCGACAAACGTCGCCAGCGCGCCGATGCCGGTGACCAGAAGCTGACTGCTCGACACGACGAAGAGGCCCAGGCATAGGATGACGATGCCGGCGACCAGGATTCCCAGGCCGACGCTGACGCGGCGGGTGGTCACGGCGGTCGGCGGCGGAACCGCCTCGCGCAGCGCTTCCACCGGGGCAACCCGCGTCGCCCGCCAGGCGGGAGCCAGCGAGGCGACGACGGTGACCAGCGTGCCCAGGACGAGTCCGATCACAACGGTGGTCCAGGCGACCTGAAGCGGCGTGCTGCCCAGGTCGAGGCCGATGGCGTTGAGCAGTGCCTCCAGGCCCTTGGCGATGAGAATGCCGAAGGCGACACCCACCATCGAGGCGATCAGCCCGGTGATCGTTGCCTCGAGCACCACCGAGCGCAGCACCTGTCCTCGCGTCGCCCCCATGGCTCGCAGGAGGGCGAGCTCACGCTGGCGCTGCGCGACCAGGATCGAGAAGGTGTTGAGGATGATGAACGAGCCGACAAACAGCGCTATGAGCGCGAAGACGAGCAGGAACGTGCTGAGCACGTTGGTCAGCGTCTTCACCGCGTCGGTCTGCTCCTGGGCGAGCGACTGACCGGTGACCGCCTCGACCCCGGCGGGCAGCACGGCGGCGACACGCGTCTTGAGCTGCTCCGCTGAGACCCCGCTGTCGGCCTTGACGAAGATGCTCTCGTACTCGGTTTCCGAGCCCAGGATGGCGCGGCCCGCTTGCGGATCGAAGGCGGAGATGGTCGCCCCGGCGAGGTTGTCCTGGGTCCCGAATCCGGCGACGCCCGACACCGTGAAGGTCCGCGGCGGGCCGACCGGGAGGATGATCTCGATGCGATCGCCGGGATTGATGCCGTGGTTCGTCGCGGTCTTGGCGTCGATGACGACCTGGGAGTCGCCCTGCGGTGGCGAGCCCGCCTTGAGGTGGAGGGCTGCCATGTCCGGGTAGGGATTCCAGAGCAGGCCGATCGTCGGCGCGCCACCGGTGGTCACCGCCTTGCCCTGCTGGTCGACGATGGTCGTGCCGATGCGCTCGACGTCGCCGAACGCCTCCTTGACACCGGACACCGCCTGCACGGTGGGCAGCACCGACGCGGGGACCGGAGGATGCTGCGGGATGCCCTGCGCCGACCCCGTGCTGGCACCGCGGACGGCGACGTCGATGCCGGCGGTGGTGGTGTTGAAGAGGTCGGTGAAGGTCTTGTTGACGGTGTCGCCGAGGACGATGGTTCCCGAGACAAAGGCGACGCCGAGGACGACGGCGAGCGCGGCGAGGGCAAGCCGCAGCTTGTGCGCCAGGAGCCCTTGGAGGGTCGCCTTGACCAAGGGCGGTCAGCCTCCGAGAGTCTTCATCACGCCCAGGACGCCGTCGACAGTAGGGTCGGTCAACTCCTGGACGATGTGGCCGTCGGCGAGAAAGATGACGCGCTCGGCAAAGACTGCGGCGTTGGCGTCATGAGTGACCAGAACAATGGTCTGACCGTACCGCTGCACCGCGGTCTTGAGCAGGCCGAGGAGCTCGCCGCTGGCCCGGGAGTCGAGGTTGCCGCTGGGCTCGTCGGCGAAGATGATGTCCGGCCGGCTGAGCAGCGCCCGGGCGGCGGCAACCCTCTGTTGCTGGCCACCTGACAGCTCACTGGGGCGATGGCGCAGCCGTGGCTTCAACGACAGCACGCCGATGACGGCGTCGAACCACTCGCGGTCGACCGGCTTGCCGGCGATGTCAAGGGGCAGGGTGATGTTGTCGGCAGCCGACAGGGTCGGGACCAGGTTGAAGCTCTGGAAGATGAAGCCGACGCGCACGCGACGAAGCAGGGTGAGGTGCTTCTCGTCGAGCGCGGTGATGTCGACATCGCCGATCCAGATACGCCCGCTGGTCAGGGTGTCGAGACCGGCAAGGCAGTGCAGCAGGGTCGACTTGCCCGACCCTGAGGGACCCATGATGGCGGTGAACCTGCCCTTCTCAATGCTGACGTCGATGCCGTCGAGAGCGCGCACCTCGGTGTCGCCCCGGCCGTAGACCTTCACCGCGGCCTGAGCCACCAGAGCGGCGGTGCCGTCAGGCGGATTGGCTGTCGCGGGGGGTGGGGACGGGGCGGCGGTGGCCAGTTGTTCCGAGGTCATGGCGCCCTCTTCTGATCGCTTTCAACCTGGCGGGCCGGGCGGCTGCCACCCCGCGGCCCGTCGCGCGCCATTGTGCAAGCCGAGCGCCGGAGCCCGCCGCGCCGCGCTCAGCCGCCGACGGTCGACGCCTCACCGGGTGGCGGGTTGGGGTTCAGAGCCATCGCCGGCCGCGGTTGCTGGTCGAAGTTGAAGTCGGCGGTCAGGTTGCCGAGCTGCGGGGCGGTCTCCCGCACCCCCGGGCGCGGATCGGGGCGGCCGTCAGTCGCCGGGTCGAGCCGCTGCCCGCCCAGGAAGTCGTCCTCGATGAACTTGGCGTAGGCGTCGAAGCTCAGCGTCTGGTGGTCGATGAACCCCTGCCTGGCGTAGGGGCTGATCACCAGTCCGGGCACGCGAAGCCCATAGCCGTTCTGGTCGACCGTCGGCGGTTGCACGTGGTCGTAGAAACCGCCCCAGTCGTCCCAGCTGAGAAAGATCGCCGTGCTGCTCCAATTGGGGCTCTGCATGATCGCGTTGACCAGGCCGGTGACGTACGCCTGACCGTCGGCGATCGACGATGGTGGGTGCTCGCTGTTCTTGCCGTCGGGCACGATCCACGACACCGCCGGCAGCGTCCCAGCCTGGGCCGCGGAGTAGAAGTGGTCGAGGTTCTGGATGTTGCCCAGCTGGCCGTCCTGCTTGACGGTGTCGAAGTACGGCAGCGGATTCCAGATGCCCGGAGTAGCCGCCTTCTGCGGAGCGGCCGCGCAGCTCACCTGGCCGGAGTCCTGGCAATCAGGTTCGGTGCCGTTGGCGACGTAGTACGCCCAGCTGACGCCGTTGTTGTGCATCAGGTAGGTGAGATCAGTCCACGCGTAGTCGGGTGGTGTTCCACCGTTCTTCTTCGGCGGCGTTCCCGGCTTGACGATGTCACTGGTGCAGCTGCTGGGATCGCCGGGCACGCTGCACTTCGCCGACCATTCGCTGACCATGAACAGGTGCTCGGGAAGGCTCCACGACGCGTTGGGTTCGAACATCGCGTCCTGGAGGACGAAGTTCTGCGCATACGCCCAGTAGTTGGGGATCTCGCGAGCGTCGTGATAGCCCATGACGTCGGGACGGGTGGAGTTGGTGCACGCAGGATTGTTGGGATCGCTGCAGCCTCGGCTTCCCGACTCGGCTTGGGCGACAAAGCCGTTCATCTGGCCGCCGTTGACGTCAGCCTGCTCGTTGGCGAGGTTGTGCGGGCCACCACCGTTGACGACACTGGGATCGTGGTACGGGTAGTCGCACTGACCGGTGGCGGGATTGGGGTTGCACGTCGTGAATCGGCCATTGCTCGACGGTAGACCGTTGGCGCCGGGATAGGTACCGAAGTAGCTGTCGAAGGAACGGTTCTCCTGCATGATCACCACGACGTGCTGGATCTTGTGGATGCCGCTGAGATTCCCCGTTGTCGAGCCTGAACCGTTGGTGGAGCTGCTCGAGCTCGACGATGTCGCACCACTCGTGCTCGACGCCGAGCCACACGCGGCAGTGAATCCCATGGCGAGCAGAACCAGAACAGCAGGGCGGCGGAGTGCACCAGTCATGCTCCTCAGTCTGCGGAGGATTTCTGAAAACTCGCTGAAGCACGCTGAGATGCCGCTGAGGATGCGATCAACGCAGCCACGTGGGCGCCGGGCTGACCGGTATCGCGATTCAACCCGCGATCCGCGACGGGCGCGTGACCGACCATCCCTTGACCCCGCCGCCCGGCTTGGGTTCTGATGGGGCGTGCGCCCTCACGGTTCCACGCGGAGACCCCCATGAGTCGTCGCTGCCCGTTCCCCGTGATCCTCGCCATGCTCGGAGCGCTCACCGGCACCATCGGATGGGGTGTGGTCGGGGGCCCAGCCCGCGCTGACGTCACCACCATGTCGGTCAACCAGCTGCGCACCGGTTGGGATTCGAACCAGCCGGACCTGACCCCGGCGATGGTGCAGTCGCCCGGGTTCGGTGAGCTCTTCCACATCCCGCTCCTGGACCCGAACTCGCCCTCCGTGGTGTATGCGCAGCCGGTCGTCGCCCACGCAATGATCATCGTCGCCACCGAACACGATCGCGTCTACGGGATCGACGAGAACGGCGGCACGGTCCGCTGGATCGACCAGCTGGGAACGTACGAGCCCGACGACCACAGCTGTGGCCAGGTGACGCCCCACCTGGGCATCACCTCGACGCCGGTGATCGACCTCTCGACCAACACCGTGTACGTCATGGCCCGCGACTTCGACCCGGCCGCCCCGTCCAGTGGCACGGCCTGGAGGCTGCACGCTCTCGATCTTTTCAGCGGTGCTGAGCGACCCGGCTGGCCGGTGACCATCCAGGGCTCGGCCTACAACCGCCCGAGCCTTGCCTTCGATGCCTACCAGCACCAACAGCGCCCGGCTCTTCTCCTCCTCCACGGCAGCGTTTTTGCCGGTTTCGGCAGCTTCTGCGATCAGCAGCCGTACTACGGTTGGATCGCCGGTGTCTCGACGACCAGCCGGGGGCTGAGCCTGTACGTCGACGAGCCGACCGGCTCGGAGGGCGCCTTCTGGGCGTCAGGCGGCGGCTTCGTCGCCGACGGGGCGACGACGTTCCTGGCCACGTCGGGGAACGGCACCGGGGGCTCCGATCAGCCGCCGCAGAACTCCAGCGGCAGCTCGGTGTCGACGTCGACCAACCTCGCCGACTCGGTGATCCGATTCCAGATCCAGGGCGACGGCGTCACCGTCGCACCGGTCGATTTCTTCGGCGTCGGCGTCGACGATGTCACCGACCAGGACCTGGGATCGAGCCAGATCAGCGCGCTGCCCGACCAGCTGGGCATCGCCGGGCACCCCCATCTCGGGGTTGTCGGCAGCAAGCGCGGAACGCTGTGGGTGCTCGACCGCGACAACCTCGGCGGCCGGCACACCAACGACAGTGGCGCCATCTCCGCGCTGGCCTCCACCGACGATCTCTTCGGCCACGTCGCGTCATGGCCGGGCGATGGTGGCTTCGTCTACGACGCCGGCTCATCGCACCTCAACGCCTTCCGCCTTGACGCCGGCGGCCACCTCGCTCACGTCGCCAGCACCTCGATCGGCGGCACGTCCGGCTCGCCGCTGATCACCAGCAACGGAACCGTGAGCGGGTCGGCCACCCTGTGGATGTACGACCGTGGCTTGATGCAGTTGCGCGCCTTCGCCGCCAACGTCGGAGGCGGTCCTGGTTTCACCCAGCTCTTCAGCGCGACCGTCGGCGTCTCGGCGCGGTACACCAAGTTCATCGACATCGCGGCTGACAACGGACGCATCATCGTGTCGGCCGACGACGGCATGCTCCATGTCTTCGGGCGCGCGGGACTCCCGCCTGCGCCGTGCGGTTGCGCGGCACCGTTCAGCGGCTACTGGGAGGTTGCCGCCGACGGCGGCATCTTCCCCTTCGGCAACGCGCCTGGCTACGGCTCGACCGGCAACATCCGCCTCAACCAACCGATCGTCGGCATGGCCCGGACGCCAGACAGCGGCGGCTACTGGCTGGCCGCAGCCGACGGCGGCATCTTCCCCTTCGGTGACGCCGTCGGCTA
>DASZGL010000127.1:0-32334 GCA_035938875.1 Candidatus Dormiibacterota bacterium
GAGGTAGGCGCGGGCGCTGGCCACGGCGTCGAGCGGCGACGCCCCGCGCGCGAGAAACGCCGCGATGGCTGCGCTCAGGGTGCATCCCGTGCCGTGCGTCGAGCGCCCCGCAACCCGAGGATAGGCGAGCTCGACGGCGGCACCGGTCTCGGCGTCGGCGACCACGTCGATCACGGTCTCGCCATCGCCATGTCCGCCTTTGATCACGGCCATGCGCGGCCCCATTGCGCACAACCTCCGTGCGGCGTCGTGCATCCCGTCGAGCGAGACCACGTCGATGCCGAGGAGCACCGCCGCCTCGGGCAGGTTGGGGGTGACGACCAGCGCCTGAGGCAGCAGCAATTCGCGCAGCGCGGCGACCGCGTCCTCCTCGAGCAGGCGATCGCCGGACTTGGCCACCATCACGGGGTCGACGACCAGCTGCGCCGCGCGATGATGGCGCAGTCGCTCGGACACCACCGCGATCACCGTGGCCGTGGCGAGCATCCCCGTCTTCCACGCGGCCGGCGTGAGGTCGCCGGCGACGGCGTCGATCTGGGCGGCGATGATCGCGGGACTGGCCACCTCGATGCCGTGCACCCCGAGCGTGTCCTGCGCGGTGAGGGCAACGATGACGGTGGTGCCGTATACACCGCAGGCGGCGAAGGTCTTGAGGTCCGCCTGGATGCCGGCGCCAGCGCCCGAGTCACTGCCGGCGACAGTGCAGGCGACGGCAACGCTCACGCGCCGCCTCGAGCCGCGACCCGCCGCGTGCCGTACCGCGTCAGCAGCAGGAATGCCGCGACCGTCACCGCCACGCCGACGAAGCTGCTGATGTCGGCGGGCTGGGTGCCGAAGATCCAGGCGCCGACGCCGGTGAAGAACCCCTGGTTGTTGTAGAAGAGCAGGGTCGCGAGAGTTCCGACCATGAATGTCAACAACGCCGGCCAGCGCACGCCTTCGACCCAGGTCCTCGGCCGCCGTGACGCCTCCTCGGCGCTGACCCGTCCCCGGCGTCTGATGAAGTCGGCGAGCACCACGACGCACCACGCCGGGAACCACACGTAGGTCGCGGTGAGGAAGTTCAGATACGTCTGCTGGAAGCTGCCGCTGAACAGCGGGTAGAGGGCGAACACACCACCGACCAACCCCACCACCGCCGCCGCGGTCCAGCGACGCAGGGGTATGCCGATGGCCAGCCCGCTCAGCGCGGCGGTGTAGATGTTCATGTAGTTGCTCGACATCTCGGCGATGACGATGAACACCACGAAGACCCAGGCAAACCACAGCGGAATGCCGTTCTCGATCAGCCCGGCGAGACCTCCCAGTCCAACTGTCGGGTCGATGCTCTGCACCGCGATGCCGAGCAGGCCGCAGGCCACCAGCGTCGTCATGCTGCCCGCTCCGCTGTAGAGGCTGACCGACCAGCCGCTGCTCCCCCTGGGCAGGTAGCGCGAGTAGTCGGCCGCGTAGGTGGCCCAGCTGATGATCAGCGCGAAGGTGGCGGTGAATCCGAGCAGCATTGTGGCGAGGTGGGCGCCGCCATCAAGGCTGCTCGTCAGTCCCAGGTGAAACCGTGGCCACAGCGCGATGGCCAGGCCGGCGCAGATGAGCAGGAAGGACGGTGCCTGGACGGTCTGGAACAGCGTGATGGTGCGATGACCCCACACCGCGACGGCGATGCAGCCCGCCACCATCGCAGCGAGCATGAGCCCCTGCACCCACCCTGGCGGATCACCGTTGATGCCAGGCAGCGCCTTGGCCGTGAACACCGCGACAGCACAGTCGTAGCTGAACCAGCCGACCGCGATCAGCAGTGTCAGGAGTCCGCCGATCGCGGCGCCGCGACGTCCGAAGGTGATGCGCGAGTAGACGATCTGAGGCAGACCGGTGCGCACCCCGGTCACGCTCAGCGGACCGAGCAGGGCCGCGCCGGCGAGCGCACCGGCGACGAGCACCAGCGCAGCGTCGATCACGCCGAGCCCCAGGCTGATGAGGATGGCACCGGCGAAGAACGAGAAGAAGTCGGCGAGCGCCGCAGCCCAGATGAAGAAGAGCTCACGGGGATGACCATGGCGTTGCTCGTCTGGCACCGGCTCGAGCCCGCGCCTCTCGACCTGGAAAAGCTCGTCGTCGAGGGCCGGGCCGGCGGCAGCGCCCGGCGCAGCAGAAACGTCGCCCATGATCCGCTTCCTCCGCCAGCATTACCTGGGTCAGGTGCAAGGGGTCGCCGCTCAATGCGGCCTCTCAGCCTCGTCGCGTCGTCGCGGGAGGCTCCCCCACGGACGCGAACGATGGTAGCACCGCCGGCCCGTCGATCCCCATCTGCTGGCGAACGGGTCACGATCCGCCGATGCCGTCAATCGCAGCAGTGTCGAGGTGTACAAAGTTGTGCTGTGCCCCCCAGTCACCAGCCCTCTGACACGTCGTCGAGCGAGCTGCGTGCCTCGCTCATGCGCAGCCTGCAACCGGTAACCCCGCAGCTCCGTCCCGCTGCCGCCGTTTCGCAGATCCAGGCCGCCGCACCGTTGGACCTGCCCACCGCTCCCGAGCTGCTCGAGGCGTCGCCCGCCATCCAGCGCTTGTGTGAGAGCTACCACCGCATCCACCGTCACCTGGTGGCCCGCAGCCGGCGTCAGCGCCTGGGCATCGCTGCGCTCGTCGCCGGCGTCGGCATCGGCGCCATCCTGCTCAACCACGGCAGCCAGATCGCGCCGGCGACGCTGTCGAGCATGGTGCTCGCCGTCGCCGCAATGAGCTGTGTCAGCCTGGGACTTCTCGCCGCCCTGTGGGTGCGCGACGACCATCGTCTTCGTGATGCGCAGGGCGAGCGCCTGCTCCGCGCCCTGCAGTTCAGCTGCACGCTACCTGAGGAACGTCTCACTGCGTTCAAGCGACTCTCGCAGCCGACGGCGGCGTTCTTCGACTGCTACGCCATCTGGCGCAGTGATCATCCCGATCGCCAGACCGGCATCCTGGCACTGCTCGAGAGCGTGCTCGATCCCCGCCGCCACGCGGCGGCCTAGAGCGTGTGTTGAGGAGTTGGCTCTCCCTCACAGGGGGAGGGCGTACAACCTGCCGTCGGCGCAGGTGAGGTAGAGCATCCCCGATGCCACGGCGGGGCCGCCCCGCGGTGGCGCGGGGGCCTGCCAGGTGCCGTGCTCCGCACCGTCCGACACCGCCAGCAGATGAACCATGCCGCCGCTGTCGGCGACGACCAAGCGGTCGGCTGTCAGCGCCAATCCTCCGGCTGAGCCACTGAGCTTGTTGCGGATGTCGACGCTCCAGCGCTGGTGACCCGTCGCGGCGTCGAGGGCGTGTACCCGCCCGTCGCGGCCGGCGACCACGAGCGCGCCGCCGCCGAGCACCGGGGTGAGGTCGATCGGGGAGGCGGCGTCGAACTGCCAGCGCTGCGCACCGGATGTGGCGTCGAGCGCGTAGACGCTGCCGTCGTCGCCGGCGACAAAGACGACGCCGTCGCCGACGACCGGTGCGGCGACGATGATCCCGTTGGTGGTGAAGCTCCAGAGCTGCCGCAGGCCGCGGGTCGCCGGTTCGATGGCGAACGCGTAGAGGCTCTGGTCGAAGCTCGCCGCCCACAGAGTCGACCCGTCGCTCGCCGGTGAGGCCACGACCGCGGCGCGAAATGCCTTGCGAAACGGGCTCGACGGATCGCCGACGTTGAATCCGTCGACGGCGTAGTTGCGGTCCGCGCTGTCGGCGCCACGTGCGGCGACACCGGCGAAGGTGACGCCCTTGACGATCTGCGGCGCCGATGCCGCCTCGTCGGCGGAGCCGACCCCCCAGCGGCGCTGGTGGCTGGCGAGGTCGACGGCGCGAAACGCACCCGCGGGCTGGCCGTCGGTGGGATCGGCGAAGCTGGTGGCCACCACCGCGGTGCAGCCGTCCAACGCCGGCGCCACCAGGGCGGCTCCAGCCTCACCCCGGCCGGGGGGACTCGTCCAGTTGAGGCGGCCGCTGGGGGCGTCGAGGGCGACGAGCGTGCCGTCGGCGGTGACCGTGAACACGCTGCCGGCGGCAGCGCTCGGTGGCGCCGAGAGCGCAGCGCCGCCGGTCACCGCGGGGTAGCTCCACGACGGCGACCAGTGGGTGCCCACCTCGGGAGCGGGGCTGTTCACCGCGCCGCGGTGGAGCGGGCCGCCGCCGGCGCCGTTCCAGCCGTTGGGATCGGCGGCACAGGTGTCGGTTCCGGCGCCGCCGGTGCCGCGGATGAGCAGGACGATCCCCGCGCCGACCAGGCCGATGGCGAGGACCGCGCCGACGAGGATCACGGTCAGCCGCTGCACGGTCGAACCGGCGCGTCCCAGTGGGGCCACCCGCGCCGCAGCAGCCGGCGTTCTCGGTTCTGCGGGCGCGGCCGGCCGGCGGCGCTGGCGGCGCGGTGTTCGCGGCATGGCACCGGCAGTGTACGGACGCCATCACAACGCACCGGTACACTCGCTGCAATGGATGCCACCGCCCGTTTCGGCGAAGTCAATCTCATCGCCGATCCCCTCTATCACTACATCGAGATCACCAAGGGGGGCAACGGCGAGGCCGGCGAGCAGCAGCTCCTCGACACTCCGTGGCTGCAGCGACTACGACGCATCCACCAGCTGCAGTCGGCATGGTGGGTGTTCCCCACCGCCGAGCACTCACGATTCGCGCATCTCCTCGGCTCGATGCACCTCGCTGCGGCATTCGCACGCCGCATCGACGCTTCGCTGCGCAGCGAGTTCCCCGATGCGCCGTCACCGGCATGCGTCGAGGAGACCCTGCGACTCGCCGGCCTCCTCCACGACGTCGGCCATGGACCGTTCGGCCACTTCTTCGACCAGCAGGTGCTCTCGCGATACGGCCTCGACCACGAGGACATCGGCAGGCACATCGTCGTCGAACAGCTGGGTGACATCATCGCCTCGCTGCGCGCCGCGCCGTCGGGGCGATTTGCCACCGGCGAGAGCGTCGACCCTCGCTGGATCGCCTGGGTCATGGCGCCGGCGGACATCGACGGATACACGCCACCGGACTGGCTGCGCGCACTGAAACCGCTTCTCTGCGGCCCGGCGACGGTCGACAACCTCGACTACGTGCCGCGCGACGCGTACATGTGCGGCGTCTCAGTCGGCGCCATCGACGTCGCTCGGCTCACGCACTACAGCTTCGTCAGCGACGGCACCATCGTGCTTCACGCCCACGCGGTCGGAGCGCTGCAGATGTTTCTCATGGCGCGCCTGTACCTCTACATCAACATCTACTTCCACCGCACCGTGCGCCGCTTCGATCTCTCCATGCGCGAGATCTTCGCCGACACCATCGCGCTGCTCCTTCCCGGCAATCCTCTGGATCACCTTGCCGGCTACGCAACCCTCACCGACTGGTCTCTGTTGGAGACGGTTGGCGCCTGGCGCAACGCCACGGTGGGAACCGACGAGCGCAGGCTCGGCGACGCCTGGGCGCAGATCACCAGCCGGCGCCTGCCCTGGCGAATGGCCTTCGAAGCCACCGTTCGCGACGACGTCGACGTCAGCGGCGCGAGGAACCGTATCGTCGCGGCGCTGCCGCCGGCATTGCGTGATGCACGCTTCGTCGTCGACGTCGCCAGCACCACCGTGGTGTCGCAGAACCCCATGGCGGACGACGGCATGGTCGCCATCTACGACCCGCTGCTCGACCGTGTCGAGCAGAGTCATGCGACGGAGCTGCTCGCCCGGCTGCCGCACTACAGCCAGCTGGTCCGCGTCTTCGGCCGCGACCAGGACGCGCTGACAGCCCTGCACGACGCCGCCCGGAGCGCGCTGGCCGCCTGACGGCTTTGCCCTGGTTCCCGGGTTTGCCGCACCGGGTGCAATGCGCGCGATCGACCGTGGTCTTTGTTCAACGAGAGGGCGGGCCACCGGCTCCGGCCCCCGTGACTGGGTTGCACCGCCGCCGCCGAAAGGAGGCGGCGGTGCTCGCCGGCCGGTGCGAGCGATCAGCGGCCGATGCTGCGCAGCACCCAGCTGACGGCGTCCTCCGGCGACGTCGCCTGGTACACCGCGGTGTCGTCGGTGTCCGCGTCGCCGCGGCGCAGCCGCCAGGAGCCGATGGCGGCGACCGGCCTCTGCAGCCGCAGTGCCCAGGCCACCTCGGTGAGCGTGCCGTAGCCACCGCCGACGGCGATCATTGCGGCGCACCCGCGAGCCAGCAGCGCGTTGCGCATCTCCCCGAGTCCGGTGGGGATGGCCAGGGTGACCTCGGCGGAGGCGTCTTCGGCTTCCCATCCGGGGAGCAGGCCGATGCAGATCCCACCGGCGGCGCGGACACCGCGGGCGGCGGCATCCATCACCCCACCGAGACCGCCGCAGAGCACCACGGCGCCGCGCTGGGCCAGCAACGAACCCACCTCCTCGGCGGCGGTGAGCTGGGCTTCGCTCGCGTCGGCGGCGCCACTGACGGTGATCAGCGGCGGGCGCGGTGGCGGGCGGCTGGCTATGGCTCGCCGGAGCCGGCGCCGGGGGCCTCCCCCGCCCAGCGATAGATCTGTGCCGCCAGGGCAGCGACGCCGAGGCAGATCACCGCCGCCCCGCCGAATAGCGCGGCCACCACCGCGTCGACATGGTCGCGGCTGCCTGATCCGGCGGCGGCGGTGTACAGCGCCCCGGTGCCGCCGAGACCGAGGATCACCCCGGCGCTCCGCGCCGTCGAGAGAAAGCCGGCTGCGCTGCTCAGTGCCGCCCGAGGGGCGACACTCATCGCCGCGGCGGTGTTGGGCGAGGAGAAGAGACCGTTGCCGCAGCCGAGGACGAGCAGGCCGATCGGCAGCAGCGGCCACCAGCTGGTCAGAGCGGTCAGCGCCACAACCCCCAGGCCGGCACCGGCCAGGAGCATGCCCGTCGCGGTGACGGCCCGCGTCCTTCCCCGGTCGCCGAGCCCTCCGGCGCGACGCGACATCGCCGCCACGCCGACCGCGATGGGGATGAAGGCGGCGCCGGCCAGCCCCGCGCTGGCACCGTGAGCGCCCTCGAGCCAGAAGGGCAGCAGGGCGAAACAGGACATCAGCGATCCGGTCGAGAGGAAGGTCGCAACGGAGGCGGCCGCGAACCGGCCGCGGAGGAGATGGGGGTCGAGGAGCGGGCGCCGGCTGCGTGGCTCGGCGGCGGCCAGGAGGAGACCACCGCCGCCGGCGACGACGAACCACTGCCAGGCCGGCCAGCCCCCCAGCGCGGGGCCGGACAGCGAGCTGATCCCAGCACCGAGACCGAGCAGCACCGCCCCCAGCCCGAGGGCTCCGCCCAGGTCGATGCCGGCGCCCGAACGCTCCACTCCGCCGGCGGGCACGGTCACCAGGGTCAGAGCCGCGCCGGCGGCGGCCAGCGGGATACCCGCCCAGAAGACCGCCTGCCAGCCTCCCAGCGCCACCAGCCCACCGCCGGCGGGCGGGCCGACCAGACCGGCGATGGCCTGGGCGACGACCAGCAGCGCCACCGAACGCCCCGTGGTCCGCCGGTTGGCGTGCTGGGTGATCAGCGCCAGGCTGCCAGAGGTGAGCAGGGCTCCGCCAAGCGCCTGGATCACCCGACCGCCGATCAGCGTCGCGAACGTCGGCGCCAGCGCCGCCACCACCGACCCCACCGCGAAGACGGCGAACCCGGTGACGTAGGCGCGGCGCCGCCCGAAGCGGTCACCGAGCCGTCCCAGGACGGGGAGGGATGCGGTGACGGTGATCAGATACACGGCCAGCACTGCCTGGGAGCTGGCCAGCGACACGTTGAAGTGGCGGCTCATCGGCTCCAGCGCGACGGCGACCACGGTGGCGTCGGCCATGCCGATGAAGGCGCCAACAACCAGTGCGATGCGCAGCCACCGTCCCGGCAGCGGAACCGGCGGTCGCGAGGGTGACGGCGGTGGGGGAATCGACTCTGGCTTCGCTGCTTCCTGCGGCGGAGTGCTGTCAGTTGTGGCAGGAACCGGCGTGGTCAGACTCACCTGGTCACGATCCGAGCTTGATGCGCGGACCGCTGGGCATCACCGGACCTTCCTTGGCGCGGAAGTTCTCCTTGCTCACCTCGGCGGCGATGTGCGAGGCGACGTCGCGAAAGACTCGGCCGATGGCGCTGTCGGGTGCGGCGGCCATCAGCGGCTGTCCGTCGCCACCACCAAGACGCACCCGTGGATCGAGGGGGATCTCGCCGAGGAAGGGCAGGCGATAGCGCTCGGCGAGCTCACGGCCCCCGCCGCTGCCGAAGACATCGGTGCGCTCACCGCAGTGGGAGCAGATGAAGCCGCTCATGTTCTCGACGATGCCGAGGACACTCACCTTCAGCTGGCCGAACATCCTGATCCCACGGCTGACATCCGCGATGGACACGTCCTGTGGCTGGGTGACGATGACCGCACCGGTGAGCGGAATGCTCTGAGCCAGCGACAGCTGAGCATCGCCGGTCCCCGGCGGCAGGTCGACGACGAGATAGTCGAGCTCACCCCACTCGACGTCGTAAAGGAACTGCCGGATGGCGCTGCTGAGCATCGGCCCACGCCACATCACCGGTTGGTCCGCGCCGAGCATCAAACCGATCGACATGGCCTTGAGTCCGTACGCGGTGGGCGGCATGATGCGCTGCCCCGCCGACGTCGGTTGATCGTGCAGACCGAGCATGATGGGGACGTTAGGACCGTAGACGTCGGCGTCGAGCAGACCGACGCGCGCGCCCGCGGCGAGCAGTGCCAGGGCGACGTTGACACTGACGGTCGTCTTGCCCACGCCGCCCTTGCCTGCGCTGACAGCGACAACGTTGCGCACACCGGGGATCTCCTGGCGTCCCGGGATGCCGCGAGTGCTGGTGACGTTCGAATCCCATTGCACGTCGACAGCACGCACTCCACTGACAGGGCCGATCAGCGCAGCCTCCACGTCCTTGATGATGCGATCCTTCAGGGGACACGCCGGTGTGGTCAGCACGATGCGCATGTGCACCGTGCCGCCGTCGATGCGCAGATCCTTGACCATCTTCAGGGTCATCAGGTCGCGGTGCAGCTCGGGCTCCATGACAGTCGCCAGCGCGCGTTCGACCGCCGCAAGCGTTTGTGCGTCACTCATCGCCTTCGAGTATAGCCACGGGTCTTGCAATGACCGCCCAGCGCCCGGATCGCACCAATACAATTGCCCGCCATGTCCGGGGCACGGCTGATCCGCGACCTCGAGCGACAGGTCGGCCGGCATCAGGTCCTGACCCGCGCCGCCGACCTCGCCGCTTACAGCTTCGACGCCTTCGGCGCCTCGGGTGAACGCCACGTCCCCGATGCCGTGGTGTTCCCTGCCTCGACCGATGAGGTGAGCGGCGCCGTCCAGGTCTGCGCCCACCACCGTGTTCCCGTCGTCCCCCGGGGCGCGGGAACCGGCTACGCGGGCGGCGCCATCCCCCTGGGAGGCGGTGTCGTCGTCAACCTCTGTCGCATGTCGCGCATGCTCGGCGTCGAGCGCGAGGCGATGCGCATGAAGGTCGAGGCCGGCGTGGTGACCGCGCGCGCACATCACGCCGCCGCGGCGGCCGGTCTCTACTACCCACCCGATCCCGGGTCGTCGACGACGAGCACCATCGGCGGCAACGTCGCCTGCAACGCCGGTGGCCCGCACGCGCTTCGTTACGGCGTCACCGCCGACCACGTCGCCGGGGCCACAGCGGTTCTGGCCGACGGTCGGATCGTGCGCCTCGGCGAGGGCGGCGACGGAGGCACCGACCTGCTCCGCCTCCTCGTCGGTTCCGAGGGCACCCTCGGCGTGGTCACCGAGGTCATCCTCCGCGTCATCCCTGCGCCGGCGGCGCGATCGACCATCGCCGCAGCGTTTGCCGACATGGACGCCGCGGCCAGGGCGGTGGCCGGCATCGCCGCGGCCAAACTCGTCCCCGCCGCTCTCGAGTTCCTCGACGAGGCCGCGCTCGACGCGGTGCGTCGCTCCGGGGTCACCGCCTACGCGCCAAGGGCGGGAGCGCTGCTCCTCGTCGAGGTTGAGGGCGACGCGTCGACTGCTGCCGCCGAGTCGGACGCGGTCCGCGCGGCGATCGACTCCGCGGGCCCGATCGCCGTCGAAACCGCCGGCGACGCGGCCGCGGCTCACCGACTATGGGCGGCCCGGAAGGCGATCAGCGCAGCCGTCGCTCGGGTGATGATCGGCAAGGTCAACGAGGACGTCGTCGTCCCCCGCGACCGCTGCGCCGAGCTGGTCGCCGCGGTGCGCCGCATCGGCGAGGAGCGCCAGGTGCCGGTGGTCAACTTCGGCCACCTCGGCGACGGCAACATCCACGCCACCTTCCTCATCGACCCCCGCCGCCCCGGTGACCGCGCCCGTGCCGACGCCGCCGCCGGCAGCCTCTTCGAGGTGGTGCTCGGCATGGGCGGCTCGCTGACGGGCGAACACGGCATCGGCTACACCAAGCTCGCCTTCGTCGAACGCCAGCTCGGTGACGGCAGCATCGCCCTGATGCGCCGCCTCAAGGTCGCCCTCGACCCGCAGGGCATCCTCAACCCGGGAAAGAAGATCCCACCCGTCAAGCCCGCTTAAAACAACCGGTCCGGAGCTGAGTGGCCCCGGACCGGCATGGGTTCTTTCGGTTGCCGTCGCCTACTCGGCGCCGTTCCTCCGCCTGCGACCGAAGCGAAGGCCGAGGCCGGCCAATCCGCCGCCGGTGATGAGCAGGGCCAGACCGTTGGCCAGGGACAGGTCCGTCCCGGTTGTCGGGGCGGTCGTGATGGCCTGGGTGCCGCCGGTCGGGGTCTGGTTGCCGCCGGTGGTGATGCCTTGCGTGCCGCCGGTCGGCGTCGGAGTCGGTGTGGTGGTGCCTTGCGTGCCCCCGGTCGGCGTCGGGGTGGGCGTCGGGGTCGGTGTGGACTGGGTCGGCGTGGGCGTTGGTGTGGTGGTCGTCGCCGGCTTGGTGACGGTGACGGGCTCATCCTTGCAGCCGCTGCTCGTCTCGACGGAATTCCCGTTCATGATCGAAGCCACCCAGTAATACGTACCGGGGGTCGCCGGCGCGATCGTCGGCGTCGAAGAGACGTTATCGACGTCGTTGTCCTCAACGGCGCTGTCGTCCAGCGGAACAGAGACAAGTGTGGTGAACGCGGACAGCGCGGTGGGTGTGCACGTGGCGTTGTCGAAGAGCTGGAACCTGATCTTGCGGTCGTCGGTGACGTCCTCGTTGAGATGCGCCGTGTCGAAGATCTGCGTCGTGCCCGCCACTGCCGAACCCGTGTTCGGGGTGGTCGCCGGGGTCCCGAACGTGTGTGCGGACGCCTGAATGAGGCCGATCGTTCCGGCTAGAGCAGCCGCACCGAGCAGCCCCGCCGAGCTCAGTGCAGCCAATCCGAGCCGCCTTCGAGGGCCAGGCGGCCGAATTCCAATGCTGGCGCTTGGACGTGCCATTTCGTATCACCCTTCCTGTTTGGGGTCCGGCACCGGCTGGTGGCCCGCCTCCGGTGGCCGAAACCCGCGCTGATCTGCCCACGTTGGTCGTGGGTCATCTCGATCGTAGACGATTGTTGGACAACTTTACAACTGTTTACCTGAACGCCAGCGGGTGACCACTCGCCGGGAATGGGCAAAAAAATTGGCCGGCCCGGAGCGCAGAGAGATCCGGACCGGCCTTCGCGAGTTGAATATCTTGGTCGACTAGTCGGAAGACACCTTGTCGGCGATCATCCTGCGGCGGCGGGGAACGATCACGGCCAGCGCCGCGAGAGCCAAGCCGGAGACGATGAGTGCCATACCGCCGGGCGGCAGGTTGCTACCGGTGTTCGGTGGATGCACCACAGTTGCGGCCAGTGTGCCGCCGGTGGGTGTTGGCGTCGGTGTTGGCGTCGGTGTTGGCTTAGGCGTGGGTGTTGGCGTGGGTGTTGGCGTGGGTGTTGGCGTGGGTGTTGGCGTGGGTGTTGGCGCGATGACCACCTGCTCGGCGTTGCAGCCACTGGCAACACCAAGGTTGTTGGCGTCACCGAGGTACGTCGCCATCCAGCGGTAGGTGCCCGCCACGAGAGCTGCGAAGACCTTGGAGTGGGTGGCACCGTTGACGTCGATGTTCTCGGTGTCGGTCAAGACAGGCTGTCCCGTCTGTTCGTCGCAGCTCGGGTCGGCGGGTGAGAAGAGATCGAAGCGCACCTTGCCCGTCGGATGGAATCCGCCGGTGACGGCCGCGCCATCGCTGATCGACGTGCCCACCGTGCCCCCAGCCGATGGCGAGGTGGCAATCTTGGGCTGCGCCTTGGAGATCACCACAGGCTCGGCGCCACACGCAGTCGTGACCTCGGCGGTCTGACCGTTCATGATCGACGCCACCCAGTAGTACGTACCCGGCGCCGTCGCCGTGAAGCCCTCATCGGTGGAGACGTCGTCGGTGCCGGTGTCCTCCGCCTTGGTGTCGTCCAGGGGCACGGGCACGAGGTCTGTGAACAGCGCCGGCCCGCTGCAGGTCGCGTTGTTGAAGAGCTGGAAGCTGATCATGCGGTCGTCGGTGACGTCCTCGTTGAGCTTCGCTGTGTCGTGGAGGACGGTGCCGACCGGGCCTGACGTCGGGTCAGCGACGGTGGCGGGAACCCCAAACGTGTGCGCTGATGCTCGGATGGTGGTGCCGACGAATGCTCCCGCGCCGATGATGACCGCCGCGGTCAGCGCAGTGAGTCGGTGCTGTCCAAGACGCCCGCCGTCCTGCTCCGCTCCAATGTTGAAACTTGAATGCGCCATGCCGATGAGCCCCCTTCCTCAGAAAGATACGGATTGAATGTAGTCGGATAACTCTGTGAGGACGATGCACCTTCGACGAAAATTGCGCGGCTTTACTGAGATTTACCGAAACGCCATCGAAACACCACAGCCGGAGTTCGGCGCGACCGTCAGATGTCGACGCGAACGACCTCGGCTGCGCGCTGAAGTTGCAATCCGGTGACCGCCTGCACAGCGTCGGCCGACCAGCCGTCGACGACCTCGCAGAGCACGGGCTGACCGCTGATGAAGCGGATCATGGCGACGTCGGTGACCACGGTGTCGACGCAGCTCCGAGCCGTCAGCGGCAGTGTGCACCGCTCCACCAGGCGCGGTGTTCCGTCGGCGGCACTGTGCAACATGGCGACGATGAGCCGGCGGGCCCCCTGGGCGATGTCCATCGCTCCGCCGATGCCGCCAAGGCCCTTGCCCGGCCGCCTCCAGTTCGCCAGGTCAGCGTTGGCCGAAACCTGCATGCCTCCGAGAACCGCGGCGTCAAGATGGCCCCCACGAACCATGGCGAAGGCCTCGGCGCTGCTGGTGATGGCCGCGCCCGGCAGCAGTGTGATGGGCTGCGACTGGGCATCGATGAGGTCGGGGTCACCAGGCGGGTCGCCGGGCGGTCCGGCACCGAGGACTCCGGACTCGACGTGCAGGGTCACCTCATCGTCGGCGCCGATGAACTGGGCGACGAGAGTGGGCAGACCGATACCGAGGTTCACCGTCCATCCCCGCTGCAGCAGGCGGGCGACGCGCAGAGCGACGAGCTCGCGGGAGAGCCGCGGCGCCGGATCGCCGGTCACTCGACCACGCCGAGGCGGCGCTCGACCGCGCGGCCGCCGATGACCAGGCGGTCGACGTAGGTCGCCGGCGTCACCACACATTCGGGATCGATGGACCCCGAGGCGACCACCTCATCGACCTCGGCGATCACCAGGTCCGCAGCGGTGGCCATCTCCGGATTGAAGTTGCGCGCCGCAAACCGATACACGAGGTTGCCGTGCTCGTCGGCACGGTGCGCGCGAATCAAGGCGACGTCGGCGTGCAGCGGCGGCTCGAGAAGGTGCGGGACACCGTCGATGTCGTGCAGCTGCCGTCCTTCGGCGTATGACGTGCCGATCCCGGTGCGAAGCATCACTCCACCGATGCCTGCGCCACCGGCGCGGATGCGTTCTGCGAAGGTGCCCTGGGGCATCATCTCCACCTCGACCTCACCCGCTGCGTGCATGGCGTCGAGAGGGATCGGCCGCGTCGCCGGGGTCGCGTAGGAGCACACCAGGCGCCGTACCTGCCGTGACTCGAGGAGGACGACGTGGTCGGGGCGGCGATCACTGCCTCCGCTGTTGGTGATCAGGGTGAGATCGCGGACGCCGCGGTCGCGCAGTGCGTGGATCAACCCGTAGGGGATGCCCGCCGCGGCGAAGCCACCGACCATGATCGAGGCGCCATCGCCGATGTCGGCGACAGCCTCGGCCGCGGTGAGCACCGGCTTGCCGCTCATGATTCGAGGACCGCCCGCAGCGAGGCGGCGTAGTCGGTGTGGGTGATGATGTTGGCGAGGTCGCGCCCGTCGTTCTCCGCCTCCATCGCCGCCTCGTAGACGAAGCTGTAGACGTTGGTTAGCGTCCAGTCGCCGAAACCGATGCTCTGCAACGCATCGCGCAACATCGGATCCTTGTAAGCCGCCTCGAAGGTCACCGTCGCCGCCTCATAGAGAGCGACGAGGTTGCGCAGCTCGGCCTCGTATTCCTCGATCAGCTCCTGGCGCGCGTTCTCGGCGCGAAGGCGCGCCAGTGTCCGGCGGATGTCTCGAATCTCGAGCTGGTACTCGTCCACCTAGTGTCCTGTCTCAGACCTGGATGTCGACTCCACCGAGCAGCGCCACCACGCGGTCGCCGCCGACGATCAGTGCCGCTCCGGCGCCGAGGGCAGCACCGGTGAACGCCAGTGAGATGCCGCTCACCAGGCCGGCGAGGGGGCGGAACGCCGCCAGCGCACCACCGACCAGGATCACGGCGAATCCCAGGGCGAGGACGACGACACCGGCGCTGATGTCGACGTGCAGGGATGGTGTCGCCGCAACGGTGAGGCGCGAACGCTCACCGACGAGGACGCCGGCGACGAGCGCATCACCGAGCAGGCCGATACCGGCGCCGAGTCCGGCGAAGCCGCGAAGCGGCGGCGCCAGCAACGTCAGTGCGGCGATTCCACCTCCGATGGCCAAGAGGATCACCCCGGTGCGGAAGCCGAAGTCGGCGATGCTGGCGGTGCGGGTGATGCCCGCCAGGCCGTGGTCGAGCGCGTGGCGGAGCGTGCTCGCCGCTGTCACTCCATTGCCCACGGGGATCGACGCCGATTGATTGCGACCGAAGGTCAGCTGGTGCGATGGGTCGATGCTGGCGCTGAGGTCGACGAAGAATCCCAGCACGACGATGAGCACGCCCGCGGTGAGCACCAGCACACCGATCAGGCGCCGGCTGCGCAAGGGAAAGGTGGCCATTCTCACGGGGGGATGCTCCTCCCGGGCTACTGGTAGAAGAGGTGGTGCACGGCGATGGTCGGTGCCAGCAGGATGGCGATGATGTTCATCACCTTGATCATCGGGTTGATCGCCGGTCCTGCGGTGTCCTTGCAGGGGTCGCCGACGGTGTCACCGGTGACCGCCGCGGCGTGGGTCGGCGTCCCCTTGCCCCCGTAGTGGCCGTCCTCGATGTACTTTTTGGCGTTGTCCCAGGCGCCGCCGCCCGTGGTCATCTGCAATGCCACGAAAAGCCCGACGACGATGGTGCCGAGCAGCATGGCACCGAGCGCCTCGGGCCCGAGGATGAAACCGACCGCGATCGGCGCCACAACGGGCAGCAGCCCGGGGATGATCATCTCGCGCTGCGCGGCCGCCGTGACCAGCGCGACGCAGCGCCCGTACTCCGGCTTGGCGGTGCCTTCCATGATCCCCGGGATCTCGCGGAACTGGCGTCGCACCTCGGTGACCACACCACCCGCGGCGCGACCGACGGCGAGCATGCTCAGAGCACCGAAGAGGAAGGGCATGATCCCGCCGATGAACAGGCCCACGATGATGCGGTCGCTGGTCAGCTCGAAGCTGAAGGCCTTGCCGCCGTTGTGGTTCTTGAGCACGTCGGTGTAGCTGGCGAACAGGACCAGCGCCGCCAATCCCGCCGAGCCGATGGCGTATCCCTTGGTCACGGCTTTGGTGGTGTTGCCCACCGCGTCGAGGGGATCGGTGACGTTGCGCACCGACTCCGGCAGATCGGCCATCTCGGCGATGCCGCCGGCGTTGTCGGTGATCGGTCCGTAGGAGTCGATGGCGACGACGATGCCGGTCATGGAGAGCAGCGCGGTGGCGGCGATGCCGATGCCGTAGAGACCGGCGAGCGCAGCTGAAGCGAGGATGCCGATGCCGATGATCAGCACCGGGATGGCGGTTCCCTCCATGCCGATGGAGAGGCCGGCGATGATGTTGGTGGCGTGGCCCGTCTGCGATGCGGCGGCGATGGTCTTCACCGGCCAGAACTGTGAGCCGGTGAAGAACTCGGTGACCGCCACCAGCAGGATGGTGATGACAACACCGATCACCGCGCACCAGAACAGGTTGTACACCGAGTGGCCGAGCAGATCTCCCCCACCCGGCGTCTTGAACTCACCGTTGTGGTCGAGGATCGCTGTGGCTGCGTAGAACAGGGGCAGCGCGACCACGACTGACGCCACCAGGCCCTTGTAGAGCGCACCCATGATCCATTTGCCGCCGCCCATGCGGACGAAGAACGAACCAACGATCGAGGCGAAGATGCCGATGCCGCCGAGGATCAGGGGATAGACGACATACGCCAATCGAGGTTCACCGGCGACGCGGAACAGCAGGCTGCCGAGCAGCATCGTCGCCACCATGGTCACCGCGTACGTCTCGAAGAGGTCGGCGGCCATGCCGGCGCAGTCGCCGACATTGTCGCCGACGTTGTCAGCGATGACCGCGGGATTGCGCGGATCGTCCTCGGGAATGCCCGCCTCGACCTTGCCGACGAGGTCGGCGCCGACGTCGGCGGCCTTGGTGTAGATGCCGCCGCCGAGGCGGGCGAAGACCGAGATAAGCGACGCGCCAAAAGCAAAACCGGTGAGCGCGTCGAAGTCCTTGAACAGCGCGTAGGCGACCACAACTCCGATAAGTCCGAAACCGACGACGAAGAAACCGGTCACCGCCCCGCCGCGGAAGGCCATCTGCAGCGCCGGGTTGACGCCGCCGCGCGCGGCCTCGGCGGTGCGCAGGTTGGCTCGCACGGAAATGTTCATGCCGACATACCCGGCAGCGCCGCTGAGAACGGCGCCGATGACAAAGAGGATGCCGGTCTTCCAGCCCAGTGTCACTGCGAGGAAGATGGCGATGACCACACCGATTCCGGCGATGATCGAGTACTGCCGGTTGAGGTACGCAGAGGCGCCTTCCTGGATCGCCCTGGCGATCTCACGCATGCGATCGTTGCCTTCCGGCTGACGCAGCACCCAGGCGATGAGCAGGACGGCGTAAACAAGAGCCAGGCCACCAGCGAGCCCGATGGGCACGAGCACGTTGAGCGTCATGAACACCTCGCGCGACCAGCGGCGCCCCGCATCTCCTCCTCGGACGCGCGCCTCAATGGCCGTTTCTGGAACCGGGGGATTGTAGCCCGAACCACGGCCTTTGCCAGGCCGCTGCGACAATCGCCCGGTGCACGGGACGGTGATCATCGCCGTCGGCGACGAGCTGCTCGGTGGCTTCGTCCTCGACACCAACTCCCACTGGCTGGCCCAGCAGGTGCGCGATGCCGGCTTCGGTGCGCTTCACATCGAGGTGGTCGGCGACCAGGTCGACGCCATCGTCGCCGCCATCCATCGCGCCGCGTCCAACCCCAGGGCCGACCGGGTGCTGGTCTGCGGGGGCATCGGTCCGACCACCGACGACCGCACGCTGGAGGCGGTGGCCGCGGCGCTCGACCGCCGGCTCGAGGTCAACGAGGACGCCCTGGCTCACATCGAAGGCATCCTCCGTCGCATGGCCGACGCCGGCTGGGTGACGTCCTCCGAGGTCAGCGACGCCAACCGACGCATGACCAACGTCCCGTCGGACCCGGCGGCGGTGCTGTTCAACCGCCGGGGGATGGCGCCAGGACTGGTGTACGCGCTGCCCTCAGCGCCCGGCGGCGATGGAGAACGCTGGCTGGCTGTCCTCCCCGGCGTGCCTCGCGAGCTGAAGGCGCTCACAGTCGAGGAGCTGATCCCCGCCTACTTCCGCGGTGGCGTCGCCACGCACGTCGTCGAGGTGCGTTACCGCTTCGCCGTCGAGGCCGAGTTCTTCGAGCCGATGCGCACCCTCGAGCGGGAGTATCCCGACGTCAGTGTCGGCTCGTATCCGCAGACGGAGACACGCGAGCTCGTCATCCGGCTACGCGGCGCAGACGGCGAACGCGTCGCCGCAGCCGCAGCGATGCTGCGAGAGATGCGTCCCGCGGCCGAATGACCGCGCCGCTCAGCTCGCCTGCTTGAGGTTTCTGGCCCGCGGCCCCTTGGGGCTGTTGACCACCTCGAACGTCACTGCCTGCCCCTCCTCGAGAGAGTCGAAGTCGACAGTGGTGAGCTCGGTGCGATGGAAGAACACCTCGTTGCCATCGTCGCCACGGACGAATCCAAACCCACGGTCGTGAATGATCTTCTTGATGCGGCCTTCAGGCATGGTCGCAGCCTCCGGACATGCTGACGACGGGTCGCGGGCCCAAACCGGGACGCCGACCGCACTGGAGGGCTCTGCGCCAGCAGCAAAGCTCATGCGACGTCCGGTTGGAGGTGGACCGTCTCACCCGTGGGGGCGGGAGGGCGATCAACCGACCTGAGGATACCAGGGGTGCTCCAGGCGAGGTCGCCGGCCATCTGCGAGCGGGCGGTTAGGCGCGTGCGTCAGGACCACTCGTTCGACTCTCGCTCGCGCCGCCAGGCAACTGCCAGGTCGCGGACCGACTCAGGGAGGTTGGCGTAGTAGGAGTCGACGTCGAGGCTCGCCGGCCAGGGATCAGCCAGCCGGCGGCTCGGCTCGCGGTTGGCAGCGGACGACCACGGCTCGGTGATCGGCTTGCGCCGCCCCTGGGTGTCGACCAGGCCCCACCGCGACATCGACGGTGCGCGGTCACAGGGCGGGGCTTCGAGCGTTCTCGGCCCGGTGTCTGTCCACGCCCCGGCGATGATTCCCGAGGTTCCGATCTCCTCGAGACGGGTCAGCAGATCGCTGGAATACCTTGCCGCAGCAGTGGGATCGAGCAGCGGTACATCCCACTGCAGCGCTTCGCTGCTGTCGGCGGGCGCCGGCGGTGCCTCCTCGTCGCCGTTGGCGATTCCCATCACCACCGCCAGCAGGGGGGCGCTGGTGTCCGCGTCCGATGCATGAGCAGCAAGACGTTGCGCCAGCTGCGCGACGAACACCGCCGGCCCCGCAGAGGTGACCGGTTCGCCGAGTGCCGACGACAGCTGGTGCGCCGAGCAGGCGATGGCGATGACATCGACGTACGGCGCAATCGCAGCAAGGCGCACACCACGAGCACTGAGCACGTCGGCGGCGCCGAGAGTCAGCCAGCAGGCGTCCTGGTGGGCGCGCACGCGACCGGCCATCTCCGCCGTCCACGCCGCGAGTTGGGCGATGCGTCTCGGCCGGATCGTCGTCGCCGGGTCGTGGCCGAGGTCCCAGGCGGCGATAGCAGGGTGGTTGGCGAATGCCCCGAGCATGCCGTCGATCCAGCGTGTCGCCACCTCGAGCATGAGGGGATCGGTGTACAGGTCGCGCGGACCGCCGGTCACGACGTTACCGTCACATACGACACGAACTCCGCGACGCGGCCGGCGGCGATCGACGGCGTACATGGGGAGCATTACGCTGTCGCCGAACGATTGCGCGAAGAGCACAGGGATCACCCCAAGCGACACCTCACGGGCGGCGTCGAGCAGCGTCTCCATGTCGCGCAGCCGATAGCGGTTCACCTGCCGGTCGCTGGGCATGAAGGCGTCCCAGGCGAGATGCACGCGCACGGTGCCGATGCCGGACGCCCGCACGGCGGCGAGGTCGGCGGCGACCTGCGCCGGGGTGAACTCGTGCCACAGGTACAGCCCGGTGCTCGCCGGCCAGTAGTCGGCGGCGATGATCAGCTGCTCGGCGGTCACCGTCCGGTGAAGTTGGGTTTGCGCTTCTCCAGAAACGCGCCCACGCCCTCGACGACGTCGCTGGAACCGAGCACGTCGATGAACCCCTTCTGCTCGCGCCGGAGACCCTCCTCGACCGAGGTGTCGAGCCCCTCGAGGAGAGCGACCTTGGCGGCTCCGACGGCACGCGTCGCCATGGCCGCGAGCTCGTGCGCCTTGGCGCGGACCGCGTCACCGAATTCGGCGGGTTGCAGCGCCGCGTCGACCAGACCGATGGCCAACGCCTCGGGGGCGCGCAGTCGTGTCCCCTCGACGATCATATGCAGGCCGCGCCCCTTGCCCACCAGGCGGGGCAGGCGCTGGGTGCCGCCACCGCCGGGGATGAGACCCAGCGTGGTCTCGGTGAGCCCGATGGTGCTGCGCGAGTCGTCGATCATGTACCGGTAGTCGGCGCACAGGGCAAGCTCGCAGCCACCACCCAACGCATGCCCCTGGATGGCGGCGATGACCGGCTTGGGGACACGCTCGATGATGGCGAAGCGAAAGGCGAGGTTCTCCGCCGACTCCCACGCCGCCGAGCCGTCGGGAGCCGCAGCCGACATCATCTTGAGGTCGGCGCCGGCCATGAAGTAGCGGTCGATCGCGCTGGTGAGCACAACGGCCCGCACCGACGCGTCCTCACCGAGGGCGGTGAACTCCTCAGCCAGCTGATGGATGAGCACCGGGGCGATGGCGTTGACGGGGGGCCGGTTCATCACCACCGTGGCCACCGCGCCGTCGCGCTCGACGCTGACGAATCGCTCATGCTCCGGCTGGGACACGATCGCCGCCGATCAGAAGGTGAACAGGTCGATGCCGCCGGCGACGTGGATCACCTGCCCGGTGATGTAGCGAGCCTCGGGCGAACAGAGGAAGACGATGGTGTGGGCAACGTCCTCGGGTTCGCCGGGAGCGCGCATCGCCGTGCGCAGCACCATGCGGTCGTTCATCTTGGCGTTGCCGACCTTGTACGCCTCACTGGCGATGATCCCCGGTGCAACGATGTTCGCGGTGATGCCGAAGCGCGCCCCCTCGAGCGCGATCGACCGCCCCAGGCCGATCACCGCCGCCTTGGTCGATGCGTAAGACGCCTGGCCGAAGCCCCCGAGTGTTCCTGCCACTGACGACATGTACACGATGCGTCCCCAACCCTGCTGCCGCATGTGATGGAATGCTGCCTTGGTGCAGTTGTAGGCGCCGGTGAGGTTGACGGTGACGTCTCGGTCCCAGAGCGCGTCGCTCTGGTTCTCGATCTGCGAGACATGGTCGAGCAATGATGCGTTGTTCACCAGGATGTCCAGCGACCCGAACTGCTCGACCACAGAGTCGAACACCTGCTGCACCTGTTCGCGGTCGGTGACGTCCATCTTGATCGCCGCCGAGCGCCGCCCCATCGCCCGGATCTCGTCGCTGGTGCGCTCCGCGTAGACGACGTTCTGAGCGGTGAACAGCTGCGCCAGCGCCGACTGCGCCGCCTGCGCGGCCTGCTGGATGTTGGGATCCGACTCGATGAGGATGTCGGTGACCACCACGTCGGCTCCCGCCATGGCCAGCGCCAGGCAGTCCGCCCGGCCGAGGCCGCGCGATCCGCCGGTCACCAGGGCAACCTTCCCGGTCAAGTCAAACACGCGAGCGCCTCCACCACAGCCCGCCGATTATCCCCACAGGCTGTAGCCCGCGCCGGGCTCAGGTCGACGTTGACGAGCTGATGCCGCAGGAGTTCTTGAAGTAGTTGGTGATAGCGGTGTTCGCTGTGGTCACCGCCGAGGAGCTGAACGACGAGAAGGCAGCCCCGATCTGCGCAAAGGTCGTCGCGCTCTGCACCTGGCTGTTGGCCTGGTCGATGGCGCTGCGCAGCGTGTGGAACGCGGACGCGATCTCACCGGGAGCCGAGCTGTCGAGCTGGTCGATGACCTGGGCCTCGGTTGCGATGAGCTGCTTGAACGTGTTGACGTTCGGGGTCGCACCGGGAGCCGTCTGGAACGCCGCGCCCAGCTGGGCGAACTGGGAGATCACCGAGGCAACCTGGGTGCAGAAGGGGCCTCCCGCCACCGAGATCGACCCCGGTACCGAGGACGACGACCCCGAGGAGACCGACCCGCCCGAGGACGAGGTCGACGTCGAGCTCCCACAGCCGCTCAGCGTGGCACCGCCGCCAACCAGGAGCAGGGCCCCGACGATGATGGAAGAGCGATGCACTGGGCGACCTCCTCTTGCTCGTGGACCCGACGGATTGTGACAGGGGGTTGCGGTCTGCTGCCGCGGCTCCCGATCAGTCGCTGGTGTCCTGTCCAAGACAGGACGCTAGCTCGCCTTGAGAACCTTGGGCCGCTCGGCGGCGCGGCGCTCGCCGAGGATGTAGCGGCTGATCACCAGGCGCTGGATCTCCGCGGTCCCTTCCCAGATCTGATAGATCTTGGCGTCGCGCATGAATCGCTCGACGGGATACTCCTTGATGTAGCCGTAGCCGCCGAGGATCTGTACGGCGTCGATCGTCACCTGCATGGCGATGTCACCGGCGAAGAGCTTGGCCATCGAACCTTCGGCGCGACTGAAGGGGATGCCGTTCTGCGACATCCAGCCGGCGCGCCATGTGAGCAGCCGCGCGGCATCGACCAGGGTGGCCATGTCGGCGAGCTTGAAGGCGATCGCCTCATGCTTGGCGATAGGCTTGCCGAACTGCTCGCGCTCCAGCGCGTAACCGAGGGCGAACTCGTAGGCGGCGCGAGCGATACCGAGGGCTCCGGCGGCGATCGCCGGACGCGTCGCCTCGAGCATGAGCATGGCGCCGACGGCTCCAGGCCCTGTGGAGTTGCCGTCCTTGTCGTAGCCGAGGCGCGCCTCCTCGGGGACGAAGCAGTCCTCGAAGATGACCTGGGCGGTGTGTGAGGCGCGCACGCCGAGCTTGCGCTCCTTGCGACCCTGGCGCATGCCCTCGTTGCCCTTGTCGATGACAAAGCCGGCGATCCCCGCGGGACCGGCGGTCTTGTCGGTGGTGGCGAAGGCGACCTGGATGTCGGCGATCCCGCCGTTGGTGCAGAACTGCTTGGTGCCGTTGAGGACGTAGCCGCCGTCGACCTTCCTGGCGGTGGTCTGCAGGGCCAGCGAATCGGAGCCGGAGTTGGGCTCGGTCAACCCCATCGCGGCAAGCCGCAGCTGCTTGGGGTCGCAGAGCATGCCGATGTACTTCTCCTTCTGCTCCTCGGTGCCCATGGCGACGATCCCAGCGCCGGCGAGCCCGCTCGCCATGATCGACACCGCCATGCCCGCGTCACCCCAGGCCAGCTCCTCCTGGAGGATGAGCTCGGTGATGAAGTCGACGCCGCCACCGCCGTACTCGGTGGGAAACGCCGCGCTGGCGCCGATGCCGAGCTCGTGCGCCTTGCGCATCACCTCCCAGGGCGTCTCCTCGTGTTCGTCGTAGTGGTCGGCGACGGGACGCATCTCCTTTTCGGCGAATTCGTGGGCGAGGGCGCGGATCTCCTCCTGCTCCGGAGTCAGCGTGAAGTCGAGAGCCATGTCAGTGGAGACCTCAGTGGGCCAGCCGGACGGTCGCCTGGCCGTTGGTGAGGACGCGGTCGCCACGGTCGGAGACGGCCTCCACCTCGAGGGTGGCGAGGCCGGACTCCGCGTCGATGGCGAGGACGCGCCCGCTGCAGGTGATGACGTCACCGGGCAGCAAAGGCTTGCTGAACCGGCACGACACCGAGGCGACATACTCGCTTCCACCGGCCCAGCGGGCGATGGCGTCGACGAGGATGCCGAGGTCGAGGAGCCCGTGGGCGATGGTGCCGGGAAGGCCCACCATCCGGGCGAACTCCTCGTTGACGTGAATGGGGTTGTGGTCCCCGGAGGCCTCCGCGTAGGCGTTGATCTGCTCCTGGGTGACCCGGCGAGAGAGCGGGGTGATCTCGTCGCCGACGGCGACGGCGGCGACCTGGAGCGCGCTCACGATGCACCCCCGCGAACGATGAGGAGCGCCCTGCCGCTGCAGACCGGCTGCCCGGCGCGGCTGCCCGCCAGGGCGACGCCGATGAACGTCATGCCGCGTTTCTCCTCCACCGAGGTGATCTCGGCCGTGGAATCGATGGTCTCTCCGGGTCGGACCGGAGCATGGAACTCGAAGGACTGCTCGCCGTGGATCAGGCCGGCGAGGTTGATGCCCACCTCGGGGTCGCCCATCACCTGACCAAGCGTTGGAAAGAGGCAGTAGACGGCCGCATACGTCGGGCTGACGGCGTCGGGCTCGGCGACCTCGTCCTCGCCGGCGATCGCCTGGGCAAAGGCGCGGACCCGTTCCCGGTCGATGACCTGTCCGGTCGCTTCATAGCGCCGGCCGACGTGGCTGCTGTCAGGCACGGTTGAACTCCCAGCGCCTACGGCGTGCGCCGCGGCGCGGCCGAAGCCGGCCGCCGCCCCAACCCGACCAGATCCTGCTGAGTTGCCACGTCTCCTCCTCCCCTCATTCCAACCGCGGCGCTCGCGGCGAAATTGACATCGACGTCAGCTTTCCCGGAAAAATATAACGCGCTGCGACATCGGTGTCAATATGTCGGCTAAGGCTATAGCGTCGATATCAGAGTAAGCCACGGCGCTACTCGGCTGATCGAGTTGGCGATCGCTGAGTGAAGCTCTGCCGGCACGCGATTACCCTCTGACGCGGCGCGTCAAGCGGCGGCGCCTGCCTCGGCGGACAGCGCCCGTGGCGCCAGTGCCTCGAGGACGGCGCGCTGGACCTCGGGCTCGCGGTTGGCGAAGGCGACCAGCGGCACGTAGCCGGCGGCGACGTAGCCACGGATCCGCTCGCGGCAGTGCTCCAGCGGCCCGACGACCGCAAGGCGGTCGATGAGCTCGTCGGGAACGGCGGCCGTCGCCCCCTCCTTGTCTTTGGCGAGGTAGAGGTCCTGGATGCGCCGCGCCGCGTCGCCATAGCCGTAGCGAGTCACCAGGGCGTTGTAGAAGTTGCGCTGCCGCGAACCCATGCCGCCGATGTAGAGGGCGAAGTTGGGCCTGACCATCGCCCGGGCACGCTCGAGGTCATCGGCAGCGCAGACCGTGACTGTTGGGCAGACGATCAGCGGGTCGAGTGACGGCGGACGGCGCACGCGCCCGCGGTCCAGCGCGTTCGCGAACACGGCGGGCGCCGCGTCGATGTCGAAGAGGGTCGGCATCCAGCGTTCGGCGATCTCGGCGGTGAGGGCGACCCCCTCGTCGGTGATCGTCGCCAGGGCGACGGGGACCTGCGGCCGCGGCGGATGGGTGATCAGCTTCAGCCCTTTGGGCAGGTCGAAGACCTCACCGTGAAAGACCACGCGCTCGCGGCGCAGCGCCAGGCGGACGATCTCGACGGTTTCGCGCATCCGCTGCGCCGGCCGGTCGAAGGGCATGCCGTGCCAGCCGGAGATCACCTGAGGCCCGCTGGTCCCCAGGCCGAGGATCGCCCTGCCGCCGCTGATGTCGTCGAGCGCGGCCATCGTCTGGGCGATCAGCGCAGGGGTTCGGCTGAAGACGTTGATGATTCCCGTGGCCAGCTGGATGGACGTGGTGCGCGCCGCCAGAAGAGTGAGCATGGTGATGGCGTCGTAGCCGTACGCCTCCGGCACCCACACGCTCTCGTAGCCGAGGCGGTCGGCAGCCTCGACGAACTCGATGACCTGCTCGCGGGGAACCCGGTCGGTGTAGGGGATGGCGATGCCGATGCGCGGCGTCGGCGGGCTGGTCGGCTCGGTCATCGCCCGGGGATTGTCCGCGGCCGGCTCAGCCCTTGTCGAACGTCCTGCGGACGGTTCCAGTTGACGAACGAGCTGCCCTGCGGATCGACCGCCCGCCAATCCGATGGCGCGATGACCACGGGATCGAGCTCACCCAGGGCATCGTGCAGGGCGAGCACCCCGCGATCGAGCAGAAGGCTCAGCCGGGGTTCGACCACCACCCGCATGGCCACAGGGAACGGCTCGAGCCCGGCATCGCTGCGGCACAGAACCACCGAAGCGCCGCGGTCCGAGCGAAGACGGGAGAGCAGCAGGTCGAGCAGAAGCTGGGTGATGGAGGGCATGTCGCAGGCGGCCGCGACCAGCAGCGGCGTGCGCGCCGCGCGGGCGGCGGCGACCAGTCCCGACAGCGGGCCGGCACCCTCGACGGCGTCGTGGACGACGCGACCACTGACGCCGGCGACAGCCCGTCCCACCAGGAGCACCTCACCGGCAACGCGGGCGAGCGACGCCACGGGGAACGACGCCAGGGGAAGACCGTCGACGAGCATCGACGCCTTGTCACAGCCCATGCGGGCGCTGCGTCCCCCGACCAGAACCGCACCGGTGACGTCGTTCATCCCGCGGGTGCGGCGTCGACGCGATCACTATCGGGTTCGATACGCACCGTGGTGCACACGGTGAAGTCGTGCTGCCCCCCCGCGGCGATGTCACCCAGGGCACCGCCGTTGCGCAGGGCATCGTCGCGCGTTGTGGTGGCGACGACGGTGCCGCGGTCGACGTAGGTGACGACAACGCGCACGTCACGGGCGAGTACGCTGCTCGTGTTGCTCACCGTGCCCTTGTCGCATACCCGCCAACCGACGTCGAGGAGATACCGCAGCTGCGGTGCGCCGGCGAGTGTCACGGTGAGTGCGACAAGACGCGTCGACACGCTGCCGCTGACGCTCGACGGCGCCGACAGTGCCTCGCCGCTGCTGCTGCCGCAGGCCACCAGCGCCGACGCGATGAGCGCCAGGCCGACCGGCGCTGCGATGTCCATCACCTCTGCAGCAACACCCGCGCTCGCGTCTGCCCGACCACCGCGCCCTCCCAGTTGGTCAACGGCGGCGCGGCGTGCAGCCGCAGCGCTTCGGGAAGCTCGTCGGGCAGCTCGTCGAGTGCCTGGAGGGCGGCGATGGCGACACAGGGCATGGCCACGCCCACGCCCGCCTCGAGCTTGACGGCAACCGCCGTCCCTGTCTGCCGGCTGGTCGCGACCCAGCACGCGGCGCCGCCGACCTTGGCGGTCAGCCGCTCTCCGGCGAACTCGAGCAAGGCGGTGTCGAACCGCCCACTGCCGGCGACGAGGAAGGGATGAGCGGCCATGGCCGCCTGACAGCGGACGAAGCCACCACATCGCGACGGTGCGGCGGCGAAGCCCCGGGCCAGCGTCGACAGCGCCAGGCCGAAGGTCGGCAGGCCGCAACCGTCGACGCCGCGCGGTTGTGCGGCGACGTCGACGCCGCACGCAAGCGATATCGCCTCGATGACCGCGCGCTGCAGTGGATGCTCGGCGGCGGCGTAGCCCTCGACCGGCCATCCCGCCTGCACACACGCGGCGAGCATCGCCGCGTGCTTGCCCGAGCAGTTGTTGTGCACCCGTTGCGGCACACGACCCTCGGCGACCAGTGCGCGCGAGGCGTCTTCCGAGTACGGCCAATGCGGGCCACAGGACAGTGCCGTCTCGTCGAGTCCGCAACGCTGCAGCAGGTCGCGCACCACGGCAACATGCTGCGCCTCCCCCTGGTGCGAGGCGCAGGCGATCGCGATGAACTCCTCGGCGCCACCACCCAGCGCGTCGGCGGCGCCACCGGCGACGAAGGGCAGCGCCTGCAGCGGCTTCACCGTGCTGCGCACCGTGGTGACGACGTCGGGGTCGCCGGCGTGCGCGACACGAGTGCCGTCGGCAGAGACCGCGGCGATGTGACCGCGGATGACGGCCTCGAGCACATCGCCACGCCAGACCTCGGCGAGTACAGCCGGGGCGCTCACGGCAGCGCGATGTGCGCGAATCCCTCAGCCGCCTCGAGGCCGCCGAGCTTGCCCATCTCAGCCGCGCGCTGGGGGATGAACGCGCGCAACCGTTCCTCGGTGACCTGGCTGCGGTGTTCGCGCAACGCGGCGATCTTCAGCTCGATGGTGTCGCTTATGTCGACCAGGCAGGTAACGTCGGACGGATTGGCGATGAACAGCTGGGCGACGCGATGCGGCGCCAGGCCATCGCGCACCATCTCGGGAAACATCAGGGGATCCCGCGCCGAGGGAAACACCGCGGCGAGCGCCGCCTCGCCGGCTGCGCGGTGGTCGGGATGATTGACGAACGTCGGCCCGTAGTGCCGTGTCGGATCAGGACTGATCACCGCCTCGGGACGCACCCTGCGAATGACCTCGACCACCTGACGGCGCAGCTCGAGCGTCGCTTCCAGCGCGCCGTCGGGGTTGCCGAGGAAGACGATGTCGGCGACTCCGAGGACGGCTGCTGCCGCGCGCTGCTCCATCTCGCGGATGCGCGCGACCTCAGCGGAGGTGAGCGTGGGATCAGCGGATCCTTTGTCGCCGTTGGTGCACAGGCAGTAGGTGACCTGCGTTCCCGACCGGATCCACTTGGCCAGCGTGCCCCCGGCGGAGAACTCGGCGTCGTCGGGATGGGCCATGACAACCAGCACACTCGCCGGTGCCGGGGGATCGATGAGCACAGACCCGCAGTCTACGGCGGGTTGGTCACTGCCTCGGCGCGTGCGGCCGCGCGGCGGGCACCGTCAGACGATCGGCGCAGCGGTCTTCGAAGGCCTGTGGAAGCGCACCCGGCAGTGTTCGCAGCGGAAGACGAGGCGAAGCCCGAGGCGGCCGATCACCGACGTTTCCTGCTTGAGGCAGTTGGGACACGTCGCACGCTGCTCCGCGAAGTCCGCCGGGACTGGACGCAAAGGCAACTCGACCGGCTTGTATTTCCGCATCTACACCTTCCCTGGTTGCACTGGGGGTCGTCCATGCCAAGTATACATCCTCAATGATAGCTTCGCTATAAGGATGAATGAGCGAGCATGCCCCACCGAGGCTCCCGCTCGGACCCGGGGATGGTCAGTCGCCGGGAGGTTCGGGACGGCGCCGGCGCGGTGACAGGGCGCCGCGCAGCATCGCCAGCGGCGAGCGCTTGAAGAAACGAAACTCACCGAGGATGGTCTCCCGGCGCTGCTCGCTGAAGTAGTCGCCGCGACGGATGGTGAACAGATCGGGACGTGTCGCCCGCCAGTCACCGACGGCAGCGCGGATGAACACCGCGATCAGGCTCGCGGCGGGCACGGCGAAGAAGGCGCCGAGAAATCCACCGACCTCGATGCCGGTGAAGAGGGCGAGCAGCGCCACCAGGGGATGGAGCTGGACGAACTTCGCCTGGATGCGCGGCGCGAGCACGTAGCCCTCGATGACGTGGATGCCGATGAAGAGGAACACCGTCACCAGCGCGAGCGTGGGACTCACGGTGAGCGCCAGCAGCAGGGCGACGGCACCGCCGGCAAAGGGGCCGATGAGGGGTATCAGCTCGAAGATCCCCGCGGCGATGGCCACCACCAGCGGGAAGGGGACGCCGATGATGGCGCAGCCGATCCCGGCAAGCGCGCCGATGATCAGCGCCAGGAAGAGCTGGGCGCGGACGTAGCCGCCGATGACCACGGCGGTGGCGTCGAGGCCGAACTCGACGTTGACGCGCAGCGCCCCGGGAAGGAGGCCGACCATCCCGGTGCGCAGCTTCTCGCCGTCCTTGAGCAGCCAGAAGGCGACGACCAGGATGATCACCACGTCGACCACCGCGGTCGCCGTCCCGGTGATGCTGCTGAGCAGCAGGCTCGACAGCCGCGAGCTGATGTCCTTCTGGCTGGCGCCGAGGTCGATGCCGCTCACCGGGACGTTGCGATCCTTGAGATAAGCCTCCAGGGTGTTGAGCTCGCCCTGGGCGCGGCCGATCAGGGCCGGCACCTGGTTGGCCAGCGTTCTCGCCTCGTCCACCACCGGTCCCGCCGCCAGGTAGATGAGCAATCCGATCAGCGTCAAGCCGCCGCCGAGGACGGTGAGGATGGCCAGCGTCCGGGGAAAGCGCAGGTAGCGGACCAGGGCATCGACGCCGGGGCTGGCTATGAACGACACCACAGCGCCAAAGACGACGAAGAGCACCACCGTGAGCACAGCGCTGATGAAGCCGGCAAAGACGACGATCAGCTGATAGGCGAGGAATACCGTCAGGGTGATCGCCGCAGCCCGGATCCACCACCACGCCGTGCGCCGCATCTCCAGGACCCGCGTCTGGGCCACGGCCGCCGGCGACGGCGCCTCCGGGTCACCAGGCTGATCGCCGGCGTCGACCCCCTCGAGGGGGTCGTGCGGGTGGGACGGAGCGGGGTCAGCGGCCATGGTGTCGCAACCCATGATGCGCGCTGAGGCCACGTTGTCCACAGGATTCGACCACCTTGACCCGTTAACTCCTTGGTGCGAGCGGTGCGTTTTGACTACGGCTTCTGGGCTCTGCTAGCCTCCCACCTTCCCGCGCGGGCCCCCGCCAAGGCGTGGAGGGGCTGGGATGTTCGCTCGCCAGACGTCGTGAAGGGAGACCATTGGCGGTACGAGACCGAGTCCTGAAGCACGCCTCGGTGGTGGTGGCGGCGCTGGCGATACCCCTGCTGGCGCCTCACGCTGCCGGGCACTTCTCGGCCACCTCGGCACTGGCCGAGGTCGGCGGCGACGCGGTGCAGAGCGGCGCCACCATCGAGCGCACACCACTGATCGCCGGCCTGGTGGAGCGCCCGGCGCAGACCATCGTCGTCAACGGCGGCGACACCGTCGAGTCGCTGGCCGCCACCTTCCACGCTGATCCCGGCACGGTTCGCTGGGCCAACCAGCTCATCGATGCGGCCGAGCCCGCCCCCAACACGCCGTTGCTCGTCCCTCCGGGAGCCGGTGCGCTCGTCCCCGTCCAGGGACCCTCCGAGCAGCCGACGCATGTCGCCGCGCGACTGGGTCTCGACCCCCGCGTCATCCTCGACTACAACGCGCTGCGCAGCGACGCCGCGCTACCTGTGGGCAGCTTCCTCCAGGTGCCCAGGGCGGCGGCTCCCGGCGCGCTGCCGAGCAGTGACGTTGTTCCCATCCGCGCGCTGGTTCCCGGGGTCTCGTCATCGCAGCGCAACAACGGCACCGACGATCGCTTCCCATGGGGCCAGTGCACCCACTACGTCGCCTCGAAACGCCTCGTGACCTGGGGTGGCGACGCCTGGTCGTGGTTCCGCAACGCCGCCGCGGCGGGACGTCCTGAAGGGCCGTTCCCCGTCGAAGGCGCGATCATGGTGCAGTGGGCCGGCTGGGCCGGGCACGTCGCCTACGTCGAGCGCGTCAATCTTGACGGCAGCTGGGTGGTCGCCGAGATGAACGTTCGCGGAGTCGGTGTCGTCGACGAGCGCACCGTCACCCCGCACGGCGTCGACCTGATCGGATTCATCTACTGACCGGCGGCTACACCCCGGCAGAGGTGGGCGGGCTCAACGAGCTGCTCGGCCTGGTCATCGACGACGCCTCACCCCAGCGAGTGCGCGCGCATCTGATCGTCTCCGACATCCACCTGCAGCCCATGGGCCTGGTTCACGGCGGCGTCTACGCGGCGATCGCCGAGTCACTGGCCAGCCTCGGCGCGTTCATCAACGCGCACGAGAAGGACGGTGATGTCGGCGTCGTCGGACTCGAAAACCACACCACGTTTCTGCGCGCCGCTCGCGTGGGCACGCGCGTCGACGCTGAGGCCGCACCGCGACACGCAGGACGGCGCACGCAATCGTGGACGGTGACCATGCGCGACGGCGAGGGCCGCGAGCTGGCGATGAGCACCGTGCGGCTCATCGTGGTGCGCGAGAACACGGTGTAGCCGTCACCGCGAGGCGCTGTACGCTCTCGCCATGGCCATCGCTCACTCCTCGACGGTCGAGGACTACATCATCGCCATCTACCGGATGTGGGCGAACGGTGAGCCGGTTCTCGGCGCGAGGCTGGCCGAGCACCTGGGGGTCGCCCCGGCCACGGTCACCGAGATGGTCGCCCGGCTGCGCAACCAAGGCCTGCTGACCGCGGGGCGCGCCATCGAGCTCAGTCCATCGGGCCTGCGCCTGGCGCGCGCCCTGGCCAGCCGGCACCGCCTCGCCGAGCGGTTCCTCGTCGACGTGCTCGGCTTCGCCTGGGACGAGGTCCACGAGGAGGCGCACCGCCTCGAGCACGCCATGAGCCCGCGCGTGACCGAGCGCCTCGCCGCCCTGCTCGGCCACCCGGCGACATGCCCGCACGGCCACCCCATCATGGAGGAGGGCAACGCCGAGCCCGAGCTCCACCTCCAGCCACTGACATCGCTCAGCCCCGGATCCACCGGCACCGTCCGCCGCATCGCCCACGAAGAGGCTGAGCTGCTCAGCCTGCTCACATCGCTCGGCATCGGGATCGCCACTGAGGTCCGCGTCACCACCAGGGCCGCCTCAAGTGCCGCGCTCGGCATCGAGGTCAGCGGGACGCCTCAGCAGATCCCGGTCGACACCGCTGCCGCAGTACTGGTCGAACCGTCTTCGTAGGCCGGGGAGGAGGGGCGTCGTCGTAGGGGGCTCTCGCAGGCCGAGTGGTCCCTCGGCC
>DASZGL010000128.1:0-57447 GCA_035938875.1 Candidatus Dormiibacterota bacterium
GCCCCAGCCCAGGTCGGTGCTGCGGTCGACGCCGTACATCAGGGCGCACACCGCGGGGACCGCGGTGAACAGGCCCAGGACGTCGAGACGCAGCTTGCGCTCGTAGGGGGTCTCCCGCAACCAGCGCTGCGCGGCGATCACCGAGACCACGCCGATGGGCACGTTGATGAAGAAGATGAGCCGCCAGGTGAAGTCCTGCACGAACCAGCCACCGAGCACCGGGCCCATCGCCGGCGCCAGCAGCGTGGGCACACCGAAGATGCCCATCACCCTGCCCATCTGAGCGGGTCCCCAGGTGCGCAGGATGATGGTCAGGCCGATGGGCATGAGCATGCCGCCGCCGATGCCCTGGAGGATGCGAAAGCCGATGAGCATGGGTAGGTTCTGCGCTGCGCCGCAGGCCGCCGACGCCGCGGTGAAGAGCACCAGGGTGATCAGGTACACGCGCTTGGTGCCGTAGCGATCCGTCACCCAGCCGGTCATGGGGATCACCGCTCCCTGCGCCAGGGTGTAAGCGGTGACCACCCAGGCGATATCGGAGTAGCTGCGCACCGCGAAGTCGGCCTGCAGGGTGGAGATGGCCACGTTGACCACGGTGGCGTCGAGGATGGTCATGATGGACCCGCCGAGGACGACGGCGAGCGCCACCCAGCGGTAGTCGAAACGGCCAACCCTGACAGGAACAGCGGAGGCTGGTGCTGTCGCCAGGGTCGTCTCGCTGGTGGGCGCGGCGACCGGTGGCGCTACGGCGACCGCCGTTTCCTCGGCGTCGGTGTCCAGAACGTGGGTCACACCTCACCCTGCTCAGCGGCGGTGGCCATCTTGCGCACCAGGGCGACGAAGGTCTCGAGCTCGGAGTCGTCGAGCGCAGCGAGCAGCTCCAGGGCGGCGCAGCGCTTGGCGGCGCGGAAGCGCTCGACGAAGCGTTGCGCCAGCCCGGTGGGGACGAGTCGCACCACCCTTCGGTCGCTGGGGTCGGAGACGCGCTCGGCGAGTCCCTGGCGGACGAGGCGGTCGGCGAGTGCGGTGCAGCTGCTGTCGCTGATCCGCTGGGTTCGGGCCAGCGCGTTCATGGTGATGCCGCCGGGCGCGTCCATGGCCAGCAGCGCTTCGAGCTGGTACGGGGTGGCGACGGCCAGCTCCTCGCGGAGGTCATCGGGAAAGCGAGCCTCGATCCGGCGCCGCATCCTGGGCATGAGGTCGAGGTAGGCATCGGCCAGGGCCTGGCGTTTCTTCGAGGTCGCAGCGTCACGCGAGCGCGCGCCGCGCGCCGTCGAGGTGGGTGCGTTGGCTGCCAGAGAAACTACTCCCGATGGGCTGTCCACCCTTTGGAATGTCGCATTGTAGAACCTTTTGATGCACGGAGCACGACCGGCGCCGAGCCACAGGCTGTTGCCCTCGTCACGGTGGCGTGGTAGCGTCAGGCAAACTGATGTTCGCCGGCGGAGCCGGCGGTCTGAAGGAAGCCATTGCCCTACCGCGTCCTCCACCTCGCCGACCTTCACCTCGATCGGGCCTTCGCCGGCGTCGGCTGCTACGGCGAGCTCGCCCGCCGCCGCCGCGAGGCGCTGCGCGACGCTCTGCGACGCGCCGGCGACGAGGCGCGCAACCGCAGCTGCGACCTGGTGACCATCGCAGGTGACCTCTACGAGAACGAGCGCGCAGACCTCGAGACCGGCCGCTTCCTCGCCGGTACGTTCGCCTCCTGGCGTCCGCTGCGCGTGGCCCTGGCGCCAGGCAACCACGACCCCCTGCAGCCCGGTTCGCTGTATGCCCGAACCGAGTGGCCGGACAACGTGCACATCTTCGAGGAGACGACACTGCGCCCACTGGCGCTGGCCGACGGCCTCACCCTGTGGGGACTGGCGCATCGCGACCCGCACTGGTCGGGAGATCCGCTGGTCTGTTCCCGCGTCGGCGAGGATGGCGGCGTTCACCTCGCCCTCTTCCACGGCGCCGAGCTGGGCAGCCGTCCCGACGGCAAGTCACTGCACGGCCCATTCCGCGCCGAGCGCATCATCGAGCGCGGGTTCACCATGGCGCTGTGCGGTCATTACCACCGCCGCCGTGTCGATGCCGAGATCGGCCTCCTCTACCCCGGGAGTCCCGAGCCGCTGACCTTCGACGAGGACGGCGAGCGCGGCCCCGTTGTGGTCGACATTGGCGACAACGGGTCGATCCACTGTCAAGCGCTGAGCCTCAACACCTGGCATGCGCGCAACCTCGACTGCAACCTCGCCGGAGTGACCTCCTTCGCCGGTGTCGTCGATCGCGTCCGCGACGAGGCGAGCGTCGCCGCCGCCAGCGGCAATCCCGAATGCCTGATGTTGCGCATCACCCTGCGCGGCGAGATCCCCGCCGAGGTCGCCATCGACAACCCGGCGCTGGAGAACGCCGTGCTCGAGGCCTCGCGTGTCGCCGTCGTCAGGGTGCGTGATCTGACTGACGCGGCCATCGACGCCGCCGCGCTGGCCGCCGATCCGACCACGCGCGGCGCCTTCACCCGCGACGTGCTCGCCGCCATCGCCGAGGCCGGGGACGACGAGGAGCGGGCCCTGCTCAACGACGCGATGCGCTACGGGCTGCAGGCGCTCGGCGGTGTCGAGGTTGGCCTGAGGTGAGGCTGGAACGCCTGGAGATCACCGGGTTCGGTCACCTCGGTGCCGTTCGCTTCGAGCTCGCCCCCCGGATGACGGTGCTGCTCGGCGCCAACGAGGCGGGCAAGTCGACCGTCCACCGCGCCATCCGCGCCGCGCTCTACGGCATCGACGCCGGCGGCCAGGGACGCGCGGTTGCCGGCAGCGAATGGAACCGATGGCTGCCCTGGGAGGGCGGCGCCTACGGGGTGACGTTGAGCTACGTCCTCGCCGACGGCCGGTGCTACCGGATTGCCCGCCGCCTCGAGCAACGCGACCAGGTGGCCCAGGTGCACGAGGTGGGCGGCCGCGATGTCACCGACGCCATGCGGGTGGGCCGCGCCGTGGTCCCCGGACAGGTCCACCTGGGCATCGACGAGGCGGTCTTCTGCGCGACCGCCTGTGTCGGCGAGGAGAGCCTGCGCGGCGACGCTCCCGACAGCGCCAGCGAGCGCCCCGTGCGCCTCCAGGATGCCATCGAGCGGCTCGCCGATTCGGCAAGCCGGGTCACCGCCGCCGAGGCGCTGGGCCGGCTGCGTCAGGCGATGGACCGGGTTGGGACCGAGAACCGCTCGCGCAGCGCGCTCGGCGCGGCCACGGCGCGGCTGCGCCAGCTCGGTGCCGGTCTCGCCGAGGCCCGTCAGCGAGCCGAGATCATCGGTCGCGAGCAGGAGCGGCTCGCCGGGCTCGAGGAGAGCGCCGCGGCCGCCGAGCGCAAGCGCGTCGACGCCGAGTGCGCCTGGCTCGCCGGCCGGCTGGCGGCGACCCAGGCGCAGCGTCGCGAGCTGGCAACCGCCCTCGAGGAGAGTCAGCGCCTGCGCGAGCGGATCGGCGGATGGCAGCGGTTCGCAGGTTTCCCCATGGACCGGGAGGAGCGGGTCACCGCGCTGGGCGGCGAGCTGCGCCAGGCGCTCGAGGCCGAGGCGGCGGCGGCCTCCCGCTGGGAGGAGACACGCGACCGGTTGTTCGAGATCGAGCGCCGGCGCGATGAGCTGGCGTCCGCCATCACCGCGCTGGGCCGCGTCCCCCGCATCGGCCCCGCCGACCTCGAGGAATGGCACCGCCTGGGTGAGGAACTCGCCGACGAGGTTTCGGTGGAGCGTCGGGTCCAGGCGGTTCGCGCCGCCGAGGCCCGCGCCGATGCCCTCCACCGTGAGATCGCCGCGACCGGCCTGGGCAGCGTTCCCCTCGGCGCCGCCGACGAGGTCGCCGAGCTGATCGCCCTCGCTGCCACCGGTGTCGAGCGCCGGCGGGTCCGGCCGCTCGCGGCGACCCTCGCCGCGCTCGGTGGCGTGCTCGGCGCCATGTCCTGGATCACCGGCCTGCACGCTGTCGCGGCGGTCGTAGCCGCGGCCGCTCTGCTTGGCGCCGGCGGCCTGCTGCTCGCCGAGCGCTGGGGTGGTGGCCCGGTCGCCGCGGCGCGTCGCCACCTGGGTCATCGTTGCCCCGGTCTCGACCTCAGCGAGGCCGGGCTGGCTCGCGCCGCGCATCGTCTTCCCGACCTGCGCAACCTCCACCGCGACCTGCAGCGCCAGGATCTCCTCGCCGAGGCGGGTCGCGCCGAGCTCGAGGAGGCGACCGAGCGCCTGGCCGGCCTCGCCGGCCGCTGCGGGCGGCTGGCTGCGCGACTCCGTCTCGAGGTTCAGCTCCCAGGAGCGTCTGGCGCCCAGCTCCGCGGGGCCGACGGCCTGCTCCTCCAGGCCAGGGCAGCTCTGGCTGCGGTCGGTGACGCCTCGACCGCAGGCCGGCGTCGAGCCGAGCTGGAGGACGAGGACCGGCGGCTCGCCGCCGAGGAGGCGATGGGCCGCCGCATCGAGGCCGACGCCGAACGCTGCGCCACGGCCATGTCGGACATCGCCGCCGAGCTGGCCCGACACCTCGCCGACGGCGGCCTGCCGCCCGAGCCGGACCCCGCGCGGGCGGTGGCGGTGTTCCGCCAGGCGTGCTCCACGCGACGCCAGCTCGAAGCGGCCGCGGCGCGTCTGCTCGAGCTGCAGCGTCGCATCAAGACCATCGGCACCGACGACGACACCGCGCTCGTCCACCAGGCTGCGTCCCTGGAGGCCGAGCTGCGCCGTCGCGACGTCGACCCGGCTGACGTCGCCGGCTCACCACCGCTGGACGCGGTGGCCCTGGGGATGTTGGAGAGCACGGCAGAGCACGCGCGGCGCTCTGCCCTCGCCGCGTCGAGCGAGGCCAGCGGACTCCGGGAACGTCTCGGCGGCATGCTCGACCATCTCCCGGCGATCGCCGACCTCGAGGACGAGCACGCGGCCTGCGCCCTGGTCCGCGACCGCGCTCTGCACCAGCTCGAGGCGCTGCGCCGCGCCAGCGCCCTCATCGAGGAGTCGGCGCGTCGCGTGCACCGCAACGTCGCCCCGCGACTCGCCGAGTCGGTGAGTCGGCGGCTGGCGCTGCTCACCGATGGCAGGTACGGCGAGATCAACGTCGACGCCGAGCGTTTTGCGGTCAGCCTGCGCCCTCCCGGGCGACCCGACCTCGTCCCCCTCGAGCTGCTCTCGCACGGCACCCGCGACCAGGTGGCGCTGCTCCTCCGTCTCGCCCTCACCGAGGTGCTCGGGGAGGCGGGCGAGCCCGTTCCACTGCTGCTCGACAATCCGCTGCTCAGTGCCGACCCCGTACGCCGGCGCGCAGCCGTCGACTTTTTGCTGCGGCTGTCAGAAACAACCCAGGTGGTGATCACCACCGCCGAGCCGGCGATTGCCGACCAGGTGTTCCGCGACGGCGGCGAGGACTGCAGGGTGATCCCGCTGGAGCGCGAGGCGGGACACGCTGACATGCCGGCGGCCGCGGTCGGCGCCACCGCTCGGGCCGCGCGCCGCCGCTAGCTGCAGTTCCTCAGGCGGCTTCCAGCCCCTTGCCCTGCAGCCAGGCGGCGAGCTGCGCCAGCGCCGCGAGGTCGCTGATGTCACGCTCGGCAAGTGGCAAGCGGGTCACCGGCACCTGGCCAAGCCGCGACAGTCGCGAGACCTGTTTCTCATTGCGCTCGGCGAGGCGATGCAGGGTGAGAAACGCGCCGCCGAGGTGCCGGGGGACGTCGGGGGTGATGCGCTCACCGAGCTGCTCGCCCATCCAACGGGCGACACCGCGGTCCTCCATCAGCGTTGTCGCCGCGGTCACTCCGGCCGGGTCGAGCAGCGCAGCGGGCAGCACGCGGTTGACCACCACCGCGCGCAGCGGCATCGAGTATTCGCGGAGCTTGGTGCAGAAGAACTCCGCTTCACCGAAGGGCTGCGGCTCCAGGGTCGTCACCACCACGAAGCCGGTGTCGGCCGACCGAAGCAGCCGGTACACGCTGCGGGCTCGTTCCTGGACACCGGAGTACAGTCCCTGGACCTCACGGACGAACTCGGCGAGCTCCTCGAGAACGTCGGAGCCGAGGAGACGATCGGCGATGCGCAGAAAGGGCGCGGCGGCGAAGTTGACCGCGCGCCAGCCGATCAGCGACGGTCGCGCCAGCCACATCAGCAGGCGGCCACCGACGAAGTCGCTGATGCGGTTGGGCGCCTCGAGGAAATCCAGCGCGTTGCGAGTCGGTGGCGTGTCGATGATGACACAGTCATATTCGCGGCCGGAGTGGAGCTCGTAGAGCTCCTCCATGGCCATGTAGTCCTGGGAGCCGATGAAGGTGTTGCTGATCCCCTTGTAGAAGGGATTGGCAAGGATGCGCCGTGCCGATTCCCGAGTCGGCGCGTAACGCTCGATCATCCGATCCCACGTCGACTTCATGTCGAGCATGGCAGCAACCAGCTCACCGCGGGGTCGCAGGCCCAGTCGCCGGAGCCGGGCCGGGTCGATGGTCACGGGATCGGTGCCGATGCTGCGCAGCCCCAGCGCCGTGGCCAGACGCCGGGCGGGATCGACGGTGAGGACGATGACCCGCTTCTGCTGGGTGGCGGCGACGGCCATGCCCAGGGCGGCGCTGATCGTCGTCTTGCCCACTCCGCCGCTGCCGCAGACGACGATGATCTCCCGATCGGCGAGGTGCTCGACGAGGTCGACGGACATGGCGGGCGTGCTCATCGGGATGCCTCGCCGATGCGCGCCGCCACCGCCCGGGTGGCCGACAACCCCGGCCGCGCTCCGGCCTCGAGGGTGATCTCGACGACCGGCGCATTCATCGCGCTGCGCAGGCGCCTGGCGTACTGCTGACTGCGGTCGTACAGCTGCTGCGCCAGCCGGACGCCCTGTACAACCGAGGCAACGTCGCCGCCGAGGCGTTCGGCCGACACCCCGGCAAGCTTGCTGTCAGCAAGCCGATTGAGCATCGCCACGTATCGCGGAGTGATGCTCACCGGGAAGGTGCAGTTGAGAAAACAGGCGCCGATGGTGACGTTCGCCTCGCCGCGTACTCTCTCGGCGAGCTCCAGCGCTTCGACGACGGGCATTTCCTCGGGCAGAGCGCAGATGGTCATCAGCGTGCGCCGCTGGTCGGTGAGCAGCGCGTCGATCCATTCGGTCTGGCTGCGGATGATTCCGCCCCGGGTCAGCTCGCGCATCGCACGCGGCGCGCCCAGCTGCGGGACGACATGACCGGTCGCGGTGCTGTCGACGATGATCAGGTCCCACATCGGTCCGTCGCTGCCGCTGCGCTTGGCCTCGTACGCGATCTTGCCGACGATGAGCATGTCCTTGGCCCCAGGCACGCCGGTGGCGACGAAGTCGAAGACGCGGGCCAGCGGCGTCAGCCGGGTGATCCGCGGGACCTTGAAGTAGAGGCGCAGGTATTCCTGCAGCGACTCCTCAGGATGCAGAGCGAGCACGCTGATGTTGGGCTGCACCACGCGCGGCGTGAAGCCCACCGGAGGCGACCCAAGTGACCGTGACAGGTCGCCCTTGGCGTCGACCTCGATGCAGAGGACGCGCCTGCCCGCACGGGCGGCGAGCAGCGCCAGCGCTGCGCTGATGGTGGTCTTTCCCGATCCGCCTTTGCCGGCGACGAACACCACGCGGCGCGAGAGCAGCTCTCCCAGCACTCCCGTGGCGCGGTGTGAACGGCCCGCGGTCCGTTTCGCTGCGCTCAGTGGCGCGCGTACTCGCGTCGCTCGACGCCGAAATTGTCTGCGTAGAGCTGGGCAACACGGCTCAGCTCGTCATCGCTGAGCGGCCGCAGGTCGGCGGCCGCGCTGAACTCGTCGACCTGCGCCGTTTCGGTCATGGTCGGTATCACGCTGGCGATACGCGGCTGGGCGATGACGAACTGCAACGCCATCTGGGCGATGGTGCGGACGCCGTCGCCGTGGAGGAATCGCAGCGCGTCCGCCTTGTCGAGAAGGTCCTCGAGCATCTGTCGGTTGCGGAAGTTGCGGTGGTCACCCGGGGGGAACGCGGTGTCCTTGGTGATCCGGCCCTCGAGCGCTCCCGAGGCATGGGGCACCCGAGCCAGCACGCTGGCGCCGGGTCCTTCGGCCTCGGCGAGGAAGCGCCGGCCGGGGTCCTGCTCGAGGATGTTGTAGACCGTCTGCACACAGTCGACGGCGCGTCGGCGCAGCGCTGCAACTCCTTCGTCTTCCCAACCGATCGCGGGGCCGAGGGCAACACCGTAGGCGCGCACCTTGCCCTCGTCATGCAGCGAATCCAGGGTGGCGAAGCAGTCGTCGTTGTCGATGGCGTCGATGCGTGGGTTGTGCAGCTCGTAGATGTCGACGGCATCTGTGCTCAGCCGGCGCAGGCTGGCCTCGAGGCTGCGCCTGATGAAGTCACCATCCCATCGCTGGGGACGCTCACCGTGCGCGTGCTGCCGTGGAGCGTCGATGTCGTAGCCGACCTTGGTGCCGAGAACGTAGCGGTCCCGGGGGACGCCGCTGAGCGCACGCGCCAGCAGGGTCTCGCTGACTCCCTGCTCTCCGTAGGAGTTGGCTGTGTCGAAGAAGGTGATGCCCCGCTCCAGGGTGTGACGCACCAGGCGGGTTCCCTCCGCCTCGCTGAGCTCTCCGTACCAGTTGGTGCCGAGGACCCAGCCGCCGAAGCCGACGACCGAGACGACCGCCTCGCTGCTGCCGACGCGCCGGTATTGCATGGCGACGATTATGCGCCGTCGGTCGCAGACAGCCCGAAGCGCGCCATGGTCATAGGCTGGCCAGGACCTCGGCGGCGTGGCCGGCGGGTTTGACCTTGCGCCACTGCTTCTCGACGGCGCCGTCGGCGCCGATGAGGAAGGTGCTCCGCTCCACTCCCATGTACTTGCGCCCGTACATGGACTTCTCCACCCAGACTCCCATCGCCGAGCAGAGTTGCTTGTCGGGATCGCTGATCAGCGGATAGGCGATGCCGCACTTGGTGGTGAATCGGTCGTGGCTGGTGGCGCTGTCGGGTGACACACCGTACACGGCCACACCCTTGCGCTTGAAGCGTGGCAGCAACGAGGTGAACTCATGAGCCTCCAGGGTGCATCCGCTGGTGTCGTCCTTGGGATAGAAGTAGAGGACCGTCCGCTTCCCCGCGAGTTGCTTGGAGCTCAGCCGTCCGCCGCCTGAGGTGGCCAGGTCGAACCGCGGAAGGGACTCGCCGACAGCACCACCCATCGCCGCACGTCCTCCACTAGATGTCGAGCGCAGGCGAGTCTATAGGGGCGGCGTGAGCGGAGCGTCCAGCGGCATGCCCGCACCTATACTCGGCGCTCATGCCCGCCTCCCGACGCGCCGGCAGCCGCGGTCAGGCTGCACCCCGCGGCGGCAGCAGGCAGACGCGAAGCGCCGCGGCCGGCCGCACCCCGGCGGCACCGAGCGCGCCACCAAGCATGCGCCCGACCGGCATCCTGCTGCGCTTCGTCTCCTGCGGGCTGATCTCGCTGGCACTCGGTCTCGTCTGGCGGCTGACGCTCGCGCCCAAACGCATCGGCGTCGGCAGCGCACTGCTCGGCATCGTGCTGCTGCTCAGCGGATTCGTCGCCGGCGGTGTCCTCTGGTACATCCGCGACGCGCGCCTGCGCCTGCGCGACCCGTCACGCGTCGACGACGAACGCATCATCTTCTCGTTTGTCGTCTTCGTGCTCATGCCGTTCGTGGTGCTCGCCGTCGTCGGCATGGTATGGCTCGTCGCGCTGATCATCGGCGGAACGTAGCGCAGGGCTGCTAGCTCGCGACGCGGGAAACCACCGCGATGACGAGGCCGAGAATGACGAGGCCCCAGGCGGCCACGCGACCGGCCGGATGCGCGTCAACGCGAACGCCGAGGAGCTTGAGCGCGGCGCGCGTCGGCTCGGGGGCGGTGAGCATGCCCAGGCCAATGAGCGCGAGTACCACGGCCGCAAGCCCGAGCAGGCGCATCAGTTGGCCAGTGCTCGGGCCTGAGCGAGCAGCGACTCGACGGCGTCGCGGTCGGCTGCGTGCGGCGCGGCGTCGAGGTACGCGTGCAGATCGGCGATGGCTGCGCGGGTGGCGCCGGCGCGGGTGAGCAGGGCGCCGCGCTCGCGGCGTTCTCCCGGGTCGCCGGGGAGCAACGCCACGCAGCGGTCAGCGGCGATCAGCGCGAGGCGGAGGTCGCCGCGCAGCGCATGACATGAGCGCAGATTTCGCGACATGCGCGCCAGCATCTCGCGGCTGGTGACGCCCTGCAGCCATTCGTCTCTGATGTCGCTCACCTCGGTGCCCACCGCGCGGGCGACGAGCGCTCGGGCGGCATCGCTGTCGAGCAGCGCTCCGCCGCCGTGGGCGTCGACGAGCGTTGTGCCGATGCGCACCACGAAGTGTCCGGGCAGGCCGACGCCGTCGACCGCGACGCCGGCGCGCCGGCCGACTGCGATCCACACAGTGCTGCAGGCGATGGGGATTCCCAGACCTCGCGCCATCACGGTGTGCAGGTAGTGCGCACGCGGATCCGCGCCGTCGCTCCCCCGGAGTCGCAGCCGGTCACGCAGCAGGGCGGCGAGCACGGGCGCAACGGTCGACGGCGGCGCGTCTGCGATTCCGGCTCCGTATCTCGTGCCGAGCTCTGTCGCCAGGTCGTCGAGAGCACCGAGCCAGACCGGGATGTCGATCTCACCACACTCCTCGACGGCCAGCCACAGCGCGCCCGTGGCGATGTCGCCGTTGCCGTCGGCACAGGCGAGCAGCTCGGCTCGAGGGCTCGTCGACACGCTCGTATCATGCCGCGCCCCGAGACCGGGCCACACTCAGCCCGCAACGGGCTGGGGGGCCGCCGGAGAGGCACGGGGTATGATCGACCGCGTGCTCCTCGATGAGATCGCCGGGCCCGACGACCTTCGCGGGCTCGGCTACGCGGACCTCGACCGCCTCTGCGCCGAGATCCGTGAGTTTCTCGTCGATGCCGTCTCCCGGACCGGGGGACATCTCGGGGTCAACCTCGGTGTCGTCGAGCTGACGGTTGCGATCCACCGCGTCTTCGAGAGCCCCCGCGACCGGCTGGTCTTCGACACCGGGCACCAAGCCTACGTGCACAAGCTGCTCACCGGCAGGCGCGACCAATTCGCCACCCTGCGCCAGCGCGGCGGGCTCAGCGGCTACCCGTCCCGCGCCGAGTCCGAGCACGACATGGTGGAGAACTCGCACGCCTCGACAGGCCTCTCCTATGCGCTCGCCGTCGCAACGGCACGACGGCTGCGCGGGGAGCCGGGCAAGACGGTCTGCGTCGTCGGCGACGGCGCGCTCACCGGGGGCATGGCCTACGAGGCGCTGAACAACATCGGTCAGCTCAAGCCCGAGCTGGTGATCATCGTCAACGACAACGGGCGATCCTATGCACCGACGGTGGGAGGGCTCGCCGAGAACCTCGCGCTGCTGCGACTCTCACCGAGGTACGAGGCGGCCAAGGATGCCGCCGGGACCGTGCTTCGCGGCCTGCCTGTCGTCGGCGTGTCTGCGTACGAGCATGCACGGCGGATGAAGAACTCGCTGAAGCACCTGGTGGCGCCGGAGTCGATCTTCGAGACTCTGGGCATCAAGTACGGCGGACCGATCGACGGACACAGCGTTCGCGACATCGAGCGCGCTCTTCGCGATGCCGCGCGCTACAAAGGGCCGGTTGTGGTCCATGTCGTCACCGAGAAAGGACGTGGCTACGGCCCCGCCGAGGATGACGAGATCGATCGGTTCCACGGAGTCTCCACCTTCGACCCGATGACCGGCGCCACCTCGCCGAAACCGCCGGCATGGACCGACGTCTTCGGGGCGGCGCTGTGCGAGGCGGCCGAGCGCGACACACGCATCGTCGCCATCACCGCCGCGATGGCCTCGTCGACGGGCCTGCTCGACTTCGCCCGGCGCTTTCCCGATCGCCTGTTCGACGTCGGCATCGCCGAGCAGCACGCGGTGACGTTCGCCACCGGCCTGGCGATGAACGGACTGCGGCCTGTCGTCTGCATCTACTCGACGTTTCTGCAGCGCGCATTCGACCAGGTCACCTGCGACGCGTCGCTGCACGGCGCTCCGGTGCTCTTCGTCATCGACCGCGCCGGCATCACCGGCGAGGATGGAGCCTCGCACCACGGCATGCTGGACATGGCCTACCTGCGTTGCATCCCTGGCATGACTGCGTCCGCGCCGAGCACGCCGGACGAGCTGCGCCGTTTGCTGGCCACCGGCTTGCATCACCAGGGACCGTTCGCGCTGCGCTTTCCTCGCGGGACGGCGCCGTCGACAAGCAGCGTGCCCCTCGATCCGGTGGAGATCGGGAAGATGCGCATCCTCCGCGAGGGCCGTGACGTGGTCCTCGCCGCCATCGGCAAGATGGTGGGCGTCGCCGAGCAGGCTGCGGAGCGGCTGGCCGCGGCGGGAGTCGGCGCGACCGTCGTCGACGCGCGCTTCTTCAAGCCGGTCGATCCCCGCCTGGCTTCGCTCGCGGAGCACCACCACGGCCTGGTCACCATCGAAGACGGCACCGTGCGCGGCGGATTCGGCAGCGCGGTGCTCGAGCTGCTCGCCGAGGCGCGCGTCACCGTGCCCACCCGGGTGATGGGACTACCCGACAGCTTCATCGAGCACGGCGGCCAAGGCCAGCTCCTCAGCGGCTTCGGCCTCGATCCCGAGGGCGTTGCCGCCGCCGCGCTCGACCTCCTTCCCGCGCGACCGACAAAGGCACTCGCCGGCTAGCACGGGCAAGCCACTGCGACTTGCGATACTGACGGTGATGGCTGTGTTGGAGACGCAAACGGAACGGCATTTGCTTCGCGCGCGGGATTTTATTGATGCGCATTACCCTGAACCGATCAACGTCCCAATCGTTGCGCGAGCCGCGCATCAATCAGCCGCGCACTTCACGCGTCAGTTCCGTAACGCATTTGGAGAAACGCCGCACCAGTATCTGCTGACGCGACGGATGGAGCGAGCAGCGGCGTTGCTGCGCAATACCGACTACAACGTTGCACGAGTCTGCGTTTCCGTTGGGTTGTCGAGTGTCGGCTCTTTCACCACGGCGTTTCGCCGCGCGTTTGGGGAGAGCCCGACGCAATATCGCGAACGTTTTCCATCACCCTTTGCACAAGCGACGATCCCGACATGTATCTACGAGGCGGTGAGCCGCCCGCGATCGAGCAGGAATCGAGAAGACTGAGGCCGCAGAACTCGCTAGGCTGAGCTTTGTAGCCGAGCCACCGAGAGCGCCGATACCAAGGGGATGAACGTAATGTCTGTACAAACAAGCCACGCCACACTCTGGGTCCGGGATCAGGATGAGGCGCTCACGTTTTTTGAGAAGTTGGGTTTCAGGGTGCGTGAAGACGTGAAGAACGGCGACTACCGCTGGCTGGCGGTGGCTTCGTCGAGTCAGCCGGATCTTGCGATCGTCTTGGCTGTTCCCGGGTATCCAATGGACGAAGAGACAGCCGCGCATGTCAAGTCTGCCGTTGCAAAGGGCATGTTGAGCGGGATCGTTTTTTCGACAGATGACTGCTTCGCAACGTACGAGGACTTGAAGGCAAAGGGAATTGAATTCACGCGTCCCGCGGGCAAGCGGCCGTACGGCGTCGACGCAGCGTTTCGCGACCCGTCGGGCAATGAGTTTCGCTTGCTGCAAACCGCTGCGGCTCCGGCATAGCGACCGCGCAGGATCGACTGCTGCGTGAGGTGGTCAAGCGCGCAGACGGTGCCTGACGCGGCACTGGGTCGCTGAGGTCAATCGCCCAGCGCGCGCTTCAGCTCGTGGCGGGCGATGGTCATCTTGTGCACCTCGTCCGGGCCGTCGGCGAGGCGCAGCACGCGAGCCCAGGCGTACATCTGCGCCAGCGGGAAGTCGTTGCTCACCCCGCCGCCACCGTGCACCTGGATGGCCCGATCGATGACGTTGCAGGCCACGCGGGGAACAGCGACCTTGATGGCAGCGATCTCCACACGAGCGCCCTTGTTGCCCACGGTGTCCATCAGCCACGCTGCCTTGAGCACCAGCAGCCGCGCCTGCTCGATCTCCATGCGTGACTCTGCGATCCAGTCCTGGATGATCTGGTGCTCGGCGACGCGCTTGCCGAACGCGGTGCGCGAGAGTCCCCGGGAGCACATCAGCTCATAGGCTCGCTCGGCCATTCCGATGGCACGCATGCAGTGATGGATGCGCCCCGGTCCCAGCCGAGCCTGGGCGATGGCGAAGCCGCCGCCTTCCTCGCCGAGAAGATTGCTGCCGGGCACGCGGACCTCGTCGAAGTAGACCTCGCAATGGCCGTGACCATCGTCGTAGCCGAACACCGGCAGGGTGCGGACGATGCGCACGCCAGGGGTGTCCATGGGCACGAGCACCATGCTCTGCTGCCGGTAGGCAGGTCCGTCGGGGTCGGTCTTGCCCATGAAGATGCAGATCCGGCAGCGCGGATCGGCGGCGCCGGAGGTCCACCACTTGTGACCGTTGATGACATAGTCGTCACCATCTCGGCTGATGCGCGACTGGATGTTGGACGCGTCGGAGCTGGCCACCTCGGGCTCGGTCATGGCGAAGCAGCTGCGGATCTCGCCGTCGAGCAGCGGTCGCAGCCACTGATCCTGCTGCTCGGGCGTTCCGAACAGGGCGAGGATCTCCATGTTCCCCGTGTCCGGAGCGGCGCAATTGAGCGACTCGGGCGCGATGGGACTGCGCCCGGTAATCTCGGCGAGCGGCGCGTACTCGAGGTTGCTCAGCCCGGCGCCCCATTGGGGATCGGGAAGAAACAGGTTCCACAGCCCGCGCCGCCGCGCCTCCGACTTGAGCTCCTCCATGACCGGCGGGCTGCGATGGGGATCCCCGGAGGCGTGGACCTGGTCGCGGTACACCGGCTCTGCGGGAACGACATGCGACGCCATGAAGTCGCGGAGCTCTGCCTGGAGCTCCTTGACTCGCGGGCTGTAGTCGAAGTCCACCTCGATCTCCTCCGCACCCCGGGCGGCGCTCACACGGTGACTGCGTTCTTCTCCGCTGCTGCCTTGATCCGCTCCAGGGTCTGGCGCATGTTCTCCTTCATCCAGCCGTCGTGGGTCGGCATGAAGACGTTGGTGATGACCCGGATCGGCCATCCATACTCGACGACCGATTCGCGTGTCTCGGTGACATCGGTGCCACCCCCGGCCTCGGCGAAGCGATAACTCCATCGAGTGCGCTTCTTGCCGGTGCCCAGCACGGCCCACGTCAGTTCCTTGCCCGGCTCCGCGGTCTCGATCTCGACCACCGTCGACCACTTCACCCGGCGGTACTTGTTGTATCCCTTGAACCGGGCGCCCGGCTCGGCCTTGGTGCTCGCTCCCACCCACGCGGTGCGGTAGCACTCCGGGCTCCACTCGCCCATCCGGGTGATATCGGCAACCAGCGCGAACACCTCCTCCGGGCGTGCGTCGATATGGACGCTCACCTCATCCCTGAACATCCGGTTCCTCCCGGTGATGGACCGCTCGCGGATTATGCCGGGCGCGATGCAGCATGATCGGGCGGTGCCAGTAGACACAGCATCCGTGGAATCCGCCGCCGAACTGGACACGGACCCTGCCGCCGCCCTGGTCACGCCCGCTCGGCTGTACCCGGTCGTGCTTGCCGCCGGCGCCGGGTCGCTGGCCACCGAGATCGCCGCCTCACGGCTGCTCGCCCCCTATTTCGGCAGCTCGACGGTGGTCTGGGCCAACATCATCGGTCTGATCCTCATCTACCTCTCGGTGGGGTACTGGATCGGCGGCCGCATCGCCGATCGCCATGCGACGCCGCAGCGGCTGGGGGCGATCCTGCTCATCGCGGCGGCCTGCCTTGCGGTGCTGCCCTTCATCGCTCATCCGATTCTCGGAGTCGCCCTGCGCGGCTTCGACGCCGTCTCCATCGGCACCATCGCGGGTTCCTTCGTGGCGACGTTGGCACTGTTCTCGGCCCCGGTCACCCTGCTCGGCATGGCCTCGCCCTTCGCCATCCGCCTGGCGCTCGTCGACGTGCGCGAGGCGGGCACGGTGAGCGGCCGGCTCTACGCGCTGTCGACACTCGGCAGCATCGCGGGCACCTTTCTGCCGGCCCTGGTCACCATCCCGCTGATCGGCACGCAGCGAACCATGCTCGCCGCCGCGCTGCTCATCGCGCTCAGCGCAGTCCTGCTCCTCGACGCGCGCTGGCTGGCGGTGGCCGGCGTGATCGCGGCGCTGCTCCTGGTTCCGCCAGGCACCGTGAAGGAGAGTGCGGGTCTCATCTTCGAGACCGAGTCGCAGTACCAGTACGTGCAGGTGGTGCAGAGCGACGGCAAGCGTGAGCTGCAGACCAACGAAGGCATCAGCTCGCAGTCGGTGTATCGCGCCAACACCGTCCTCACCGGCGGCGAGTGGGACATGTTCCTTGTCGTACCCCCGCTTGTCGACCATCCCGTGCACCGGGTGTTGATCATCGGCAGCGCCGGTGGCACGACGGCGCGCGCGTACAGCGCCTTCTATCCTCAGGCGCAGGTCGACGGCGTCGAGCTCGACCCCGCGGTGTCCGACGCCGGACGGCGGTACTTCGCACTCGACAGCATCGCTCAGCTGCACACCTACAATGAGGACGGCCGGGTCTTCCTGCGCCGCAGCGACCAGCGCTACGACGTCATCGTCATCGACGCCTACCGGCGCGACTACATCCCCTTCTACCTGGCGACCAAAGAGTTTTTCCAGTTGTGCCGAGACCACCTCCACAGCGGCGGAGCGCTGGCGATCAACGCCGCCAAGGTGCCCGAGGACGATCGTCTCGCCGCCGCGGTGCGGGGGACGGTGGCCACGGTGTTTCCCTCGACGTGGACCTGGAAAGCGCTGCGCTTCAACGAGATGATCCTCGGACTCGACCAGCCCGCCGCGCCCCACGCCCAGCTCGTCGCCCGCGAGGACGCCCTGGCACCCGAGCTTGCGGTGTTGCGCCCGTCATTCGACGCCAACCTCGTCGCCGTTTCAGCATCCGCCGATCCCCTGACCGACGACCGCGCCCCGGTCGAATGGCTGAGCGATCGCATGTTCATCGCGCACATCGCCAACGGCGGTGTCCTCGACGAGCAGCTGCTGCCGACGGCGCCGTAGCACAGACGTGAAGACGGGGCCGGGAGAGGTCCCGGCCCCGTCGTGGTGAACGGCCCTCGTCGAGGACTCAGGCGTCGTAGTAGAGGAAGTACTCGTAGGGGTGCGGACGGAGGTTGACTGGGTCGACCTCACGCTCGCGCTTGTAGGCGATCCAGGTGTAGATCAGGTCATCGGTGAAGACACCGCCCTTCTGCAGGAAGGCGTTGTCGTCCTCGAGCGCGTCGAGCACCTCGGGGAGAGAGCCGGGTAGGTCCTTCACCTGCGCCGCCATCTCCGGGTCGAGGTCGTAGAGGTCGGCCTCGATCGGCTTGGGCGGCTCGATCTTGTTCTCGATGCCGTCCAGCCCGGCCATGAGCATCGCCGAGAACGCCAGGTAGGGATTGCACGTCGGATCCGGAGAACGGAACTCGAGCCTGCGCGCCGCGGGCTTGTCGCTGTAGGTCGGGATGCGCACGCAGGCGCTGCGATTGCGCGCCGAGTAGGCGAGCTTGATCGGCGCCTCGTATCCCGGGACCAGGCGCCGGTAGCTGTTGGTCGTCGGTGCGGCGAAGGCGAGCAGCGCCGGTGCGTGCTTCAGCAGCCCTCCGATGTACCAGCGCGCCAGGTCGCTGAGCAGCGCGTAGCCGTCGCGGTCGTAGAAGAGGTTGCTGCCGTCCTTCCACAGCGACTGGTGAGTGTGCATGCCGCTGCCGTTGTCCATGAACAGTGGCTTGGGCATGAACGTCGCCGTATAACCGTGCTGATAGCACACGTTCTTGACGATGTACTTGTAGGCGAGCACCTTGTCGGCCATCGTCGTCAGCGTGTCGAAGCGCATGTCGATCTCGGTCTGTCCGGCGGTGCCGACCTCGTGATGGTGCACCTCGATGTCGATGCCCGCGTCGATCATCGCCAGCACGATGCGACTGCGCAGATCCTGCAGCTTGTCCATCGGCGGCACGGGGAAGTACCCCTCCTTGTGCCGCGGCCGGTAGCCGAGGTTGGCGACGTGGTTCTGCCCGCTGTTCCAGATGCCCTCGATGGAGTCGACGTGGTAGTAGCCTTCGTGGGCGTTCTGGTCGAAGCGCACCGAGTTGAAGATGTAGAACTCTGCCTCGGGCCCCCAGTAGGAGGTGTCGGCGACCCCCGTGGTGCGCAGGTACTCCTCGGCCTTCTGGCTGACGTAGCGAGGATCGCGGCTGTAGGGATCGCGACGGATGGGGTCCTTGATGTCGCAGACGATGGAGAGCGTGGGCACCTCGAGGCAGGGATCGACGACCGCCGTCGAGGCGTCGGGGAAGAGGAGCATGTCGCTCTCGTGGATGGCCTGGAAGCCCCGGATGCTCGACCCGTCGAAGCCGATGCCCTCGCTGAACAGCTCCTCGGTCATCTCGCCGACGGGGATGCTGAAGTGCTGCCACGTGCCGGGCAGGTCGGTGAAGCGAAGGTCGACGATCTTCACCCCCTGCTCCTTCGCCCGGGCGATCACCTGGGCGGGCGATACCTTGGCGGCTACCTTCTCGTCGATCGCCATGCGCTCCTCCTCGTGGCGGGGCGCACCCGGACCCTCCCGAGGCGTGCGCCCACGCGCGGTTCGTGGCCGTTCGGGGCGAAGCGTACGCCGGGGGACGGTCGGCCCTCTATGGTCGAGTCGTCCGAATCACCACGCGGGGATCTTGTGCGCAGCGCATCAGGTTGACGACAGCGCCGTGACCGTCATGTATGGACTGCCCAAGGTGGTGCCGCTTCCCGACCCCGAGAGGCGGGATCAGCTGGAGATCAGGCCGCCGGTGCCGGGGGTCTCAGCGCGTCGAGGGCGCCTCGGGCGCCCGCTTTGTCCTTGAAGTAGTCCTTGTTGATCGGCGTGTACTCGGCCCACTTCTCGGGGACGTCCTCCTCCGCGAAGATGGCGTCCACCGGGCAGGGATCGACGCAGGCTCCGCAGTCGATGCACTCATCCGGATCGATGAACAGCATCCTGTCCTCGTCCTCGCCGATGATGCAGTCGACGGGGCAGACCTCGACGCAGGACTTGTCTTTGAGGTCGACGCAGGGCTCGGTGATGATGTAGGTCATGGGCGATTCCGCTTGGGTCGCACGTTGGCGACCCGAGCGGTCAAGTTTAGCAAGGGGTCTGGCGGGCCGCCCGTCAGGCAGGAGGACGCCCCGCGGCGCGCGTCGCGCCGCGGGGCGTGTTCTCGGCGCGGTTTTGTCAGTGGCCCCAGTGCTCGGGAATGCGATGCTGGACGATCTCGTCACCCTTCTCGCCGGTGCGGATGCGGATCGCCTGCTCCACCACGGTCACGAAGATCTTTCCGTCGCCCACCTCTCCGGTGTGAGCTGCCTTCTGGATGGCCTCGACGACGCCGTCGGCGCGAACCTGGGGAACGACCACCTCGATCTTCACCTTGCGCTGGAGGGAGATGTTCGCCCGCGTGCCGCGATACATCTCTGTGTATCCACGCTGTGCCCCGCACCCCAGCACTTCGGTGACCGTCAGTCCCGATGCCCCCAGGCCGTCAAGAGCATCTTGTACAGCCTGTAGCTTCTCGGGGCGGATGATCGCCTCGATCTTCCTCATGCCCTGCTCTCCGCCGCCACGCTGACATTCGCGGGCGCCGTTCCAGCCAGCCGTCGAGCCGGGTCGCTGAGCGCGTCAGGATGGATGTACGCACCACCGGGGACGGGCATGAACTGCTCCGGGTAGCCCCACATGCCGTGCTCGCTGATGTCGAGCCCATCGATCTCGTGGCGCTCACTGACACGCAGCCCGACAGTCTTCTTGATCGCATAGAAGATGGTGAACGACAGGACGAAGACGGTCACGAAGGCGACCCCGACCGCCAGCGCCTGAGCGCCCAGCTGATTGAAGCGGTGGGTGTAGAAGAGGCCACCCTCGCCGACGCCGTTGAACCCGGCCAGGTCAGGATCGGTGAAGAGTCCGCAGCTCAGGGTGCCCCAGATTCCCGCCAGACCGTGAGCGCTCAGCGCACCCACCGGGTCGTCGAGGATCTTGTCGATTGCGATGACACCGAACACCACGATGACGCCTGCCACAGCGCCGATGACGATGGCGAAGAATGGCTGCACGTATCCGGATGGAGCCGTGATCGCGACCAGCGCGGCGATGGCACCGTTGCCGATCATGCCGACGTCAAGCGACTTCTGCACGAAGTAGATGGCCGCCATCGCACCCAGGGCGCCTGCCGCCGCAGCCAGGTTGGTGGTGATGACGACGTCGGCGAAGTGCAGCTGGGTGGCGTTGAGCGTCGACCCTGGGTTGAACCCGAACCACCCGAACCACAGGATGATGACGCCGAGCTGTGCCAGCGGCATGTTGTGACCGGGGATGGCGTTGGGCTTGCCGTCCTTGCCGTACTTGCCGATGCGCGGTCCGAGCAGCAGTAGTCCTGCGAAGCCCGCGGTCGCTCCGGTGAGGTGGACGACGGTCGATCCGGCGAAGTCCTGCGCGCCGAAGTGCGACATCAACCAGCCGCCGCCGAAGAGCCAGTGGCTGATCAGCGGGTAGATGAAGCCCGCGAACGGCACCGCGAAGATGATGTAGACGATGAATTTGGTGCGCTCCAGCATCGTGCCCCAGACGATGGCCAGCGACACCGCGCAGAAAACGAATTCGAAGAAGAACTTGGCGGCCGCCGGCGCAGTCGAGGTGGAGAGCTGGGGTAGATCGATCACCGAACCCGGCAGAAAGCGCGGGACGAAGCCGGTGCCGCCGATGATCGGGAAGACACCACTGGCCGCCGCCCCGAAGGCGAAGGCGAAGCCAACCGCCCAGTAGACGATGGAGGCGATGCTGAGATTGACCAGGATCTTGGCCACCACGGTGCCGACGTTCTTCATGCGTGTGAAGCCGACCTCGAGCATCGCGAAGCCGGCCTGCATGAAGAGCACGAGAACCGCGGCGACGACGACCCACACCGTGTCCGCGGCGACCCCCGCCGCCTGGGTGGCGGTGTTGTCGGGAGCGGTATCAGCGAGGACTCGGACGGGGATGAATACGGCAGCCGCCGCAATGGCCATTCCCAGTAGGACACGGTGATGTCGTCGCAAGCTCTGCTCCTTACTCCCTCTGCTGGTCGGCGCGCTGGACGCGCTCGCAGAGAGGCTACCGGCTCGGGCGCGAAGCACTGATCGACGGAATGCACAGAATCATTCGTGGCGATCTTGTGCGTATTGCATAAGGCGCACGGACGGTGAATTCGACGTGGCACCACCAGAGAGCTCACCACCCGTAACCGGGCCGGCGTCGATGCCGGCCCGGTCGTGTGGGGGAGGAGGCAAGGTGTGGCGCTGCGCACTTCGCAGAGTACGAGCGCGATGCATGACCCGCCGACGGGCGTCCGCGACAGAACCTGCCTGACACTCTCTGTGCGCCGCGCCGCAAGCCGCGCCCTCGCGCGGCCGGCTTACGCCGTCGCTTGCAGCACGTCGCGCAGCTTGAGGCAGAGGTGGAGGTTGAGACGCGTCTCCGAGTTGTCGAGGCGAAGGTTGCCGATGTCCTCGATGCGTCGCAGCCGGTAGAGGACCGTGTTGCGGTGCAGGTGGAGCAGCTGGGCGATCTCCGTCGGCGAGCCGTGGCAGCGGAAGAACGCCTCGAGCGTCTTCATCAGTCCCGCTCCGGTGCGCTTGTCGTACTCGACGAGCGCGCTCACCTGGTCGTCGTAGAACTCGTGCAGCTCCGACTGTCCCTGCATGGCGAAGAGCAGCCGGTGCAGGCCCAGGTCGGCAAAGGCGATCACCGCACCGCCACCGAAGAGTCGCGTGCCCATGGTGAGCGACTGCTCGGCCTCGCGATAGGAGGCACGGACGCCGCCGATCCCCGCCTTGGCACGTCCCATACCGACCGAGACGTCGCCGGAACCGAGAGCGCCGGCGCACTCCAGCCGCAGGTCGGCGGCGAGCCGCCGGATGTCGAGCACAGCACCGTCGGAAGGCATGGGCAACACCGCGGCCAGGGCGCCCTGCCGGATCGCGGCCAGCGCGTGCGTCGCCCGGCGGCGGATCCATCCCTGGGCACCGAGCATCAGCTGGTCGCGGACGACCCGGTTGGACGCCTCGGCAACGCCGTCGCGGCGTACGACCAGCACCACGGTGTCGCCGGAGAGGTCGAAGCCGAGTCGCTCGGCGCGATGCATGACCGCCGTCTCCGAGGAGTACGTGCCGGCGAGCAACGACTCGAGGAACTCGCCCTCGAGCTCATCGCGTGCCTGGAGGACGGCGCGCTCGCGGTCGAGCTCGATGGCGCACGCGGAGGCGGCGCGAGCGACGGCGAGCCGGGCCAGCTGGTCGAGATCGGCCTCGGCGGCGACGATCGAGATGAATCCGCCAATCCCGTCACGAACAGGGACGGGCGCGACCAGCCTGGCCATTCCGGCGTTCCCCAGCTTGAACTCGTGCACCGGCGGGTCGGCGGCGATGACGGCAACGCCCTCTGCCCAGCGGCGGACGCGCGCGGCCTCCTTCTCGAGGTTGGCGATGAGCCCGTCGTTCGACGTCGCGGCTGAGGCATGGCGCACCTTGCCGTTGAGCTCCTGCCAGGTGACGGCGTGGCCGGTGATCTCAGCAACGCGATCGACGATCGCCGCCATGCCGGCGCCGGCAAGGGCCAGCTCCATCAGCTGCGTATGCAGCTCCTGCTGACGCTCGTGCAGGAGGGTGCGCTGGTCGAGGATGAAACGCACCACCGACTGCTGCACGTCGGCGAGGTGGACACCGTCGGGGAGGCCGAGCAGCGGCAGCATCATGCGCTCGGCGATGGCGATGGACTCCGCCGATGCCTCACCGACGACGGCGACGGCGACGCCGCCCTTCTCGGCGAAGCTCTGGATCACCTGGGCGAGGTCGAGGCGCTCGTCGAGCAGACGGATGCTGCGCACCGGGACGAAGGCCATCTCCCCACCCTTGATGGTCTCGAAGGCCGGCGGACGGGTCCGCAACGACGTCGCCCACTCGACTCGCCTTTCCAGCCCTGTGCCCCCGCCGAGCAGCTCCGTCTGCGGAGGCAGTGCACCGCGCCAGACGTCCTTGACCGTGATCACGTCAGCGCGTCCTCACGCGAGCTCCAGGTATTTGTCCATCTCCCATTGCGTCACCTGCATCCGATATTCACGCCACTCGAGCGCCTTGGCTTCCACGAAGCGCTCGGCGAGGTGGTCGCCGAGGGCATCGAGAACGACCTCGTCGCGCTGAAATGCGTCGACGGCGTCCTTGAGGCTGTCGGGAAGAAGGCCGACGTTGCGACGCTCCAGCTCGACGTCGTCGAAACCGTAGAGCGACTCCTCGACCGGTGGCGGTAGCGGCAGGCGCCGTTCGATGCCGTCGAGGCCGCAGCGCAGCATCACCGCGTAGGCGAGGTAGGGATTGCACGAAGGATCCGGACTGCGCAGCTCGACCCGCGTCGTCTGCGCCCGGGTGACGTGGGGCACTCGGATCAGCGCCCCTCGGTTGGTGCGCGCCCAGGAGACCACCACCGGGGCCTCGAACCCGCGCACCAGGCGCTTGTAGGAGTTGACCAGGGGCGACAGGACGACGCACATGCCCGCGGCGTGGTGCAGCTGTCCGGCGATGAAGTGCTTGGCCAGGTCGCTGAGCCCGTACTCGTCACGGGCGTCGACGAATGCATTGGCCCCGTCGAACGACTGCAGGCTCTGGTGGACGTGCATGCCGTTGCCGTTGAGGCCGATGAAGGGCTTGGGCATGAAGCTGGCCAGAAGTCCTGCCTGCTGCGCCACCGCCTTCAGCGCATAGCGGAAGGTGACGATGTCGTCGGCGCTCTTCAGCGCGGCCGACTGACTGAAGTCGATCTCGTGCTGTCCGGCGGCGACCTCGTGGTGCGCGGTGTTGACCTCGATGCCCAGCGCCTGCAGCGCCGAGACCATCGCCTGGCGCACGGTCACGCTCTGGTCGGTGGAGAAGTCGAAGTAGCCACCCCGGTCGTGGGGCAGCGGCTGGATGCTGCCGTCCTCGCCGCGACGCAGCAGGAAGAACTCCACCTCGGGCCCGCAGCGGTAGTCGTAACCCAGCGCTCGGGCACGCTCGGTCGCCCGCTGCAGCGCGCCACGGGGATCGCCGGGATAGGCCTCGCCGTCGGGCGTGTGCGCCCAGCAGATCAGCCGTGCCGTGGGCGGGGTGCCTGCCCAGGGGAGCACGCGAAAGGTCTCCAGGTCGGGCCGCAGGTACATGTCGCTCTCGGCGGTGCGGGCAAAGGACTCCACCGACGAGCCGTCGAACCAGGTGCCGTGCTCGATGGTGTCGGGCAGTTGGTCGGCGGGGATGGTCACCGTCTTGACCGCCCCCATGACGTCGGTGAACTGCAGGTCGACGTAGCGGACACCGCCGGCCTCGGCGGTCGCCAGGACCTCTCGGGCAAGGTCGGTTGCCGTTGTGCGAGTGGCCACGGGGTCCTCCGGATGCGACGGCTATGGCGCCGCGCCCAAGTATGGCACTGGATTCCATGGTAACGGTGCCACTCCCGCCTCGCGTTGATACACGCCGCACAAGACGATGGAGCTCCGGTTCAGCAGGCCCGCCTAGCCTGGGGCTGCCGAGCCGTCAGGCTGTCGCGGCGTGCCTGGGGAACTGCCCGGGGCGCCGCCCCGGACCCGGCGGCCCGGCAAATGCCTGGGCGATGGCCATCCACTCCTCGGCGAGCGGACCCTCGACGACCAGCTCGGTATCGGCGCGGTGGCGGCGCTGGGTGGCCACCAGGCAGAAGTCGACCGCCTCGCCGCTGACCCGGTCGCTCACGGACGCGTCGCCCCACGACCAGGTGTCGCCGTCGGGCCCGCGGAGCTCGACCAGGACGTCGCTGCTGGGCAGCGCCAGGCCGTGGCTGGCGTAGTTGAAGGGGCGTGCCTTCACGGCGATGTGGGCCACGTGACGCAGCCGCGGCGTCGGCCGGCGCTCGATCCGCAGTGCGTCGGCGACGTCCTGGCCGTGGCACCAGGTCTCCATCAGCCGGGCGGTGATGAAGGAGGCGGCGCCCATGGGCGGGCCGAACCAGGGAATGCGAGTCGCCGGGTCGAGGCCGAGGAAGGCCCCGAGCATTGTGGTGCGCTGGCTGCGCCAGCAGTCGACCAGGGTTTGCGGGTCCATGGCGCGCCCCGGGCGCAGGTGGCCTTCGAGGAAGCCGGCGGGGTCCGCGGCGATCTCGGCGAGGTCAGAGTTGAACGCCTCGGGGTCAGCGGCGGCGGTGGTGGCGCTGCTGTCGAAGAAGGCCAGGTGGGCGATCTGGTCGCGCACCGCCCACCCCTCGGCGGGCGTCGGCGTGTCCCAGCCGACGGCATCCAGCGAGGCGACGATCCTGTCCAGGTCCTCGTGCTCGGCGCTCAGGTCGGCGCACAGGGAGGGGATGTCGGCGGCCATCGGCAGCCGCGAGACTACATGTCCTGCGGGGCGCGCCGGAGCCTGCGGAAGACGGTCTGGCGCAGCACCACGCCGAGCGCGCTGACCGCGCCGACGACGCCGGCCACGACCACGCGCGCCGAACCGCCGGCGGCGCCTGTCGAGGGCGGATCGACGCCCGGCGCAGCCACCCCGGCGGCGGCACCGGTCGACGTGGCGACACCGCTCGCGGTCGAGGGCGTCGCCGGCGCCGGGGCGGGCGTCGTCGCCGCTGCCACGGGGCCTGGCGCGCCGGTGCTGTGACCAGTGGTGGGTGCGCCGCCGCCGCCGCCGCCACCACTGCGGCTGCCGCCGCCTCCACCGGAGCCTCCCCCGCCCGCGGCGCCACCGCCGCCACCGGGGGGCGGCACCGTGCCGCAGCGCCCCACGCCGGAGACCGCGGCCGCGGCGTCGAGGTGCATGCCGTGCGCCGTCGCCAAGATGCGCTGCCGCGCCTGCGAGGCGTTGAGGCCGCACGACATCAGCAACGCCAGTGTTCCTGCTGCGTGCGGGGCAGCGAACGAGGTGCCCTGCTCGGCGACGTACGGGTGAGATGACAGCGAGGTGGAGACGACAAGGTGATGGACGTCGTTGCCCTGGTTGGCGTCGCCGCCGGGTGCGTACAGGTTGACGCCGCTGCCCGTGGTGGAATAGCTGGCAACGCTGCCGTCGGGCGCGAGCGCGCCGACCACGAGGGCGACGCTGGACACCGACGCATACTCGCTTGCCGGGATGCTGTTGTTGCCCGCCGCCAGGGCGACGCCGACGCCCTTGTTCGCCGCGTAGCGAATCGCATCGCTCATGGTTGTGTCGCCTGTCGCCACGGTGAGGGCGAGCCCGGCCACATCAGAACCGATGCTGACGTTGATGACGTTGGCTCCATGGTCGGCGGACCAGCGGATGCCCGCGGCGACGTCGACGACGCACCCGCTTGCGGTGCTGTTGCCAAACGCGTCCGTCGACGGCACCAGCACCTTGACGATGAGCGCGCGCGCATCAGGGGCGACCGCGGCGATGCCGGCGCCGTTGTTGGTGTTGGCGGCCATGATTCCGGTGGTCATGCTGCCGTGGCCGTAGTCGTCCTCGACGCCGCCGCCGCTCGGGTTGCCCGTGCAGTCGGTAAATCGCGCGCCCGGGATCAGCTTGCCCGCGAGGTCCTCATGGCCGGAGTTGGCGCCGGTGTCGACGTCGCCGACGACGATCCCCGCGCCGGTGCTCACCGGCCAGGCTCGCGGGGCGTTGATCGACGCCGGGGCCCCGGCCAGCGCCCACTGGTCGCCGCCGGTGAAGAAGGGGTCGTTGGGCGTCGCGGTGCCCGCGGACGCGGGTAGCGCCACAGCAAGCGTCGCGGCGGTGGCGGCCGCGCCCGCCACGGCCAGTCGCCAGGCTCTGCTCACACAAGGTAAGACGGTCGGTGAACGCCGCTTATTGCTCGGCCGCGATCTGGGCTAGGGCCTCGAGGAGATCGGCCGGGATGCCCCCGGCGCGGCAGATCCGCGCATACACGTCGGCGCTCGGCTTGCGCTTTCGCTCCATCGTCGCCGCGTCGACGGCGAAGAGCCCGAAGCGCTGCGAGTAGCCCTCGGCCCACTCGAAGTTGTCCATCCCCGTCCAGTGCATGTAGCCGCGGACGTCGACGCCGTCGCCGATGGCCCGGTGCACCGCGGCGAGGTGGTCGACGATGAATTGCGGGCGAAGCTCGTCGTCGATGTCGGCGACGCCGTTCTCGGTGATGACGATGGGCAGGCGGGTCTGCTGCCACACCCCGACGAGGGCGCGGCGCAGGCCTTCGGGCTCGATCGCCCAGTTGAAGCTCGATCGCGGCAGTCGCGGGTCGGGAAACTGGCGTGCGAACAGCGCACCCGGACGCATCGCGTCAAAGGCGACGAGGTCGTCGCAGTAGTAGTTGAGCCCGACCCAGTCGAGCGAGCTGGCGGCGCCGCTCACCCGCTGACCGGCTCCGACCGGCGGGTGCAGCCTGCCGTCGACGCAGCAACGCAACCACCAGCGGTTGAGCAGATGGTCGGGAACGGCAGCGGCGACGTGGTCGAGCAGGGACGAGGGATCAGCCGCGGTCATGCCCCGGACGTGGTGCGCCACGGATACGCGCGCCGCTCGCCCACGGCGATGGGCCACCTCGCGCAGCGCCAGCGCCGCAGCCGCGTGCATGCGCAGCAGTCCGCGCAGCGCGGCGAAGGAGCCCATGAGTGAGCGCCGCGCCGGCGGCCAGACTCCTTGGAGGTAGCCGAGCGTTGCCAGCACCACCGGCTCGTTGATGGTGATCCACCACTCGACACCGTCACCGAATGCCTCGGCGCACGCTGCGGCAAACCTGGCAAAGCGCAGCGGAGCCTCGGCAGCGCAGACGCCGCCCTGATCCGCCAGCCACAGCGGCAGGGTGAAGTGGTGCAGCGTGACCAGCGGCTCCAGGCCCAGCTGGCGGCATGTCGCCACCATCTCCCTGTAGTGCCGCAGCGCCGCGACGTCGAACTGACCCTCGAGCGGTTCCACGCGCGACCACTCCACCGAGAATCGATGGGCGTTGTGGCCCAGGGCCGCGTAGTCGCGCAGGTCATCGCGAAAACGCTGGTGGTGTTCGCAGGCGCGCCCCGAAACGCTGCCGTCCTTGATGCGTCCCGGCTGACGCTCGAACGCTGACCAATCGTTGACGTTGCCGCCTTCGACCTGGTGTGCCGCACTGGCACAGCCGAAGAGAAAACCTTCGGGAAAACTCAGCTCGCGCGGAGCCGCGGCTATGCGAACTCCGCCATCAACGCGGACCACTGATCGACGGAGGGCCGGAGGTCGTCCTCGCCGAGGTGAGCCAGCGGCGTCGGGGGAAGCTTTTCCCGCGTCGCCAGGTCACTGGCCTTGGTGTTGATGAAGAGCAGACCGGTGACCAGCTCACCGTTGGCGCGGGCCTCGTGGATCACCGTGAGCGCGCCGATGCGATCGGTTGCGTCGTACTCCATCTCGAGTTTGCGCAAAAGGATGTGCGAACCGTCCTCGAGTTCGATGTCCTGGACTGTCCCTGGCTCGTAGTCGACGACCACGTCGTCAGCGGCGGGAACGAAGTCGGGCGTGTGCAGCAGGAAGTCGTGTTCCTTGACATACGCGTAGCTCTTGGTCGAGCCGACATGGTCGTTGAAGGTGGTGCAGGGGCTGATGATGTCGAGCACCGCGGTTCCCTTGTGAGCGAACGCCGCCTCGAGGAGGGGAACGAGCTGCTTGCCGTCGCCGCTGAAGGAGCGGGCAACGAACGTCGCCCCGAGCTCGATGGCCAGTCCGCAGACGTCGATGGTCTCGAACTCGTTGACCTGTCCCTTCTTGAGCACCGCGCCGATGTCGGCGGTGGCCGAGAACTGTCCCTTGGTCAGCCCATAGCAGCCGTTGTCCTCGATGATGTAGGTGCAGTCCAGGTTGCGCCGCAGCAGGTGACAGTACTGGCCCAGGCCGATCGACGCGGTGTCTCCGTCACCGCTGATGCCGAGCACCAGCAGCTCGCGATTGCCCAAGCCGGCTCCGGTTGCAATCGAGGGCATGCGGCCGTGGACTCCGTTGAATCCGTGCGCCCGATCGACGAAGTACGCCGGTGTCTTCGACGAGCAGCCGATGCCGCTCAGCTTGGCGAGCAGATGGGGAGCGGCGCCGTACTCGTAGAGCGCCTTCACCAGGTGGTTGGTGATCGAGTTATGGCCGCAACCGGCGCAAAGTGTCGTGGGCGCACCCTTGTAGAGCTCGCGGGTGAGTCCAAGCCGGTTGGTGTTGGCGGGGCGGGATGCGGGGGCGACTGCCATGACGTCTTCCTGGTGCTCCGCTAGACGGCGACCGCCGCCGCGGGGCGTTCGGCCTCGACCAGTGGGTCGGTGATGGACCGGGCGTCGATGGGGACGCCGTTGTAATGAAGGATCGGACGGAGGCGGTCGGCGAGCCGTCCCGATAGCTCGGCTCGCAGCAGCGCGCCGAGCTGCCCATCACGGTTCTGCTCGACGCAGTACACGCGCTCGTGGCGTTCGATGAACGCGGCCACCTCGGGCGAGAAGGGCAAGGCGCGGACGCGGATGTAGTCGAGCTCTAAAGACGCCTCGTCGCGGAGGATGTCCAGCGCCTCGACAACGGCGTGATGGGTGGAGCCGTACGCGAGGATGGCTACCGCGTGGCCGGCTTCGTCGATCACCGGCTTGGGGACGGCACCGCGCGCCGTCTCGTGCTTGCGAGCGATGCGATCCAGGTTGCGCTGGTACACGTCGGGGCGCTCCGAGTAGCGCGCATCCTCGTCGTGCCCCGAGCCGCGCGTGAAGTAGCCGGCGTTGGCGTCGGCCGTGCCGGGAAGCGTGCGATAGGTGATGCCGTCGCCATCGACATCGCGATACCGCCCCCAGGACTTGACTGTCTTCAGGTCCTCCTTGGTCAGCACTTTTCCTCGGTCGAATCCCTTCTCGGGATAGGGGAAGGGCTCGCTGATCCAGAGGTTCATCCCCAGGTCGAGATCGCTGAGCACGAACACCGGGGTCTGGAACCGGTCAGCCAGGTCGAACGCCGCCATGCCAAGCTCGTACGCTTCCTGCACGGTGCCCGGAAGCAGCACGATGTGCCGGGTATCGCCATGGGACAGCGTGTAGACAAAACCAACATCACCCTGCATGGTGCGCGTCGGCAGTCCCGTCGACGGGCCGACACGCTGGATGTCCCAGATGACGCCGGGAAGTTCCGCGTAATAGCCAAGTCCGGCATATTCAGCCATCAGCGAAATCCCCGGGCCGGCGGTCGCGGTCATCGCCCGCGCCCCTGTCCAGGTGGCGCCGAAGACCATGCCGATCGCGGCGAGCTCATCCTCGGCCTGGATGACGCTGAAACGGCGTTCGCCGGTGGCGGGGTCGACGCGGGTGCGCTCGGCGTACTGGATGAAGTACTCGCACAGCGACGACGAGGGGGTGATCGGATACCACGCAGCCACCGTACAGCCGGCCATCAGGCCGCCCAGCGCCGCCGCCTGGTTGCCCTCGATGAGGATCTTGCCCTCGGTGCGGCCGCTGATCCGCTGCAGCCGGTAGCGGTCTTGTGGCTCGAAGTTCTCGCGCGCGTAGTCGACGCCCAGCCGCACGGCCTCCATGTTGGTCTCGACAGCCTTGAGCTTGCTGCGGAACTGGTCACGCAGGGCGCCCTCGACGGCCTCGATCTCGATGCCGAGCAATTCGACGAGCACGCCGACATAGATCATGTTGGTGAGGTACTTGCGCAGCCCTTCGGCGGTGATCCTCTCCTTGGCCAGCTTGGCGAAGGGCACCGGGTAATAGGTGACGTCGCTCCGGTCGGTCTCGCCGCTGCGCGCGTACGTCGCCTCGTGGACGATCAACCCACCGGGCCTGACCACGGGGACGTCGGTCGCCCAGGTGTTGATGTTGAGCGCCACCAGGATGTCGGTGTCGCGTGAACGACACTGGTATCCATCGGGACTTACACGGACGTCAAACCAGGTGGGCAGGCCCTCGATGTTCGAGGGAAAGACGTTCTTGGGCGCCACCGGGATGCCCATCCGAAAGATCGCCTTGGTGAGCACCAGGTTTGACGACTGGCTTCCCGACCCGTTGACCGTCGCCGCCTGGATGGTCAGGTCGTTGACGATCTGTGACTGCGCCATGAGTTGCTGGTGTTCCTCCCCGACTGTGACCCCGGAGCGGACGCGCCGAGAGCACGTCGGGAATCAAGTCTACCCCTCCCCCTCGAACTCAGGCCGCGGCCGAGGGACTGGCGCGGGAAAAGCCGACCAAATCGATATTCTTTGTCTTCCCCAGCCCACGTGCAGCAAGCGCCGGCGCCAGGACCCGGCGAGGAGGAGACCGAGGCCATGAGCCAGACCGGACCGCCGATGACTGGCATCCCCCGCATCAACGACCCCGCGCCCGACTTCGAGGCCACCAGCACCCACGGCGTGATCCGGCTCAGCGACTTCACCAAACAGGGCAAGTGGGTCCTGCTCTTCTCCCACCCCGCCGACTTCACCCCGGTGTGCTCCACCGAGCTGGTCGACCTGGCGCGTCGCAGCCCCGACTTCGAGGCGGTCAACACTCAGCTGATCGGCGTCAGCGTCGACAGCATCTACTCGCACATCGCCTGGACGCGCAGCCTCGCCGAGAAGCTGGGCCAGGACATCCCTTACCCGATCATCGCCGACCTCGACACCAGGGTCGCTCAGCTGTACGGGATGATCCATCCCGGAGCCAGTGCGACAGCGACGGTTCGCGCCGTTTTCGTCATCGACCCCAAGCAGGTCGTCCGCGCCCTGGTCTACTACCCCATGCAGGCCGGACGGAACATCGACGAGCTCCTGCGCATCGTCCAGGCGCTGCAGACGGTCGACGCCAACGGCGTCTCGACTCCGGCGAACTGGCGGCCCGGCGACGCCGTTCTCGTACCCGCTCCGGCGACGACTGACGCGGCCAAGACCCGCGCTGAAGGCTCAGAGGGCTACGACGTCGTCGACTGGTACCTGTCGACCAAGAAGCTCGCCTGACGCGCCGCGGCGCAAGGCTCAGCGTCCGGCGGTCGTCTGCCTCGGCTCGAAGCCACGACGGAGCGTGCGCTTCCAGTAGGAGTTGATGGCCCGCTGGATCTGCAGGTCGCTCCACCAGAAGGGCACGAAGGCCACCTGGTTGCGAACGACGGTGAGCTTGTGCGCCAGGATTCGCCGCCGCACCGGCAAGCCGTAGTCGCGGCGCCAGCCGATCTTGTAGACGACGTAGAAGAGGATCCAGATCAGGCCGGCGAGGAGCGCGTACTGGGGGTGGTCACCGAGGTGGGAGATCATCGCCAGCGCACACGCTAACGCGGCGACGGGCTGTTGCCGGGCCGCGTTGCAGGCTCGTGGCACGGTGGCAGCGCAGGCGTCGCGCCAGCCTCGCTGAGTACCTGCTTGGAGCCTGTTTGAGTACAGGCGCGGGGTACATCTGCGCTGTCGTTCGGTCCCCGATCGCCAGCAGCATGACGGTGTGAATGCGCGGCGCTCGGCGGTGACCCTCCTCCTCCCCACGATTCTCATCCTCACCACCGGGGGTGCCCTGGCGGCTCGTGCCGCCTCGGCGCCCCCCACCCCGCCCACCGCTCCATCGCCCAGCCGGCCGCAGATCACGGTGCACGGTGACGCCGCCGTGATCCACCCGGTGGCCGCCGCGGCGCAGGCCCCGACGCCCCAGCCGCAGACCGCCGCACCCGACGCCGGCCAGGCGCATCCTCAGCCCAATTACGTGCTGCCCCCCAGCCACGCCGACTCCTGCGAAGCGCAGCCCGTCCCCCATCCGGTGGGCTTCACCGCCATGGGCGGCACCGGCACCGACACCATCACCCAGCCCGACGGCTCCGCGGCGACGTACACCGCGTACGCGCGGCACGCGTCGCAGCAGGCCGTCTGCCTGCGCAGCACAGGCGACGGAGGCGTCGAGGTCCAGGTGATCATCGAAGCGGTCGAGGCCATCGACCCGAGCACCTACGACCTGCTCATCAGCCCTGGGACGGTGACCCTGGTCAGCCTGGATCCGGGCCGGGCGGAGACACCCTCCGACTTCCTCGCGGTCAGCCGCCAGCTGTCCGCGTGGCCGACGTCGGGCTGCGGACACTTCGCCAGCAGCGACCTGGGTCCTCGTCACGCGGCGATCGACGACACCTTCTGCTTCTCGGCAAACGGGGCACTGCGCCACGTCGATCTCAACGAGCGGGCGACGGGCAGCGACGGCGTCCGTCGCGACCTGCGCATCTCCCTCGACGCCTTCCCCAACGGCTGACCTCCGCACGCGGCGACTCGCCGGGCGGGGTCGCTCTGAGGATAATGCCCGCCACGCGCCGCGGGGGCCGGGCCGCCGGCGCAGAGGGAGCGATGATCCTCGAGAACGACTTCTCCGTGGCAGCGCCGATGGAGCGCGTCTACGACGCTCTGACGGATTCCGCCGTCGTGGTGTCAAGCCTCCCTGGAGCGCGTCGCTCGGCCCGCAGCGAGGACGTGAACGCCGCCAGCGGGGAGCTGCGCATCACCCTGGGGTCGACGCTGATCCCCTACCGCGGCACGGTGCGCCTCGACGAGGGCGATCGCGAAGCTGGGGCGCTGGCGCTGACCATCGACGCCCGCGAGGGACGAGGACGGGGGGTGCTTCATGCCTCGGTGTCGATCCGGCTTCGCGAGTCGCACGGTGCCACCACCGTCTCCCTGCGCAGCGAGGTCGACGTCGAGGGACGTGCCGCCAAGGTCGCCAGCAGCGACATCCAGGGCGCCGTGCAGAGTCTTCTTGCCGAGTTTGGCCAGAACATCCAGACCAGGATGAACGGCGGCACACCGGCGCAGCGGGACGCGGAGGACGCCGACGAAGCCACCACCGCAGAACCCGCCTCTGTTGCTGAAACCGCCGTCGCGCCTGCGCTCAGCGTAGAGCCTGTCGCGGTCGGATCCCCGCCACCCCCACCCGCCGCCGAGGGGAATGCCCCGGACCAGCCAAGGGTCAGGGGCACGGTGCGGATCATGACCACCGAGCCGATCAGCTCCGACACGGTGCCGCAGTCGGACGGCGCGTTCGGCATGGTCCGCGACCAGCTGCGCAGCCGGCCGTGGCTGGCGCCGCTGGTGCTCCTCGTCTGTCTCGGCCTGCTCCTCGTCGCCCGTCGCCGGCGCCGCGACTAGCACGCGCAGCGGCCACGCGCGTCAACCGCGCACGCAGGCCAGGAGTCGATCGTTCTCTGCCGGTGCGCCGATGGTGATGCGCAGCCGGTCGGTGTGGGACTCCGCGAAGTGCCGGACCAGGATTCGCGCCTGGCGCAGGCGCTGCTGCATGGCGGTGGCATCGCCGTCGGGGGGGCGCGCGTAGACGAAGTTCGCCCGGGACTCGGGGACGTCCCAGCCCGCAGCGGTCAGCGCAGCAGTGACGCGCGCGCGCTCGGCGACGATGATGTCGACGATGGCACGATGATGGCCTTCGTCGTCGAGCGCAGCGAGCGCGCCGGCGATGGCGCAGCGGTCGATGGGGTACGAGTCCTTCACCGCGTAGAGGTCGGCGATCAGCGGGGCCGCGCCGACCGCGTAACCGACGCGCAGGCCGGCCAGCGCGTGCGACTTGGAGAAGGTGCGCAGCACCAGCCAGTTGTCGTGCGACCCGAGCAGCGGGATCGATGACGCCGGAGCGAAGTCGCAGTACGCCTCATCGACAGCGACCACTCCGGGCGCCCCACTGAGGAGCTCGGCGAGCGCGTCCGGCGGCATCCACACGCCGGTTGGCGAGTTGGGGTTGACGGCGAAGCGCAGCTGGCCCGGCGCGGTCCCCAGTGCCGCGGGAAGGCTGAGGGCGGGATCGACGGGCAGCTCGGTGACCGCGGCGCCGAACATCGCCGCCAGGACGGGGAAGAGCGAGTACGTCGGCTCCGGGTAGACAACCGTGCTGCCCGGCTCGCAGAAGGCGCGAAAACAGCAGTCGATGACCTGGTCGGCGCCGTTGCCGACGAAGACCTGCTCGGCAGCGACACGGTGGTGCGCGGCGAGCGCGCCGCGCAACGGCTCGCCGTAGGGATTGGGGTAGCGGCGCAGGCCCGCAGCGGCTTCGCCGATGGCACGCGCCACCGCCGGTGAGGGGGGCAGCGGCGCCTCGTTGGTGTTGAGCTTCAGCCAGTCGCCATCCTCGGGTGGCTGTTCGCCGGGTGTGTAGCCGAAGTCAGATCCCAGCGAGGCGCGCCGATACCGCGACATGAGCGGAGGTCTCGGCGTCAGCGCCGGCGGCGGCTCTTGCGACGTCCCGCGTCCGCCTCCGCCGAACGCGGCTCGGCGAGCCTGAGCTGCTCAGCGGGAACCGTCACCACGGCGCCGCCGATCATGGCCACGGTGACCTGTTCCTTTGGGACATTGATGTCACGAACCGTGCCGCGTCCGTCGGGAAGCTCCACCTCAGCGCCGGGCTCGGGAAGGCTGCGTTTGACCTCGACGTACTGCTCGTTCTCATAGACCAGGCAGCATTTCAGCTTGCCGCACATGCCGTTCAGCTTGGTGGGATTGAGTGGCAGGCCCTGCTCCTTGGCGTGCTTGATTGACACGGGAGCAAACTCTTTGAGCCAGGAGGAGCAGCACAGCCGCCGTCCGCACGGCCCGTAGCCGTCCTGGATCTTCGACTCGTCGCGAGGATAGATCTGGCGCAGCTCGACGCGGCACATGAAGGTGGCGGCGAGGTCGCGCGCCAGCTCACGAAAGTCGACGCGGCCGTCGGCGCTGAAGTCGAAGAGAATGCGACCGCCGTCAAACGACGAGGTCGCGGCGATGATCTTCATCGACTCCAACCCGAAGGCGTGGACCCGCTCCTTGGCAACACGGATCTGGTCCGGGGCCTTGGCCTCGAGCGCCCGCCGATGCGCCAGGTCCTCTTCTGTGGCGCGGCGGAGGAGCGGCTTCAGCTCGGCGGGCAGCAGCGCCTCGGCGACGTCGCCAGCCGGCATGACCACCTCGCCGATCTCCGGACCGCGGGCTGTCTCGGCGACGACGCGGTCGCCGGTGACGAACGCGTCATTCGCGGGGTCGTAGTAGTTGAGCGGGCCGTTGCGGCGGAACTTGACGCCGATGACGATGGGCATGCGGGCGGCGGTCTCGATCAGGCACGCCGGCGCCGTGGCCGGGCTGGCCTGGGGGTCTGCGATTCAGTCGGTGCCGGTGATGCCAGCGCGGGGTCGCGCAGCACGGGGCTGACCCGCGGCGGTGCCGGGGTGGTGGTGAAGGTGTCCAGAAAGAGCGCCTCGTAGCAGAGGCGGGGTACAGCGTACTGCGCCAACTGGTCGGCGGACTCGACGCAGCGGGCGAGGATCCCGGTGATCCGCTCCCGCGGGAGCGCCTCGGCCCACTGTTCGGCGGCGGGCCGGTAGGCGTCCCAGACGCCGAGCTCGGGTGCACCGGCGGCGAAGCAGGCGACGTCCCGGATGAACCCCGTCCACGCCGTCAGCTGGGAGATGGCTCGCTCGCGACCGTCGGCCGTGGCGATCGGCGCCAGCTGCTCGGCAGCGGCGAGGGCGCCGCCGCGACCCGACCCGGCGATGGCGAGGAAGGCGTCGATGGCGTCGAGCTCGGCAGCGAGCGCTCCCGGCTGTGTCGCCAGGTTCAGCGCCCGCCCCGGTCGACCACCGCAGAGGTGGGCCGCGAGGCCGGCCAGCGCCGGGTCGACGGCGTGCCGGGCGACCAGCCACTGGCTGACCTCGGCGGCGGGAACCGCGGCGCAGCCGAAGGTCTGGCAGCGGGAGGTGACCGTCGCCGGCAGTCGCTCGGGGTGGGCGGCGCAGAGGAAGATGTGGGTCTGTGGCGGGGGTTCCTCGAGGGTCTTGAGGACGCAGTTGGCAGCCTGTTCGGTGAGCCTGTCGGCGCGGCCGATGACCGCGACCCGACGACCCCCCGCGTAGGGCCGCAGGGTCATCGCGTCCTGCAGGGTCGGCCCATCCTCGCCCCCCGCCCGAACCCGCTCGATGCTGATGCGTTCGGCGTCGGAGTCCTCCAGCCAGTGGTCGGGGTGCGCCTGCAGCCCCCCGGGCCACGAGCCGCCGTCGAGGAGTAACTCGGCGACAGCCTCGGCCAGCGTGGTCTTGCCGACTCCGTCAGGTCCGACGAGCAGAGTTGCGTGAGTAAGCGTGCCGTCGCGGGCTGAACGCTCCAGTTGCGCGACGACAGGCGCATGCCCGACAACGCTCTGGCGCGTCACGGCCGTCGATTGTAATGAGGTCCCGACCGCAGACCGGTCACGGACGTGACGGCGGCCTTTGCAACTGCCTACACGGGTACGCGAACTATTCCTCCATCACAGGCGAGCACTGTGCCCGTGACGTATGAGGCTGCGGGCGAGCAGAGGAAGACCGCCGCGCGGGCAAACTCCTCGGGCTCGCCGAAACGGCCCAGGGGGATATCTGCGGTCATCTCCGCGATCACCTCGTCCACGGTTCTGTCGGTGCCGGCGCGCGCTCGAGCGAGCTCAACCGAGCGCTCCGTGCGGATGAGACCGGGCACAAGCGTGTTGACCCGCACCGCCGGCGCCAGCTCGTTGGCCAGCGACTTGGCCAGCCCGACCACCGACAAGCGGATGCTGTTGCTGGCCACGAGCAACGGCACGGGCTGGCGGACCGTGTACGAGGACACGAAGAGGATGCTCGCCGCGTCGGAGCGCCGCAGGTGGGGTAGCGCGGCGCGCACCAGGCGGACGGCGCTCATCAGAGTCAGCTCGTGGCCCGCTCGCCAGGCCTCGTCATCCATCGTGGCGAAGGTCCCCGGCGGCGGCCCTCCGGCATTGACCACCAGGGCGTCGAGCCGGCCGAGCTCGCTGGCGGCCTCGTCGACCGCGCGTTCAGGCTCACCAGCGACGGCGAGGTCGCACTGCCGAGCGGCGACGCGCACCCCGTGGGCCCGCACCGACGCAGCGGCGGCGTCGAGCTCGGCCGCGCCGCGAGCGCACATGCCCACGTCGGCGCCCTCGGCGGCGAACGCCTGCGCTATCGCCCGCCCCATGCCCTTGCTCGATGCGGCGACGAATGCGGCGCGGCCGCGAAGCCCCAGGTCCATAGCCGCCAAAGACTAGCGGTTGGCCGCGTTGACGGCGATGAGCAGAACCACCATGACCAGGGCAAGAACACCGGTGAGCTGGAGGATGATGGTGTCGACGCGGGTGTTGCGCGGATTGCCGATGCCGAACGGCGCCATCATCATGCCCGCGGCGAAACGCGCGCTCGGTCGCCACGCCTCGGGGTTGTGCCGGCGCACCCGGTAGAGGCCGCGATAGTGCTTGATGATCCCGCCGGAGAAGAAGACGAGCACGAAGAAGGCCCCGGCAACACCGAGCTCGCCTGGAGCCTGATGGCCGAAGGCGCGGATGGTCAGCGAGAGGATGAGCAACGCAAGCGCGACGACCAGCGCCCCCCGCATCACCCGGCCGTACCCCGCGGCATCGCGGTAGACGTTGATCGGATCGTCAGCGGCGCCGGCTGAACGTTCAGCGCCATGACGTCGGGCCGTCGACTCTCTCCTGACCGGATCGACCCGGCGCAGCTGCTGTGGCGCAGCCCGTGTCCGCGCCGGTTTGCGCCGCCTGCGGCTCACGCCGCTGCTCCGCGTCCGCTGATGGCGTCGCCGGGCGCCTCGGGATCGAAACCACCGCGACGCTCGAGGAACAACCGCTTGCGCCAGACGAGGTAGACGACGATGGCAACGTTGACGATGAAGGCCGCGGCCTTGAACAGCGTGGGCTTGCGCAGCAGCTCGTCGATCTCCACAGGAATGAACGCGACGGTGGCGAGGACGACGAGGTACTCGGCCCAGCGGCGCCGCAGGACCAGGCCCCATCCCTCGAATCCCTCCAGCATTCCGTACAGGATGGCGCCGACTCCGATCTCGTCAGGGTGCGCACTGAGACCACTGACCAGCTTCTCGTAGAGACGGCGCCAGAGATGGCGGCCGGGGTCCAGGTTGAGCTCCGTCTGCAGCCGCGTGGCGACACCGTGAAGGTCGGTCTGCGAGCTGGCGACGATGAGCACGATGCCGCCGAGGATGAGCACGACGCCCTTGAGGAAGCGCTCGACGATGATGAATCGAATGAAGCCGGTCACCTCGATGCGGCGGCCGAACTCCCATTTGGCCCAGGAGCGTGCGCGGGCGATCACGGCGACGGCAGCGCCCGCTAATCGGCGGTCGCTGTCTGCCGCGACTGGCGCCAGACGAACCAGATGCGCTGCACCGCGGTGACGTTGGTGAGCACCGCGAGCACCCAGAGCAGCGGCAGCAGCAGCTGCGACACGAGGAGCCCGAGACAGATGATGACGACACGCTCGGGGCGGGCGAGGATGCCGCCGTCGCAGACGAATCCGAGTGACTGGGCGCGAGCGCGCACGTAGGACACCAGCAGTGACCCCGTGAGTGATGCGATCACCAGCATCGGCTCGACGGTGTGGTGGCCGTTGAACAGGTAGTAGTAGAGCAGGCCGATGTAGGTGAAGCCCTCGGCGTAGCGGTCGGTCGTCGAGTCGAGAAATGCCCCGTAGCGATACACCTTGCCGGTGACCCGGGCCACGGCGCCGTCGAGGATGTCGAAGACGCTGGCGAGGAGCAGGACGAGACCGCCGAGGACGAGGAAGCCTGCGCCGATGAGGATGCCGCTGAGCAGGTTGACGAACAGCCCGATGACGGTCAGGGTGTTGGGACTGAGCCGCTCGAGACCCAGCAGCCGCACCAGCCGCCGGGCCGCGGCTCTAACCCATTCCTGGAACTGACTCGTGAACACCAGCAGCCACCGTGTTGGCGCGCGCGCGTGCGCGCGCCTGGTCGTACACTTCGAGCACCGCGTCGACGACGCGTGCCCAGTCATACCGCTGCGACGTCTGCAGCCCAGCCTCGCTGTAACGCCGCCGGCGCGGCGCATCGGAGAGCAGACCGTCGAGCGCTGAGGTCCACGCCTCCGTGTTTCCTGGGGGTACGAGCATTCCGTCGCGGTCGTGGGTGACCACCTGGGCGAACCCGGGGATCTCCGAGGCGATCACTGGAACGCCGCTGGCCATGGCCTCGAGGAGCACGATGCCGAAGCTCTCCCCACGCAGCGCCGGCGAACAGAAGACGTCGGCCGACGCGTAGCAATGTGGCAGCACCGCGGCGTCGACGTGACCGCAGAAGCGCACGTCGGGTATCTGCTCCGATTCGACGTAGCGCTCATAGCCCCACCGCATATTGCCGTCGCCAACGACGACGAGGCGGACGTCATCACGCAGCCGGCGGACTTGCGCATACGCGTCGAGCAACGTCGGCAGTCCCTTGCGCTGCTCCATGCGGCCGACAAAGAGCACCGTCTTGCGACCCTCGGTGCGCAGCTCCGGCAGCGGAGCCAGGTGGGGGCGGAAACGGGTGGTCTCGATGCCGTTGGGCACCACATGGTAATCGCCGGCGAAATAACGGCTGACGAAGTCGCGCGCGGGGGTGCTCACAGCGATGCAAGAGTGCAGACGCTTGAAGTAGCGCTTGAGGAATGGGCGCCCGTAGTAGTAGCCCAGGTTGCGGCGCTGGAAGGCGTGGAACGTACCCACATTGGCGCCACGGTGGAAGCGCAGGACGGTGATGGGCAGGGCGGGCACCAGAGGCTCGTGGTAGTGCACGACGTCGAATTCCTCAGCGTCGAGCAGGTGACGGACACGGCGCACCAGATGGAAGCTCAACGCAATCCGCGCCACCGAACCGTTGCCGGGCATCGGCGTGCTCCTGCCGATGCGCACGTAGCCGGGGATGCCGTGGTCATCGTCGAGCGAGTTGCTCGGTGCCATGATCATCACCGAGTGGTCGCGCTCGCGCAGCTCCTCGGCGAGATGGCGCACGTGTTCGCTGACTCCGCCGGGGTGCGAGTAGTCGTACGGCGAGACCAGGCAGATCTTCACCGCGCCACGTCCGACGCTGCGCCGCTGTCCCAGATGGGATCGAGGACGTGCCACTGGTCGGGATGGGCACGGATCACCTCTTCGAACACGGTGACCAGCGCGGCCACAACGCGCCGGATCTCCTCTTTGCGTGGCGCCGTCGCGTCGTAGGCGATCTCGGGATAGCAGGGGGCGATGATCTGGTCACCGCGTGTCCCGGCGCGGATCAGGAACACCGGCACGATGGCGGCTCCGTTGCGCATGGCGACCTCGACAACGCCGGTGGGGATCGGTGCGACAGCGCCGAAGAAGGGCGTCGGCTCGCCGTTGCCGATGAGGTCGCGCTCGATGGCCATGGCCACCAAGCCGTTGTTGCGCAGGGTTCGATAGACGTCACGCAGCGCCGCAGCGCCAAGGCGCCGCGCCGAGTCGCTGTCAGCGGAGCGCATGGCGCTGACGTCGATAGGAATGACCTGGACGCCGAGACGGCCGCGCGCGTTCACGATGCGCTCGAACAGCCGCGCCGGTTGCAGCACCTCGGCGAGCACGGCCATGCTGCCGAAGCGGTGGTTCCATCCGGCCAGTCCCACCTCCCATGATCCCAGGTGCAGGGAGATGACGACCGCGCCACGCCCGCGCTCCAGCGGCGCAATCATGTTCTCGACGTTGACCGGATGCACCCGCGCGGTGACCGCATCGGCGCGGTGCGCCATCTCCATGACGTCGATCCACGAACGGGCAAGGTTGCGCACGTTGGCCCGCACGACGCGACGCAGGGTACGGTCGTCAGCGTCAGGAAGGACGTGGCGCAGGTTGTCGCGAAGGCCGTCGAAACGTCTCGGCTGGGCGACCAGGACGGCGTCGGCGATGGCGCTCCCCAACCGGTAGGCGACGCGGTGGGGAACCACCCGCACCATCGTCTCGCCGGCGCGATAGGCGACGTAGGGAAACATGCCGCGCATGCGTCCGACAGAGCGGCGCGTGCGCCTGGCGATGCGGGCCGGGTGAAGATCCCTCCCCGCGTTCACCATCGCCTCGGCTCCCCGCGCGTTCAGCCGGCGCTTGGCGTTGCTGACGGTGCGTTGGCCGCCTCGCTCACCGCCGACGGGGCAGCGCGTCCGTTGCTCGGCGCGCCGACGCCGGCGATGAAGTCCTCGGTCTGCTGCCTGGCGACGGCGTCGGACACCTGGTGGGGCGGTGACTTCATGAAGTACGACGACGGGCCGTCGAGGGCTCCGCTGAGGCCGCGATCCTGGGCCAGCTTGCAGCAGCGCACGGCGTCGATGACGATGCCGGCGCTGTTCGGTGAGTCGTGCACTTCGAGCTTGAGCTCGACGTTGAGTGGGACGTCACCGAAGGAACGGCCCTCGAGGCGGATGTACGCCCATTTGCGGTCATGCAGCCAGGGGACGTAGTCAGAGGGACCGATGTGCACGCTGTCCTTGTCGATCTCGTAGTCCATCTGAGAGATGACGCTGTTTGTCTTGCTGATCTTCTTGCTCATCAGCCGCTCGCGCTCGAGCATGTTGAGGAAGTCGGTGTTGCCACCGAAGTTGAGCTGGTAGGTGTTCTCCAGCTTGACGCCTCGCTCGCGGAACAGGCGGGCCAGCACGCGATGGATGATCGTCGCGCCGACCTGTGACTTGATGTCGTCACCGATGATGGGCACACCGCGCTGCTCGAAGCGGCGCCGCCAGTACTCCTCGCGCGCGATGAACACGGGCATGCAGTTCACCATCGCGCAACCCGCGGTGAGGATCTGCTCCGTGTACCACTTGGTGGCCTCCTCGCTGCCCACGGGGAGGTAGGAGACGACGACATCGGTGCCCGTGTCTTTGAGGATCTCGACGATGTCGGCGGTCGAACCGGGGGCTTTGGTGATCACCTCGGAGAGGTACTTGCCCAGGCCGTCGTGGGTCATGCCGCGCTGGACGACGACGCCGCTGCTCGGCACCTCGCTGAACTTGACGGTGTTGTTCAGCCCACTGAAGATCGCCTGCTCGAGCGGCTTGCCCACCTTCTCCTTGTCGATGTCGAACGCGGCGCTGAACTCGATGTCACGGATGTGGTACCCGCCCAGGTCGACGTGCATGAGACCGGGGACGAAGTCATCCGGATTCGCGTTCTTGTAGTACTCGACACCCTGGACGAACGACGAGGCGCAGTTACCCACGCCGACGATCGCCACGCGAACCTTGCTGCTCACTTGGCCACCTCGCTGATCAGTTGCTGCATCTCAACCGGCTCGCCCGCGGTGCCCGTTGCCAGGCCCCCCATGGATTCCGCTCCCGGCCGCCGCGAATCCATGGGGACCCCGCCAGCGATGAGCCGGACGAAGCTGCGCAGGTGAGCCGCGATCGCGTCGCGATCCAGCCTGCAGAAAACCTCCCGCCCCTCGCGGCGGGTTCGAATCACGTTGGCACGGCGCAGCGTGCGCAGATGCCAGCTCATTCGTGGCTGGCTGACCTTGCAGAACTCGGCCAGCTCCGACACCCGCATCTCGGCGGCGGCAGCGAGCCGTTCGACGATCTTGAGGCGTGTGGGGTTGGCGAGTCCCTCGAAGTGAAGGGTGAGATCCGTGGCGTTGAGGATGTCGTTGCTCCTTGGGGTCGAAGCCCGGCGGCTCCGGCGGCTGACCGGACTCATAAGCTGTCCTTTGATAAAGGAACGTTTGATAAAGCTTCCTTTATGCATGCTAGCCCACAGAGCCTCGTCAGTGCAAGTGCCCCTGCGGCCCGGCGTCGGGACCCGCCACGGGCTCACCGGCGGCGTCTACCGCTTCATCGAGCTCCTGGCGGTGTAGCGCGTCGGCCTCGCTGTCGCCCGAGGGCAGCACCGCCTGGAGCAGCCCCATGAGGACAGCGGTGACCGCGACAACAACGACGAAGAGCACGACGGCCACAACCAGGATGACCACCGAATCGAGCAGGCCGAAGGCGAGAGGTGCAGAGGCCACCGCCATACGATGACAGGGTGAGCGACATCGACCGGCCGGGGCAGACCGCGCCGCTGACCACGCTCAGGCGCGGACGCGTCGTCTTCCGCGCCCGGCGACCCGCGGTGCTGGTGCTGCCCTTCGCCGCCGTCACCGAGATCGCCGGGGTCGTCTTCATCGTGGAGGGCGCCCCCATCGGCTGGTTCGTGGTCGCGGCGCCGGCGTTTGCCCTGCTGGTCACCGCGGTGCTGTTCCGGCCGGCGCTCGAACTCACCCGCGACGGCCTCGTGCAGAGGCAGTACCCGTTCAGCAGCCTGACTCGCTGGGAGGTCGTCGACCACTTCGGGCTCACCCGCGCCGGCAACCGCGTCATCCTCGGCTACAAGCTCGTCGACGGCATCCCGCCGCCGCGACGCCAACCCGCCGCGGCGCTCCTGCGCGCTGCGGGCCGGCCCTTTGACGGGGGCTACTTTGCCGACTCGCTGGCCGGCTCACCAGAGGAGATCCTGGCCACGGTCGAGGGATTTCTTCACGACGGCAGCGCGCGTGCCCAGCTGCCCCCGACGCGACGGCGCTGAGTGTCATGGTCGTCATAAATGCGCGATTCGCAGCGCCCGTCCGGCGTTGTTACGATTGCCGTCCGCGGCGCGGTCGCGGACGGGCGGGCACCGCGTCATCGGCGTGGTCGATACCCGGCACCCCGGTGTAGGAATGGGTGGATGAGTGAGTTGGTGACCGCGGCGCGCCCGATTCTCGATCACGGCGTCAGCGACGTCGGCCAGCGCGAGAGTGCCGAGCTGAACGGAGCAGTGGCGCTCCGGCCGAAACGGAGCATCCGCGGAGCCGCCGACAACGGTGCCGACGCACAGCTGCGCACGAGGCTGGAGAAGCTGCGCGAGGCAACCGGCGATGAGGTCGAAAGGCGTCGCGCGGCCGCCGCGCTGGAACCCGCCGATGGCTTACCCGTCCCTGTCAAGGAGCTCAGTTCCATCACCAGAGAGGTGCCTCGCCTGGTCGCCGACGCGCCCCGCGCGGCTACCGCAGCGGCTGCGGCGCTTCGCGACGTCAGTCCCATCGAGGCGCTGCGCAGCGTGATGGGATTCGTTGCCAGGCAGCGCGAGCTGGCCGCCGCAGCTCGACGAGGTGACCGCGAACCGGACGACTTTGGCTTCGATCAGGAGTGGACCGAATCGATTCTCCCCTTCTTCCGGTTCCTCTATCGCCATTGGTGGCGCGTCGAGGCCATCGGCATGGAAAACGTGCCGGGAGCAGGGCGCGCGTTGCTCGTCTCCAACCACGCGGGTGTGCTGCCATACGACGGCGCCATGATCCGCACCGCCATCTTCGACGAGCATCCCCAGCCACGCCATGCTCGCGCGCTGATTCTCAACATGCTCTTCTCGATCCCGGTGGGCTCGTGGTTCATGCGCCGCACGGGCAACACCCTCGCCCACCCCAACGACGCCGAGCGGCTGCTCGAGCGCGACGAGCTCGTCCTGGTCTTCCCCGAGGGCGCCAAGGGGCCGGGCAAGCTGTACAGCGAGCGCTACCGGCTTCGCCGCTTCGGTCGTGGTGGCTTCGTTCAGATCGCCCTGCGCACGCGCAGCCCGATTATCCCGGTGAGCGTCGTCGGCAGCGAGGAGCTGCATCCGATGCTGGCCAACATCACCCCGCTGGCCAACGCACTCGGAGTTCCCTACGTGCCGTTGACGGCGACGTTCCCGCTGCTAGGACCGCTTGGTGCAGTGCCGCTGCCGTCGTCATGGATCATCGAGTTCCACGAGCCCATCCCGGTCGACGAGTACCCTCCTGGGGCGGCCGACGACGCCAGCCTGGTGATGCGCCTGGCCGACCAGGTGCGCGACACCATCCAGAACGGCCTGTACACCAACCTGCAGAGGCGCGGCTCGGTCTTCGCTTAGCGGGGTGTTGGACACCCTGCTCACCCCACAATGGTGTCTCATGCCCGAGATGCCCGAACTGGAGGTGGTGCAGCGCACCCTGGCGCCGCGGATGCAGGGCCGCACCATCGAGGACGTCGTGGTCTCGCCGCGGCTTGGCTTCCTGTTGCGCACGCCGCCACAGGGTCTCCCCGCCGCGCTGCGAGGACGCCGCGTCGTGCAACTCTGGCGGCGCGGCAAGTTCCTCGTCCTCGACGCCGATTCTGCACACCTTGTCATCAACCCGATGCTCGGCGGGCGCATCCAATGGAGCGCGGCAGCCGACAAGGTCGCCGCGGCCACCGTGTTCCGCATTCGGCTCACCGGTGATGACGAGTTTCGATTTACCGACACCGCCCGCATGGGTCGCGTCTACCTCGCCGACGGCGACACGATGGGCACAGTCCCCGGCTGGGCCGAGCTGGGACCTGAAGCGCTGGACATCAGCGCCGAAGACTTCGCCAAGCGCATCCGCCGCCATCCCGGCGAGCTCAAGAACCTGCTGCGCAACCAGGAGTTCATCGCCGGCATCGGCAACGCCTACAGCGACGAGATCCTCCACCACGCGCAGCTGCTGCCGCTGCGACGTCGCAGCTCACTGAACGCCGGCGACATCGCGCGCCTGCACGCCTCGGTGCAGCATGTGCTCGCCCGCGCCGTCGAAGCGATCAGCGCGCAGCCCCACTACGAGACGCACAAGCAGGACCGCAGCTTCATGGCGGTGCACATGAAAGGCGGCCAGGACTGCCCACGGTGCGGGCACCGAATCTCGGAGCTCACCGCTCGCGGGGAGATCACCAACTTCTGTCGCGGATGCCAGTTTTGAGGCCGCCAACGTCGGTTACTTCAGATGTTCGATCAGAGTGGTGGCCGTCGCTGTGTCAACGCCGTCGGCGGAGTGGACGTTGATCAGCATGATGACGCCGTCAGGCGTCTTCCACTCGATGGCGACGATGTGGCCAGAAGCGATTGAGCGGAGTACGAGGTAGTCGTTTCCGTTGATGCGCTCGACGCCAGGGGCGATCAAGCGTTGCGCGGCGTCGGGGGGAAGCGCTGGAAACTGCTTGAAGACCACGTCAAGCGGTGCGGCTGCCCCATTGGTATCCAGCTGCTCGACGACCTCGAGCGTCGTCGCCCCAAAGGTGTAGGAGAGGTCAACAGCGCCCGAATTGTGCCTGAAGGGCTGGCCGTTCATAGACGTGATCGGCGGTACGAACCGCACCACGTCCAGGGTCGTCGTCGCGAGTCCCGTCAGCACGCGGACGTGGAATCCGCCCCTCGCCTGAGCATCGACCACCGTCGTCGTGAACGGGGGGTCTAGCACCACGTTGACTGGCGCCCCTGGACCAGACAGCGGAGCTGGCTGAAAGTGGATCCGAATCAGCCCAGTGGCATTCCCCACAGCAAGGGCCGTGCCGCCGCCGAGGATGACGGCTGCGATGACGACGACCGGTACAGGGACCGCACGCACCAATCCTCGCCGGCGACGGCCATACAGGCGCGCTCGCACCGTGCTGGTGACGTCAATGCCCGCCACTTCAGCAGCGTCGCCGGCAAAGGCAGCGCGCAGTGCTTTATCACTGAGATCGCTTTTCACAATCATCACAGTTCTGCTCCGATGGCGCAGGCAGGTCCTGCATCGGACTCGGCAGCCACAAGTTGTTGGCGAAGCCGATCACGTCCTCGCCGAAGCCGGGTCTTCACCGTTCCCAAGGGCCAGTCAAGAAGGTTGGCGATCGCCCGCTCGTCCAGGTCGAGCAGGTACCGCAGCGAAAGCGCAGCCCGCTCGTTTGCGGGCAGGGCGGCGAGTGCTCTCATCACCTCTCGCTGTTCCTCACGCCGCTCCGCCGTCTCCTCGGGTCCCTCGCTGCGCTCGCGCGGGCGCAGCAGGTGGGCGAAGCGGCGAAAGCGCTCGGCACGCCGCGTGACCGAGATCGCCCGATTGATCACGATGCGCAGCAGCCACGGCTCGAACGGTCGAGCGGGGTCCTGGTGTTGGACCCGCTCATAGACGGTCAGGAAAGCGTCGGCGACGATGTCCTCGGCGGCCAGCCTGTCCCTGGTGATCTGGTACGCCACCTGGAGCGCCCGGCGCTGGTGCCCTGCCACCAGAGCGTCCATGCCACTCGCGTCGCCGCCCTGTAAGGCTTCCATGGCCTCGCGATCAGTCATCAGCACCTATATCACGCCCGAGCCAGCCGCCAGGTTTTCGCCGCCTGGCGAACCCGCAGTGTCCGCGGTTCGACAAGTGGGGCGCCGGGGGCTTGTGCGCAGTCGCGAGTTCCGCAGGGCGCCGCAGGCGACCGAGGACTGTCTGAGCAGCAAGCACATGCCCCCGGCGCCCCACGTCGGTACCGACGCGGATCACCTACGGCGTGAGCACCACCTTCATCGCTTCCCGCGCCTCGAACAGCCGGTAGCCGACCATGGCGTCGCTGAGGTTGAGGCGGTGGGAGATGATCGCCGTGGGGTCGACGGCGCCCTCGCGGATCAGGCGTAGCACCTCGTCCCAGCGACCGATGACGTTGGCGGTGCCGCAGAACTTCACGTCGATTGCCTTGGTGAAGATCAGGCTCATGGGGATGGTGTGCTCCGGTTCGGAGTACACGCCGATGACGCTCAGCCTGCCTCCGGGGCGCACGATGTCGATGGCCGCGTCGAAGGCGGGCAGGGCACCGACGCACTCGACGACGACATCGGCGCCGCGGCCGCCGGTGGCGTCCTGGATGAACGTGGGCACGTGGACCTCGCGGGCGTTGACCGGCGTCGCCCCGAATGACTGCGCCATCTCGAGCCGCGAATCGACGGTGTCGATTGCATAGAGCGCCCCCGGTCGGTAGATGCGAGCCGCCTGAATCGCGAACAGTCCCACCGGTCCGCATCCCTGGATGACGACGGTCTCGCCTTCCTCGATGCGCGCCTCGGCGACCGCGTCGTACCCCGTCGAGAAGATGTCGCCGGCGAACAGTGCCTGCTCGTCACTGAGGCTGCCGTCGACGTGATGTAGGCAGGTGTCCGCGCTGGGAATGCGCACGTACTCGGTCTGCCCGCCATTGATGTCACCGAGATAAGCGCCGTAGCCAAAGACGCGATTGTCGGGGCAGCGGTTGTACATGCCGCGACCGCAGTACCAGCACTTGCCGCAGGGGATGGTGAACGAGGCGAGGACGCGATCGCCTTCCTCGACCTTGGTGACCTCGGAGCCGGTCTCCTCGATCATGCCCATGAACTCGTGGCCGAGGATGCTGCCCGGGAGCATTCCCGGGATGCGGCCGTTGAGCACGTGCAGGTCGCTGCCGCAGATCGCCGTTGTGGTCACCCGGAGGAGGGCGTCGGTGGGCTCCTGGATCGACGGCTTGGGAACGTCCTCGAGGGTGAGCTTGCCGACGTCCTGGAATGTCACGGCTCGCATCGCTGGGTCTCCTCTCCTCCTTCAGTCGCAGGCACACAGGCGGGGCCGGACGAACTGTACCGAGGCGGCCCGCCGCGTCGGAGGAGCGAAACTCAGCCCGAATGCGTCCCGCCCGCCACGGTCGAGGCCAGCGCCGCCAGCTGAGCCGGCGATCCCAGGGCCACGATGAGGTCGCCGGTGCCGACCCTCTCGGCGTCGCCAGGGCGGACGCTGAGATGCCCGGCCGAGGTGCGCACGGCGAGCAGGCTGGCGCCAGAGCGTTGCAGTTCTGCGACCTCGTGCTCGCCCGCACCCTCGGGGACGACCAGCTCCTCCACCGTCATTTCCCCGCCCTCGGTGAACACCCGGTCGAGGACGTCGACGACCGCCGGTTGCAGCGCCAGCGCGGCCATGCGACGCCCACTTGTGGTGTACGGGCTCACCACCCTGTCGGCTCCGGCACGGTGCAGCTTGGCGATGGAATCGGGATACGACGAACGCGCGACGATGAACAGATCGGGTTTGAGCGAGCGTGCAGTGAGCACGATGTAGACGTTGCGTTCATCGCTGTCCACAGCACTCACCAGGGCACGAGCGCGGTCAATGCCGGCGAGCTGAAGCACCTCGTCGTTGGCTGCGTCACCGATGACACACAACCGCTCGTCCTTGCGCACGTCCTCGAGCGGCGCGGAGTTCATCTCGACAACGACGTAGTGGCGCCCCGCCTGTTCGATCTCGCGCACAACCTGGGTGCCGGTGCGGCCGTAGCCGCAGACGATGTAGTGGTCGCGCAGACTGCGCAGCTGAGCATCCATGCGCCGGTACCTCCGAAAACTCTGCAGGTGTCCGCTGGACAGCTGCTCGACGATGATGCCGAATGTGTAGAGGAATCCGGCGACACCGAAGACGATCAGGGTGATGGTGAACACCTCGCCGGCGGAGTCCAGCGGGTGCACCTCCTCGAAACCGACGGTGGTGATGGTGATCACCGTCATGAACACCGCGTCGAGGAATGAGTAGTGCTCGATGGCTACGTAACCGACCGTGCCGTAGACGATGACCACGGCGAGCACCAGCAGAGCACGCAGGAAGCCGCCGAGCGGGTTGCGCTCAGGATGTCCGGCGATCATGCCAGCGGGTCAGTCGGTACTTCGAGCCGAGCCTTTGGCCGAACCCCGCCGGGCGTCGTCCTCCTCGGCGGAACGGCGTTGCGCCATGCGATCGAGGAGCTCGTCCTCGATCCCGGCGACGTGGCCGGTCTCGCGCTGCAGCCAGAAGGGGATGCGCTCACCGGCCTCGGCAGCCGCGCGCGCTCGCTGGCGGAGATCGAAGTAGTCGCGCAGCGAGGCCTCGACGGCGTCCTCGAGCGCGGTGCCGTCGCCGGTGAGCGTCGCCGCGATGTCCTCGGGCACGACCACGGTGTTCGGCGGAACCGGCGGCGGCGCCGGTGCGCGACCGAAAAGCCGCCCGAGCCACGACATGGTCGAAGTCTACTTGCCCCCGGCGCGCCTGGCTCGCAACTCGGCGTGGGTGAAGCACTACGCTTAGGGCATGGCCACGACATCCACCGCACGCCCGCCCGCAACCGCGAAGGCGGCGCCCCCCGACCGCCTCCCCTTCACCGGTGACGACGAGGCCGATCGCCTGATCGCCGGCGACGGAACCGCACTGCTCATCGGCTTCGTCCTCGACCAGCAGGTCACCGTGCAGAAGGCGTTCGCCGGACCGCTCGAGATCCGGCGCCGGCTCGGCAGCATCGACGCCGGCGCGCTGGCGGCCACGGACCCGGCGACGCTGCGCAGCGCCTTCGCCGAGCGTCCGGCCGTCCACCGCTTCCCCGGCACCATGGCCGAGCGCGTCCAGGCGCTGTCGAAGCATCTCGTTGCCGGGTATTCGGGCGACGGCGCCGCGGTGTGGCGGGACGTCGCCGACGGAGACGAGCTGTGGCGGCGGCTGTCGGCGCTGCCGGGGATCGGCCCGATGAAGGCACGGACGCTGATGCGGCTGCTCAGCCACCAGTACGGCGTGCGCCCCATCGGCTACGAGAAGCTCTTGCCGCAGCACCCCACCCTCGGCGACGTCACCACAGCCGACGAGCTCGCCGCCTACCAGGCGGCCAAACGCGCCCACAAGGCTCAGCTGCGCGCCGCGGGGATGAGCATCGATATCCGCAGCCGCGCACCACGCGGCCAGAAGGCGGCAGGCCGCAAGCGGTGAGTGAAGCCTTCCGAACGTTCGAGGACGGCGCCGTGCGCATCGTCAAGGTCGGCCCCATGGGTCCCTACGGCAACAACGCCTACCTGGTGCGCGACACCGACGCCGGCGAGTCGCTGCTCGTCGACATGCCACTGGAGACGGGCAGACTGCTCGACGCCATCGCCGCAGATGGCAACGTCCGCAGCGTCGTGGTGACCCACTGGCACCCCGATCACTGGGCGTCGTACGACGCGGTTCGCGGCGCCATCGACGCGCCGGTGATGGTCGGCGACAGGGAGATCAACATCCCCGCCGAACGCATCGACCGCCGCCTGGCTGACGGCGACGAGGTGCGCGTCGGCGGCACCAGGGTGAGCATCCTGCACACCCCCGGGCACACACCGGGGAGCATCAGCCTGCGCATCGGCCGCGCGGTGATCAGTGGCGACACCCTCTTCGACGGCGGCCCGGGGCGGACCTCGGCCAAGGGCGACCTGGAGGTGCTCATCCGCTCGATCGTCGACAAGCTGCACCCTCTCGACGAGGCGACGGTGGTGATGCCGGGCCATGGCGAGAACACCACCATCGGCGAGAGCAAGAGGCAGTACCAGGAGTACGTCAAGCACCCCCACGGCCGCGGCTACCACGGCGACGTCGAGTGGCTCAAGGGGGCAGGCGGCTAAAACATCAAGTAGTACTTGACACTTGACGCCCGGCAATGGCACCATCCGCCGGGCATGACCGAGTTCCCCTACCGGATGCGCGACCTCGTCCGCCTGACCGGGACCAACGCCCCGACGATCCACTTCTACGCCCAGCAGGGGCTGCTGCCCACGGCGCAGAAGACCGCGGGCAACCAGGCGCGTTACCAGGAGACCGCGGTGCGGCGCATCCTCTGGGTCCGCTCGCTACAGCACGAGCTGCGCCTGCCGCTGCGAAGCATCCGCTGGATACTCGAGCGCTGGGGCGAGCTGCCCGTCGACGAGATCCAGACGCTGCAGACCCTGGGCAGCCTCCTCGAGGAGCCCGACCCGGCGGCCACCGCCGAAGAGCTCGCCGCCACCCGCGAGCGCTTTCCCGCCGAGGACATCGAGACCCTACGCCGTCTCGGCCTCGTCGGCGCCGGCGGTCCCCTGTCGAGCGGTGACCTTCGTCTGATCGAGCTGTGCGACGCGATGCGATCCGCCGGCTTCACCGAGGAGGCGGGCTTCGCCATCGAGAACCTCGGCCTCTACCGCGACGCCGTCGAGCAGCTCGTCCAGGACGAGCTGGCGCGCATCGTCGAGCCCATTCTCAGCCGCTACGAGCCGACGCAGCTGCGCGACATGGTCCGCAGCGGCATGCCCCTGGTTCACCAGCTTCTCGCCCTGCTCCACCAGCGAGCGGTGCAGGGCGAGCTGCAGCGATGGTTGGAGCTACCCGAACGACCCGCAGACCTGGCCACAGCCTGACTGGAGGAGAGGAGACCCATGAGCACCCGCGCCTACACCTTGCCCGTCGAGCAGACCAAGTGGGAGGTGCCGGGGGGAAGCACCACCATCTTCAACTGGGAGTACGACGAGGGGCGGGACAAGCTGCTCAACCTGTACGAGAAGGGCAAGAAGCTGCAGTGGAATGCCCAGGAGCGCATCGACTGGGACCACGAGCTCGATCCCGACAACCCGCTGTCAGGGCCCGAGGAGTACGCGCCCCTCTATGGCTCCCCGCTGTGGGATCGCATGAGCGAGAAGGAGCACGGTTGGGTTGCCCGGCACAGCATCGCGTGGCAGTTCTCGCAGTTCCTTCACGGTGAGCAGGGTGCTCTCATCTGCGCTGCCAAAATCGTGCAGACAGTGCCCGACATCGACAGCAAGTTCTACGCAGCGACCCAGGTGATCGACGAGGCGCGGCACGTCGAGGCCTACTCGCGCTTTCTCCACGAGAAGATGCAGCTTGCCTATCCCATCAACACGCATCTCAAGGCACTGCTCAACGACGTCATCGCCGACAGTCGCTGGGACATGACCTACCTCGGCATGCAGGTGCTCATCGAGGGTCTCGCCCTAGCCGCGTTCGGACTCATCCGCGACCTCGCCGGCGATCCACTGGGCAAGTCGCTGGTCGCCTACGTCATGCAGGATGAGGCACGTCACGTCGCCTTCGGCCGCCTCGCGCTGCGCGACTACTATCCCCAGCTCACCCAGAAGGAGCGCGACGAACGCGAGGAGTTCTGTGTCGACGCCTGCTACCTGATGCGTGATCGCTTCATGGCCGAAGAGGTCTGGACAAACCTGGGCTTCGAGGTCGATGAGTGCATCAAGTGGGTACGCGAGTCGGAGTCGAACCGCATGTTCCGCTCGCTGCTGTTCACGCGCATCGTGCCCATGCTCAAGGACATCGGGCTCTGGGGGCCGCGCATCAACAACGCCTTCGCCGACATGGGTGTCCTCGGCTACCAGGCCGTCGACCTCGACACCGTCATGGCTGCCGATGAGGAGCAGGCGCTCAATCTCGACGAGGCGCGCCGCAAGTCGATCGAGGAGACCATCGCCACCGGCGCAAGCGCGGCGTAGCCCCGAGGCCACGTGCCGGCGACCGGTGCAGCCGGTGCTGGATCAGCGCAGCGCGCGGATCAGCGCCGTGGTCGCGGCGGCGAGGATGACGGCGACGAGCAACGGAGCCCGCGCCAGCAGCGCGGCGCCGGCCACGGCCACGCCGGCGAGGCGGGGGTCGGCGACGATGCGCCGCTCGCCGGCGATGGTGTTGGTCACCACCAGCGCGGTGAGCAGCGCCGGCGCGAGCAGGCTGACGACACCGAGAATGCGCGGCGGGATGACCCGCCCGCCGAGAAGCGCCGGGCCGAGCGCCTTGATGACGATGGTGGCCACGCCGACGACGGCGACGACGGTCCACACCACGCTCATGGGCGACGCCACCAGCCGACGAGGCACGCAGCCGCGGCGGCGATGATCGGTATCCCCGGACGTGTGAAGGGGATCAACGTCAACGCGATGCCGCCACCGAGAATCGCCGCCGTCAAGGCTCGGCGGCTGCGCAGCTGAGGGATGAGCAGTCCGAGGAACAGTGCGGGGAACGCGGCGTCGAGCCCGAGGCGCTGAGGATCGCCGAGCAGGTCACCGCCGATGACACCGGCGACGGTGCCCACAAGCCACGCGGCGTACATCACGACGCCGGCGCCGAGCAGCAGGTTGCGATCGATCCGTCCGCCACGATGGCCGATCGCCCAGGACTCGTCGACGACGAGCTGAGCGAGGAGAGCACGCCGCCACAGGGAGTCGCGAAGGGCCGGTGCAACCGATAGGCCGATGGGTCCGTAACGCGCGTTGAGCAGCACGGCAGCGGTGACAGCCGCGACCGCCCCGCCGCCGGTGCTGATGATCGCCACCGCGGCGAACTGCGCCGAGCCGCCGAACGTCGTCAGTGACATCACAATCGGCGCGACCGGCCCGAAACCCGCGCTGCGCGCCAGCACGCCGAAGGAGGCGCCAAACGTCGCCACGGCGATGCCGAGCGGCGCTGCGGCGCGCGCGCCGTCGCGTAGTCGCGGACGGCGAGCGCGGTGGGCGTCCTCGACGCCGCCGGTGGTTTTCAGCTCCCTGCGGTCATCCCGCCGCCGTCACCGCTTCAGGAACTGCGGTTCTCTGCGCGGGCTCAACGGCCGGCTCCGCCAGCGGCAGCCCGAGGATGCGGTTCTCCTCGCGCCACAGAGGGCCGGCGAAAACGATCTGCCTGTCCTGCACGCGGCGCTCGATGAATCCGGCTTCGCACCACGACATGTACAGCGTCCACAGCCGGCGGAAACGCTCGTCGAAGTCACCGAGGGCCTGGATCCGGCTCCAGTTGCGCTGCAGGCGCTCACGCCAGGCGCGAAGCGTCGGCGGATAGTGCGCGCTGATGTCGTAGACGGCGGTGACGCGCAGGTCGGTGCGCCGGGCAGCAGCGCCGGTGATCGCCTCCAGCGAGGGCACGCAACCGCCGGGGAAGATGAGCTCGTTGAGGAAGGTGCGGTGGTAGCGGTCGATGCGAAACAGCTTGTCGGTGGTGGTGATCGCCTGGATGAGCATGAGTCCGTCGGCCCGTATCAGCCGGCCGCACTGGGCGATGAAGGTATCGAGGTGAAGGGCGCCGATCGATTCGACCATCTCCAGTGAGACCAGCTTGTCCCACGTACCTCTGACGTCACGGTAGTCGCGCATCAGCACCTCGACGCGGTCGGCGACACCGGCCTTGCTGGCTGCGGCGTCGATGTACTTGCGCTGGCTCGGTGAGATGGTCACCGCCGACACACGGCAGCCGTAGTGGAGCGCCGCGTGGAGGGCGAGACCGCCCCATCCGCTGCCCATCTCGAGAACGCGGTCGCCCGGTCGCAGGTCGAGGATGCGGCAGACGCGGTCGAGATTGGCCCGCGACGCCTCGACCGGTTGCATTCCTGGACGTTCGTAGTACGCGCAGGAATAGCCCATGGTCTCGTCGAGGACCTGCGCGAAGAACTCGTTGCCCAGGTCGTAGTGGCGCAGGATGTTGTCGACGCTGCGCGTTCGGGTGTTCGCCCGTCGTGTCGCCGCGATCCGCTCGAAGGGACCGATGACGCGGGCGACCCTCTGGCGCCAGGGGTCGACGGACCGCAGCGAGCGCGCCGCGATCCGGACCAGCCCGACGAGATCATCACAGTCCCACTGCCCCTCGGCATACGACTCGGCGATGCCCCGGCTGCCGCGGAGCAATGCGCGGTAGGCGGATGGCGAATGGACGCGGACGGTGACCGATAGGTCCAGCTGAGTGCCGTGGCCGACGACATGGACGCCATCAGCGTCGGCGACCGTCAGCCGCCCTCCCGACAGCCCGGCTAGAACGCGCAGCGCGGCGCGACGGGCAACGCCGTCGATCCGACTGGAGCTCCCTGCTGCCACCGCTGGCCCACCTCCCTGACCCGACTCCGTCGCAAGCCTAGCAGGCGATCAGCGAGGGCGCGATCGAGGCCTGGCCGCCTTCCGCGGTGCTGCGATATGTGGCCGTAGCGCGCGCGCCCCAACTCCGCGACCACGGCGCGGCCAGCAGCCGTCGAGGAAGGACGCCATCTCGTTGGTCAGCCGCTCGGGCGCCAGGCGCATCTCGAGGAACGACGTCGCCTGGAGCAGCTGGGCGTTGGGCAGCTCGCGGGCCAGCATGTCGGCGTCGCTGAACGGATGGATGGGATCGCGGGGATGGCCGATGATCAGCGTCGGCATGCCGAAGGTCACGCGCTCGGAGTGCTGTGGAGCGACGCGACCGAAGAGGATTCCCTGGATGACAGCGGCACTCGGCGCCGGGTCCTGTCGCAGCACGTCGAGACCGACATCGAGCCAGAAGGGCACGAGCCCGCTTGGAATCCTCCGCGTGAGAGCAGCGATGGCGCGCGCCGGCGACTCCGCAAAGCGCAGAGCCAACGCCAGTGGCAGAAACACACCGGCTGCGGCGAGCAGAGCGTTGTCGAGGACGGGCATCTCGATGACCATCGCCTGCAGCCGGCGCGATGCCCGCGCCGCCACCTCGAGGGTGACGTTGGCGCCGAGCGACGTGCCGCCGACGACTGCGCTGTCGAGCTCGAGGTGATCGAGAAGCGCGATCACCTGATCCGCGTAGAGACTCATCGAATAGCGCCACATCTCCGCGGGCCGGTCGGACGCGCCGTGGCCGAGGAGGTCGATGGTGATGACCCGATGGCCGCGCGCGGCCAGCTCGCGAGCCAGCGGGTCGTGCATTCGTTGCGAGACCAGCAGGCCGTGGAGCAGCACAAGCGGGCGGGCGCCCTGGCCGTACACGGTGTAGCTGAGACGGTGGCCATCGAACGCAAAGCCGCTGCGCTCGACGCGGATGCGTGGTGCCATGGACTGGCGTCCATGGTACGGCGCTGCTACGCGTTGCGGCGCCGGCGGCGTCCCACGAGCAGCACCCCCACAGCAGTAGCGAGCAGCAGTCCAGCCGGCACAGCATTCTGGCCGGCGGTGCTGGGCAGCGACACGACGATGCCACCGCCGAGCGACATTGCCCCAACACTCGCCGCCGAGCGGACCAGCGGATAGGGGATGGTCGTCGGCACCGTCCCTGGCTGCCCTGCGCCCCAGGACAGCCACGTCTGGCTGCGTCGTGTCGCGCCCAC
>DASZGL010000129.1:0-6699 GCA_035938875.1 Candidatus Dormiibacterota bacterium
CTGACGCCGGCGGCGGTCAGGGTCGAGCGGTCGCGGTCACAGCGGCGGCGCTCCGCCGCCGAGCAGGTCGCCGTCACCGTGTGGTTCGGCGAGGGACCCGCTCTACCGGCGCCGCACAGCGCGGTGACTGCGCGCCGCCAAGCGCTCCGCGTCGGCGCCGGCGTGCTCAGCGCCGCCGCGGTCGCCGTCGTCACCACCGCGGCCGCGCGCATGGGCACCGCCCGCGATGTTCCCGCGCTGGGCATCGGCGACAGGCCGCGGCTGGGGCCACCCGCGGAGTGAGTCACACCGCCGCGGGGCCGTCAGCCGCGGAGGCGATCGAGGAGGCTGGTGCTCGGGCGGCGTTCGGGGGGTAGTTCGCGCAGCCGTTCACCGTCGGTGATCAACACCGCGGTGGCACAGGGGTTGAGCGTCTCCCGATAGGTTCGCACCACGCGGTGGCGGAAACGCGTTGCCTGCTCGGCATCGCCCGCCGCCTGCGCGAGGACGACGGAGCGATCGGGAACGCCGATGAGCACGTCGCCTCCAGCGCGGTCTGCGAAGGCTCGGAGCACGGCACCAACCATGAGCACGCTTCCCTGGAAGAGGAGGTCGCCGCTGAGCCTCCAGCCGTCCGCAGCCACCCGGTCGGCCGCGGCGATGCGTTGCGCCACACTGGCAAAGCGCGCACTGGTGTTGCTGGTGGCGGCGTCGCGCGTGGCCTTCTCGCCGTGCTCGGCCCACTCGCTGCGGGGCACGCCGCGCATGATCGAGTTGGGCAGTGACTCGGCGACGAACGCCACCAGCGGCCCGGCGACGTCGACGGCGAGCAGCTCGTCGGCGCCGCTGTGCCCGGCGAGATAGTCACGGGTGCGCACGCACCACACCACCCGGGCCAAGGACAACGTGGAGGAAGGGCGCGCGGTGAGCTGCGTCTCGGCCGCGGCGACGAACTCGGCGATGAGCGCCGCCGTGCGCCACGGGTGCCGGCCGCACTCGTCGTACAGAGGACCGAGCGGCAGGGTGACGGCGGCGACACCGGCTCCGTGCAATCGCAGCGCGAATCGCACCGCGTCGACGTCGACGTTCAGGCCGCGATAGCGGGCGGCGAGTTGCAGTCGCAGCCGCTCGGCGAACTCGGCGCGGTCATCGCTGCTCATCGTCTGGCGCCACCGATGAGGGGACGGCGGTGCAACCCTGGTGTTCTGAGCGCAGGAGCGTCAGGCTGCCTGTCGACGCTGGGCCACGTAGTCGAGGAGGATGTAGTCGCCGAGCCGGTCGGGAGAGATGAAGAAGGCCCGTCCGCGGTTGAGGCGGGTCAGCTGCTTGACGAACTGCACCAGGTGATAGTTCGACTCCAGCATGAAGGTGTTGATGACGATGTTCTCCTTGGTGCAACGCTGCACCTCGATCAGCGTCTTGCGGAAGGTGTCGGGTAGCGGCGGGTAGAAAAACACCGCGTGCGATCCCTCCATGTGCGCGGTGGGCTCGCCGTCACTGACGATGATGATCTGCTTGTTCTCGCCCGCATGGCGGCTGAGCAGGTGACGAGCGAGCATCAGCCCGTGCTGCATGTTCGTGCCGTAGACATACTCCTGGAAGGTGAGCTGGGGCAGGGCTGACGGCGCGATGATGCGTGCATAGTCGCTGAAGCCGACGATGTGCAACGTGTCCCGGGGAAACTGCGTGCGGATCAGCGAGTCGAGCGCCAGGGCAACCTTCTTCGCGGCGTAGAAGTAGCCGCGCAGCGGCATGCTTCGACTCATGTCGAGCATCAGCACCGTTGCCGAGCGCGTCGTCGCCTCACTGCGGTAGACCTCGAAGTCCTGCGGCGCGAGGCGCGGCATGGCGCGCAGCTCACCGGGTCGCCGGGTGGCGTCGCCGCCCTCGGACGCCTCTCGATGCACCGCGTTCATCACCGTCTTCTCGACGTCCAGGGCGAAGGGATCGCCGAACTCGTACGGCTTGCTGTCGTCGCTGCGCTCTCCGGTGCTGCCGTCGCGACGCAGCGCGTGGTTGCCGAAGCGATCGCGCTTGAGCCGAGCGAAGAGGTCGCCCAGCGCCTTCTGGCCGATGCGTCGCATGCCTCGCGCGGTCAGCTGCAGGCCGCGCTGATCGCGCTGCACCAAGCCGTTCTCCTCGAGCCGCCGCATCATCTGCTGCAGCTGGTCGAGGCTTCGCGCGGCGTCATCACCGAGCGTCGCCCGGAGCTCGGCCATGGTGCGCTCGTCGATCTCGCCGCCACGATAGGCATCGCGCAACGCTCGCTCGAGCTCCTCCATGCCCTGGAGGCGGCCCATCAGGTCCATGGCCTCGTCGAGGGGCAGCTGCTCGCCGCCGAAGAACGAGTAACGGTTGCCCAGCCGCTGCCGCGGTGAGAGCAGCTCCAGCGCGCCGCCGAGCTGGGCAAGCTCCGCCTGCAGCTCGGGATCGCTGAAGGCGGCGTCCATCAGCTCGCCGAGCTGGCGTCGCATGTCGGGTCCCAGCGACTGCATCAGCGAGTCCATGCGCGCCATCTGACGCTGCAGTTGCTCGACGAATTCCTCGAACGTCGCCGGTGCGTCGGGGAACATCCGCCCCCACTTGCGCAGGAATGCCTGGTAGTTCTGCTGCAGCTGCTCGGCGGGCACGCCCTCGAGTTTCTGGCGCATGAGCGAGTTGAGGTCGTGGACCAGCTCGCGCAGCGCGGCTGTCTCCTCACCGGACATGCTCTGCAAGCGCTCGGTCATCTCCTTGAAGTAGGTGTCGACGACGCCCTTCTTGAGCTCTTCGAGCAGGCGCTGGAAGGCCTGCTCGGCGCGGGGATCCATGAACTCGTAGTCCTGCAGTGAGCGGATCGCGGCGGCGGGTTCGCCGGGCAGCTCGTCGAGCGTCTGCCGGCGGGCGCGCACGACACGTTCGAGCACCCGCTGCGCGGATTCGCCCTGAGCCTGCTGGAGTCGCTCGTCGATGCCCTCGCGCTCCATGCGCACCACGTTGTCGAGCTTCTCCTGGATGTCCTTGAAGACACCGTCGAGGTTGAAGCGCTCCAGCTGCTGCTGGCGCCGGCGGCGCAGCTGCTCCATCATCTCCTCGAGGCCGACCAGCCGGCGTCCCTGCCGGTCGCGCCAGCCCTGGCTGAGCATGCGGCGCAGCGCCGACTCGAAGTCCCAGCCGTGGAAGACGTCCTCGCTGAGCCGTCCGAACAGCTCCTCGACGTCGGGACCGAGCGGGTCCTGGGTTCCATCCCACGAGGAGAAGCGGTGATGCCGCTGGGGGAATCCGGTCATGGCCGGGCGCCGAGCCTGCTAGCCGCCGTAGATCGACGAACCGTCGACCGGGGTCTTGTTGAGCCGTTTGCTCAGGTGCAGGCCCTCGAGGATGAACTCGAGGGCGGCGGCGCGCGATGCCGCGGTGCTGGGCTCGTCGAGCTTCTGCAGGACACGGTCGATGCCGCCCAGCTCGCGCACCACCGACTCGTACTCCTCGCTCGGTGCCCGATCGCTGACCTCGACGGTGAATCCATTGCGGTCGAAGCGCTGCACCAGCTCGGTGAACTCCTGCACGGTGAAGTGACGGCGGAAGACGTTGCTGCAGGCGTTGCGGATGATCTTGTCCAGGACCGCCGAGTCCTCGCCCTCCTCCCACGTCTCCAGCTCGAGCTTGCCGGCGCTGGAGGGCACCAGTGCGGGCAGGTCGCTGATCCGGGGCACAGCGTCCTTCTCCCCGGTGCGGATCGCGCGGCGCAGAGCGTTGCTCTCCAGGTTTTCGTAATTGGCAATGCTGACCCGAACTGAAACGCCGCTGCGCTGGTTGACCTGGGGACTGCGCCGCGCCAGGTGGGTGATCTCGGCGACGATCTCGCGCATGTAGTGAGGAACGCGCACGTCGGCGGGCGAGTCGGCGAAGCTGCTCTTCTCCTGCTCCACGATGGCGATCTCGTGCTCGATGGTCTTGGGATAGTGGGTGCGGATCTGGGCGCCGAAGCGATCCTTCAGTGGGGTGATGATCCGGCCCCGGTTGGTGTAGTCCTCGGGGTTCGCCGTGGCCACGACGTAGACGTCGAGCGGCAAGCGGATGCGATAACCGCGGATCTGCACGTCGCGCTCTTCGATGACGTTGAGCAGTCCCACCTGGATGCGCTCGGCGAGGTCGGGGAGCTCGTTGATGGCGAAGATGCCCCGGTGGGTGCGCGGCACCAGCCCGTAGTGGATGGTCAGCTCATCGCTGAGATACCGGCCCTCGGCGACGCGGATGGGATCGACCTCGCCGATCAGGTCGGCGATCGACGTGTCCGGCGTGGCCAGCTTCTCGGCGTAGCGCTGCTGGCGAGCGATCCAGCTGATCACGGTGCCGTCACCCTGCTCGCCCACCAGGTCGCGGCAGCGGCGGCAGATGGGGTGGTAGGGGTTGTCGTTGATCTCGCAGCCGGCGATGGCGGGAATCGACTCGTCGAGCAGCGAGGTGAGCGAGCGCACCAGGCGTGACTTGGCCTGGCCTCGCTCGCCGAGGAGGACGATGTCCTGCCCGGCGAGAATGGCGTTCTCCAGCTGGGGGATGACCGTGTCCTCGTAGCCGAGAATCCCCTCGAAGAGTTGCTCGCCGCCGGCCAGCGCGCGAATCAGGTTGCGGCGCAGCTCCGACTTCACCGACTCGACGCGATACTCCGAGCGGCGCAGGTCACCGATGGTCGCAGGCAGGTTGGGCACGGTTCCTCAGGACAGACACTGATGCGGCGGTTCAGCGTACACCCCGGACACGGGGATACCGGGATGGGGAATCGCCGCAGCCGCGACGGGCCCGCCGGTCAGACGGGCTGAGCTTCCCTGGCCGCGCCCTGGCGCGCTCGCCGCGCGTCGAACATCCGGGTGGTGAAACGCTCGGCGATCCCCGGGTCGTGGCCGAAGTGCAGGTGGACGAAGGAGGCGACCATGGAGCCGCTCGCCCAGCCCTCGCAGCCCAGTGGCTCGCCGTCACTGTGATGCATCGAGTACACCGGGCGCAGGCAGTCGTTGCCGCCGAGGATGGAGCAGACGTGGAACTCGTGACCGCGGAGCCGCGTCCCGGCGGGACCCAGCAGGCAGTCGGACATGAGGCGCAGCTCGCGATATCCGGCGCGCGGTTCGCCGCCGTCCATGCCGACGTCCACGGCGATGACGCCTGCCATCTCGTGGACCACGTCGTCCATGGTGCGCACGGTGCGCGACAGGTAGAGCAGACCACCGGACTCCGCGTAGATGGGCATCCCCTGGGCATGCGCGCGACGCACCGACTCCATCATCGAGCGATTGGCCGACAGCCGCGGGACGAACACCGGGGAGAAGCCTCCGCCGAAGTACAGCCCGTCGATGTCGCGCGGCAGGCTGCGCTCGTCCATCGGCGAGAAGGGCACGATCTCGGCGCCGGCCTCCTCGAGCAGCTCGAGGTTCTCGGGGTAGTAGAAACAGAACGCGTCGTCGAAGGCCACGCCGAGGCGCACCGCCGACGCCGGTGGGGTGAGCGCTCGCCGCGCCGGTGCCGGCATGGGTCGAGCCTGGACCATCAGCCGCTCGATGAGGTCGAGGTCGCAGTGCCGCTCGGTCGCCGTGGCGAGGTGGCGGATGGCCTCGTCGACGCGGGGGTTTTCGGTGACCGGCAGCAGGCCCAGGTGCCATTCGGGGATGGCCATGGCGTCGATCCGGGGCAGGGCGCCGAGGACGGGTAGCTTGGCCAGGTCCCACACCGCGTCCTCGACGAGACGCCGCTGGTGATCGCTGGGGACGTTGTTGAGCAGGACGCCGATGAGCGGCAGATCCGGGTCGAGCTGGCGTACACCGAGCGCCACCGCCGCCGCCGTCTCCCCCATCGAGCTGACGTCGAGCACCAGGATGACCGGTGCCCTGGCCAGCTCGGCTACCTCCGCGGTGCTCCCCGGGAAGGGATGGCCGGCGAGAGCACGGCTGGGCTCTGGGCGCAGCCCGTGGCAGTCGAAGACCCCCATCACGCCCTCGATCACCGCACAGTCGGCGCCGACGGTACCCCCGGACAGCGCCCGCCGAACACCGGTGTCACCGAGCAGCCAGGGATCGAGGTTGCGGCAGGGACGTCCACTCACGTGAGCGAGGTATGCGCTGTCGACGAGGTCGGGCCCGACCTTGTAGGTCTGCACCGTGCGGCCGCGGCGGCAGAGTGCGGCGACGAGCCCCAGGGCAACCGTGGTCTTGCCCGCGCCGGACCTGACGCCGGCGACCACCAGGCGGGGGACCGTGACCTCGTCGAGCATGTCGCCTCCGCTGCCAGCGGCTCTGCACTCAGCGGACCCCGCACGGGCATTGCTGCCCTCTCCCCCGGCGCTGTCGGTCCCTGATTTGCGGGTGACGCTATCACCGAAGGGCAGGTGTGTAAAGCGCCGCGGTCGCGGCGCTCACCGGCGCCGGGGCTGCGGGTTCGGCCGCAGCCGACGGAGCTGACGCGGCCGCCGCGCCGTCGCGGGCGGGTCGCAGGTCGCGCAGGCGCAGACGTACCCGATCCATGCCGTCCCAGGTGTCGCGGTCGACACCGAAACACGCGTCGACAACACGGCCGCTGGGCAGGTGTCCGGCAAGTCCGGGTTTGTTGAATGCCACCGCTTCGATCACCGAGTTACTGTCATCAGTGAGCGCAACTCTGAGGTGCTGCCCGTCGCTGCCGAAGGTCGACGCCGAGAGCACGCGACAGCCGAGCAGGGCCAGGAGCGGCTCGGGGTTTCCCTGGCCGCAGGGT
>DASZGL010000130.1:0-1733 GCA_035938875.1 Candidatus Dormiibacterota bacterium
GCGGTAGAGCTCGGCGGCCGCGGCATCGGTCTCCTCGAGATGGGAGATGCTCTCGCGCTGCCAGGCGGTCATCACCTCGGGGCGGCTGCCGGTTCCCTGCGCAGCGCCGGTGATGTAGACAGGAGTGCTCGTGCAGCGCTTCGCCGTCTCCGCGCTGGCGATGAGCGCGGTGCAGGCGCCGTCGGTGTCGAGACAGCAGTCAAGAAGACGCAGCGGCTCGCTGATCCACTCGGCGTTGCGATGGTCCTCGAGGGTGATCGGCCGCTGGTACATCATCGCGTGGGGGTTGGTCGCGGCATGCTTGCGGGCGAGCACGGTGACGCGACCGAACGCGTCGGTGTCGTGACCGAACTCGTGGAGGTAGCGGCGGCCGTAGATGGCCATCCACTGCGCCGGAGTCACCAGACCGTGGGGGATGTAGTACTGGTTCCAGCCACCCACGCCACCGCCGACACTGGACTCGCCGAAGCGCCGCTCGCTGCGCTCGTTGAGCGAACGAAAGGTGACGACGACGTCGGCCATGCCCGCGGTGATCGCCGCGGCGGCGACCGACACCGTTCCGCAACCCGCGCCACCGCCGTACGTGACCTCGGTGAAGAAGCGCAGGTTGGACAGCCCCATGGCGCGCACGAGGTCGAGCTCGTCGATGTCGCGGTTGGCGGCCATCTTGACCACGCCGTCGATGTCCGACGGTCGAAGGCCGGCGTCGTCCAGCGCCTGCATGATGGTCTCCAGGGCCATGCGCAGCGTGCTTCGACCGCTGTTCTTGGAGAACTCGGTCTCGCCCACGCCAACGATGGCCGCCCTGTTGCGGATGCTCATCCGCTCTCCTCCACTCCAACCGGGGCGCCCTGAGTTTCCGACCTCCAACCGGGGACACTCCACCCGGCGCGACACAATATCAAAAACATCAGACGCCCCTGGGAACGCTGCCGCCGAGGCCGGCGACGCGGCCGCCGTCGACGGCGACCTCCGAACCGCTGAGATAGCTGCTGCGCTCACTGGCGAGGAAGAGCACCAGCTCGGCGACCTCCTCGGGCTGCGCGGTGCGGCCGAGGGGAACAGCGGCGGCGGCGGCCTGCGCGAACTCCGCGGTCATCGCCGTCTCGACCACACCGGGGTGCACGGAGTTCACCCTGATCCGCCACGGCGCGAACTCCAGCGCCGCCACCTTGCTGAGACCGCGCACTCCCCACTTGCTCGCCGAGTACGCGGCGGCGCCGGTGCCGACCAGGCCGGCGATCGACGAGATGTTGACGATCGACCCGCCGCCCGAATCACGGATCAGCGGCGCCGCCGCGCGCATCCCCAGGAACGTCCCCGTGAGGTTGATGTCGAGGACTCGCTCCCACTCCTCCACCGGCGTGTCGACGATGCCGGTGCGGCTGAGCACACCGGCGTTGTTGACCAGCACGTGGAGAGCACCGAAGGTGCGCCGCACGCGGTCGACGGTGGCGTCCCACGCATCCGGATCGCTGACGTCGAGGTGCAGGAACGTCGCCTCTCCGCCGTCGCGCTCGATCGCCGCCACCGTCTCCCGCCCCTCGGCGTCGAGGATGTCGCAGACGACGACGCTGGCGCCTTCGGCTGCGAACAGCCGCGCTTCGGCAGCACCCTGTCCCCTGCTGGCGCCGCTGATCAGGGCAACGCGGGACTCGAGCTGACCGCTCACAGGCTGACCCCCGCGCCGTTGACCATGATCACCTCGCCGCTGACGTAACGGCTGTCGTCGG
>DASZGL010000131.1:0-9424 GCA_035938875.1 Candidatus Dormiibacterota bacterium
GGTCGGGGACGAAGCTGAGGCTCGACTGCTGCCACAGCCGCTGCGCCACCTCGTCGAGAAACGCAGAGGTGATTGCCATCAGCCGATGCTAGGGGACTGCGTGGCCGGCTGATCACCACCGATGAGCCCGTCGCGGCGCAACCCGGCAAGCGCCGACCCCAGCGCGTCGGGTCTGGCCGCGGCAGGGACGTCGCTGACCCGCCGGCGCAACGCTTCGACGTCTGCCGGCGGGTCGTCGCCGAGCATCGCCCGAAGCACGGCGCCGCGGAGCTGGCGCAGGCTACCCGCATACGCCGATTGCCTGCGTGGTGGCGACTCGGGGTGCACCCCGCGAAGGCGCTCGCGTGACGCACACCACGATGCCGCCGGGCACTCCGAGCAGCGCGGCCGTCGCGCCAGGCAGACCGTGGCGCCGATGTCGAAGAGTGCGTAGGCGTAGTCGCGCTTGGTCATCGAGCCCGGACGCGCGTCGACCAGCGCGGTGTCGAGCTGCGACGCCGTGGCCTGGTGAGTCTCTTGTCCCAACGCCGCACGGGCTGCGACGCGACCGAGGTTGACGTCACGGGGTAGAGCCGCCCCCTCGTCGTCGAACGCGAAGAGCAGCAGAGCCCGGGCGGTGTACTCCCCGATCCCGGGGAGGTCGCGTAGTCCCGCCTCGTCGGGCGGCCAGCCCCGCGCCGCCACCTCGCGGGCGGTGGCGTGGAGCGCGCGCGCGCGTCGCGGATAGCCGAGCCCGTCCCACTCCCTGAGCACGTCCTCGAGAGGCGACGCGGCGCACGACTGCGCCACCGGCCAGCGGGCCAGGAACCGCCGCCAGCGGGGCAGGACACGCGCCACCGAGGTCTGCTGGAGCATCACCTCGCTGACCAGGACCGCCCAGGGGTCGCGGGTCTGCCGCCAGGGCAGGTGATGCCGGCCCTTCTCCGCGTACCACGAGGGAAGGGCGTCACTCCACACGCACGGATCGTAGGGCGAGACACCGCCGCGTCGCGCCCGAGCGCGATGTGCATCTGCGACACTGCCGCCGCAGCACAGGCATGGAGGGCATCACATGGCGCGCCACACCATCACGCTGATCCCCGGGGACGGGGTCGGTCCCGAGGTCAGCGAGGCGGCGCGACGGGCCATCGATGCCACCGGTGTGGACATCGAGTGGGAGGTACACGACGCCGGTCTCGATGTCATGGAGAAGTACGGGCAACCGATGCCCGACCACGTCATCGAATCGATCCGCCGTAACAAGGTGGCGATCAAAGGACCCTTGACAACTCCGGTGGGCAAGGGGATTCGCAGCGTCAACGTTGCCTTGCGTCGAGAGCTGGATCTGTATGCCCTGGTGCGTCCCTGCAAGTGGTATCCGGGAGTGCGTTCCCTGTACCGCGACATCGACCTGATCATCGTGCGGGAGAACACCGAAGACCTCTATGCGGGAATCGAGTTCGCTGAAGGAGAGGCGGACACCCTGCGCCTCATCGACGTCATCGCCGAGCTCGGTGATCGTCGTCAACTGCGCAGAGACAGCGGCGTCAGCATCAAGCCGATCAGCATCTTCGGCACGCAGCGTGTCTTCCGATTCGCCTTCGACTATGCACAGCGCAACTTGCGTCACAAGGTCACCGCGGTGCACAAGGCGAACATCATGAAACACACCGACGGTCTGTGGCTGCGCGTCGCCGAGGAGGTCGCCAAGGAGTTCCCTGACGTCGAGTTCGAGGACCGCATCGTCGACAACATGGCGATGCAGTTGGTGCAGAAGCCGGAGCTGTACGACGTCATGGTCATGCCCAACCTGTATGGCGACATCCTCAGCGATCTCTGCGCCGGGCTCATCGGTGGGTTGGGGTTGGCGCCAGGCGCCAACATGGGTGACGACATCGCCGTGTTCGAGGCGACCCACGGAAGCGCGCCCAAGTACACCGGGCTGAACAAGACCAACCCGATGGCGATGATGTTCAGCGGCATGCTCATGCTCCGTCACATCGACGAAGCTGACGCCGCCGCTCGCCTGGAGCAGGCGCTCGCCGATGTCATCGCGGAAGGCAGCAACGTCACCTATGACATGAAGCCGAATCGCGACGATCCCACGGCGGTGGGAACTTCCCAGGTGGCCGACGCAGTGGTGGCCCGCTTGCAGGTGTGACGGCACCGCTGGTCTCGGTGCACACCCCGTGACAGGTTCGTCAACGTCTCTTCTCAGACCGTCCCATGGCGGGGCGGAGAATGGCCGCAATGGACCCCCAGGCCAAGGCCCGTCAGTCGACTCTGCCCTCGTCGGCGGCCGGCCCTCTGGCCACACTGCGCCGCGCCTGGACGGAGGCGACCGTCGCCGCGGCGCCGGGGGTTGATGGCCTCGACGACCTTCTCGGCCACCGCCTCGAGGCCCTCGACGAAGCCGGACGTCTCGACGAGGGCTCGCTGCTTGCCGTCGCCGAGGACGGCGCCCAGCTGGCACTCGAAGCTGGATCGGCCGAGACAGCCAGAGAGCTGAGCAAACGCCTGCGGCGGGCCATCTACGAATACCTGCTCGCCGAGGACGCGGTGGTCGAGGCCGCCAAGGAGGCGCCCCATCGCCACGCCGCCGAGGTGACCCTCAGGGACGGCGTGATGCTCATCGGTGTCGAGGAGGTGGAGGCGGTTGCCGCCGCGCGGAGCCTCGCCGAGAGCCAGGTGGCCAGTGTCATCGACGGTGCCGGCGCGGATGACGTCGTCACCGCCGAGGCGATGCGATCGGCGCTGGAGAGCGACGACGGCGAGTGGGCTGCGGCCACTGACGAGGTCGAGCTCTGGGCGGGCGCCGCCACCGGGGTGGCCGAGCAGATCGAGGATCACAGCGGGCCGGCGCCCGCGATCGGCGAGATCGAGGAGGCCGTCGACGTCGAGGAACCGACAGGCGATCTCGGCGAGGCGCTGGCGATCGTCGAAGAGGCCTACGAAGTCGCCCACGCCGCCGAGGAGGCCGACGCTGAGACCCTGGCGGCGATGGAGGACGCCTTGACGGCGGTCGAGAGCGCCCTGGTCGAGACTCCGGAGCCGGCCCCGCTCGATCCCGACGCAGCCCTGGTCCCAGTGGAGTTTCGCCGCGATGAGGCGCCGGCGCCACCGCCCGACGCGCCGCCGGAAGAGGTGCTCGCGCCCGTGCCTACACCTGAGCCCGAGCTCGAGATCGCCCCCGCACCCGTGCCTACACCTGAACCCGAGCTCGAGATCGCCCCGGCACCCGAGCCTGAGCTCGCTGTCGCCCCCACGTCTGAGCCCGCGGTCGAGTCCGAGGCGGTCGCCGACGCCGTCGCCGCTCCGGCAGCGGCACCCGCTGTGGTCGCGCGCGCGGCGAAGAAGGCCGCAACCCCACCGCCGGCCGAGGAGGACCTCATCGGCGTCCCCGCGGTGCCCCTGCCATTCGAACTCGCCTCGGACTCGTCGACCGCACCGCCTTTTGTCGCGCCGGAGACCCCGCCCATCGCCATGGTGCCGCGCGACGAGTTCCACATCAGCGACGCCTCGATGTACCTACCCAAGAGCCCGCCGGAGGAGACGCCCGAGTCCTCGCCCGAGGAAGCCGGGTTCGGGCGGTATCCGGCCGCATCCGCCGAGCGCAGCGAATGGCAGCAGCGGTTCGCCGAGCCGGAAGCCGACGACGGTCAGCGGCCTCCCGGCTGGAACGTTCGCTTCTCACCCCGACAGCAGCTGTTGGCCGAGCGCATGGCGGCCAAGCGACGCGAGGACGCGGTGCGCACCGCGCTGGAGGCTGCTGCCCAGGCCGCGGCGGCATCGGGCAACGACCGCCGCTCGCGCCGCCGTGGTGGCGACGCCGAACCGCTTGGCAGTTTCGAGGAGGTGCACGCCAAGCTGGAGGATCACCTCAACCGCAAGCGTGGTGCCGAGGTCGGCGCACTGCTGCAGCGCGCCGCCCAGGAGCTCGGCGGCCGGCACATCGCCGACCTGGCAATGGATGCCGGTGACCGCTGCATGTCCGTCGGCCAGACGCGGGCGGCGACCAACTGCTTCCTCGCCGCGTGGCGCGCCGACCCCATCTATGAGGCTCCGCTGTGGCGGCTTGCCGACGTCTGCCTCAGCGACCGCGAGGTCAGCCTTGCGGTCGGCTACCTGGAGCGCGTCGCCGCGCTGATGCGAGCCCGCGGCGACGACGACGGCGCTCTCAACGTCTACCGGAAGATCGTCACCATCGCCCCCGAGCGTCGCGACATCCGCGACGTCATCAGGTTGGCGCAGACCACCGGTCGCCTCGAGCCCTGACAGGGTGGTGCGGCGCGCTGGGCGCCGTGCCCCCACTGATCACGCGGCGGCGTCGAGCAGTGCCGTCCCCTGGTCCTGGGGACCGACGAGTGCAAGGCGCACCTGGTCGAGCCCGGCGACGATGCGCTGTCCCACGCGGAGCACGTCGTCGGCGCTGACCGTGCGAATCGCCTCGGCGCGTTCATCGGGAGTCTCCAGTGGCAGCCCAGCGCGCCAGCGCGCCGCGTACCAGTGCGCGGAGTTGCCGGCGGTCTCGGTGCTGCGCAGCAGGCGACCAATCATCGACGCCTTGGCGGCGACGAGCTCATCCTCGGGGACCGGTTCCTCGGCCATGCGTCGTAGCTCGCGCACCGACAGCTGCACGGCGCGGGGTGCGTCGGCGGGACGCGTGGCGGTGCCGATGGTGAACAGTCCGGCGTCGTCGAAGTAGTCATGGCCGGCATTGATCCGGTAGGCGAGTCCCTCGCGCTCTCGCACCGTGTGGAAGAGACGCGAGGACATGCCGCTGCCAAAGATGTGTGTCATCACCGCGAGCGGAGTGCGATCGTCGTCGAGTGCGGGGATGCCGGGCAGCGCCAGAGCCATGTCGACCTGTGGCTCCTCGTCTGCCGATAGTGGTCGCACGTTGGCGATGTAGCGGTCACCCTGCCCCCACTGCGCGGGGACGCGCGGCTTCGACGCCGCCCTGGGCACGTCGCGGAGCAGCTCGGCTGCCTCGCCGGGGTCAAGGTTGCGGCCACCACTGACAACAAGTGCCATGGAGGTGGGGGCGTAGAAGTCGGCGTGGTAACCGACAATGGCGTCGCGGGGCACGCCGGCAACGACTGAGGGATATCCCGCGGCCGACCAGGACATCGGCTGATTGCCACCGAAGGCGACGCTGAGCAGGCGGTCGCCGATCCACCCCGTCGGCCGGAGCAGCCGCGCCGCCAGCTCCTGGAGGACGACGTTGCGCTCACGCTCGACCTCCGCTGCTTCGAAGAGGGGACGGCTGAGCAGGTCGCAGAGGACATCGGCGAGCTCGGACAGCGACGTCGCCGGGCCCTCGCCGTAGTAGGCGACCTCTTCGGTGTCGGTGTAGGCGTTGGTGATCGCGCCCAGGCGGTCGACCTCGCGGCTGATCTCCAGCGCCGTCGGGCGGTGACGCGTGCCCTTGAAGAAGAGGTGCTCGAGGAAGTGGGCCAGGCCCGCTGTCTCGGTGGTCTCGTCGCGTGAGCCGGCGCGGACGATGAGGATGACGCCGACGTTGCGGCTGCTGGCGATCGGCGCGTTGAGCAGGGTCACGCCGTTGTCCAGCGTGGTCACGGTGGGGGAGGAGGTCATGGGAACAGTGTGCCCAACTCCACGAGGGTCACACGCTCACCCGCAGCTGCGGACGCGTTCGCCTGACGGGGTTGCCAGTCGAACATCTGTTCGTTATGCTGCGCAGCCCATGGTGCAGGCCGCAGAGCTCTCCCCGGACCGGGTCGCCGCCTCGCTCGACGAGCTGCGCGCCTCGCCGGTGGTGGCCGGCCGCATCGTTCACGAGGCCCGGCTCGCCGTCGAGCCCGCGCGGTTCGCCACCTGGCCCGATTCTCTCCATCCCGCCCTCGCCGAAGCGCTGCGGCGCAACGGAGTGGCCCGGCCGTACACGCACCAGGCGGAAGCGATCGCCGCCGCGCTGGGCGGTGAGGACGTGGTCGTGGTCACGCCGACCGCCTCGGGCAAATCGCTCTGCTACGTCGTCCCCGCCCTCGATGCATGGTTGCGCGACAACGAGGCGCGATCGCTGTGGCTGTTTCCCACCAAGGCGCTCGCCCAGGATCAGCTGGCCGCCCTCCAGGACGTCGCTCGTCACCTGCCCCCGGGACTGCGCGCGGCGACGTACGACGGCGACACTCCGCCGGGGGTGCGCCAGGCGGTGCGCCAGGCGGGACACATCGTCGTCACCAACCCGGAGATGCTGCACAGCGGCGTGCTCCCGCACCACACCGGGTGGGTGCGCCTGTTCCAGCATCTGCGCTTCATCGTGGTCGACGAGCTGCACGCCTATCGCGGGGTGTTCGGGTCGCACCTGGCCAATGTGCTCCGCCGGTTGCAGCGCCTCTGCCGCTTCTACGGAAGCTCGCCGACGGTGATCACCTGCTCGGCGACGATCGCCAACCCCGCCGAGCTCGCGCAGCGGCTGCTGGAGCGCCCGGTGCGATGCGTCGACCGCAGCGGTGCCCCGCGAGCCGCGCGCCGCCTCTGGTTCTGGAACCCTCCGCTCGTCGACGGTGCTCTCGGGGTGCGCCGCTCCGCGGTGCTCGAGGCGCGCCGCCTGGTCGCCGAACTGGTGCGCCGCGACCTGCAGACCATCGCCTTCTGCCGCTCGCGAAGTGGAGTCGAGGTGCTGCTCTCCTACCTGCAGCGTCTCAACCCACCGCGGCAGCCCGGGAGGGCGGGACCGGTGCGGGGATATCGCAGCGGCTATCTGCCCCTGGAGCGGCGGGCCATCGAGTCGGGACTTCGCGACGGCAGCGTACGCGCCGTGGTCAGCACCAACGCCCTCGAGCTTGGCATCGACATCGGGCATCTCGACGCCTCGGTGCTGGTCGGGTATCCGGGCAGCCTGGCCAGCAGCTGGCAGCAGCTGGGTCGGGCAGGGCGCCGCGACACCGAGTCGCTCGGCGTCTTCATCGCCACGGAGAGTCCTCTCGACCAGTTCCTCGTCGCCCATCCCGAGTACCTGCTCGAGCATCCGCCGGAATGCGGGCTCATCAATCCCGACAACCTCCTGGTGCTCGGCGGCCATCTCCAGGCGGCGGCGTTCGAGCTCGCCTTCGAGGAAGGAGAGCGGTTCGGCACCGCCGACGTCGGCCCGTTGCTCGACTGCTTCGCCGAGGACGGGCTGGTGCATCGCTCCGGCCGCCGCTACCTGTGGAGCGCCGACGCATTCCCCGCCGAGGCGATCAGCCTGCGCAGCGCCTGCGCCACCAACGTGGTGATCATCGACACGACCACGGCGCCCGATGGCCCAGGTCAGGGCCCACAGGGGCCGTGGGCGGGCAGCGGCGGAGGGCGTGCCGGCGGCAACGGTCGCGTTATTGGCGAAGTTGACCAATTCGCGGCGCCCGTCATGGTGCACGACGACGCCGTGTATCTCCACGAGGGTGTCCAGTACCACGTCGAGCGCCTCGACTGGGAGGAGAAGCGCGCCTACGTGCACCCCATCGCCGTCGACCACTACACGCTCGCCGAGACGCGGCAGTCGGTGTTCGTGCTGGAGCGATACGCGGGGCCGGTGGGTGAGACCTGTCGTCGCAGCCACGGCGAGGTCCGCGTCAGCAGGCTGGCGACGATCTACAAGAAGATCCGCTTCCTCAGTCACGAGACCATCGGCGCCGGGCCCATCGCCCTTCCCGAGCAGGACCTTCACACCACCGCCGCGTGGAGCGCCTTCGCCCCCGACGTGGTGCGCTTCCTCAGCCGGCCCGAGCTCGAGACCGGGCTGCACGGGCTTGCCCTGGCCCTGCACCAGGCAGCCTGCTTGCTCTGCATGTGCGATCCGCGCGACCTGGGTCGCCACGCGGAGCTGCGCGGCGGCGCCGGTCCCCCGGAGGCCCGTGCTGCCGCCGCCGTCGTCGGTGACGCCCCGCTGGTCGAGCCCGTCGAGCACGCCGCGGGATGGCGACCGGCGCCGCCAATGACCGTGCCCGGGCCGGCCATGGGATGGCCGACCGTCTACCTCTACGACGCCGTACCCGGAGGCGTCGGCTTCGCCGAGCGCTGCCACGAGCGTCACGCCGAGCTCGTCGGCATGGCGAGCGCGCTCGTCGCCGGCTGTGGCTGTGCCTCGGGGTGCCCATCCTGTGTCGGCCCCGGCCCCGAGTCGCTCGATGCCCGAGCGCTGACCATGCGCCTGCTCGACCTGGCGCGCGCCGACCTTTGACCGAGGCGGCGGATCGGGCGGCGACGATTGCCGAGCTCCGCCGCCGGTTGGCGCGGCTCGGCGGCCTCGCCCGCGCGACCCCGCAGCTCTCACCCGCCGGCGAGGCGCCGCCTCCGGCGACACCCCCGGGCGCCCCCGAGCAACCAGAATTCCGCGCCGAGAGAGTCGCCGACGGCACCGCCTGGGTGCGCCGCGTCAGCATCGACCTCGGACCGTTCCTGGAGCGCGCCGGCGCTCCTGCGCCGGCCGGGGCGGGCCAGCTGCTCCACCTCGCCTACGCGCCCGGCGATCCCAGCTGGGGTGAGGGGCTGCCCTCGGCCCGCGATTCCGACGGGGCGGTCGCCGTGCTCGACATCGAGACGCTGGGGCTACGCGGCAGCGGCGTGCTCGCCTTCCTCGTCGGCATCGGCGTGCCCCACGGCAGCCGCCTGCATGTCGATCAGCTGCTGCTTCGCGATCCCGGCGACGAGGCGGCGATGCTCACCGCGGTGCTGGCCCGGCTTTCGACTCCCTGGCTGTTGGTCACCTACAACGGACGCACCTTCGATCTTCCGGTGCTGCGTTCGCGCTGCATCGTCAACCGGCTGGGCATCGCGCCGCTCGAGGGGCGGATGCACTGTGATCTGCTCGCCCCAGTCCGCCGCCTCTTTCGCGACCGTCTCGGCGCCTGCACCCTGCGCCACGCCGAGGTGCTGCTCCTCGGCATGGAGCGCGAGGGCGACGCTCCCGGATACGAGGCGCCGGCCCGCTACCGGGCATGGCTGAGCGGCCGGGCGCCCGATGCGCTGGAGCCGGTGGTCCTCCACAACCAGCTGGACCTCTGCGCCACCATGGTGCTCGCCGCCCGCCTGGCTGCCCACGTCGAGGGGCGCCTGGTGGAGCCCGTGCATCCCGCGGACCGCTACCACCTGGGCGCGCACCTCGAGCGACGCGGCGTCGAGGACACCGCCGAGGTCCACTACCGCGCGGCGCTGGCGGCGGCGGCGGGCCCTTGGGACGCACACGCCGGGCACCGCCTGGCTCGCCGGCTTCGCCGAGGGCGAGATCCCGGCGGCGCCGCAGAGGCCATGGCGATCTGGTCGGAGCTCTGGCGACGCCAGCCGCACGACCTCCGCGCCGCTCGCAGCCTCGCCGTCTCCCTGGAGCGCGCCGGCGCTCTCGGCGAGGCGATCGCCATCTGCGAGCGGTGCCTCCGGCTGTGCGCCGAGATCGGGGAATGGCGGCTCAGCCGGTTGCGCGGCGCTCCTCGCGGCGGCTGGC
>DASZGL010000132.1:0-3528 GCA_035938875.1 Candidatus Dormiibacterota bacterium
CGTGTTCAGCCCGTCGTTGCCCCCGCCGAGCTGGAGGACGACCAGCACATGGTCGTTCTGGACGTTGTCGTTGCTCGCCGCCAGCACGCCCTTCGCCAGGGCAGGCGGGACGATGAGACCGGCGGCTGTCGAGACCAGCCCGCTGGCGATGAAGTCGCGTCGCGTGAGCATCTGCGTTGTGTCCTACTTGAGGTGAAACTCGGGGCTGCCGAGGATGGCGAACCAGCGGTCACTCGCCGTCTGGCTGCCGTTGAACACCGAGGCGGTGTCAGCGCCGACGACGCCGTCGAGCTGGTTGTGCACCGCCTTCACCGGATCCGGCAGTGTCCCACCGCGATTGACGACTGCATGGGCGAAGTTCATCCGCGCCAGCCACGTCCCCGACGAGATCCAGCCACCGTTGACCGGCCAGCCGCCGACTGTCGGCGGGTCGTAGAGGATCTGGTCCATGGTCGAACCCGCGGCGACGGCCATCTTGGCGATGTCGGGCTGCCCCAGGGCGCGCATGGTGGCCACCGCGAAGTCCGCTGGCGAGCGCACCAGCGAGCGATAGTTGGCCGCCGCCTTGAACTCGTCGCTGCGGAAGATCGCGGTCATCATCGCCTTGGTGTCGTACTTGCTGTTGCGGAATGTCGTGGCGATGCGGCTGACGTAGTCGTTCGACGGATTGGGCACTGAGAAGTAGAGCAGCGCCTTGTTGGCGATGAAGTTCGCGCACGCGTCCTTGGCGAGGATGGCATCGATGACGTCTGCCGCGCCGAGGTTGCCGGAGCGTCCCAGGTAGGTCTTGGTGCCGTTGTCGTGAGCGCGCGGCATGAGCACGCCGCGGAATGTCACACCGGAGTTGATCAGGTCCTGTAACGCCTTGTAGTAGTCCTGGATGGCGTTGACACCGGTGCCCCGCTTGGGCAACTGCACCGGCGCGCCGGCCTTGTCGATCGGCTGGATGCGCAGACCTGACAGCGCTCGAGCCCCCTCGCGCACATCGGTCTCGGTGTAGTTGCCCACGCCGAGGGTGAAGAGCTCCATCAGCTCACGGCTGTAGTTCTCGTTGGGCGCCTTGACCGTGCTCTGGTCGAGGTCGAGGTAACGCATCATCGCCGGGTCGTACGTCGTCTCCAGCAACAGGGTGCGGAGGTCACCGGCGCCGGCGCGGCGGTACAGCTGGTTCTGCTGGTAGATGTACGGGAAGCGGTTGGTCTTGCGGAAGTCGCTGGTCAGCACGCCGTGCCAGAAGAGCAGCATGCGTTCGGGAAACTGCGCCTGCGTGCTGGCCATGTGCTGGTACCACCACTGCGATACCGCGGTGTAGGTCACGGTGTCGGTGGGCGGCGCCGGCACGTCGGGCTGCTGGTTGACCAGCTTGGCGACGAGGTCGTCGTAGCCGAGCGACGCCGCTGAGTCGAGCTCGGCATCGCTGTAGCCGAAGCCGGCGCGGCGCAACAGGTGAGCCGCCTGGGCTCGCGAGTCACCCAGCGGACTGCTCCAGGCACCGGCGGATCCCGCTGCGGAGGCCACCGTCGAGGCGCTGCTGCCGCCGAGGTGGAGAGTTACCAGGCGAAGCCCGGCCGCACCGACCGCGCCGCCGGCGGCCAGGCCGAGCGCCTGGCGGCGGGAGAGCCTCAGGGATGTCGCGCTCATGGGTGCCCAGTCTGGGTGGCGATCCTGAGAAATCGGGGAAAGCCGGGTCACGATGCACGGTTCTCAGCCACTTCTCAGCCTGTGCCGGCCCATGGGGGCGCGGACCGGCGCGCCGCGAGCGGCGCCTAGACTTCGAGCGACGTGCTGTCGATATCGCCGGAGGGGCCATGAGCGCTGCCGCGCTGCAGGGACTGAAAGTCTGCGATTTCTCCTGGGCGATCGCCGGTCCCGTGGCCAGCAAGTACATGGCGCTCTTCGGCGCCGAGGTCATCAAGGTGGAGACGCACACCCGGCTCGATGGGCCGCGGATGGCGCCGCCCTTTGCCGGCCGCCCCCACCGAAATCGCAGCGGCTACTTCGCCGACCACAACGCGGGCAAGCGCAGCATCACCCTCAATCTCGCCCATGCGCAGGCGCAGGCGATCGCCCACCGGCTGGTCGCCTGGGCCGATGTGACCGCGGAGAACTTTGCCCCCGGCGTCGCCAGGCGTCTCGGCTGCGACTACGAGACCCTGGCAGCGGTCAACCCACGCATCGTGCACGTCTCCTCGTCGATGCAGGGCCAGGACGGTCCCCACGCCACCCACCCCGGCTTCGGTCTCACCCTGCAGGCGCTCGCCGGCCTCAGCCACTTCACGGGGTGGCCGGACCGCGAGCCGCTGGGCATCCCCGAGCCGTACACCGACCTCGTCGCCCCGTGGTTCCAGGTATGCGCCGTGCTCGCCGCCCTCGAGCGCCGCGACCGCACCGGCCAGGGCTGCCGCATCGACCTGTCCCAGCTGGAGACGTCGCTGCACATGTTCGCCACGTCATTGCTCGACCACGCCATCAACGGAGTGACGGCGAGCAGATCGGGGAATGGCGACGAGGTGATGTCACCGCACGCCGTGTTTGCCTGCCTGGCCGATACCCGCGAGCCCGCCTCGGAGCGATTCGTCGCCATCGTCTGTGAGGACGATGCGCAGTGGGCGGCGCTCCGCGAGCTGATGGGCGATCCCGAGTGGGCCGCGGACGGCGCGTTTGCCACCGTCGCGGGCCGTCGCGCGGCCGCGGCGACCATCGAGCAGGGCATCGCCGCGTGGACGGCAGACCAGGACGCCGACGCCCTCGTCGACAAACTCCAGGCGGCCGGGGTGGCTGCCGGACTGGTCGCCGACGCCCGCGAGCTCTTCGCCGATCCCCAGCTTGCCGCGCGCGGGCACTTCGTCCGGCTGGAGCACGCCGCCATGGGCAAGACCGCGTACGACGCCCCGGCCTTTCGCATGTCGGAGACCCCGTTCGAGATGCGCCCGGCGCCGTGCATCGGTGAGGGCAACGACGACGTGCTCGGCGGCATCCTCGGCGTCGGCACCGAGGAGCGTCAGCGGCTCGTCGACGAGGGCGTCATCGGCTGAGCGCCGCCCGCCAGGTCCGCGTCGGCTACGCGGAGGCCGCCCCGGCCGGCGCGGTGACCACCGGCACGTCCGCCGGGTAGTCCCAGTCGAGCGTCTGGCCGTTCGCGCCCGACGAGGTCGTCGTGGTGCTCGACGACGGCTCATGACCGCATTCGACGCTGCCCCCGGGGGTCGTCGCCGAAGTCGAGACCTGGCGGATGACCAGCGGTGGTCCGTCGAGGGCGATGTACGTCGTACCCGCCTGTGCCCCAGGGGCGGCACCGTCGTCGAGGATGGGGATGACCCTGTGTCCGCTGATCGTCGTCGGGTCGCCCTTGGAAAACTTGCCGTGCTCGCGCGCGGCGCAGTCGCCGATCTTGGAGAGCGTGAACGACTGGACCTGGGTGGCGAAGCTGCCGCTCAGCACCACCGACTGGGTGCCCTGGACGGCGTACGCCTGACCACCGGTGACGACGATGGTGACGATCCCTGTGCTCGGGCTGTTGATGGTCAG
>DASZGL010000133.1:0-16361 GCA_035938875.1 Candidatus Dormiibacterota bacterium
GGGGGCGAGGCGCTCACGCAGCAGGCGGTTGACCAGCGCGGGGTCGGCGCGACCGCGGGTCGCGCTCATGACATGACCGACAAGGCGCCCGAACGCCGCCTGCTTGCCACCGCGAAAATCGGCGACCGCCTGCGCGTTGGCAGCGATTGCCTCGTCGACCAGCGCCAGCAGCGCCGCCTCATCGCTGACCCGGCCGAGCCCGCGCGCGGCGACGAGCGACTGGGGATCACCGCCGCGCAGGTAGAGCTCGTCGAGCAGCTCCTTGGCGACCGTCCCGTTGATCGTCCCTGCCTCGAGCAAGCGGAGCAGCGCCGCCAGTCCTTCGACCCCGAGACCGGTCCGCCAAAGCGGCACGTGGTGGGCGTGGGCCAGACGGGCCACGTCGCCCATCTGCCAGTTCGCGGCGATCTTGGCGGTAACTCCCGAGCTGACCAGCCTCTCGAAGCAGTCGGCATCCTCACGGGTGTCGGTGATCACCGCGGCGTCGTAAGCGCTCAGTCCGTGGTCCATCTGCAGCCGCCGCGCGCGGTCGGCGGGGAGTTCGGGCAGCTCACCGCGGACACGGCCCACCAGTGAATCGTCGAGCTCCAGCGGCGGCAGGTCGGGCTCGGGGAAGTAGCGGTAGTCGTGGGCGTACTCCTTGCTCCGCTGCGACACCGTCGCCGCCTGCGCCTCGACCCAGCCGCGGGTCTCCTGGGTGAGCGTGCCGCCGCCGTTGAGCACGGTAGCCTGGCGGGCGATCTCGTACTCCAGTGCGCGGTGCACCGCGCGAAAGGAGTTCATGTTCTTGATCTCCACCTTGACCCCGAGCTGGTCGGTGCCCCGAGGCCGCACCGAGACGTTGGCGTCGCAGCGGAACGACCCCTGCTCGAGGTTGCCGTCGTTGACGCCGATGTACATGAGGATCTGGCGCACACGCACCAGGTACTCGCGAGCCTCGTCGGCGCTGCGCAGGTCGGGCTCGCCGACGATCTCCATGAGGGGCACGCCCGAGCGGTTGTAGTCGATCAGCGACGACGTCGCACTCTGGAGCACGTCACCGGCGTGGTGCATGGTCCCGGTGTCCTCCTCGAGGTGGACGCGGGTGATGCCGCAGACCACCTCACGGGAGTCGAGCGCAAAGCCGATGCGCCCGTTGCGCGACAGCGGCAGGTCGTACTGGGATATCTGATAACCCTTGGGCAGGTCGGGATAGAAGTAGTTCTTGCGATCGAACTTGGTGAACGGGGCGATCTCGCAGTTGAGCGCCAGCGCGGTCCGCACCGTGTACTCGACGGCGATGCGGTTGATCACCGGCAGCGCCCCCGGCAGCCCCAGGCACACCGGGCAGGTGTTGCTGTTGGGCGCAGCGTCGATGTACGCCGCGCTGCAGCTACAGAACATCTTGCTCCGCGTCAGCAGCTGAGCGTGGACCTCGAGGCCGATGACGGCCTCGAAGTCCACCGCCTTGGCCACCGCGGCGCCGGCGGATTCGCTCACGCCGCCAGCCGCGCCAGCGGTGAACGCAGGCTGTGCCAGTCGGTCGCCTGCTGATAGGCGTGGGCAACGCGCAGGGCACGCGCGTCGGCAAAGCGTGGGGCGATGACCTGCAGGCCGACGGGCAGCCCATCGACCATGCCGCAGGGCACCGAGATCCCGGGAAGGCCGGCGAGGTTGACGGGGATGGTCAACGCGTCGCAGAGGTACATCGACAGCGGGTCCTCACGAGCGCCGAGCCGGAACGCCACAGTCGGCGACGTGGGACACACCAGGGCATCGACCTGCTCGAAGACCCGGGCGAACTCTTCGGCGATCACAGTGCGCACCCGCTGCGCCTTGCGGTAGTAGGCGTCGTAGTAGCCGCTGCTCAGCGCGTACGTACCCAGCATGACCCGTCGCTTGACCTCGGCGCCGAAGCCGGTGTCGCGGGTGCGCAGGTACATCTGCAGCACCGACTCGCCGCCCTCGCGCAGGCCGTGACGGATGCCGTCGAAACGCGCGAGGTTGGACGAACACTCCGCTGGAGCGACGATGTAGTAGGTCGACAGCGCCGCGTCGGTGCTGGGCAGCGAAACCTCCTCGAGCCGCGCCCCCAGCCCCTCCAGGACCTTCATGGCGTCCTCGACGCCACGGCGAACTCCGTCCTCGAGTCCGGCAACGAAATACTCGCGGGGAACACCGAGGCGCATCCCCGCGACGCCGTCGCCGAGACCGGACAGCGCATCCTCGAGCGGCTCCGGCGCCGAGGTGCTGTCACGGGGATCGTGCCCGGCGATGACCGAGTAGACCAGGGCGATGTCCTCGACGGTGTGAGCGAAGGGCCCGATCTGGTCGAGCGAGGAGGCGAAGGCGATCAGCCCGTAGCGCGACACCCGGCCATACGTTGGCTTGAAACCCACCACCCCGGTCAGCGACGCCGGTTGGCGTATCGAACCACCGGTGTCGGACCCCAGCGAGTATGGGACAACTGAGGCAGCAACAGCCGCGGCGCTGCCTCCGCTGCTGCCCCCGGGGACGCGCTCGATGTCCCACGGGTTGTTGACCGGCCGGAACGCGGAGTTCTCCGTCGACGAGCCCATGGCGAACTCGTCGCAGTTGGTCTTGCCGACCACCACGGCGCCCGCGGCAAGCAGCCGCTGCAATGCGGTGGCCGTGTACGGGGGCCGAAAACCGGCGAGGATGCGCGAACCTGCCGTGGTCTCGACGCCCTCGAGGCAGATCACGTCCTTGATGGCCACGGGGACACCGCAGAGCGGCGACGCATCGTGAGGTGATTCGCGGAGGCGGCGATCTGCCTCAGCCGCCTGCTGTTCGGCGAGGTCGTCGGTACGCGCCAGGAAGGCGCCAATTCGCGAATCGGTGGCTTGCAGGGCATCGCGGGACGCGGCGAGCAGCTCGCGGGCGCTCACCGTTCCGGCACGCAGCGCTGCCGCACACCCGGCGACGGTGTCCAGCGAAGACGCCGTCACTGAATGGCTCCGACGCGGAAGTACGTGCCGTCGTGATCGGGGGCGTTGCCCAGCGCGGCGTCGACGCTTTGCGAAGGCTCCGGCTCATCCTCGCGCCAGACGTTGACCAGTCCACCGACGTGCGCCGTCTCCGCCACCTGCGATGTGTCGACCTTGTCGAGTCGCGAGATGTGCTCGAGGATGGCGTCGAGCTGCGCGCCGAGGCGCTGACGCTCGTCCTCGCTCAGTCCGAGTCGGGCGAGCATGGCGACGTGGGCGATGTCATCCGCGGACAGCGTCATGGGGCGCGATTATCGCGTGAATCCAGCGGCAGCCAGGTCAGCACGGTCTGCTCGGTCGGGGTGAAGCCGGCGGCGCGGTAGGCGGCCATCGCAGCGGGGTTGTCGTCGCGGGTCCAGACGCAGGCGAAGGTCACCTGTCGCGCGCGAAACAGGTCGAGCGCCTCGCGGAGCAGCTGTGTGGCCAACCCCCGTCCGCGCGCCTCGGGCCGCACGTAGACCTCGGCCACCTCTCCCTCGAGCCCCGTTCCCGGATCGAAGAGCACGCACCAGCACAGCCCCTGAGGCTCCCCGGAATCTCCGCGGGCGACGAGGATGTGGTTCTCACCGGCGAAGCCGGGCTGCAGCGGTGGCATCCCGGTTTCGATCGCCTGGCGCGTCTGGCGGGGATGCGCGTAGCGGTCCTGCTCGTCGAGGGCGAGCTCGACGAGCAACCCCCGGACGCCGGCGTCATCGCCGTTGAGGCGTTCGATCCGCACCGGCCGAGGCTAGCAGCCTGTCCGCACCGGCTGGTCAGGACGCCCGGTGCGCCGTCCCCACGAGTTCCGCGAGTTCCTCGAGGTGCATCACCATCACCGGTTCCTCGCCGAGGAGCAGGTCGCCTGTCAGCTCGTCGCCGAACCCGGCGACACGATTCTTGCCGGCCCGCTTGGCGATGTACATGGCGATGTCGGCAGCGCGGATCACCTCGTCCACGGTGCTGCCGGCATCCGGCGCGGTGGCGTGGCCGATGGAGACCGTCGTCTTGGGGCAGTCGTCACCGAGCGCCGCGACGCCGGCGCGTATGCGCTCGGCGATGAGCGCGGCGGCCGCGGGGTCGGTTTCGGGGAGGATGGCGACAAACTCGTCGCCGCCGGCTCGCGCGGCGATGTCGACACCGCGCAGCGTGTTGCGCAGCAGTTCGGCGACGGCAAGCAGCACCGCGTCACCGCGTTGATGGCCCTCGCGGTCGTTGATGAGCTTGAGGTTGTCGAGGTCCATGAACAGAACGGTGAGCTGACGACCGCGCCGTTCTCGGTCGGCGAGCAGTCCGGCGAGGCGGTGCCGCGCCTGGCGGAAGTTGAACAGTCGCGTCAGGGGGTCGGTGATCGCCTGGAGACGCAGCTCGTCGAGAGCCACAGCCAGGCGCACGGCTCCCACCGCCTCGGCGGCGAGCAGCTCGCCGACCATGCGCAGGTCGGGATCGACGCTGCGGGCCTCGCGGTAGTAGATGTTCAGCGCACCGGCGACCTTGCCCTCACTCAGTAATGGAAAGGACAGGCACGAACGCCAGCCCACTGTGCTGGCAACAGCGCGGACCCGGGGGTCATAGTCGGGATCGACGGTGACGTCTGCCACGATGATCACCTCGCCGGTGGTGAAGGCTCTGCCCGAGGGCATGAGGTCGCGCAGCACCTTGGTGCCGATGGTGCGGAGGTATTCGGGGTCGAGCTCGGGGAGGTTCCAGCCGCCCCGCACCTCGCGCTTGTCGCCGGCCACGAGCAGGATGGTGGCGAACGATGCGTCGAAGACCTGGCCGGCGGCGTGGCAGATGCGCGCCAGGGCGTCGTCGAGTCCATCGAACGAGGTCAGCGCCCGGGTGGCCTCGTGCACGGCGCGGTGGCGGCGGAGGTCGTCGCGGAGGGCAGCCGCGTGGCGATCGGCCTCGGCTTGCTCCCGTCCATGACGCCGCTCCTCGCCGGCCAGCCGGGCCACCAGGAGGCTGACCATGGTGTCGGCGGTGACGGCCACCACGTACTGGGCGATGCTGAGTCGCGAGAGGTCATGGGTTGCCCAATAGGCGCTGGCCACGCCGGCGCAGCGAAGCAGGCCGACCAGGCCGAGCCACCGCCCCTTGAGCAGGACGGCGTTGACCGCGGCGCCGAGGACGACGAGACCGACCAGAGCCACGTCGACCGACCCGGCGGCAACCCACAGGGTGACCAGCAGGGCATCGCCGACACCGGTGAAGAGGATGACGCGGTCCTGGGGATGCCGTTCCTTGCGGGTGTCCATCCACGTGAGGGCGGCGATCACCCAGGCGATCACGAGGGCGAACGCGGCGGTGGCGGTGGGATAGACGGTACCGCCGCGCACCGCGGCGGTTGCTGTGGCCACAGCCACACCGGCGACGCGGCAGCGCGCCAGGGTGGTCCGCATCCGCGAGTTCCCCGAGTACGTTGCCGCCGGCGATGTCACTCCGCTATGCAACTGCCGCTGGGCCGAGTCGTCGTACCCAAACAGTGACGGATCCGTCACGGCGAGGTGAGGCAACGCCCACGAGGGCGCGACGTCAGCGGGCGCTGAGGGCGTGGCGGGGTTCGGCGATCGACTGCAGCGCGATCTCGGCCACCTGGTCACGATGTCCGGCGGCGTCGCCGAACAACAGCCTGTCGACCTTGGCGCGGCGCCAGAAGAGGTGGGAATCGTGCTCCCAGGTGAAGCCGATGCCGCCGTGCACCTGGATGAGGGTGGCGGCGCACTGCTCGAAGGCGTCGGCGGCGTGGGCCCTGGTCGCCGCCGCCGCCAGGGGGAGCTGCGCGGGATCACCGTCGGCGGCCCACGCGGCGAACCACACCAGCGAGCGCAGCGACTCGACGAGGACGAACATGTCGACGCACATGTGCTTGATGGCCTGGAAGCTGCCGATCGCGCGGCCGAAGGCCACCCGGTTCTGGGCGTACTCGACGGCCAGCTCGACGCATCGCTGCGCCGCGCCGAGATCCTCGGCGCTGAGGATCGCCGACGCCACCTGCCGGGCGCGCGCCGCCGCGTGGGCGACGCTGTCACCCAGGGCGAGCAGTTGTGCCGTGGCTCCATCGAAGTGCACCCGCGCCAGCGCCCGCGTCGGGTCCATCGCCGGCGGGGTCACCAGCTCCACCCCGGCACCCTGCGGATCGACGACGAGAAGGGCGGGGCCGCCCTCGGCGTCGGCGACGACCAGCAGGTGCGAGGCGCGGGTGGCGTCGAGCGCCGCGTGACTGAGCCCGTCGAGCTGCCAGCGCTCTCCGGCCGGCGAGGCCTGAAGGTTCCCACCCTCGATCACAGCAACGACGACGCGACCGGCGGCGACCTCGCGGAGCAGCTCACCGGCGGCGCCGCTGGCGCTCGCGCGGAGCAGGGTCACCGCGTGCGCCGCGGTGCTGACCAGCGGCACCGAGGCCAGGACGCGGCCCGCCTCCTCGGCGACGACGGCGAGGTCGAGCGCCGTCAGGCCGCCACCACCGTGGTCGGGGTCGACGAGCATGCCGAGGAAGCCCATCTCGGCGAGAGCTCGGGTGTGATCGCCGGCATCGCCACCGCCGTCGAGGCGCCGGCGCATGTCGGCGGGTGCGTAACGGGTGCCGAACCAGTCGCGTGCGGTGTCCTGGAGCAGGCGCTGCTCGTCGCTGAGGTCGAAGTTCACGACCCCACCTCCGCGGGCTGCGCGGTTCTGGCCACATCAGGCGAGAACGGGATTCCCTTGTCGGGACGGGGCTCGCTGGGCAGCCCCAGGACGCGCTCGCCGATGATGTTCTTGAGGATCTCGTTGGTGCCGCCGGCGATGGCCAGGCCGGGCATCGAGGCCATGAGGTACTGCCAGCGGGTTTCCCCGGCAGGATCGGCGCCGAACACCGCGTCGTCACCGAGGAGACGGACGCCGACATCGGCGATGCGACGCGCCAGGGCGACGCCGGTCAGCTTGCCTGCCGCCGCTTCGGGGCCGGGAATGCCGCCGCGGCTCAGCTGGGTGAGGCGGCGATAGCCGGTGAGCCGCGCCGCCAGGGCCTCGACGTAGCACTGGCCGAGCTCCTGGCGGAGCAGCGCGCGGCGCGCCGGCTCCATCGCCGCTAGCCGCGGTGCGGCGTGGCGGAGCAGCTCCTCGATGCCGATGCCCAGGTCACCGCCGCCACCGCCGATGGCCATGCGCTCGTTCATCAGCGTGGTGATCGCCACCCGCCAGCCACCGTTGAGCTCGCCGAGCAGGTTCTCCCTGGGCACGGGGGCGTCGTCGAAGAAGACCTCGTTGAAGGCGCTGTCTCCGCTCATCTGACGCAGGGGTCGCACCGTCACCCCAGGGGCGTGCATGTCGAGGATGAAGTAGCTGAGCCCACCGTGCTTGGGGAGCGATGCATCGGTGCGGGCCACGAGGATGCCGAAGTGGGCGTAGTGGGCGCCGCTGGTCCAGACCTTCTGGCCGCGGATGCGCCAGCCCTCGCCGTCGGGGGTCGCCCTGGTGGTCAGCGCAGCGAGGTCGCTCCCCGCGCCCGGCTCGCTGAACAGCTGGCACCAGACCTCGTCGGCGCGCAGCAGGGGGAGGAGGTAGCGCTGCTTCTGCTCCTCGGTGCCGTGGGCGATGATCGTCGGCCCGGCCATGCCCAGGCCGATGCCGTTGATCAGCGTCGCCGAGCCGACGCGGCCGAGCTCCTGGGTGACGATCGCCTGCTGCATCGGCGAGCCACCCTGGCCGCCGTACTCCCGGGGCCAGGTGACGCCGACGAAGCCTGCCTCGTGGAGAATCCGCTGCCACGCCTTGCGGGCATTGAGCTTCTCGTCGGTGTCGACGTAGCGGTCGTAGCCGCTGGCGATCTGATCGCGGTGGGAGGTGAGGAAGTCGCGCACCCGGGCGCGCCAGGCCGCCTCTTCTGGAGTGTCGTCGAAGTCCATCAGCGCTCCCCACACAGTATTTCCCGGCCCGCACCACGCTTAGCCCGGATTCGGATATCGGATGACCGAGGCGAGTGTACTGAGCACGGTGACGGCGGCCGCTGCGTCGCCCGAGGATCAGGGTTCCCTCGCCGGTCTCATGGTGGTACACCGTGAGGATGAGCACGGCCGCCGACTTCTTTCGCCGCTTCATGCCGGGCGGGACGCCCCCGCTGGAGCAGCGGCGCGCCGAGATGCTGGCTCGTTTGCGCAGCGGGGGCATCCACGATCAGCGCGTGCTCGAGGCGATGGCCGCGGTGCCTCGCGAGGAATTCGTCACCGAGGGCAGCGAGGGCGATGCCTACGCCGACCGCGCCCTGCCCATCGGCTACCGGCAGACCATCTCGCAACCGCTGATGGTGGCCATCATCGTGGAGGCGCTCGAGCTGGACGAGGGTGACCGGGTGCTCGACGTCGGCACCGGCTCGGGGTACCAGGCCGCTGTCATCGCCCGGTGCGGAGGTCGGGTGGTCAGCATCGAGCGCATCCCCCGCCTCGCCGCGGCGGCTCGCTCGCGCCTGCGGCGTCTCGGCTTCGACGTGCACGTCGTCGTCGGTGACGGCACTGGCCGATTGCCCTTCCGCGGCCTCTTCGACGCCATCGGGGTGGCGGCGGCTTCGCCCTGGCCACCTCCCACGTCGCTGGTCGACGGTCTGGCTCCGGGCGGCCGCCTGGTGATCCCGGTGACCCATGTCGGCGACGGCGGGGGCGGCGACCTCGGTGAGAGGCTGATACGGCTGCGCCGCGTCGACGACGATGATGGGACGCACTTTCCCTGCGAGGACCTGGGAGCGTGCCGCTTCGTGCCGCTCATCGGCGTCCAGGGATACAGCGTCGACATGGACGAGTAAGACAAGCAGGAGCGCCGCCCATGGCCGTGGCCGAGCAGGCCGAGGTACGCAGCGTCCCGACCACCTCGACCCGGGGTCAGCGCGTTCGCAGCCTCGTTGGCGCGCTGTTCCGCGATCGCGCGGTGCAGCAGTCGGTGGCGGTCGTCGTCGGCCTTCGCATCGGTCTCGGTCTCATCGCCTGGGGCGCGGTCGAGGTTCTTCCCATCACGTCGTTCGGCGGTGACTTCCACGAGCTGATCACCCCCAACAGCGATTTCCTCAACGGCGTGGTCGCCCCGTGGCAGCGCTGGGATGCGCTCTGGTATCAGCACATCGCCACCTCCGGATACACCAACGGCGGCGTCGATGCCGCGTTCTTCCCGCTGTATCCCGGGTTGGAACACGTCGTCGGCATCATCTTCGGCGGCAGCTTCGCGATTGCCGGGCTGGTGATCAGCACCGTCGCCCTGGTGGTCGCGCTGGTCCTGCTTCACCGCCTCGTCGCCGGTGACATCGACCGGCCGACCGCCGGTCGCAGCCTGATGTACATCGCCCTCGCGCCTGCGGCGCTCTTCTTCTTTGCACCGTTCAGCGAGTCGCTGTTCCTGGCGCTGAGCATCGGCTGCCTGCTCGCCGCGCGGCGGCGGCGCTGGTGGGTGGCTGCTGTCTGCGGCGCGCTGGTCGGCCTCTGTCGCATCCAGGGAGTGCTGCTCCTTGTTCCCCTGGTGGTCGAGGCGATCAGTGACGCTCGCGATCGCAGGGCAAGGGGCGAGCGCGCCTTCCGCTTCGCCCACCTGGCCGCCTTCACGCCGGGCGTCACCATGGCCATGTACGTCGGTTGGGCATGGCAAACGCTGGGCACGTCACCGCTGACCGCGATGAACACCAAGTGGGGGCAGCATTTCGTCGCTCCCTGGACGGCGATCGCCGACAGCGTCAGCACGGTCATCGACGGGACCCACGCCGAGGAGCCACTCAACCTGGTCACCGCGCTGCTGGCGATCGCGGCGTTGCCGCTGATGGTGCGCCGCCTTCCCTGGTCGTACGTCGCCTACGCCGCGGTGATGATCGTTCCGCTCTGCTTTCGCGAGGCGTTCTTCAGCCCGCTGGAGAGCACGGCGCGCTACGCGGCGGTCGACGTCCCCCTGTTCGTGCTCCTCGCGGTCGCCGGCCGTCGCATGTGGGTGGACAGAATGGTGCTGACCATCTTCCCGGTGCTGCTGACCTTCAACCTGGTGCTCTTCTCGACATCTCACTTCGTCGGCTGAGCAGCGCGCTGACGTCGACGTGCGGGGTGACGCACGGCCTGCCCTGCGCGTGGCGATAGACGATGCCGCCGTCGTCGTCGATCCGCAGTGACGACGACGACACCGTGCCGTAGACGTCGCCGTGCACGCAGGCCGCGTCGACCCCGCCGCGGCCCTCGCCACCGTGGTCGCGAAGCACCTCCTCCATGGCCAGCAACGCAGCGCCGGCGTCCGAAGCGCCGGCGAGGGCGCGGTCGAGCATCCCGCGCAATGCAGCGACCTTGACCTGATCGGTGTCATCTACATCATGGACGGTGAGCACGTGGGCCCCGGGCGCCAGGTCGACGACGTCGACGTGGCCGTCGGCGCGGCCGTGACCGACGACGGCCATCGCCGGCGACACGTAGAGGACGTTGAAGGGGTTGTAGGCGCCGGCGTCGAGCCCGGCGACCAGCGCGTGCGCCGCGGCGTCGTCGGCGCTGCCGAGGAGCAAGAGCGGCAGCTCGCCGCGCGATCGCCGGCTGGGATCGCGCTCACCCTGGTGGCGGTTGGTCACCGCCGCGACGCGCGCGTCCGCGGTCACCGCCAGCCAGGTCCCCCCGGCGACGCGGTCGCGGCCGCCGGCGGTCAGCGGCTGCTCGACGAGCACGCCCGGGGCGTCGCTGAGGCGGGCGATCAGCTCGTCGCGGTTGGCGGCGAGGAGCACCGGGGCGCCGGCGACGCAGCGCCAAGCGAGCAGGATGGTGCACACATCGCCGACGGTACCCTGCGACGCAACGGCTCAGTCGGCCGCCGGCACACGGAACATCCTGATCGCCGATCCCGACGGCCTGGCGACCGCCTGGCCGGCGAGCTCACCGAAGGCGCCGCGCAGGACCAGCCCGACCTCCTCGTCGTCGGGCGGTGCGTCGAGGCTGGAGCGCGAGATGGTCACCGCGTACTGCTCGACGCCGTCCGGTCGGTTGGGATAGCGGGCCCGGGTCACGCTGACCCGCAGCCCCACGGCCGGCAGATCGACCTGGTGACGGCCGGGCTCGTGCACCACCGGCGGGGCGACGAAGTCCTCGTCGGCCCGCCGGCGCAGCTCACGCAAGGTGGAATCGAGCTTGTCGTCCGCCCCGGAGTCGGCCACGACGACAGCCTAGCCGGTGCTCCGGGGTGGGGCCGCCGTTTCCCGATCGTCGCCCACCTATGACAGTGGCTTGCCTTGACCACCCCCCAGTTCGTGTCACATTGAGCCAGTACCGATGAAACGCCTGCGTTCGTCCCCCCGGGGCAGGCTGATCGTTCTCGCCGTCCTGCTCAGCTTCGGCCCACTGCTGACGCTGAGCCTGTCGGCGACGCTGATCGCCTCCAACGCCGTCACCAGCCAGGTCAAGGACCGGTTGAGCGGCTCCGCCAAGGTCAGCGCCGACTACGTGCAGGGGCACATGGTCGGCCTCGCCGACCTGGTCAACTCCTTCGCCCAGCGGCCGTCGCTTGCCCAGGCCATGGGTAACGGAGATCCTGCCCACGCTGACCAGAACGCCATCAAGTCTGAGCTGCTGCAGCTCAATGGAGCGCGTGCCGACATCACCGCGACGCGGTTGATGGACGCCGACGGCAGGGTGCTCGCCGCGGTTCCCGATGCACCATCGCTGCTGGGCAGCAACGTGGCATCGACTGATTGGTATGCGGCGGTCACCAGAGCCGGACGGCTTCATGTGTCGGCGGCGTTCGTCGACCAGAGCTTGGCGGCGCCGCAGCGCGTTGTTGCTGTGGGCGCACCCGTTGGCGCCCACAATCCCCCCGGTACAGATAGCCAGGTCATCGGTGTCGTCGCCGTCGAGTACAGCCTGGCGACCATCCAGTCATTCACCGATGACTTCGCCAAGTCCAACGACCTGTCGCTCACCGTCACCGATCAGCGCGGCGTTGTCGTTGCTGCACCAGGGACGGCGTCATCCGGCCTGACATCGCAGTCGACCGACCCGGTCGTCACCGCTGCGCTGCACGGACAGAACGGCGTTGTCGATCGTGACACCGCGAGCGGCCGCCAGGTCTCGGGGTTCGCCCCGCTCCCCTCCCTGGGCTGGACGCTGACCGCCGACATCCCCGCCTCGACCGCCTACGCGCAGGCCAATGACCTGCGCAAGGCCGTGCTGGTGATCACCCTTGTCTTCGGACTGCTGCTCGTCGCCGGGCTGTGGTTGCTCAACTGGGCGCTGCGTGAGCACGAGCGGCAAGAGGCTGAGCTGGCGGCCCTGGAGAAGAGCAAGTCCGATTTCCTCCGCCTCGCCTCGCACGAGTTCAAACAGCCGCTGACGGTGATGAAGGGCTACCTCGGGCTGGTCGCCGACGGCAGCCTCGGCGAGCTGCCGCAGTCGGCGAGGGAGGTGATGCCGGTGCTCACCGACGCGGTCGACGGCATGACCGAGCTGGTCGACCAGATGCTCGAGGCAGCCAGCCTCGACGACAGCCGCATGCAGCTGCGCCTGGAGACCACCGACCTCCGCGAGCTGGTGTCCGAGGCCACCCGCCGGCTCGCGCCCCTGGCGGGCGCGACCCACCGCATCGTCGTCGACGCCCCGCCGGCGCCACTGCCGCTGCTGGTCGACCCCAAGCGCGTGGAGATGATCCTCGTCAACCTCATCGGCAACGCCATCAAGTACTCGCCCAAAGGCGGCGAGATCCACCTGGAGCTCTCCAAGGACACCAAGACCGCGGCGGTCGCGGTTAGCGACCGAGGCATCGGCATACGCACCGAGGACCTGCCGCGGCTCTTCACCCGCTTCGGCAGGGTGGTGCCACCGGAACACCGCCAGATCCCCGGCACCGGCCTGGGGCTCTACATGGCACGCGAGCTCGCCCGCAAGCACGGCGGAGACATCACCGCGGTCTCCGAGGCGGGCACCGGCAGCACCTTCACGCTCACCCTTCCCCTGGCGGCGTCCGGCTCCAACGGCCGGAACTGAGCCGAGCGCGGCGCCCGCCGGCGTTTAGCTGAGCGGCGCGGCGCGGTATCAATGGATCGCGGCATCATGCCGTGCGCAACGAGATTTCATTTCCCGGAGGCATCCCCCACATGGCCAAGACCGTCGGCATCGATCTCGGCACCACCAACAGCGTCGTCGCGGTGATGGAGGGTGGCGAGCCGGTGGTCATCGCCAACGCAGAGGGCGGTCGCACCACCCCCTCGGTCGTCGCCTTCACCCGCACCGGCGAGAGGCTCGTCGGCCAGCTGGCCAGGCGGCAGGCGGCGGTCAACCCCGAGAACACCGTCTATTCCATCAAGCGCTTCATGGGCCGCCAGCTCGGCGAGGTCGGCACCGAGGCCAAGCAGGTTCCCTACAAGGTCGTGGCCGGCAAGGACGGCCGCGTCGAGGTGGAGGTCGCCGGCGAGACGTACACGCCCGAGCAGATCTCGGCGATGGTCCTGCAGAAGCTCAAGGCCGACGCCGAGGCGTACCTGGGCGAGAAGGTGACCGACGCGGTGATCACCGTGCCGGCGTACTTCAACGACGCCCAGCGCCAGGCGACCAAGAACGCCGGGCAGATCGCCGGGCTCAACGTCCTGCGCATCATCAACGAGCCAACCGCGGCCTCTCTCGCCTACGGGCTGGAGAAGAAGGAGAACGAGAAGATCCTCGTCTTCGACCTGGGCGGCGGCACCTTCGACGTCTCCGTGCTCGAGGTCGGCGAGGGCGTCTTCGAGGTCAAGGCCACCAACGGCGACACCCATCTCGGTGGCGACGACTACGACCGCCGCATCGTCGACTGGCTCGCCGACGAGTTCAAGCGCGACCAGGGCATCGACCTGCGCGGTGACCGCCAGGCGTTGCAGCGGCTCACCGAGGCCGCCGAGAAGGCGAAGATCGAGCTCTCGCAGCGGCAGGAGACCGAGATCAACCTGCCGTTCATCACCGCCGACGCCTCGGGCCCCAAACACCTGGCGATCAACCTCCCCAGGGCGAAGTTCGAGCAGCTGACCGACGACCTCACCGAGCGCTGCCGCAGGCCGTTCGCCGAAGCGCTCAAGGACGCAGGTCTGTCAGCGAGCGAGCTCGACGAGCTGATCCTCGTCGGCGGCTCGACGCGCATGCCGGTGATCCAGAACCTGGTCAAGGAGCTCACCGGCAAGGAACCGCACCGCGGCGTCAACCCCGACGAGGTGGTCGCCGTCGGCGCCGCCATCCAGGCTGGCGTGCTCAAGGGCGAGGTGAAGGACGTCCTGCTCCTCGACGTCACCCCGTTGAGCCTCGGCATCATGACCGAGGGCGAGGTGAACACCAAGCTCATCGAACGCAACACCACGATCCCCACGCAGAAGCGCCAGGTGTTCTCGACTGCATCGGACAACCAGCCCGGTGTCGAGATCGTCGTCCTCCAGGGCGAGCGTCCCATGGCCCGCGACAACCGCATCCTCGGCACATTCACGCTCGACGGCATCCCACCGGCACCGCGCGGCATGCCGCAGATCGAGGTCACCTTCGACATCGACGCCAACGGCATCCTCCACGTCACAGCCAAGGACCTGGGCACCGCCAAGGAGAACAAGGTCACCATCACCGGCTCGACGACATTGCAGAAGGAAGAGGTCGAGCGCATGGTGAAAGAGGCGGAGCAGAACGCCGAGGAGGACCGCAAGAAGGCGGAGGTCGTCGAGACGCGCAACCACGCGGATCACCTCGCGTTCCAGGCGGAGAAGGCGCTCAAGGACGCCGGCGACAAGGTTCCGGCGGAGCTTCGCACCGAGATGGAGACCAAGATCAAGGCGGTCCGCGACGCCATCAGCGCCAACGACCCCGACGCCATCAAGCGCGCCCACGACGACTTGCAGGGCTCGATCCAGAAGATCGGCGAAGCCGTCTACGCGGGTGCGGGCGCACCGACCGGCGGCGGCGGTGAGCCTCCGCACGACGGTGGCACCGCTGGCGGCGACAGTGGTGCGCACAGCGGCGGTGGCGACGACGTCGTCGACGCCGAATTCAAAGAGGTCTGAGGCCGCAGCGAGTCGACCTGGGCGCCGGCGGGCACGAAGGGCATGTGCGCGCTGCCGCCGGGGTCCCCGCGGATTCGCGGTGGTCGGGTGCGGAATCCGTGGGGTGGGAGACAGTCCTCGCCGCGCATGCGCTCGAGGGCGTAGCCGACGGCTGCGGAACTCGCCGCGCGCACATGCCCTCCGCGCCCGCTGATCGCTAAAGACACACTCCGGCTCGTTGGAGCGTCACCGCTGGCTGCGCAAATCGGGCGCAGATGCGCGGCTGATGGCATGATGCGGGCCGCACGGGGACGCCGGCGGGGGGCCGACGGACGGTTCACGCGATGAGCGGAGGTGCTTGCCATGGCGGATGCCACGATGGGCCAGGCGGTGGGAAGCAGCCGGGACACGGGCCGGGGCGCTTCGTGGGTAGCGGCGATTCCCGGGGTTGTCGTTGTGGTCGCCTTTGTCGCCAGCATCTTCGCCGTCAACACACCCAGTGACGACGCCACGAACAAGGAGTGGCTCAACTTCTTCGCGGACCGGGGCCACCGGGTTGGAATCCTGATCGGCGGATACCTCCTCATCGTGTGCGGGATCGCGCTGGTCGTCTTCTTGACGCGCCTGTACGCACGGGTGCGCGCCGCCGCAGCCACCGAGATTCGCGATCCGCTCCCGCTTGTGCTCGCTGCCGTCGCCGGCGCGCTGATCGCCGTCGGCGGGCTCACTGAGGCCACGATCCCCGGAGGGACCGTCTTCTCGGTGACGCCCATCCCCACGGACGCAGACATCCTTCGGCTGACGGTGGACATGGGCTTCGTGCTCTCGGGCGTCGGCGGCATGTTCGTCGCGGCAGCTGCCATCTTCACCATCATTCGGCATGCGCAGCGGTCCGGCTACTTCGGGCGGGCGCTGACAATCTTTGGCTACGTCGCGTGCGTCGCCGGAATCGCGGGGGCGGCCTTCTTCCCGATAGGCATCGTGTTCATCTGGGTGCTCACCATCTCTGTCGTCCTCGCCCGGCGGCCTGCGTTGGCCTAGTCACCACCAACCCGGCCGGTTGGCCCACAGGAAGACGAGGCACGCGTACGCTCCCGGGGGCGCGCCGAGGGGGCGCGATGCCGCTACCCTCTGCGCTCGTGGAGGAGACGACTGGGATGGAACCTTCCGCTGCAATCGTGGCCCCCTACGACGACCGTCGCCTCGATGAGGTGGCGGCGATGCTCGCCCGGGCGTTCGTCGACGATCCCCTGTATCGCTGGTTCTTTCCCGACGACCGCAGCCGCCTGCGCAAGGTCGGCGCCTTCGTCACCGCCGAGGTTCGCATCGCGTCGGTGGCCGGCCGAGTCGACCTTGCGGTCGACAGCGCCGGGCGGCTGCTGGGCGCCGCCCTCTGGGGCCTCCCCGGTCGCTATCCGTTCCCCACGGGTATC